>JANOGW010000057.1:0-109650 GCA_031406155.1 Pseudorhodobacter sp.
CGGATGTTGATCCTGCATGATCTGGTGGAAATCGACGTAGGCGACGTGCCAATTCATTCGGCGAACGGTGCGGCACATGCCAGTGCCGAGACCCAAGCCGCCGAGGCACGCGCGGCCAACCGCATCTTCGGGCTGTTGCCTACCGATCTGCGCGACGATCTGCGCGCGTTGTGGGAAGAATTCGAGGCTGCCGCGACGCCGGACGCCCGGTTTGCCAAGGCCTTGGACAGGGCGCAACCGGTGATGCACAATCTTCAGTCAGGGGGTGGCACCTGGCTGGATTATAATGTTACCGCCGATCAGCTTGAGACCCGGGTCGGGGTCAAGATTGCGCTGGGTGCGCCTCGATTGTGGGATTGGCTTCAAATAAAGTCGCGCGTGTTCTTCCAGCGCTGATCGGCGTGCAATTCTGTATGCGACCGTATACTGCCTTCACATTCATACGTTTTTCATCTACGCCCGTCACAACACAGTCCATGTTTGAAAGGTTAGGGCAGCATGACCAAAATCAAAGTCGCCAATCCCGTCGTCGAACTTGATGGCGATGAAATGACCCGGATCATCTGGGATTTCATCAAACAAAAGCTGATCCTGCCTTATCTGGACATCGATCTGAAATATTACGATCTGGGGATCGAGGAACGTGACCGCACCAATGATCAGGTGACGATCGACAGTGCGAACGCCATCAAGAAATACGGCGTCGGAGTAAAATGCGCGACCATCACACCCGATGAAGCGCGGGTCGAGGAATTTGGCCTGAAACAGATGTGGAAAAGCCCGAACGGGACAATCCGCAACATCCTTGGTGGCGTAATTTTCCGCCAACCGATCATCTGCAAGAACGTTCCGCGCCTTGTGCCGGGTTGGACCCGGCCGATCGTGGTGGGTCGCCACGCTTTTGGCGATCAGTACCGCGCGACCGATTTCCGCTTTCCCGGTGCGGGCAAGCTGACCATGAAATTCGTCGGCAACGACGGCACGGTGATCGAGCGTGACGTTTACGACGCGCCCTCGTCAGGCGTCTATATGGGTATGTACAACCTTGACGACAGCATCATTGACTTCGCACGGGCGTCGCTGAATTATGGCCTGAACCTTGGCTGGCCCGTGTATCTGTCGACCAAGAACACCATCCTGAAAGCGTATGACGGGCGGTTCAAGGACTTGTTCCAGCAGATCTATGAGGCCGAATTTGCCGCGGCATTCAAGGCTAAGGGCATCGTTTATGAACATCGCCTGATTGACGATATGGTGGCGTCTTCGATGAAGTGGTCGGGCGGCTATGTCTGGGCCTGCAAGAACTATGATGGCGATGTGCAGTCCGATCTGGTGGCACAAGGCTTCGGATCGCTAGGCATGATGACAAGCGTCTTGATGACCCCTGACGGCAAGATCGTGGAGGCTGAAGCGGCACATGGTACCGTGACCCGTCACTTCCGCCAGCACCAGAAAGGCAAGGAAACCTCGACCAATTCGGTGGCATCAATCTACGCCTGGACCGGGGGCCTGAAACATCGTGCCAAGCTGGACGACAATGCCGAACTGATGCGCTTTGCCGAGACGTTGGAAAAGGTGACGGTCGATACCGTGGAAGACGGCCATATGACCAAGGATCTGGCGCTGCTGGTCGGGCCCGATCAAAAATGGCTGACCACCATCGGTTATCTGGAAAAGGTCGATGAGTATCTGAACAAGGCGATGTGAGTGACGCTTTGAACACAGCAAGGCCGCGCGATATGAGTGGCCTTGCCGATTGATCCTTGGCGCTACGCCAGCTTTTCCCTTCGGCGACGCGCCAGAAGGCCAAGCCCGGCAAGCGCCGCGGCCAACAACGTCAAGGCCGGTGGAACTGGCACCGGGGCGACGGCATCGGGCAATCGGGTGACACCCACATTTCCGAAATAGACCGCGAACCTGCCGTCCAGACCGATCTGAAAATCAGAGGTCACTTCATCGGATTCAAACCCAAAAACATTGTCAAAGAAGAGGCTTTCGCCGATGCCCAGTGCCAGACGACCAAGATCAGGCGCATCGATGCCAAAGAAGAACGTGCTTAGAGGCGTCTGAAAGCGAAAGAGGCTGGCAGGTAATCCAAAGCCGGTGCCATCCAGAATGCTGGCAAATGACCCCGCATAAGTCTCAAGATCGGTCCTGAATTCGATCGCACTGAAAGCCTGCGCATCGGTATCGAAGGTGAAGCCGCCCGAAACTGGACCTAAGGTCAGGAAGCTGTCTTCCAGCCCGGACAAGTCGAATGACAACACGGCGGCTTGGGCTGGTGCGCCTAAACTAAAAACCGTGGCAACAATGGCGGTCAGATGCGTTTTCTTCATGCGACTTTTCCTTGTTTTGGGCCGGCGGGCGCTTGCTCTGTTCTCCGCCTGCGACGTTAATCTGGGCTGTTCGGTGCCGATGTTAGAGGCTCGGGGGTGGGCAAATGGGTGCGGACGCAAAAGACTACAGGTGTTCGGGTTACGTCACCGATCCTTAGATAGTTTCAGCCGGGGCGAAAGAATTCATTCAACGCTGATGTTGCACTTGCAGAAAGGAAGCTATGGTCTTTGCCCGGCATCTGCTGTATCGCCGCGCCAAAGCCGAGAAATGCCCAAGTGGCGAAAGAAAGAGACCCTCCCGATGGAGCTTCGCAATATCGCGATCATCGCGCACGTTGACCATGGCAAAACGACCCTTGTGGACGAATTGCTGAAACAGTCCGGCGCATTCCGCGACAATCAGGCCGTGGCTGAACGGGCGATGGACAGCAATGATATCGAACGCGAACGCGGCATCACGATTTTGGCGAAATGCACCTCGCTGGAATGGGATGGGCGTCGGATCAACATCGTCGATACCCCCGGTCACGCTGATTTTGGTGGCGAGGTGGAACGTATCCTGTCGATGGTGGACGGTGTGGTTTTGCTGGTGGATGCAGCCGAGGGGCCGATGCCGCAGACCAAATTCGTGACCTCGAAGGCGCTGGCGTTGGGGCTGCGCCCGATCGTGGTGCTGAACAAGGTCGACAAGCCCGACGCCGAACCTGACCGCGCGCTGAACGAGGTGTTCGATCTGTTCGCTAACCTTGGGGCCGATGACGACCAGCTTGATTTTCCGGTGCTCTACGCCTCTGGTCGTGCCGGTTGGGCGGATGTCGCACTGGACGGGCCGCGCAAGGATCTGTCGGCGCTATATGATCTGGTCTTGAAACATGTGCCGCAACCCGCACAACTTGCCCGCCGGAGCGAGCCGTTCCAGATGCTGGCAACTACCCTGTCGGCCGACCCATTCATTGGTCGCATCCTGACCGGCCGGGTTGAGGCGGGCACAGTGAAGGCAGGCGATACGATCAAGGCGCTGTCGCGCGATGGCGAAAAGCTGGAACAATTCCGGGTATCGAAAGTGCTGGCGTTCCGTGGTCTGTCGCAAACCCAGATCGACGTGGGCGAATCCGGCGACATCATCACACTTGCCGGCATGTCCAAGGCGACTGTCGCCGACACTTTGTCCGCGTTGGAAAATGAAATCGCCCTGCCCGCGCAACCAATTGATCCGCCAACCATTTCTGTTACCTTCGGGATCAACGACAGCCCGCTTGCTGGCAAAGACGGCACCAAGGTGCAATCCCGCGTCATCCGCGAGCGTCTGATGAAAGAAGCCGAGATCAACGTCGCAATCAAGGTAACCGACACCCCCGGCGGCGACGCGTTCGAGGTTGCCGGTCGCGGCGAATTGCAGATGGGCGTGCTGATCGAAAACATGCGCCGCGAGGGGTTTGAGCTGTCAATTTCGCGCCCGCGCGTACTGTTTCAGACCATTGACGGCGTGCGCTGCGAGCCGATCGAAGAAGTCACGATTGACGTTGATGACGAATACACCGGCGCCGTGATCGAAAAGATCACCGGGCCGCGCAAGGGCGATCTCGTGGAAATGAAGCCCGCCGGTGTGGGCAAGACCCGGATCATCGCGCATGTGCCGTCACGCGGGTTGATCGGCTATCACGGGCAATTCATGACTGACACGCGCGGCACCGGGGTTTTGAACCGGGTGTTCCACGAATGGGCACCGCACAAGGGCCCGATCGAGGGGCGTCGTGCCGGGGTGCTGATCTCGATGGAAAGCGGTGTGTCCGTGGCCTACGCCATGTGGAAGCTGGAAGATCGCGGCCACTTCTTCATTGGCGTACAGGAACCGGTCTATACCGGCATGATCATTGGTGAACATAACCGCGACAATGATCTGGAAATCAACCCATTGAAGGGCAAACAGTTAACAAACGTGCGCGCGTCCGGCACAGATGAGGCTGTGCGGCTGACCACGCCGGTGAAGCTGTCGCTGGAACAGGCGATTGCCTATATCGACGATGACGAGCTGGTCGAGGTCACGCCAAAGGCCGTGCGGATGCGCAAGCGGCATCTGGACCCGCATGAGCGCAAACGCGCGTCGAAGTCGGCTTGATATCGTTGGGCGCGGCTTAAACCACGCCTACAGTGCAACCCTCGCCACGATATCGCCCAAGGCGATCTCGCCCGGCTCCACCACTTCGGCGCACCACCCACCATGGCCGCGCATCGCGTTATAAGCGCCCGGCCCGATAGCCCGTTCCATCCGCGAACAGGGTGCGCATTGCACCGTCAGGCGTAGCACAGCGCCGCCAATGCGCAGCGGATGATTGCGCAAAGCCGTCAGGTTGATGCCCGACACCACCAGATTACGCCGCAGCAAAGCAGGGTCAACCGCGCCGATATGCGCCAGAGCGGCGATCACTGGCAGGTGTTCGGCCTGAAGCAGCGTCACCGCACGCGGCCCGGGGCGGGAATGATCTCCCACCAGACCGTCAATGCCCACCTCAACGCGTTGCGGCAACTGCACCGTGCCCAACCGCACCGGGCGCAGGCAGATCAGCGTCAGTCCCCCCGCCCCGGCATGCCGCGCCAGCAGGTCGGCAAAGCCGGTCGGTTCAGCCAACTTCTTCCACCACAACCAGATCACGCACGCTGGCCCCTTTGGCATGCGCCAACGCCGCTTGATAGGCAGGCGAAGCATAGCAATCTGTTGCCGCCTTCAGGCTGGGGAAACGTGCCACCACATTGCGCGCGCGGTCATTGCCTTCAAGCTGCACATAGCGCCCGCCGCGCGCCAGAAACACACCGCCATGGGCGGCAATCGCCGTGGTTGCCCCTGCCGCATAGCGCGCATAGGCATCTGCGTCGGTGACGTGCACATGGGCGATCCACAGTGCGGTTGGTTGGGGGGCAGTTGGCATGGCCTATCCTCCGATCACGGCTTCGGCGGCTTTGATGGCCGCGTCGGCACCCGCAATGTCCACGCCGCCGGCCTGCGCCATATCGGGCCTGCCGCCACCACCTTTGCCGCCAAGGGCTTCAGCCGCAGCACGCGCCAGATCAACGGCAGAAAGCCGGTCTGTAAGGTCTTTGGTAACACCCGCCGCCACCGCGGGTTTGGCCCCGGTATCAGCGATAAGCAGAATTGCGCCAGAACCGATCCGGGCCTTCATCTCATCAATCAGGCCCGGCAGATCCTTGCCCGACACACCAGACATCACTTGCGAAATGAAGCGTATCCCGTTGATTTCTCTCGCATCGTTGCCATTCGACGAACCGCCACCCATGGCCAGCTCGCGGCGAAGTTGCGCCACTTCATTGGCCAGTTGCCGACGTTCCTCCAGCAAGGTTTTGGCGCGATCGGCGAGTTCAGCGGGGATTGTCTTCAGCACCGCCGCCACATCGGACAAGTGTTTCATTTGGGCATTGATATGGGCCAGCGCGCCGGTACCCGTCAGCGCCTCGATCCGCCGGATGCCCGAGGCCGAGGCGGAATCGCCCAGCAGCAGGAACACCCCAATCTCCCCCAGCCGCGCGACATGGGTGCCGCCGCACAATTCCAGACTGTAGGTCTGCCCGTCAGGGCCCTTTCCAGACCCCGCTTGCGTGCCCATCGACACGACGCGCACCTCATCTCCGTATTTTTCACCAAACAGCGCCTGCGCGCCAAGGCTGCGTGCGTCATCCGGCGTCATGATCCGGGTTTCTACCGCGGTGTTCTGGCGGACCAGCGCGTTCACTTCGGCCTCGACCTGCGCCATTTCTTCGGCAGTCATGCCCTTGGAATGGCTGAAATCAAACCGCAAACGATCTGGCGCATTCAGCGATCCACGTTGGGCTACATGACTGCCAAGTGTGCGGCGCAGTGCCTCGTTCAGCAGGTGGGTGGCGGAATGGTTGGCCTGAATGGCATTGCGCCGGGTGGCATCGACCTTAAGTGTGGCGGCCTGCCCGGCCGTAATTTCGCCTTCGGCAATCTCGGCGATATGCAGGATCAGGCCCTGGACCTTGCGGGTGTCGATGATACGCGCCATGCCGGTTTCGGTGCGGATAATCCCGGTATCGCCTACCTGACCGCCGCTTTCGGCATAGAACGGCGTCTGGTTCAGCACGATCAGCACAGCCTGACCCGCGACAACCTTGACCACCGGCGCGCCGCCCGCGACAAGCGCAAGAACCTGACCTTCTGCGGATTGCGTGTCATAGCCCAGAAATTCGCTTGGCCCATATTGATCGGACAGATCGAACCAGATCGCGGCATCAGATGTCTCACCCGAACCTGTCCATGACGCGCGCGCTTTTGCCTTTTGATCCGCCATCGCGGCATCGAAACCGACCGTGTCCACCAGGCGCCCCTGTTCGCGCAACGCATCTTGCGTCAGATCCAGCGGAAAACCGTAGGTATCATAAAGTTTGAACGCCGTCGCGCCGGGCAGCGCCGCCCCATCGGGCAGCCGTGCCAGTTCATCGCCCAGCAGATGCAGGCCCCGCTCCAATGTCTGGCGGAACCGGGTTTCCTCGAGCCGCAGGGTTTCTTCGATCATCGCCTGACCGCGCGCCAGTTCCGGATATGCGGCCCCCATCTGGCGCACAAGGGCCGGCACCAGACGGTGCATCACCGGGTCTTTAGCGCCAAGTTGGTGGGCATGACGCATGGCCCGGCGCATGATGCGGCGCAGGACATAGCCGCGCCCCTCGTTTGAGGGCATCACGCCATCCGCGATCAGGAAAGAGGTGGATCGCAGGTGATCGGCAATAACCCGGTGATGGGTCTTGCCCGGGCCATCGGGATCTGTGCTGGTGGCATGGGCTGATGCCTCGATCAGGCTGCGCATCAGGTCGGTATCGTAATTGTCATGCTTGCCCTGCAACAGCGCGCCAATGCGTTCCAGCCCCATGCCGGTATCGATGCTTTGCATGTCCAGGGGTCGCATCGTACCATCAGCGAATTGTTCATTCTGCATGAACACGTTGTTCCATATTTCGATGAATCGGTCGCCATCTTCATCGGCGCTGCCGGGTGGGCCTCCGGCTATATGATCGCCGTGGTCATAGAATATCTCGGTGCAGGGTCCGCAGGGGCCGGTTGGCCCCATCCGCCAGAAATTATCGTCGGTGGGAATGCGGATGATCCGGTGATCGGGTAGGCCCGCGATCTTTTTCCACAGATCGGCCGCCTCATCATCGGTATGATAGACGGTGACGCACAAATTATCGCGGTTGATGCCGAAATCACGGGTTAGCAATTCCCAACTGAAAGCAATGGCTTCGGCTTTGAAATAGTCGCCAAAGCTGAAGTTGCCCAGCATTTCGAAAAACGTATGATGACGCGCGGTGTGACCGACATTGTCCAGATCGTTATGCTTGCCGCCTGCGCGCACACATTTCTGTGCGGAGGTCGCGCGCACATAATCCCGCTGTTCAACGCCAGTGAAGCAATTCTTGAATTGCACCATCCCCGAATTGGTGAACATCAGCGTCGGATCATTGCGCGGCACGAGGGAGGAGCTTTCCACTGCCCGGTGCCCGTTGCGCACGAAGAAATCCAGAAATGTCGATCTGATGTCGTTCAAGGATGGCATGGGAATGGCGCTCTCTGCGGGGCAAAACGGGTCGGGTCGGCCCCTCGTTTAGCCCCGCGATTGCAGGCTGTCCATCCTTACAGGGTTGGCCCAACAAAATGGGCCCGGACGTGCATCGCCCGGGCTCAGCTAATTTGCGGAAGATGCGCTTAGATATCGACCAGATCGTCACCGGACGCGGTTTCCGCCATATGAAAATCAAGCCCGTTGGCGGCGCGGATCTTGTCTTCGATGGCTTTCGCGACGGATGGGTTCGACTTCAGGAATTGCTTGGCATTGTCGCGCCCCTGCCCGATGCGTTCGTCGCCATAGGAATACCAGGAGCCCGACTTTTCAACGACGCCAACCTTGACGCCAAGATCGACCAGCTCGCCCACTTTCGAGATACCCTCGCCATACATGATGTCGAATTCGACCTGCTTGAAGGGCGGGGCCACCTTGTTCTTCACGACCTTGACGCGTGTCGTATTGCCGACCACTTCGTCGCGGTCCTTGATCGCGCCGATACGGCGGATATCAAGCCGGACGCTGGCATAGAATTTCAGCGCGTTGCCGCCGCTGGTGGTTTCGGGCGATCCGAACATGACGCCGATTTTCATCCGGATCTGGTTGATGAAGATGACCATGCAATTGCTGCGCCCAATGCTGGCGGTCAGTTTGCGCATGGCTTGGCTCATCAGGCGGGCCTGAGCGCCCATCTGCATATCGCCCATGTCGCCTTCGATTTCCGCTTTCGGCGTCAGGGCGGCAACCGAATCCACCACCACAAGGCTGACAGCGCCCGACCGCACCAGGGTATCGACAATTTCAAGCGCCTGTTCGCCGGTATCGGGTTGGCTGATCAGCAATTCGTCAAGATCGACGCCAAGCTTTTTGGCATACTGCGGATCAAGGGCGTGTTCGGCATCGACAAACGCGCAAACGCCGCCCTTTTTCTGCTCTTCTGCCACGACGTGCAGGGTCAGCGTGGTCTTGCCCGACGATTCCGGGCCATAGACTTCGATGATTCTACCCTTTGGCAAGCCACCGATGCCAAGTGCTATGTCAAGCCCGATGCTGCCGGTGGATGTAGCCTCAATATCCATGGCCGGGCTGTCCGCGCCCAGCCGCATGATCGAGCCCTTGCCAAACTGCCGTTCTATCTGCGCAAGCGCGCTTTCCAGCGCCTTAGACTTATCCACAGACTTATCCATTTCGCGCCTTCCGTTCAGATCAAGGAGTGTTGCCGAAGCCATGTGCTTATCCTTATTTCACAGCCGCATGCCAGCGGCAATCGTTGCGTTTGTTCGCCAAGTGTTCTTGTAGGTATGAGATCAAAACGGGAACATTTCAATCTGTTTTTCTTAAATTCAGCTTTTTCTGAAAACCATTAAGGGTTAGTTAAAGGATGGCGGCAAATGGCGTGTTTCGCAAAAAAGGGGTGGCAATGCTGGTTTTCTGGAAGCCAAAACTCGTGTTTCTCGCAACTCCTAAGACCGGAACGACAGCCATTGAGACCGCCCTCGAATCGATGGCCGCCCTGTCCATTCTTCGGCCGCCACCGCTGAAGCATACGTCCCTGCACCGCTATAACCGATTTCTTCGCCCTTATCTGGAAGACGCGGCGGGCGGACCGTTCACTGTGGTGGCCCAGATCCGCGAGCCGCTGGATTGGCTGGGCAGCTGGTATCGCTACCGTCAGCGGGACGGGATCGGCAATCCGAATAAAAGCACCAGGAACATCAGCTTCGACGAATTTGTTCAGGCGTACTGCCGCGAAGATCGTCCGGAATTTGCGAATGTCGGATCACAAGCCCGGTTCTTGCGGATGGGCGACGGCAAATGGGTCGACAAGTTGTTCCGGTATGAAGACATCGGCACCTTCGTTCACTTTCTTGAGGACGCGCTGAATTGCGAGATATTGCTGCCCCGGCTTAATGTCTCACCGCAAGGGCACCTTGATCTGAGCACGAAAACCGAAAGCCTGTTGCGTCGCCATGCTGAGCGGGACTTCGCGATGCATCGGACGTTGCAGCCGGGCAATGCGTGACTTGCAACCGCGCTAGTGCAGTTGTCCCTGCACCGTGGTGGTCAGGTCAGTCAGCGAAAATGGTTTGGGCAGGAACACCGAATTCGGGATGCGCGCCTGGCCTTCGGACAAACAATCCTCGGCGTAGCCAGAGACGAAGATCACCCGAACGTCCGGGCGCGTCAAAAGCGCCTGGCGCACCCAGCTCGGGCCGTCCATCCCCGGCATGACGACATCGGTCACAAAGATATCAACCTCCAGCGTCGGGTCTTCGAGGGTCTTCAGAGCCTCTTCGGCATTTTCCGCCTCCAGCACGGTGTAGCCGCGCATCCGCAGCGCACGGCTGGCAAACGCGCGCACCGGGGCTTCATCCTCGACCAGAAGAACGACGCCTTCGCCCTGTTTCATCAAAACGCGACGCTGGTCCTTGACGGGGGCTGGTTCATCCGGCAGTTCGGCCTCGCGGATCGGGAAATACAACTGGAACGTTGACCCCTTTCCCGAAATGCTGTCGACGAAAATGAACCCACCCGATTGCTTGACGATGCCGTAGGCTGTTGACAGGCCAAGGCCGGTGCCTTCGCCCACACGTTTCGTGGTGAAGAACGGCTCGAAAACCTTTTGCAGCCGGTCAGCAGGAATTCCGCAGCCGGTATCCACCACCCTGATCAGGGCGTAGTCACCCGCCGGCACCGTTGCCCGATCGCGGTGCAGGTCCTCGGTCAGCGTCGTTTGTTCCGTCTCGATCAAGATCGTGCCACCCTGTTCCATTGCATTGCGGGCATTGACGACAAGGTTCATCAAGACCTGTTCCAACTTGCGCTTGTCGGCCCGGATCGGACCCAGCACCCTCGCATATGCGACCCGCAGCTTAACTTTCTCGCCCAGCAACCGGTTCAGCAGATGCGTCAGGTCCGACAGCGCCTCATGCAGATCAATCTGTTCCGGCTTCAGGGTCTGCTTGCGAGACAGCGCCAGCAGCTGGGCCACCAGGCTTGCAGCACGGTTCGAATTCTGGTGGATCTGAACCAGATCGGCATAGTCGTGATCCTCGCGGTCATGGCGCAGCAACAGCAGATCGCAATGCCCGGAAATGGCCGTCAGCAGATTATTGAAATCATGCGCAATACCGCCCGCCAATTGACCGATGGCCTGCATTTTCTGGCTTTGAACAAACTGCTCTTCCAACGTTTTCAACGCGGTTGCATCGTTCAGCACGGCCAGAATGCCCGGCCTGCCAAGGTCAACCGACCGGCGCAGACTGACCTGCAAGAACTGCTCCGTCTCGCCGGTTGTCGTACTTAACACCTCGGACGCCACGGCAATCCGTTCCGAAACCACATCACCCAGCCAATCGGCGACGGGCCGGCCAAGGCCTTCGAACAGGGTATGAAACATCTGCCCCGCCGCGACATGGGGGCCCAGAAGATCACGGGCGGCCCGGTTCGCCACGATCAATGTGCCGTCGGCGGTAAATTTCATCAGGGCGACCGGAACATGTTCGAAATCGGCCAGCATGGTTTCGCCCAGCGTCCGTGTCGGCACCGGCATCAGGTAGATCTCGCGCCGTTCGCCCACGCCTTCCACTTCTGCCAGCACGGCGCGCAGGGGGCCGGTGCCGGAATTAATCTCTACTTCTTCGCCCGAATGCGGGTTAGCGCTGTTGAACACCTGATCCAGCCTTTTTGGCCGTGCGCCAAGCAGGCGGCGCATCGCTTCGTTCGAAAACAGGACAACGCCATTCTTGTTCGAGACGAGCATCGGCAAACTTAGAGATTCCGCGCCGCGCCCGGCGGTTGATCTGTCCAAAAATTCCTCTAGCCGCCACAGAAACCGGGCGGGGGCGATTTTGTGCACGGATAGCCGCGTGTGACCACGCCGCGTTACCACGTCTTCCCGCGCGGTACCGCTGCTGGCTGCTCGGTTTTGCAGCCGGAAAAGCACGGCTCCGGGGTTGGCAAAATGATCTTGCAACGTTGCGACCAGCGTTGCGCCATTCTTCACACCAAACCGATCAGCTGCGGCGGCATTCTGATAGCTCACTTCGCCCAGTTCGTCGGTTGTAAAGCACGGTGCGGCGTCAAGTCCAATGAGGGCGGCAAGGCGCTTGTCTACGCGCCGTGTCTGCGAATCGTCGAGGAACGCAACCGTTCGTATCAGTACAGCCAGAACGGCAAGCGTGGCACCTGCGTCCATCGCAATCATCCTATGCGACGGGTCCGGCACCCAAAGGCCCACGGCAATGCAGGCCAACACCGCCGCAAACAGCACCCAGACCCGCGGGGCGAGCCCTTGGGCCGTGCTGATCACACTGCCGGTTTTGGATGCTGATCTTGCCAAATGCCCTCTCCGCACGGAACGATGATGGCTCCATACGATGGGCTAAACGTTAATTGGGGCTTAATACCGACTGAAAAACACCTGCAAGTTGTCTATTGTTCTAAGATACACGCCGCAAGATCGACAAGTAGAACCCGTCCCCGCCATCAAGCGGGGTCAAGTGACGATCCGAAAGGTGCTGCCAGCCGGGGGAACGCGTCAGAAACTGGTCCATCTGAACCTCATTCTCTTCGGCCAGAAGCGAGCAGGTTGCGTAGGCCAGTAGCCCACCCTGCCCTGTCAGCGGTGCGGCCTTATCAAGAATTTGCGCCTGAAGGGACGTCAGGTCGGCAAGCCGCGCCTCGGTCAGGGACCACTTGCCCTGCGGATCACGGCGCCAACTGCCCGACCCGGAGCACGGCGCATCGACCAAAACCAAATCGTAGGGTGCCTGCTTCGCAGGATCGGCAACAATCGTGATCGTGGCACCCGCACGTTCGGCACGCTCGGGAATATCCCGCATGCGAGATAAATCAGCATCATGGGCCCAGATCTGCACCGGAAGACGCGCGGCAAGGGCCAGCGCCTTGCCACCACCACCCGCGCAGTAGTCAAGCACCTTTTGACCGGCTTGCAGCGGAATATCCCCGATTACCGCCTGAGACGCGACATCCTGCAATTCCAACAGCCCTGACAGGTACGCCTTTGTTGTCATAATCTTGCGTGTCGGTGTTAAGACCTCCAGCGAAGTCTCTGCCAATGGGTGCGCAGCGGTGGCAATGTCGTCAGCGGCAAGCAGTTCCATAGCTGCATCGCGCGATATCCGGGCCAGATTGACGCGCAAGAATACCGGTGCGCGGTGTTGCATGGCCTGCAAGACAGGGGCAAACCGTGCGCCGAGGCTGTGTTGCAATCGCGGGCCAAGCCAGTCCGGGCAATCCAGTGCGGCAAGGCCGGTCGGATCACAGCGCAGATCGGCAGCGGTGACCGGGGCGGGCGCATGGCCCACACCGGTAAAGACCTCCCGCTCCTCGTCCTGCCCCAGTGTCCGCAGGCGGCCCAGCATCAGGCCACGACCGGTTTCCGCACCACCAAGGGCAGCATAAGACCGTTTGCAGCGCCAACCATCAAACACAAGATCGCGGATCGCCGCCCTGTCGGTTGACCCTGCAAAACGGTGTGACCGCCCCCAGGCGGTCAGGGCGGTATCCAGCGACATGCCGCCTAGGGCGCGGTCCAGCACTTCCATGGCGGCGGATACGCGGGCCGCAGCTAACATGTCACATCACGAACGCCTTGCATGGCATTGATACATGTATATTTTCCCATCACATCACCCGGTAATTCGGGCTTTCGCGGGTAATCTGCACATCATGTACGTGGCTTTCCTTCAGTCCCGCCCCGGTGATGCGCACGAAAGTGCACTTGGTCTGCATTTCCGCGATGGTGGCATTGCCGGTATAGCCCATCGCTGCGCGCAGGCCGCCGACCAACTGATGCACCACAGCCGCCGCCGACCCCTTGTAGGGCACCTGGCCCTCGATGCCTTCGGGCACCAGTTTGTCCGACGCCGCATCCTTCTGGAAATAGCGATCCGCAGACCCGCGTGCCATCGCGCCAAGCGATCCCATGCCGCGATAGCTTTTGAAGCTACGCCCTTGATAAAGAATGACTTCCCCGGGAGATTCGTCAGTGCCGGCAATCGCCGATCCAACCATCGCACAGGATGCGCCGGCAGCGATTGCCTTGGCGAAATCGCCGGAATATTTGATGCCGCCATCGGCGATCACCGGGATGTCGCCGGCAGCACCGGCCGCGTCCATGATCGCGGTCAGTTGCGGCACACCGACACCGGCCACGATGCGGGTGGTGCAAATTGATCCGGGGCCAATGCCGACCTTGATGGCGTCTGCGCCAGCTTCAATCAGCGCGCGGGTGGCGGACGCCGTGGCCACATTTCCCGCCACCACCTGCACCGAATTCGACAGTGCCTTGATACGCTCGACCGCGCGCGCAACACCTTCGGAATGGCCATGCGCGGTATCGACAACCACCATGTCCACACCCGCCTCGATCAGCGCGCGAGACCTCTCGAATCCTGCGTCGCCAACGGTGGTTGCAGCGGCAACCCGCAGGCGGCCAAGCGCGTCTTTGCAGGCATGCGGGTTCAGTACGGATTGTTCGGTGTCCTTCAGGGTCAACAGGCCCGTCAGCTTACCGGCCCCGTCCGTGACCAGTAATTTCTCGATCCGCCGCGCCTTCATCAGTGAAATCGCGGTGTCACGGTCTGCAGGTTCGTGCAGCACAGCCAGATTGTTCGTGGTCATCATCACCCGTACCGGTGTGCGGTCGTCCGAGGCAAACCGCATGTCGCGATTGGTCACGATGCCGACAACGCGACCAAGATCATCGACAACCGGAAAGCCGGTGACGTTGTAGCGCGCTTGCAGCCCCTTTGCGTCGGCCAGCGTCTGGTCCGGGGTCAGGGTGATCGGCGCGTAGACAATGCCGGATTCGAACCGCTTTACACGCCGAACCTCGTTTGCCTGCGCCTCGATGTCCAGATTGCGGTGGATGACCCCTATGCCGCCGGCTTGCGCCATGGCAATCGCCATGCGCGCCTCGGTCACCGTGTCCATCGCGGACGACAGCAGCGGAATGTTCATGCGGATGGATCTGGTGACGAAGGTCGAGGTATCGGCCCCCCCCGGCAGTACCGAACTGGCGGCGGGAACAAGCAGGACATCGTCGAAGGTCAGGGCCTCGCGAATCTCCATGGGTCACTCCTTGGAAGGGTTCGTTTGGCGGTTCCCTGTTTCATGCGGTGGCCTGATTGGCAAGGGCAAAACCGGGCTTGCACTGCCCGGCACCGCATGGTCAGCATGCCAAAATACCCGGGCGGGAGGCAGGATGCGCGTCGCAATTGTTGAAAACACCAAGATAACACATCACGGCCAGGTTGGCGTGGCGCTGCACGAGGCTGGCGCGCGCATCGCGCTTTATCAGCCGTTCCGTGGGCAGCCCTTGCCGACAGCCGACAATGAGTATGACGCATTGGTGGTCTTCGGCGGCGAGCAGACCGCGATTGATGATCACACGCACCCCTATTTGCCGGCACTTGCCGGACTAATGCGTCAGATGACAGATCATGGCCGGGCCGTGCTGGGGATATGTCTTGGCGCGCAGATCCTCGCGCGCGGCTACGGCGCGCAGAACCAGATCGGCACGACACCCGAATTCGGCTGGTGCGACGTGATGCTGAATGATGCTGGCAGGATCGACCCGGTTCTGGGGCATCTGCCGCCCACATTCCCGATCTTTGAATGGCATTCCGACACCTTCACGCCGCCCCCGGGGGCGGTGCACCTGGCATCAAGCAAGGGGGCCCATCAGCAGGCATTTCGCTTGGGCCGCGCCACCTATGGCACACAGTTTCATTTCGAGGCAAACCGCGCCGTCGTGGCCGATTGGACGCGGGAGTTTCCCGATCTTACCGAAAAGATGCAGCCCGGTTGGGTGGCCAGGCACGCTGGCCTCGCCCAAAGCGCCGGTGTTGCGTCAGATGCAGCGGGCCTTGCCATCGCGCGGGCGTGGGTGGCGCTGGTTTAACTGCGGTCGCGCTTCAGAGGTAGAAATCGGATGCCGTCAATTGGTGGATACCTTCAACCAGAATACTGAAATCAGATACGCTGTCACCGTTCAGATCGCCCATCACGAAGGTATCGTCATTCACGACTACAACGCGCAGTGACCCCGGCTTTCCATCATGCAATGTGGTCGTGCTCAGCCGGAACACATTGTTCCCATTGTGGATTGTGTCGGCGTCGATTGCACCCAGTGCGATCCTGTCAATTCCAAACTCAAAATCCTCAATCCGGTCAACGGTGCCGGACGCAAGACCCATTTCGACCGCCCGGTTGAAATAGAAGGTATCAGCGCCTGCGCCGCCGAACAGCACATCTGCGCCGATGCCACCATTCACGACGTCATCGCCATCGCCACCCCACAGGGTATCATTGCCTTCTTCGCCGTAAAGCCGGTCGGTTCGGGCATCGCCATGCAACTGATCGTTGCCGTTAGCAGCAAACAGAACATCGTTTGCGCCACCGCCAAAGATTGTATCGTCGCCGGGTCCACTGTACATCCAGTCACCGCCAGCAAGACCAAAGATCAAGTCATTTGCTGGCGACCCGAAAAGGGTATCATTGCCGCTGGTCCCGGTAACGGTCGTAACCGGCGCGGCCTGGATTGTTTCGACAACCGGGCCATCGCTTTCGCGCAGAATATTGTCCTGCTTTGCCCAGCGACCAAATGTCTGATCAATCTTTGCCATGGGACTGGTCATCGTCGCTGGCAAAGCTGACGCGGCAGGATCGAGAGACAGCACATCAAAAAAATGGTGTGCAAATGCGCTGGGGTGAGACTGCGACATGACTGTGGCCTTTCATCATGACGCTGTTGCAAAATGTCAGGTTAATCCAAATTGTCCTTAGTGCGCGGCCTAACTATTCTTTAAGCGGTATTTTTCCTAGGAATTGCAATTAAGGGCTGCAGTCCCATCTGTGCAAAAAACGTGTCGATTTATCACTCGGTCACCCCTGACGCAAAACTGGGAACCCGTCTTCTCGCCGCGACTGACCCGCCAGCATCCCGTGCCCCGAATAGGGCGGCGAGGTGGGACAGGGGCGTTCCACACGGCAAAACCTCGGCTTTGCGCAATGCAATGCTCAGGTCCGGCAACGAAAGACAACATGGCGGCCAGGACAACTGGCCGGGTTGCCATCGTCACCGCAGGGGCACGCAATCCCTACTTCTTCGCGTCCTTGTTCTTGTCGGCGGCGGCTGCAAACCGTTGACCCATCGTGGCACCGCTATCGACCGTCGCAGGCTTCGATTTGTCTTTCTTCGGTTTTTTCACTTCCTTGTTTGATCGCATCTGGCCCTTTGCCATGGCTTTCTCCTTTGCCCTCGGGGGCCGACGGGACCCCTATCCGTGGTCTGCGCCCGCTCCGACCGGCTGTCAACCAAGCTTAGCGGTAGAGAAGCGACTTGCCGTTGTGAAACAGGTGGATCTTTTTCGGGTCGGCCCCCAGATTGACGACCCTGTGGCGCAGATCGGAATGGATGCCGGGCAACTTGGCCACAACTTGCGTGTTGTCGCCCTGCTTCTTGAAGTACAGCAGTGTTACCTCGCCCAGTGCCTCGGTAATTTCGACCTGGCCGGTAAAGATCGCGTCGCCTTGCGTTTCCAGAAAATCCTCGGGCCGAACGCCTAGACGCACCCGCATGCCTATGTCGGCGGCCGTTGTTGCGATCGCCGCACGCGCAATGCCGCCGTTCATCAGCTTGATGGTGGTCTGTGCGCCCGTCTCGGTGATTTCACCGTCCATCAGGTTCATCGCCGGCGATCCGATGAACTGCGCCACAAATTCATTCTCTGGCCGTTCGTACAGCTCCAGCGGTGTGCCGACCTGGCTGATGCCACCGCCCGCCAGCACCACGATCCGGCTGGCCAATGTCATCGCTTCGACCTGATCATGCGTGACGTAGATCATCGTGCGATCCGGCATCGCCTCTTTCAGTTGCGCAATTTCCAGACGTGTGGCCACACGCAGGGCGGCATCAAGATTGGAAAGCGGCTCGTCGAAAAGATACACCTTGGGGTCGCGCACGATGGACCGCCCGATGGCAACGCGCTGGCGCTGGCCACCCGACAGCGCCTTCGGCAGGCGATCAAGATAGGGCGTCAGTTGCAATATCCGTGCGGCCTTGTCGATGGCGGCGGCAATTTCGGCGGTCGATTTCTTGGCGATTTTCAGCGCGAAGGCCATGTTGTCGCGCACCGTCATATGCGGGTAAAGGGCATACGATTGGAACACCATTGCGATGCCACGCTGTGCGGGCGGCACGTCGTTGACGACGCGCTTGTCAATCTCCAGCGTGCCGCCGGTGATACGTTCAAGCCCGGCGATCATCCGCAAAAGCGTGGACTTGCCGCAACCGGACGGGCCGACAAACACAATCAATTCACCACGTTTGATGTCGAGGTTGATGTTCGACAGAACCTTCACCTCGCCGTAGGCCTTTTCGACATTCGTGAGCTTTAGGTCGGCCATCAGGTTCCCCCCCTGCGTCAGATTTTGAGTGCCAGGCAGAACTGCCATGGTCCAAGCGTCATGTGCCTGTCATTTGAAATGTGTTGTCCGCCAATATCGGTTCCGATGGCCTGCCAATCCCCTGCGGGCAGATCGAACGCTCGTGTCGTGTCGCCCAGATTGAAGGCGCAGAAGATGGTCTGATCGCCATGCCGTTCAAAACACACCAGATCACTATCGGATACCGGCGCCGTCATTTCGCCAAGGCGCAGCGCAGAATGGGCGCGGCGCAGGCCCAACGCGCCCCGATAATGCACCAGCATCGACGTCGCGTCACCCGATTGTGCCGCAACCGACAGGCCAAGATGCGACGCCGTGACCGGCAACCACGGCTTGCCTGCGGAAAAGCCACCATTGTTGTTGTCCGTCTCCCAGATCATTGGGGTGCGGCAGCCATCCCGGCCCTTGAATTCCGGCCAGAACTGAATGCCGTAAGGATCCTGCAGATCCTCGAAGGCGATCTCCGCCTCAGGCAACCCCAATTCTTCGCCCTGATACAGGCAGACCGACCCGCGCAGGCACATCAGCAACGTTGCGTAAGTCTTTGCAGCAACATCGGAAAGACCCCACCGGGTGACATGCCGGATAACATCGTGGTTGGAATAGGCCCAGCAGGGCCAAGCATCAGGCGCGACCGCGGTCATGCGCGCAAAGGTGTCGACCAAAGCACCCGCCGTCAGCCGCGCCGGTTGCAGCATCTCGAACGGATAGCACATCTGCACCTTGTCACCGCCGGAGGTGTATTCCGCCATAATCTCCAACCCCCGCTGGGCATCGCCCACTTCGCCCACCGCAGCGGCGTTGCACGGGGTCAGAACCGAACGGAATTTCTTCAGGAAATCAAGGTTTTCTGGTTGGTTCTTGTCAAACAGGTGTAGCTGGTGATTATACGGGTTTACGGCTGGTGCGATGGAATTGTTGCGCAGTGCGGGCGGCAGGGCCGGATTGTCGCGCAGATACTTGTCGGCGAAATAGAAATTGATGGTGTCCAGCCGGAACCCGTCCACCCCCCGCTTCAACCAGAACCGCGCCACATCCAGCAACGCATCTTGCACCGCATCACAGTGGAAGTTCAGATCGGGCTGCGAGGTCAGAAAGTTGTGCAAGTAATACTGCTCGCGCCGCCCGTCCCATGACCAAGCAGAGCCGCCAAAGATCGACAACCAGTTGTTCGGCGGCGTGCCATCGCCCTTGGGGTCAGCCCAGACGTACCAGTCGGCGCGCGCATTCGTCCGGTTGGCGCGGCTTTGCACGAACCACGGATGCACGTCCGAAGTGTGCGACAGGACCAGATCAATCATCACGCGAAGGCCCAGATCATGCGCAGCCGTCACCACCGCGTCAAAGTCGGCCAAGGTGCCAAACATGGGGTCAACATCGCAGTAATCCGACACGTCATAGCCGAAGTCCTTCATCGGCGAGGTGAAGAACGGGCTGATCCAGATCGCATCTGCGCCAAGAGCTGCGATATGCGGCAGGCGCGTGACGATCCCCGCCAGATCGCCGATGCCGTCGCCATTGCTGTCCTGATAGCTGCGCGGATAGATCTGGTAGATCACCGCGCCGCGCCACCAGTCCGGATCGGCGGCCAATAGGGTGCGTGTCAGGGGTTTCATATCGCTCACTTCACCGATCCCGACAGCAAGCCGCGCACGAGGTATCGCTGCAGGCCGAAGAATACCGCCAAGGGCACCGCGATCGACACGAAGGCAGAGCCTGACAAAATCTCCCAGTCGCCGCCGCGTGATCCCATCAGGTTCACCAGACTGCCAGTCAGCACCAGTTGATCATCGCCGGTGCCAAGGAAAACCAGTGCCACCAGCAGGTCATTCCATGTCCACAAAAACTGGAAGATGGCGAATGACGCAAGTGCGGGAAATGACAGTGGCAGCACGATCCGGGTGAAAATCTGGAAATCGGTCGCACCGTCCACCTTGGCGTTTTCGATGATGTCTTTTGGCAGGCCGACCATGTAGTTTCGCAAAAGGTAAATCGCCAGCGGCAGGCCAAACCCGGTATGCGCCAGCCAGATGCCCAGATAGCCTTTGCCGATGCCAATGGCATTGTGAAACTGCAAAAGCGGGATCAGCGCCAGTTGCAACGGCACCACCAGCAACCCCACCACTGCGGCCACCAGCAAGGCGCGGCCCGGGAAATCCATCCACGCCAGCGCATAGGCCGCGAAGGCCGCGATCAGAATCGGGATCAGCGTCGCAGGAATGGCCACTGTCATCGTGTTCAGGAACGCCTGCCCCACCGATTGCCCGGCTTCTGGATTGAACAGGATGGTGCGATAATTATTCACCGTGAATTCCGGCGGCGTGGTGGCGGTTGCAAAGATGCGTGGCGGGCGGGCATCGGCCATGCTGGCGGGGGACGACAGCACGTAGCTGCCGTCGGCCTGCACGGTCAGGCTTTGCCCGTCTGCCAGTGCCGCGGTTTCGCCTGCCGCATAGGCAGCGGTGTCTTTCGAACTGGTCCCCCAGCGACTGACATTGGTGCCGGCGTTCGAGAACATGCTGCCCTCAATGACAAAGACGCCGTCCTTGGCGACCTCGTCGCCTTCCACCCGAACGGCGGGCAGTTGCTGCTCTTGCGTGGTCAGCGCGCGCCACCAGCCCGACCCCGAAATCTGATCGCCGGTCCGGAACGACGACACCAGCAGGCCGAAGGTCGGGAACACCCAAAGGGCAACCAACAGAATGACCGAGATATGAACCGCCCAGGTCAGCGAGGATTTGGTTCCTGCGATATTGTCCATGGTGGTCCCCCTCAGCGCATTTCTTTGCGGGCGTTGTAGACGTTCCAGATCAGGATCGGCGTCACCAGCAGCATGATGATCATTGCCGACGCCGACCCGACACCCCAGTCATTGGCGCGGAACAGCTTGTCGAACATGTAATTGGCCAGCACCTGCGTTTCCCATTGGCCGTTGGTCATGGCCAGAACGATGTCGAACACCTTCAACACCACGATGGTGATGGTGGTCCAGACCACGACGATGGTGCCCATGATCTGCGGCACTTTGATCTGGAAGAACACCTGAAACGGGCTGGCCCCATCCAGAATTGCCGCCTCGATGGTTTCTTCTGGCACGCCGCGCAGCGCCCCCGAGATGATGACCATCGCAAAGCCGGTCTGAATCCAGACCAGCACGATCATCAGGAAGAAGTTGTTCCAGAACGGTATGGTCAGCCATGTTTGCGCCTGACCATAACGCAGGTCGGCCGAGATGATGCCGACCACCCAGGTTGCCAGCACATAGACCATCCAGCCGCCGATCAACATGGCCGCGAGCCGCGCCACGATAGCCCAGAGCGATCCGCCAGCCTGTTGCATCAGCGGCCGACCGACCAGCCACAAAACCCAGACGATGCAAAACGCCAGCGCCGCCACCGTCAGCGCCGGCAACACCTTCACGACCACAACCGACCAGAACCCGCCACCAAGCTGCAGCCAGATCGCGTTCAGCAGGCCGATCTGGGCCTGTTCGATCGGCCGCGTGTCATAGATCAGTTTCCAGATCACCGAGGCACCGACAAACGAGATTGCCATCGGCATGAAGATCAGCGATTTCGCGATATTGCCCCACCAGATGCGGTCGGTCAGTTGTGCGGCCAGAACCCCGAACGCGGTAGACATGGCAGGCACAACCAGCAGCCATATCATGTTGTTCTTCATGGATTCCCAGAATTTGCCTTCGGAAAACATCTGCAAGTAATTGGCAAATCCGACGAATTCGCTGTTGCCGCCCCCCAGTTGCCGATGCACCGACAACCATGCCGTCGCGAACACCGGATAGGCCAGATAAAGCCCCAATGCGACCAGGGCGGGCAGCAGGAACAGCCACGGCCTGATCATATTGGCGCGAGTGATGTTGCGGCCGATATTCTCGCCCTTCAGCGGGAAAAGAACTTTGTCCAGAAACAGGTTCGACAGGTAAAAGTAGCCAACACAGCCACCAACGCCGATGACAATTGTCAGCAATGCCTGAAATGCCGGATTCATGTGCCCCTCCCAAGACCAGACCGTACCTAAAAGCGGTTTGCAGTCATCCTGAATCGCATGGCCGCTTTAAGGCTTTGGTTTTACGCGATTTTTTTCCGACAACTGGTTCCCACTTCTCGGAAATCGCCTTAACCCGTCAGGCGCGGCCCCACCCGCGCCTGGCAGTCGTATGATGGCTTACTTGGGCCATGAGGCGTCGATGGTGTCGGCCACTTCCTGCGCCGTCTTGCCACCGGTATAGTCGACCATGCCGGTCCAGAACGTGCCAGCCCCAACAGCGCCCGGCATCAGATCGGATCCGTCAAAGCGGAAAGTCGTTGCGTTCAGCAGGATTTCGCCCTGCTTTTTCAACGACGGGTTGCCGTACAGCTCGGCGTTTACCGATTTTAGCGGCGTCAGGAAACCCGACTGCGCCATCCAGACCTCATGCGCGATCGGCGTCTTCAGCCATTCGATGAAGGCGCGCGCGCCTTCGCCGTCCTTGGTAATGAAGGCCAGCGTGCCCGCACCCAGAACCGGTTTGCCCAGATCCTTGCCCGCATAGGCCGGGAAGTAGAAGAAGTCGGCATCAGTGCCCACTTCGGTGCCTTCGGGGAAGAACGACGGGATGAACGACGCCTGCTTGTGCATGTAGCACTGCGGTGGTGACGAAAACAGACCCTTCGGGCTATCGCGGAAGTCGGTCGATGCAACGGCGGCAGCACCACCGGCAACATAGGCGTCAGTCTTGGCGAACGCACCGAATTCGTCGATCGCAGCCACCACCACCGGGTCGTTGAAGGCGATCTCGTGCTTGACCCATTTGTCGTAGGTTTCGGGCGACTGCGTGCGCAGCATCATGTCCTCGACCCAGTCTGTCGCGGGCCATCCGGTTGCGCCGCCTGATCCCAGACCGATGCACCAGGGAGTGCCACCATCGGCAACGATCTTGTCGGTCAGCGCCTTCAGGTCTTCCATTGTTTCAGGCACTTCATAGCCGGCATCGGCGAAGTTGTCGGGCGAATACCAGACCAGCGACTTCACGTCGATCTTGTAGGGGAACGCGTAAAGGGCTGCCGCACCATCGGCACCGGCATAGGTGCCCAAGCCAACCCAGCTTGGGCCGGCGGCGTAGTTTTCGGCCAGCCACGCCTCGGTTTCAGCCCCCAGCGGCGCGATCAGACCTTTCGACGCCAGATCTGCAATCAGGCCGGGCTGTGGCAGTACCGAAATGTCGGGCGGGCTGCCCGCCTGCGTGTCGATGACGATCTGCTGTTCATAATTTTCCGATGACGAGTAACTTACTGTAACCCCGGAGGCCGCAGTGAAATACGCCAGCATGGACTCGACCAACGCCTGATCCTCGCCACGCCACGGGCCGAACATGGTGATCGCCTGGCCGTCAAGATTGAAAGCCTCGTCGAAGGCCTTGTAGCTGTCCCAGTTGAAGGCGCCCTCGCCGACCGGAAATTTCAGGTCCTGCGCGAACGCGCTGCCTGAAACCAATGCAAGTGCCGCAGCACTCAGGAAAAGTCTGGATTTCATGGATGATCCTCCCGATTGGTCCGCCCTGCGACGGTTTCTGCCCAAGCGCATTCAGAATCAATTCCAAACCGCTTTGGATTAGGGACATTTGCCGATCACCTGATTCAAGTCAATCCAAAGTGGAGCCAGCCTTCGCAAATCGCCCAACTTTTGCACCCAAGCACCTGCGGAAACGTCTATGGAACCCGTCATTCCCCTTTGACCTGCACGGCTTTGCTGGCTAATGTCTTGAGCGATTGAAACCGTTTTGGAAGCCTCGCCGCATGAACCTCCGAGAATTGGCGACCAATCTTGGCTTGTCGCCAACCACCGTCAGCCGGGCGTTGAACGGCTACCCGGAGGTGAATGAAGTCACCCGGGAACGGGTGATGGCGGCGGCGAAACGGCACAATTACCAACCCAATACCCGGGCCATACGGCTGGCGACCGGCCGGGCGATGACAGTGGGCCACGTGATCCCGATTGCCACCAAGCATGAAATCGTCAACCCGGTGTTTGCCGATTTCATCGCCGGTGCGGGTGAGACGTATTCGCGCCACGGCTATGACATGGTGCTGTCCGTGGTGCCCGATGATCAGGAAGCGCAGGCCTACCGCGATCTGAAGTCGCGCGGTACGGTGGACGGCATCATCGTGCATGCCCCCCGGCTTGATGATCCGCGCATCGCGCTGTTGCATGAGGTGGGCCTGCCCTTTGTGGTGCATGGCCGCGCCACTGGCACCCGGCAACCCTATTCCTGGCTTGATGTGAACAACCGGCGTGCTTTTCAGCGTGCGACCGAGTTTCTACTGGATCTGGGTCACCGGCGCATCGCATTGATCAATGGTCTGGAATACATGGATTTCGCGATCCGGCGCCGCACGGGCTATGTGGATGCTTTGACCAGCCGCGACATAGCACCCGATCCAGCACTGATGTTTTCGGATGAAATGACCGAGGGGCGCGGCTTTCGCGCGGCCTGCCAGATGCTGGGCCAAGGCAACCCGCCGACAGCGTTCCTTGTGTCATCGATGATTTCCGCATTGGGTGTGCGGCGCGCGCTGGATGAACTTGGTCTGAAGCCCGGGCGCGATGTGTCGATCATCATTCATGACGATGAACTGAGCTATCTTCGCAATGGCGAAGACGTGCCGATCTATACGGCGACCCGGTCATCGGTGCGCGAAGCCGGGCGGCAGGCCGCCGAGATGCTGCTTGATCTGATCGCAAATCCCGGCCAGCCGCCCCAAACCCGCCTGCTGGAGGCGGAACTGATCATCGGCCAATCCACCGGCCCCACCCCGTCCAAGTAACGCGTCTTAGTAACCCCCCCCCTCAAGCGGACCACGCCAATGAAACTGACGCGCCAAGATTTTCCCGATGGCTTTGTTTTCGGGGCCGCCACCGCCGCCTACCAGATCGAGGGGCACGGGCATGGCGGCGCGGGTCCGACCCATTGGGACACCTTCGCAGCCACCCCCGGCAATGTCGTGCGCGCCGAGGATGGCCGCGTTGCCTGTGATCATTACCAGCGCTGGCCACAGGATCTTGATCTGCTGCGGGACGGCAATTTCGATGGCTACCGCTTTTCCACATCCTGGGCGCGGGTGATGCCTGACGGGCGCGCCGTCAACCCCGAGGGGCTTGCCTACTATGACCGTCTCGTCGATGGCATGCTTGAACGCGGCTTGCAGCCGTTCCAGACCCTGTATCACTGGGAAATGCCTTCGGCGCTGGCTGATCTGGGGGGCTGGGCGAACCGCGATGTGGCGCATTGGTTCGCCGATTTCGCCGAGGTGATCAGCCGCAAGATCGGCGACCGTGTCGCCACCACCGCCACCATAAACGAGCCGTGGTGCGTGGCCTGGCTGTCGCATTTCATGGGCGTGCATGCGCCGGGGCACCGCGACATTCGGGCAACCGCGCGCGCCATGCACCATGTGCTGCTGGCGCATGGGGCTGCGGTTGAACGGTTGCGCAGCTTTGGTCAGCCGAACCTGGGTATCGTGCTGAACTTTGATCACGCGACAGCCGCGTCCGACAGTGCTGGCGACACGCGGGCGGCGGCCACGTGGGACGGCATCTTCAACCGCTGGTTCATCGAAGGCATCACCAAAGGCACCTACCCGGCCGAAGTGATGGCAGGGCTTGGCCCGCATATGCCGGAAAACTGGCAGGCGGATATGCCAACCATCGGGCAGCGCCTTGATTGGCTGGGTGTCAATTACTACACCCGCCACATCCTCGCCGATGCGCCCGGCACGCCATGGCCAAGTCTGCGTGATGTGCCCGGCCCCTTGCCGAAAACCCAGATGGGGTGGGAAGTTTACCCCGAAGGCCTGCATGGGTTCCTGACCCGGATGGCGCGAGATTACGTAGGCGATCTGCCGATCTATGTGACCGAAAACGGCATGGCCAATGCCGACGAATTGCTGAACGGTGCCGTGCAGGATGCCGTGCGCGAGGATTATCTGTTCGGCCATCTTGATGCCACACGGCGCGCCATTGCAGACGGCACGAATGTGAAAGGTTTTTTCTATTGGTCGCTTATGGACAATTATGAATGGGCCGAAGGCTATGAAAAACGCTTTGGTCTGGTGCATGTTGATTTCGATAGCTTGAAGCGCACCCCGAAAGCATCCTATCACGCCCTGAAACGCGCCCTCGCGCGATGACGGAGACTGCGATGCCCGCCACCCCTGCCCTTGTCGCCGATATAGGCGGAACCAACACGCGCGTCGCTTTGGCCGATGGTGCGGTTGTGCGGCAAGACAGCGTCGCCAAGTTTCGCAACGAGGACTTCACCGGCATCGACGCCGTGCTGTCCCGCTACATGGACCAGGAAGGGCTGACCTGTCTGGACGGAGCCTGCGTTGCCGGGGCCGGCCCGGTGCAAGACGGCGCGGTCATGATGACCAATCTCTTTGACGAACATGGTCAGCCATGGATCATCGACAGCGTGCGCGTCAGCCGCGCCACCGGGGCTACGAACGTCGCCATCCTGAATGATCTGCAGGCGCAGGGTCAGGCGCTTGGTTACCTTGCGCCGCATTTCGTCCGTACCGTGATTGCGGGCCCCGCAAAGCCGGGCGCATCTATGCTGGTTGTAGGTTTGGGCACTGGTGTGAACGCGGCCCCGGTTCACAATACGCCCGCAGGCCGTGTCGTGCCGCCGTCGGAATGTGGCCATGTCAATCTGCCGGTGCGCAACGGCGAGGATCTCGCACTTGTCCGCTTTATCGAGACGCGCCTTGCCGCTGCGGGCGAGGTGCCGCATGCCGGGGTTGAGGAGGTGCTTGCCGGGCGTGGTCTGGTCAATCTTTATGCCTTCGCTGCTGCCGAGGCCGGGATACAGGCCGAACTGACGTCGGCGCAAGTGCTGGCAGCCCTTGACGCCGGCGACCCGGTTGCCGGCCACGCCGCCCGGTTATACGTGCGGATATTGGGGCAGACACTGGCGGATCTGGCGCTGATCCACCTGCCCTATGACGGCATCTATCTGATCGGCGGCATGTCACGTGCCATGACGCCGCATTTTGCGACCTACGGGCTTGAAAAAGCGTTTCGCGAACCGCGCCGGGTTGATCTGCTGGTCAAGGATTTCTCGGTCAGCGTTGTCGAGGATGACTTTGCCGCCTTGACCGGCTGTGCCGCTTATCTGGCTAAGGCTGGACGCAGTTAAGGCGAATGTCCGGCCGGATGCGCAAGCCTGTCATTCAGGAAGCCTAATGCGGCACTCAAGCCGTCATTGGCGATGCCGTGGCCGGTGCCTCTCATGACATGGCCATAGGTTTCAAAACCGTTTTCCACCAGCACGTCACCTGCCGCCGCCATGCTGTCAAACGGGACGACAGGGTCCTGATCGCCGTGGATCAGCAACACCGGCGGCCTGACGACCAGCGCACCTGCCAGCGCCTCGGGCGCGAGCAGCCGCCCGGAAATCGCGACCACCGCCGCCACGGCCTGCGCCCTGCGGGGGGCAACATGCAGGCTCATCATCGCTCCTTGCGAAAAGCCGACCAGTGCCAGATCGGCGTCGGTCAAGCCAGCCTCTGCCAGACAAGCGTCGAGGAAAGCATTCAGAGCGTCCGCCGCAACCGCCAGCCCCTCGGCCGCCGCCACTTCGGACGATCCGTCGAGCCAGGGGATCGGAAACCACTGATACCCAAAGGCATTGCCAGCGCAGGCCTGCGGCGCGTCGGGGGCATAAAACATCGTATCAGGCAGATGCGGTGCCAGCACATCGGCAAGCCCCAGCAGATCGCCGCCATCAGCACCATAGCCGTGCACGAACACCACGATTGACCGGGCCGCGCCGGATTTCGCCGCACGGCGCTTGAATTTCAAACCATTGGTCACCTGATGCCCCCACGCGATTTTACCACACGGTAGTACGAAAAAAGCAACCGCGCCGCAACTGATCGCCACGGCGACCAGTGTTCCGCCATCGCCCGAAGTTGTTTCTCGGTCGGGCGCGTCTGCAGCCCGAACAGGTCTTTTGCCGCCTCTTGCAGTGCAAGATCGCCTGCCGCGATGACATCGGCCCGCCCCAGCGCGAACATTGCATAAATCTCGGCCGTCCATCGCCCGATCCCCGGCACGGCTACCAACGTTTCAATGACATCCTCGTTTGGCATCCGCGCCAGCGCCTCAAAATCAATCGCTGCCTCTGCCAATGCGCGGGCATAGCGAGCCTTCTGGCGCGAAAGACCAAGGGATCGCAGCGTATCCTCCGACGTTCGGGCAACCGCATCCGGGTGGGTCATTCCGGCACTTTCGAGCCGGGACCAGATCGCATTGGCCGAGGCGACCGATACTTGCTGGCCGACAATCGCATCGAACAGCGACGCAAAGCCACCCGCTTTCAGGCGCAAAGGCAGCGGGCCGGTTTTCGCCAAAGCGCCGCCAAACCGTGCGTCATGTGCTGCCAGCCAGGCTGCCCCTTCTGCCACGCAAGCATCCGACATGATGATCCGGCCCGGCATTCGACACCTCCGTCGCGAGCCACTGACTTAGCCTGACCCGAAACGCAATGCCAGTCTGGCCCAGCATTTTGCGCTTGAAGCGGTCAGGTCACCGCCCTACCCATTGCGGATGACCCAGACCCACCCCCTTCCCGCCGACGATGCCAAAGCCCGCCGCAACGTCTGGGTGCTGGTTGCCGCACAGGCCATTCTTGGCGCGCAGTTGCCGATGGTGTTCATCATCGCCGGGCTTGCGGGGCAAACGCTGGCGTCCAACCCGTGTTGGGCGACACTGCCGATTTCGTGCATGGTGATCGGCTCTATGCTGACCGCGACGCCGCTTTCGGCCTTCATGCAGCGATACGGGCGCCGTGCCGGTTTCGCTGTCGGGGCATTGGGGGGCATGATTGGCGCCAGCATCGGGGCCTGGGGATTGATCAATCATTCCTTTGCTGCCTTCCTGACCGGTGCGCTGTTCACCGGCATTTACATGTCAGCGCAGGGATTTTTCCGGTTCGCCGCGTCGGACACGGCGTCGGATGCATTCCGGCCGAAAGCGATATCCTATGTGATGGCGGGGGGCCTGCTGTCGGCGGTGATCGGGCCGCAACTGGTCAAAGTCACCGTCGAGGGCATGGTCATCCCGTTTCTGGGGACCTATCTGGCGGTGATCGCGTTGAACGCGGTCGGCATATTCCTGTTCCTGCTGCTCGACATTCCCAAGCCGCCACCTGTGGTTGCCGGCACGGAAAGCGGGCGGTCGCGGTTGCAATTGATCCGTACGCCGCGCATCGCGGTTGCGGTGATTGTGGCGACGGTGTCCTATGCGCTGATGAACCTCGTGATGACATCGTCGCCGCTGGCCGTGGTGGGGTGCGGGTTTGCGAAAAGCGATGCCGCAGACGTGGTGACTGCACATGTTCTGGCGATGTACGCGCCGTCGTTCTTTACCGGGCATATCATCGCGCGCATCGGGGTGGAAAGGGTGATGGCCATCGGGCTGGCGATTCTGGCCGGTGCAGGCGTGGTTGCGTTTTCCGGCGTCACGCTGCCGCATTTCTTTGGCGCATTGATCCTGCTGGGGCTGGGCTGGAACTTTGGCTTCATCGGGGCCACGACGATGCTGGCCGGATCGCACACGCCGCAAGAGCAGGGCCGGATGCAGGGCATGAACGATCTGATCGTGTTCGGCGGGGTGACGCTGGCGTCAATCTCATCGGGGGGATTGATGAATTGCGCAGGCGGCACTGTTCAGGAAGGATGGCATGCCGTCAATCTGGCGATGCTGCCGTTCCTGGCGCTGGCCGGCGGGGCGTTGATCTGGCTTGCCATGCGGGTAAAGGATGCCAGACCGGCTGAGTGACACGTATACCGACCGCAGCGCCATACCACAGTCTTGCGCAAAGCCTGCGGACAGGGGCAGAACGTGAATGCCCTGCCCCCAATGATGACCCGCCGCTTGGTGTCAGTTCTTGGTGATGACCACCTCAAGATACGGGCTTGGCAGCACCATGGTGCCGTCTTTGGCGCGGTTCAGCCGGTTGATCAGCATGATAAGATCATTTTCCAGCACAGCTTTCTGCGGATCTGGCAATGCGGCAAACGCCTTATGCACAGGGCCATACCAGGTCCGGAACACATCCACAAAATGCGCAGGCGACTTATAGCGGAAGGTAAACATCTGCTGCGTTGCCTTCACCGAACCGCCCATGGAAAACAACTCTTGCAGTCGCACCTCGGTGCCCCATGCCGCGGGGGATTTCACCCCGGCCATCGGTGGGATGTGGCTGCCAAGGGTCTTGAACACCTGCCCGATGAAGCTGTCCGGTGTCCAGTTGGCAAGGCCGATCTTGCCGCCCGGCTTGCAGACGCGCAGAAGTTCCGCGGCGGCCTTATCCTGGTCAGGCGTGAACATCACACCGAAGGTTGATACCACAGCATCGAAACTTGCATCCTTGAACGGCAGATTTTCGGCGTCGGCGGTCTGGAACGTTACCTTCAGCCCTTCGGCCGCTGCGCGGGCCTTGCCGTGATCAAGCAGGCTTTGCACATAGTCGGTTGACGTGACATCGCACCACCTGCGTGCGGCGGCCAAGGTGGCATTACCATTGCCGGCGGCTACATCCAGAACCTTGGCGCCGGATCGCAGATCCATCGCTTCGCACAGGCTTTCGCCGACGATCTGCAGGGTGGTTCCCACGACTGCGTAATCGCCCGAGGACCATGCCGCCTGCTGGCGGGTTTTCAATGCGCCAAGGTCCGGGACGGTAAGAGTTGCCGGGGCGGTTTGTGTTTGGGACATAATGCATCTCCATTCTGTGGGCTAAGAATCTGGCCTGACCAGATCTCAATGTGCTTCGTCTTGAACGGCATCGACCCCGGCAAAAGGCGCGGGCCAATGCAGAACCGCGCGCAACCGACATCATGTCGAAGGGCCGCTTCCGAGATCAGTTTGCCCGACACGGCGGCTGGGGTTCCAGTGTAGAAGCTGTACCTGAGCCGCGACAAACGGCGGAAACTTGCCGGGCGTCAGGCCATAGCGAAGGCGCTTTGCACCATCCAGCTGGACATGGTCTGCGCCAGAGTGCGGTCCCGATCAGCGTTATCTTTCCGCACGCCACTTCGGCCGCGAGGTTGGTGAAACCGATCCACGCCGACGTCATCGCCTTCAGATCGGCGGTTACGTAAAGATCGACATCATGCCCCGGATCATCCGCGCACAGATCGACATATGACCCCGGCTTGGATACCAGCCAGTAACTCTGCCGGTGGTCTGGCAGTTCGGGAAAGGTAAACTGAATGACGGTGTGACGCGTCGCAGACCAGCCAGCGGTCTGGATCTTGCGCCGCATGTTCCACATCAGCAACTGCGCATCCAGATTTTCCAGCGTCACTTCGGCATCGATATGCCGGTTCGCCCATTTCCCCAACGCCAGTGCGATCGGTTGCAGGTCCTGCCCCATCGGGGTCAACCGGTAAGTAATGTCGCCCGTAACACGGTTTTCGGTGCGATGGATCAGCCCATTCTGATCCATCTCTTTCAGGCGCTTGGACAACAGCGTCGGCGACATGCCCGGCACCCCGCGCCTGATCTCGTTGAACCGGGTGGAGCCTGACCACATTTCACCCAACACAAGCAGCGTCCAGCGCGGTTCCAGCAATTCGCAGGCTTTGGAGATGGGGCAGAACAGATTGTAGCCGTCATTTGACATCTGCGTATCCTTTTTTCCTTGCACCATGGGAAGGCGGATTACTTGCGTCCAGTCCCGAAACTGTACCAGATTTTCGCTGGGTTTGCAGGTCCGGATTTCGTGACTGCCGGGTGCCGCTACCAGCGTCCGGTCAATCCGCGCCACGCAAGGCCGCCACGGCGGGCAAATTCGGATTGGTGCAGGGTGCCGTCAAACACTCGCGCCGGGTCTTTGGCGGCAAGGCGCAGCAGGGCTTGGGTCTGCCACGCGGGAAAGAGCGCCGGGGCGACTGCTGCGGGGATGGTGGCGCGTGCGGCATGGGCAGATCGCAAGCGCACAAGGCCGGTTTGGGCAAGGGTTGCTATGGCCTGCGCGCTGGTGTCGGGCAACGGGACCCTGCCCCGCGCTGTCAGGTCGGGTACCGCGCGCAGATAGCTGGCCAGTGCCGTGGCCCAACCCGCGCTACGAGCGGCCGGTTCGGCAGCATCCGGCGCGCCGAGGGCTTTCGCGGCAAGCCACATCATGGCGGCACCGGTGTCGTTCAGATAGGCGGCAAGCTCTGCGTCAGAGGCGAACGGCTGATGCCCGATATCCCGGCGGCGGGCGACGATCAGGCGGTCAAGCGTGGCTACGGCCAGGTTCTTGCCGTGGATGACCGCATGCAACGGCCCGGCCACCTCATGCGCCAACGCCGCACCGGACGCCGGGTTCGCCACCACATCACGCCACCACTGCAGGCGCATCTCTGCGATCAGGGCCTCTTGCGTTACCCACGGCGCGCGGGCAACTTCAAGGTTGAAGGCGTAAAGCGGGAACAGGGTTTCGCGGGCGGGCAACGGGGCTGCCATGGTGGCCGCAAAACGATCCGGATCGCCGCGTTCGACAAGGGCCGCGCAGGCAGCTACAGTCACGGCGTGCCCGACGTTGGTTCGCCGACGTCGCGGATCAGTTTCCAGTTGATCGCATCCAGCAGCGCCTCGAAACTGGCATCGACGATGTTGGCCGAAACCCCGACGGTAGACCAGCGGCGGCCTTGCGCGTCTTCGCTGTCGATGATCACGCGGGTGACCGCTTCGGTGCCGCCATTGGTGATACGGACCTTGAAATCAACCAGCTTCATGTCGTCGATCACCGCCTGCCATGGCCCCAGATCTTTCGCCAGCGCATTGGCGAGCGCGTTGACTGGGCCGCGGTCGGTGCCGTCCTCATCCATCGATTCGGATACCGACAGCATCTTCTTGCCGCCGATTTTCACCACAACGACCGCTTCCGACAGGCTGACCATGCGGTTGTACTTGTTCTTGCGTCGCTCCACCGTGACACGGTAGCGTTTCACTTCGAAAAATTCCGGCAGCAGGCCAAGTTCGGCCCGGGCGACCAACTCGAAACTGGCTTGCGCACTGTCATACGCATAGCCCTGATCCTCGCGGTCCTTGATCACCTCCAGAATGCGGCCAAGGCGGGGGTCATTTGCCGCCACTTCAAGGCCAGCGGCGACAAGGCGTGCGCGCAGATTGGATTGGCCGGCTTGGTTTGACATCGGGATGACCCGGGCGTTGCCGACGCATTCGGGGGGGATGTGTTCGTAGGTGGTGGGGTCTTTCAGGATGGCACTCGCGTGCAGCCCCGCCTTGTGGGCGAAGGCCGATGCCCCGACATAAGGCGCCGCCCGCTGTGGCACACGGTTCAGGATATCATCGAGCATCCGGCTGGTGCGGGTGATGTTTTTCAGCGCCTCTTCGGTGACGTTGGTCTGAAACTGCTCTTTGTAGGGGGATTTCAGCAACAGCGTCGGGATCAGGGTAATCAGGTTGGCATTGCCGCACCGCTCGCCAAGGCCGTTCAGGGTGCCTTGGATCTGACGCGCACCGGCGTCGACGGCGGCGAGGGAATTGGCAACGGCATTGCCGGTATCGTCATGGCAATGGATGCCGATGTGTGCACCGGGAATGCCGGAGGCGATGACTTCTGCAGTTATGCGGCCGATTTCAGCGGGCAGCGTGCCGCCGTTGGTGTCGCATAGCACGATCCATCTGGCACCCGCGCTGTAGGCGGCGTGCAGGCACGACAGCGCATAATCTGGGTTGGCGCGGTAGCCGTCGAAAAAGTGTTCGGCGTCAAACAGCGGCTCGCGGTGTTTCGATTTGAGGTGGGCGACGGAGGCAGCAATCGCCTCGCGGTTTTCATCGAGCGTTACGTTCAGCGCTGTGCTGACGTGGAAATCATGCGTTTTGCCCACCAGACAGACGGCAGGGGTTTGGGCGTCCAGAACGGCGGCCAGGACATCATCGTTGTCGGCGGAACGCCCTACCCGTTTGGTCATCCCGAACGCCGTCATTGTAGCGCGGGTTTGCGGGGGGCTGGCGAAAAATTCGGAATCCGTCGGGTTGGCACCGGGCCAGCCGCCTTCGATGTAATCGACACCGAGGGCGTCGAGGGCATGGGCGATCTGGCGCTTTTCAGCGGTGGAAAACTGGACGCCCTGCGTCTGCTGGCCATCGCGCAGAGTGGTGTCGAACAGGGAGAGGGGTTCGCGGGTCATGTTTTGGCCAATGCAGTGGTCCAGCCCCGGACTTGATCCGAGGTCTGTTGGAGGGAGGTGAGGCCCCGGATCAAGTCCGGGGCTGCGGGAGTACTTCTTACCCGGTCCTTATGACCGGGCAGCGCCCGAACCGCCCCCACGGGGCGGGCGCTGCGATGTTTTGATGAGTGGAGGATCAACTTATCTCCTCCAGTTTTTCGGATCAAAGTTCGGCATTGCTGTCAACTCCACACTGTCGGTGGAAAGCACAACGCGTACCCCTGCCGCGACGAGGCCGTTCCTTATAGTGTCAGCACGCTCAAAGTCCTTATTTGTTCGTGCCTGCCTCAATTGGTCTTTCAACAAAATTTCCAGCCAGTCTTGCCCGAAGGCAGATCCCGCCAGTAGCACAGTCATTTTACCCGTCTTAGGGGCGTATGAGTAGCCCATCGACCAATCTTCCTCGGGCATTTCCAACATGCCCAAAAGGCCCGCCGAAGCCTTTAGTTCACCAAAACGACCAGCTTTTGCAAGTGCTCTTAACGCCGTGATTGCCCCTGAGGTGTTGAGATCGTTCGCCAATACTTCGATGACTTCCGGTGCTACGTATGTAGGTGCTAAATCACGCGTAAAGGCTCGCCATTGCCCAAGATCGCTTTGCGCTTCATTGACTTTCTCCTTCGTCCAATCCATCGGCTTCCCATAGTGCGTCCCCAACAACACAAACCGGATCACTTCCCCCGGCACGCCCTGATCCAGCAAATCCCGGACCGTGAAGAAATTGCCCAGGCTCTTGGACATCTTCTTGCCCTCGACCTGCAGCATTTCGTTGTGCATCCAGACGTTGGCGAAGCCGCCGTGGGGGTGGGCGCAGGTGCTTTGGGCCAGTTCGTTTTCGTGGTGGGGGAACAGCAGGTCGATACCACCTGCGTGGATGTCGAAACTTTCGCCAAGCAACTTGTGGGCCATCGCGCTACATTCAATATGCCAACCCGGTCGGCCACGCCCCCAGGGACTGTCCCAACCGGGTTCCTGATCGCTCGATGGCTTCCATAAAACAAAATCTGTAGGATTTCGCTTATGTGGGGCTTTCTCTCCTCTTGATCCTGCTATCATTTGCTTTGCGGATTGACCGGAAAGCTGACCATACGGCGGATAAGATTCCACGTCGAAAAGCGTGTGCGTCGCGTTGCGAGTCTCTCGGTCAAAAAGCACATACTGGTGTGGCGGATTGTTTGATCCATCGTGCACCACATAAGCATTGCCCTTATCGATGAGAATCTGGATCATGTCCTTCATCTCATCAATGAACTGCGTCGCGCGCGGCTCGTGATTGGGGCGCAATGCTCCCAACGCGTCCATGTCGGCGTGATACCAGCTGATGGTTTCTTCGGTGCGTTCGGCGATCAATTCCTCCAGCGTGCCGGGGGCGCCTTTCTGTTGGCGACGCAGGGCCTCGGCGTTGATTTTGTCGTCAACGTCGGTGAAATTGCGCACGTAGGTGACGTGATCCGGCCCGTAGACATAGCGGAGCAACCGATAAAGCACGTCGAACACCACCACGGGCCGGGCGTTGCCCAGATGGGCGCGGTCATAGACGGTGGGGCCGCAGACATACATGCGCACGTTTTTCGGATCGATCGGGGTGAAGACGTCCTTCGCCCGCGTCTTGGTGTTGTGCAGTTTGATCGTGACCATGTCTTTACCCAAATTCAATCGACGCGTAGTTCCCGCGCGGGTCTATCAACTTCGTCTTTCTTTGGGAAATTGAAGATGGGCCCGCGTGACAGATGTCAGCAGGTAATGCAGCAGATGATTGCGATGCCCGTGTTCTTCATGGGCATTGGGCTAGCATAACGGGCGGGCTTTTGGCAAGAGTTGTTGCGGTGGTGGGGCGTGTTGCGGTTTGAGTTCGGCCTGTGCGGGGCAAATCCGGCCGTCGCCCCTCGCGGAACACAGAGCAACACATGCCCGCAGGAAGGCGCTCTGCAATATGTGGTCATTGCTTTGTGGTGCCAGGTTAGGGCGACCCCGATCGTCGCGCCGGGGTCACCAAAGCAACTGCCCATGGGGCGGGCAAGCGCTGCCCGGGCCGCTGGCCGTGGCCTGTCTAGGGCGCGGTGCGGGTTCAGTCGGCGGGATCGCGGCGGTCCGCTTTGCGGAAATCCTACGGTTGGCCAGCGAGCCAAACAACGGACTCCTTCGCTTTGCCAAGCGCCGCGTCAGCATCCTCAAAAACCTGTTCACCAAAATGGCCTATACAATACCAACCGTTTGTATCCTCTGGATCACGGCGATATTCGTCAAAGCCGTAAGTCCCATCCGGGCGGAGAAAAATATCGACACAGATGCGGTCACCCACCAAGTTGATCGAACGCATAACCTTGTTCTTGTGTGCCAATGCATCCTCTCTAAAAACGTGACTTTACGCTATGCATTCCGAATGAGGTGAGCAAGCGGACAAGCCAAATGGAACATCATTTTCTGGCACATGGGCCTCGTGCGGCCAGTTTCACACTCCGCTATGATCCGGTTACCCATAGCTGACCGCCTCATATTCAATCCCGTCCGCATCATTGAAATAGAACCTGCGGCCGGGTTCGTAGGTGGCGTGGGAATAGACCGGCAGCCCTTCTGCCTTGATGCGCTGTTCAAGATCGTCAAGATCATCGACTTCAACGGCGATGTGGTTCAACCCGCCTTTGGCAGTGTAATTGTCGCGCTGACCGGCTTGCGCGCCGGGGCCGCGATAGAGGGCGACGTATTGATCTTTGCTGCCGACATGTACGGTGTGGCCGCCGTGGATCGACGCGCCCTCCCAGCGGACATCCCATCCGAACAGCCGGCCATAAAGGGCGGCGGTGGCAGCGGGGTCTGACACCGTTACGTTCACGTGTTCCAGTTTTACCGACATCTTGCGTCTCCTTGTGATGATGCGGCATTGGTTGTAGAATCTACAGTGCACTTTAGATCAAGGGAAATGTGATGGGCAAAGGCGGCTTGTCGATTGGCGATCTGGCGACGCGCACCGGGTTGTCGGTGCCGGCGATCCGGCATTATGAGACGTTGGGGCTGCTGGCCCCTTTGCGAAATGCCGGCGGGCATCGGCGGTATGACAAATCCGACATTCGGCGGTTGAGTTTCGTGATGATCGCGCAGTCGCTGGGGTTTTCACTTGCCGCGCTGCGCGACGTGCTGGCCGGGTTGCCGCAGGGGCGCGCACCGAACCGGGCCGATTGGTCGGCGATAGGCTCGGGCTTCCGGGTCTCGATCGACGCACGGATTGCCGCGCTGACCACTTTGCGCGACAAACTGGACGGCTGCATCGGATGTGGCTGCCTGTCGCTTGACACCTGTAGCCTGTGGAACCCCGGTGACAGGGCCAGGCGGCATGGCACCGGGCCGCGGTATTTGCTGGGTGATCAGTCGGATGATCCGGGCGTGTCAGATGACAGCGCCGAGGCTGCGGGATTTGCCATCGCGCCAGCGCACCACAAGGGCCGCGACGATGGCAAACAGGATATGGCCGAATAGCGCCACCCAAGTGATACCGGTGAAGCCAAGAAACGCAGGCTGTCCGCCGATCAGCGTGGCCACGACGTACATCGCGAAGACCCATAAGCAGATGCCATGCAGGATCGACACCGCAAACCATGACAACCCGGGGGAAATGCGGCGGGCAATCGGTTCGGCGATAAACAACCAGCCGAACGGATAGGCGACCAAACCCGCGAGATAATGCAGCAACTGTGCACCGGGTTCGTAGGGCGATCCGGTCAGGGCCTGGATCACACTGTTGGCCAGTGGCACAGGTGCCAGGCTGGCAAAGCCCAGCATCGGCGTCAGGCTTTGGCCGAAGACATCAAAAACTACGGTGGCGACAGCACCTGCCAGAAGCATCGTCCACAGTGTCGACCCATTCAAGGCACGCATTTGTTTTTTCCGTCATCAAGATATGATAGGGTAGAATGACATAAATATACGCAATTTAACGATTGCCGGGCTAGGACGTGTCAGCCATTTCACGCAAGCGTTTCTGGCTGTAACATCGTGTGATGGCGGCGATTGACGAAGGGACAGATGACCCGCGCCTTGATCAATGCCCATTGCGCCACCCTGCCCGGAGCGGCGGTTTCCGATCCCTGGGGCGGTGGGCATGACGCGTGGAAGGTTGGGGGCAAAATGTTCGCCGTGGTGGGCGTGATGGAGGACGGGGGTATCGGTGAAATGCGCTGATGCCGATACCGCGCGTTTTCTGATCGAAATGGGGCGGGCGGTAAAGGCGCCGTATTTTCACGCCAGTTGGGTGCGGGTGCCATGGGGGCGTGTCAGCGATGACGAGCTACGAGAGCGGTTGACCATATCTTACCGCATCATACGCAGCGGATTGCCAAAGAAAACGCAGGCGGCGCTGGGCTGATCAGGGGGGGCTGGCGGCGGCTATGGTCTTGGAATGCTAAGCGGTTCGACCCGGTTTGTTTACGGAAAAGCCATACCGCTCGTCGCAGCTGGCCGGGCGTGATGATCCGGCCCCATGCAAGGCGATGCCCCAAACGCACCGGTCTGTGAATGCGAGCCTTCGCAATCCAGACCACCCCGTGGGTGCGAGCACGACACGCGCGTAGTAGCCAGAGCGTTACGCGCAAGGAACAAGGATGCAGGACGGATTTTTCTGATCCAGCCCAATCACGTAGCGCGCTGTGATCCGGAGGCTGATCAGGCGGCTCCGCGTGACGTCGCGGATATCGCCATGATGAAACGCGTTTGAGCCAGAAGAAAGAGGCGGCGGGGGAGCGCCGCCTCTTCGGGTTTCAATCGGTTCCAATCTCTGGAGGGAGGGATCAGAAGCTGAAAGAAACCTTTGCCTTCAGGGTTTGAACATCAAGATCTACCCCGGAATTGTCGAAATCATCGAATTGGTGGTACAGGTATTCACCACCAACCGACCACTGATCGCTCAGCGCGTAGTCGGCCCCGACACCAATGAAATAGCCGGTGTCGTTCAGGCTTGTGCCGCCAACGTTGGCTTCGGCATATGCAGCACCGACCGTCCCGTAAACCAGCGTCTGACCAAGATCAGCACCTGCGATCAGCTTCAGCCGCGTCACGCTTTCCAGTTCGGAATTGGGCGCATCAAGATCGATATTGGCAAAGTCGTGATCCAGCTCGACTGCACCAACAAACTGGCCGAAATCGCGGCGGTAACCAAGATGCAAACCACCCAGAACATCGTCACCGTCAAGGCCGGCGCCGTTGCTGTCGATGTCACCATAACCGAGTTGCGCACCAACATAGGCACCTGACCAATCACGGCCTGCATTGAAAACGGTCTGTTCGACCGGTGCGATAACCGGCTCCGGAGCAGCTTCTGTCAAACCACCTGCAAATGCAGGAACGCCGAAGGATGCTGCCACGGCAATAAGTGCGTATTTTTTCATGCTCTCACTCTCCCAAAAATCTGAGCCATTCTTGACCCATCGATACCGACCGAGGGATACAGCCTGTCGATACAACGCAAGGTTGGGATAAGAGTTCCCTTGTTCAAGCATACATCACGGGCTCTTGAGGATTTGTAACAGGTTTGGCGCGGCTTCCCGCGCGCGCAGCGGCTGCTTTCAGCCAGAATTTGCTCAGTCCGGCCGTTCAGTTGACGAAAGCGCGGTATCCCCAGAGCGCCGTGCCTGAATTTCAGGCACGCTCCGCCAATGCCAGCCATTCTTCTTCTGCGGCGGCAAGCCGGGCTTGGCGGTCGGCCAGCACCTCTGACGCCTTGCGGAACTTGACGGGTTCCTTGGTGAACAGATCCTCGGCCTCCAGCAGCACCGAAACCTTGCCTATTTCGGCTTCGAGCTGTTCCATGATGCCCGGCAGGTCTTCAAGCCGTTTGCGGTCGGTGAAGCTAAGCGCCTCGATGCGTTTCGTGCCGGTGCGGCCATCCGGGCGGGCAGCACTGGCTTTTTCGGCAGCGGCCTCGGCGGCGGTGGGGCGTTGGCGCACGTAATCGGACCAGCCACCCGGATAGGCCTGCGCGCCACCCATACCATCAAGCGCCACGGTGGTGGTGGCGATGCGGTCGATGAAATCGCGGTCGTGGCTGACCAAAAGGACGGTGCCGTCATAATCGCCAAGGATGTCTTGCAGCAGATCAAGGGTTTCCACATCCAGATCATTGGTAGGCTCGTCCATGATCATCAGGTTCGACGGTTTTGCCATCAGCTTGGCCAACAGCAGGCGGGCCTTTTCGCCACCAGACAGCGAGCCAACCTTGGCACGCATCTGACGCTCGTCGAACAGGAAATCCTTGAGGTAACCCACCACATGGCGCGGTGTGCCGCGCACCATAACTTGGTCTGACGACCCTGATACCTGCATCAGCGGATCGTTGGTCAGGTTGTCCCAAAGGCTGGCGTTCAGATCAAGCGCGGACCGGGTCTGGTCGAACACCGCAACGTCAAGATTGGTGCCAAGGGTGACCGTCCCGGCATCGGGGGCCAGATCGCCGATCAGCATTCTCAGCAACGTCGTCTTGCCAACGCCGTTGGGGCCGACAAAGGCCACGCGGTCGCCGCGCAGCACACGCAGATCGAACCCCGTGACGATCTTCTGGTCACCGAAGGCTTTAAACAGACCTTTCGCCTCGATCACCCGCTTGCCGCTGGTGGGGCCGGCCTCGATCTCCATCGCGGCGGCGCCCTGACGCCTGATCTGCGAGCCGCGTTCAGCGCGCAATTCAGCCAGCGCACGGACGCGGCCCTGATTGCGTTTGCGGCGGGCGGAAATGCCTTCGACCGCCCATTTGCCCTCGGCCTTGATCTTGCGGTCCAGTTTGTGGCGGGCGTCGTCCTCTTCAGCCCAGACCGTATCGCGCCAGTCCTCGAACCCGGTAAACCCGGCTTCACGGCGACGGACCTGGCCCCGGTCGATCCACAGAGTGGCACGGGTCAGCGCGCGCAGAAAGGCGCGGTCGTGACTGATCAGCACAAAAGCGGTGCGGGTAGACGACAGTTCCGCCTCCAGCCATTCGATTGCCTGAATATCAAGATGGTTGGTCGGTTCGTCTAGCAGCATCAGGTCGGGCGCTTCGGCCATCAGTTTGGCAAGGGCTGCCCGCCTGCGTTCGCCGCCCGATGCAGTGGCGACCGGCATGTCGGGCTGAAACTTCAGGCCTTCGGCAACCATGGCCACCCGGTAGTTTTCCGATGGATCCAACTGGCTGGCCGCGTAGTCACCCAGCGTTTCCCATTCCGAAAGATCGGGGTCCTGTTCCATGTAGCCCACGGTGATGCCGGGTGGAATGATACATTCGCCGTGATCCGCCTCTACCAGCCCCGCCATTACCTTCATCAGGGTCGATTTGCCCGATCCGTTGCGGCCCACCAGCGCCACGCGGTCGCTCTGTTGCACAACCAGATCAAGGTCGTCGAAAATCGGATTTCCCCCGAAGGTCAGGGAAATGGAGGACATCTGTAAAAGGGGTGCGCGTGCCATGATGGGGCGGGAGGTACCCGCGCGCGCGGGTAAGGTCAACGCGGCAATGCAGACCTGTCGCATGAATTTTGAGCTATCCGGCGATGCTACGCAGAAGGCGCGCGCGGGCGGGCGGAATGGCGCAGATCTCCAGCCCGGTGAAGACGTGAAGGGTGTTCAAATCAAGATCAAGCACCGCATGATCAGACACCCAGCCCCCCATCATCAAGTAGGTGCGCAGCAGCGGCGGCATGCCGACCAGCGCCCGTTTGGCATCAGGGCGAAATAGCCGTAACGCGCGCGCAAAGCGGAACACCCGCGGCGCCTTGACCCGCGGCAGCCAGCGTTTGGGGGCAAGATGCGCATCTTTCAGCAGGGCCAGCGCATCATGATGCCGGGCGGCATCCACGCCATCAAACGAGGAACAGCCAAACAGCATCTCGACACCGGTTTCATCGACAAAACGGGTCATCGCGCCCCAGGCCACGCGCAGGATATCGGGATCGGACCAGTCGGGATGGATGCAAAAGCGCCCCATCTCGACCATCGGGCCGTCAAAGCTTGAGAGGGCGACAAGATCATAATACTGCGCGGAATAGCTGCCGGCGATATCCGCCCCACATTTCAGCGGCAACAGCCGGAAACAGCAGACCAGAGTGCTGGATTTAATGTCCTCGACCAGCACGTGACGACACCGGTCATCAAAGGCATCGGCATCACGGTTGCTGGCCACCGTCAGACCCCGGTTTGCGACAAAACACAAATGGCGCAGCGCCTGCGCATGGTCGATATCTTGCGCCCCATCAGCCATGCGTGCCGCATAGCGACCTTTTCGAAGTGTCAGCATTGCTGCCCCCGGATGTCTTGGCGAAATCGCATCGGCACACTACGTATGATGTCAACAAATGATATCCGCAAGCCGTGACGGCAAAGCGACAAACCATTGCAGGAGCCCGGAATGACGAAAGTGACGAAATCAGATACCGAATGGCGCGCGCAACTGTCGGACCTTGCCTACAAGGTGACCCGCAAGCACGGAACCGAACGCGCAGGCAGCAACGAGGATTTTCCGTCAGGCCCCGGCACCTATCACTGCGTGTGCTGCGGCGCGGCGCTGTTCGATCAGGGGGCAAAGTTTGAAAGCGGCACCGGATGGCCGAGTTTCTTTGCCCCCCTGTCGGCAGAAATGGTGGGGGAAACCGTTGATCGCAGCTTTTTCATGAAACGCACAGAGGTGCATTGCAACGCCTGCGATGCGCATCTTGGCCATGTGTTTCCGGATGGCCCGGCCCCGACGGGCCTGCGTTACTGCATGAATGGCGTGGCACTGACTTTCAAGGCCGGGGCCTAGGCGACATTCGTTCTGGCAAAACGCTTGGACGGTTTTGCCAGGGTCTCAGCCACCGTCGCTCAGGAAATCGCCGGCACTGATGTTGCCGATGTTGCCCAGAAGTTGGCGAATGAAGCCGATGCCTTTGATGTTGCTATCGGTCACGCGCCGCGACAGGGCAACAACTTTGCCTTCCTCAAGGCCAAAGCGTTCGACATTTTCGACGACACCCTCCTCGGTAAATGTCACGGCGACCACTTGACGATCAATCTCTTTGGGTTGCCGGGCACCGCTGTGCTTCCAGCGGCTTTGCACATAGTACCAGCCGTCGTCATTCAGCAGCGCCGCCGCAGTTGGCCGCCCGATCAGCGGCGCCAGGGTTTCGCGGGTGTCCTCGCCAACCTCGATTTGTGCTAGCTCATCTTCATTTGGCACATAGCCATGGTTGCGATACACTGGCGAACAGGCGACAATCGCCGCCATCATCAGCCCGAGTATTGCCAATCGCAGTCCGCGGGCCCCGACATTGCCCGCGACCGCCATGCTATTGTTCGCCATGCAAACCCTCTTGCTCAAATCGCCAGCCTCAATCGGCATTGCGCTGCTGACCGCCCCGTTTGCTTGCCTTGACGCCAGAAGCGACGTATCGGCTGTGGGGACGAACAAACGCACGCCTGACCGTTACACCCCGCTTACAGAAGGACGGCTTGTGTTTCAAGAAAGGAACGCGGCATCTGCCTTTGCGAACCGCGCTTTTGCCAGATCAAGCGCCGGTCGCCCCATCTTGAGGAAACCTGATCATGACCGATCATTCGCCTGCCAAATCCACCGCAGCCCTGTCCCTGCCGTTTCGTGTCACCGCACTGTCACCCCGCAAACCCACCCGATTTGACATTGTCGCAAGCCCCGAACAACGCCGCGCACTGGCGCAGGAAATCGGCCTGAGCATGGTAGAGGCATTGAGCTTCAAGGGCGAGATCCGCCCGATGGGTCGGCACGACTACAGCGTGGTCGGCGATTTGCAGGCCCGCATCGTGCAACCCTGTTCGATCACGCTTCAGCCGGTAAAGACCACGATTTCAGAAGTCGTCAATCGCACCTATCTGGCCGATTTCGTTGTGCCGGACGGGGACGAGATCGAAATGCCGGCCGATGACACCATCGAGCCCCTGCCGGACGTGATTGATGCAGGCTTGGTCGCGACCGAGGCTTTGACACTTGCCGTGCCGCTTTACCCGCGCGCGCCGGGGGCCGAACTGCGCGACGCGGCATTTGCCGAACCGGGTGTTGCACCATTGATGGACGGCGACCTGAAGCCTTTTGCGGGTCTTGCCGCCCTGAAAGCGCGGCTTGATGGACAAGGTGGCAATGGTGGCGATCAGACCTGACGACACCCGCCGTGCGGCTTTGGCCGCCTGCCCCAGTCGGACCTGCCTTGTTGGTCCCTGCCCCGCTCCACCCCTTGCCCCGTTCACTGACTTACAAAGGGGCTTGCACCGGGCGAGAATACAAGTATGTTCCGCGCCTCATTGAAAGCGTTTTCAGGCGCCGTGACCGTTGCGGCACATGGTCAAATACGCAAGCAAAATCAGGGGCATGTCCCCGCTACCCGAGGTTGAGACATGGCTGTTCCGCAGAACCGAGTCACCAAATCCAAGCGCAACATGCGCCGCGCACATGACGCATTGGTTGCCGGTAACCCCACAGATTGCCCGAATTGCGGCGAACTGAAGCGCCCGCACCATGTGTGCGGTGCTTGTGGCCACTATGATGCGCGCGAAGTCGTCGCCGTATCGAAAGACGTCGATCTGGACGAGGACGCGGCGTAAGCCGCCCCTTCAAGCGCGCCCGCGATGCCACAGGCACCTGATATGCTGGCGGCTGCGCGAGATACTCGCATCGTAATTTCTGTTGACGCAATGGGTGGCGATATGGGGCCGGCAGCCGTGGTTGCCGGCCTTGTTGATTCAGCACAGAAAAACCCTGATGTGGCATTCGTGCTGCATGGCGATGAGACAGCGCTCAAGCGTCTGGTTGGAAAGCACAAAGTGCTGGCAGGGCGCTGCACGTTGCGGCACGCACCGCGGGTCGTGACGATGGATGACAAACCCAGTCAGGTGATGCGGCACGGCGAGGGCACGTCAATGTGGTCTTGCATCGAAAGCGTCAAGTTGGGCGAGGCCACGGTTGCCGTGTCTTGCGGCAATACCGGCGCGTTGATGGCGCTGTCGATGATCAAGCTGCGCAAGTTGCCGGGGGTGAACCGACCGGCCATCGCCTGTCTGTGGCCATCGCGCAATCCCGGCGGGTTCAATGTGATGCTGGACGTGGGTGCCGATATCAAGGCTGATGCCGAGGATCTGCTGCAATACGCGATCATGGGGGCGTCCTACGCGCGCAATGGCCTTAATCTGCAATGTCCACGGGTTGGCTTGCTGAATGTTGGCACTGAAGAGCATAAGGGCCGCGCCGAATTGAAACTGGCTCATGACCAGATCTCGGCTGCCGCAAAGGACGGCGGGTTCGAGTATATCGGTTTTGTCGAAGGCGGCGATCTGCCGGGCAGCCGCTGCGACGTGATCGTTACCGATGGCTTTACCGGCAACATCGCGATCAAGACGGGCGAAGGCACTGCCAAGCTGATCTCGGACTTCCTGCGCGAAGCTTTTAACGCGACTTTTCTGTCTAAGATCGCGGCCTTGCTGGCGCTGACCTCCCTGAAACGCCTGCGAAAACGCATTGATCCGCGCCGGGTGAATGGCGGCGTGTTTCTGGGGCTGAACGGCACCGTGGTCAAATCGCACGGATCGGCAGATGCAACCGGCGTGTCAGCAGCGATCAAACTGGCGTTTCAACTGGCGCAATCGGGTTTTCAGGAACGTCTTGCTGCGCGGGTTGCATCGGCGGGCCGCGCGGGGCAGGATGCCCTCGCAGCAGGAATGCACAACGGTAAAGAAGAATGACAATACGCGCCGTGGTTAAGGGGATCGGGCATTATCTGCCTGATCGCATCGTGTCGAACGTCGATCTGGAAAGCATGGTTGACACCACCGATGAATGGATCAGGACCCGGTCCGGGATCGAACGCCGTCATTTCGTGGCGGACGGTCAATTCACCTCCGACCTGGCAGTGCGCGCGGCCAATTCGGCATTGGCAGATGCCGGGCTTGTGGCGGATGATATTGATGCGATCATTGTCGCCACATCGACGCCCGACCTGACTTTTCCGTCGGTCGCGTCCATCGTGCAGGGCCAATTGGGCATGACACGCGGGTTTGCCTTTGATGTGCAGGCAGTTTGCGCGGGCTTTGTCTTTGCCATGTCGACCGCAAATGCGATGATCATATCGGGGCAGGCGATGCGCGTTCTGATCATCGGGGCCGAAAGTTTTTCGCGACTGATGGATTGGTCGGACCGTTCGACCTGCGTCTTGTTTGGTGATGGTGCCGGCGCGCTGGTGTTGGAGGCAGCCACCGGCGACGGCAGCACCGCCGACCGTGGCATCCTTGCGACCGATCTGCATTCCGATGGGCGCTTCCGCGATCTGCTTTATGTCGATGGCGGGGTGTCGACCGGCAGCACCGGCTATCTGCGCATGCACGGCAAGGAAGTATTTCGCCATGCCGTTGAAAAGCTTGCTGAAACTGCTCACACGGCGTTGGCAAAAATCGGCATGACCGGTGCCGATGTCGATTGGATTGTGCCGCATCAGGCCAATTTGCGCATCATCAGCGCCACCGCGCACCGGATGCAGGTTCCGATGGACCGCGTCGTTGTAACCGTGCAGGATCATGGCAATACGTCGGCCGCGTCGATTCCGCTGGCGATGTCGGTCGGGCGGGACCGGGGGCAGTTGAAACCCGGCAATCTGATAGTCACCGAGGCGATCGGCGGCGGTCTGGCCTGGGGATCGGTTGTCCTGCGGCTGTGACCGGGCGAAAATCGGCTTTCCACCAGCAATGAATAACCCCGTCCAAGTGGTTGATATTGACTCGAGAATCCATCCCGCGCATCTTGGTAAAAATGCTTGGGGGATAACATGAGTGAAAAGACACTGACACGTATGGATCTGAGCGAGGCCGTTTTTCGCGAAGTGGGGCTATCGCGCAACGAATCTGCCGAACTGGTGGAAAGCGTTTTGGCGCATATGTCGGACGCACTGGCATCGGGGACGACAGTCAAGATTTCGTCCTTTGGTACGTTCTCGGTGCGCGATAAATCCGCGCGCGTGGGACGCAACCCCAAGACCGGTGACGAAGTGCCGATCAGCCCGCGCCGCGTTCTGACCTTTCGGCCGTCGCATCTGATGAAAGACCGCGTCGCCGCCGGTCGCAAGCGCTGAGGGGCATTGCCGGATGGACAAGTCGCCTGACGCCTTTCGCACCATCAGCGAGGTTGCAGAGCATCTTGAAACCCCCGCGCATGTGCTTCGGTTCTGGGAAAGCCGTTTTCCGCAGATTCGCCCGGTCAAGCGCGCGGGCGGGCGGCGCTATTACAGACCGTCCGATGTGTCGCTGCTAACCGGCATCAAGCGGCTGTTGCATGACGAAGGCATGACCATCCGCGGTGTACAAAAGATCCTGCGCGAACAAGGCGTCCGGCACGTGGCCGGCCTGTACGGTACGGCCGCTGAGGACGCATTGACGGACGCGGACCACCTTGGCGATGCGGGACCCTTTGTTGAGCATATCGATGAAGTGGTCGTGCCGCTGCGCGCAGAGCCTTCGCCTTCGCCCCGCGTCCCCGATCTGGCGGCCGTGATGGCAAAGGCTTCCATGCATGGCACCGAGGCGCACGAAAAGCCGCCCGCGCAAAGCACGCCTTCGCCCAGAGTGGAACCTGTGCAGGGCACGTTGCTGCTAACCCCGCAGCCTGCGCAGGAGACGGTCGAAGAACCGGTGGTGGCCGATGAAGCCAATGCCGAAAGCGATGACAGCCCGGTAGCGCATGTGCAGTCCAGTCCATCTGACGACGACACGTTGGCCCGCGTTGCAGCGTCGGTGTCAGACCCGATTGCCATATCAGATGATCTGGTCGCAAAAGACACCGCCGCAACTGAACCGGTGGCTGCATCTGCACCACTCGACGTCGCTTCTGGCGGCGATGAAAGCGACTTTGAGGACGATGATTTTGACGACGGCCCTGTCATAACTCTGGCGGCGCGGATCAGGGCCCTGCCCCCGGATGCATCGGCAGGCAGGGTCGGCGCCGAATTGCTGGCAATCGTGTCGCGGCTTCGGGCCCTGCGCGACTCCATGGCGGAGGCAAGCCACACGGGCCGGGCGTGACCTGATCGGGGCACGCTTTCTTGCTTGCTCCGGCCCGGAATATCGGTATGTATCCCGCGTGTCGGGCCGTGGCGCAGCCTGGTTAGCGCGTCCGTCTGGGGGGCGGAAGGTCGAGAGTTCAAATCTCTCCGGCCCGACCAACCGGGAAACCGCCCGCCTGCCATCCGGCAGTGCGGGCGTTTCCTTTTTAGCATGAATATCTAGCGTGAAGGCGTTGCGGATGACCGGAGTTTTGCCTGCCCAGATGCTGCGCGGCCTGATCGCATCGGGGGCGATTGTCGCGGATACCGCGGTTACCGACGCACAGGTGCAACCCGCCAGCCTTGATCTGCGACTTGGGCATGTGGCGTACCGGGTTCGCGCCTCTTTTCTGGCCGGGCAAGGGCAGTCGGTTGCATCCCGGATTGCAGAGTTCGAAATGCACCGGGTAGACCTTAGCAAGGGTGCCGTGCTGGAAAAGGGCTGCGTCTATGTGATCCCACTGATGGAGCGGCTGGCGCTACCGGCGGGCATCGCCGCCGTCGCGAATGCCAAAAGCTCGACAGGGCGGCTGGATCTTCTAACCCGCACGATCATCGATGGTGGAACGGAATTCGACCGCATCCCCGAAGGCTATGCTGGCCCGCTTTATGCCGAGGTCTGTCCGCGCAGCTTTTCGGTGCTGGTCCGCCCCGGCATGCGCCTAAACCAGATTCGGTTCCGGCAGGGCGAGGCGGTTTTGGGTGATGCGGCACTAGCCGAACTGCATGCGCGCGAGCCCCTGGTTTCCGGAACGGCGGTCATTTCGGACGGTCTGGGATTTTCGGTTGATCTGAAACCGGCCTCCGGTGATCTGGTGGGCTACCGCGCCAAGCCGCATACCGGGGTGATCGATCTGGACAAGATCAGCCATTATCCGGCGTCAGAGTATTGGGAGGAAATCCACTCCAAGGACGCGCGCATCATCCTTGATCCCGGCGCATTCTACATTCTGGTCAGCCGCGAGGCAGTGACCATACCGCCTGACTATGCCGCCGAAATGGCCCCCTATCTGGCCATGGTGGGCGAGTTTCGCGTGCACTATGCCGGGTTTTTCGACCCCGGTTTTGGCTATGCCGCATCAGGCGGTGCCGGATCACGCGGCGTGTTGGAAGTGCGCTGCCACGAGGCACCGTTCGTTCTGGAACACGGGCAGGTGGTGGGGCGGTTGGTCTATGAACGCATGGCATCCCGGCCAGACACTTTGTACGGCACGGCCATTGCGTCAAATTATCAGGGTCAAGGCCTAAAACTGGCCAAGCAATTTCGCTGACATGCGAAAGGCTTAACGTCCGATGCGACGCGTGGTCTGCGCCGCTTTTGCCGCAAGGTCTTGCAGATCTCGCGACTTTGCGGCGTCGACCACGTCGGTGTGCATTGAGGATTGGTCCGGGGTGTCAAGCGTCCTTTGTGTCGGACCTGCCGATGTTTTGCGGGACACCAAGCGAAAGCCGCGGTCGACAACAACGTTGACCACCCGGCGAACCACCTGGTTAATGACCATATTGATAAGTCGATCCATATTCATTGCTAACTCCTCCTGCGCCGGATTTCTGCGCCCTTAATCCTCAAACAGTTCATTCTGGCCGGTCGCTGCTTCACTCTCATCTTCGTCATCCGGCACCCGCAAGATGCCTGGGCCCGGCATGCTGTCAAGCAACCCTGCCGCGCGCAGATCCTTCAGGCCGGGCAGATCGCGCGCGGATTCCAGCCCGAAATGATCCAAAAAATGATCCGTGACTACAAAAGTCACCGGGCGCCCGGGGGTCATGCGGCGGCGGCCAAAGCGGATCCAGTCCAGTTCGATCAGTTGATCGACCGTACCACGACTGACTGCGACGCCGCGAATTTCTTCGATCTCGGTCCGGGTCACAGGTTGGTGATAGGCGACGATGGCCAGCGTTTCGATCGCCGCGCGCGACAGCTTGCGTGTCTCGACAATTTCCTTGTGCATCAGATGGCCAAGATCGGCCGCCGTGCGCAGGGCATAGGCATCACCCACCCGCACAAGGGTGACGCCACGCCCCTCATAGCGGCGACGCAGGTGCACCAGAGCCTCGGCAGGATCGCAGCCATGCGGCAGACGGCTGGTCAGCTCGGCAAGCGTAACAGGTTCGGCAGAGGCGAACAGGACAGCCTCGATCATGCGTTCCTGTTCCCCCATCGGCGGGGCTTCGAACAGGGTCTTTTCGAATGAGTCAGCGGTAATGGTCATCGGCTGTCTTTCTTGCGCACCTGGATGGCTGCAAACGTCTCTCCCTGGCGCAGATCGACCTGCCCCGCCTTGGCCATTTCCAGCACTGCGGCAAAATGGGCGGCGGTTGCGGACCGGCGACGATAGGGGTGGCCCTGCCAATCCTCGGGCAGGAACGAGGTCAGGTCCGCCCAGACACCGGAATACCCGATAAGCTTGCGCATCCGCTCAAGTGCCTGTTCCATCGTGAAAACATCGTCGCGGTCCATCGTGAAGGGGCGAAAATCATCGCGGGTACGAATGCGGGCATAGGCGCGCATCATGTCAAGCAGGGTTGCCGAATAGCTGACCTTGCGGTGGCGGGTCACATCGGTGGGAATGCCGCGGGCAAAGAAATCACGCCCAAGTTGATCGCGGGCCAGCAGACGGGCGGCGGCATCGCGCATCGCGGCGAGACGTTCCAGTTGAAACGCCAGATGTGCCGCCAAATCTTCGGCCGAGGGGCCATCCTCGCCGGGTTCGGGGGGCAACAGCAGCCGTGATTTAAGGTAGGCAAGCCACGCGGCCATCACCAGATAATCGGCGGCCAGTTCGATCCGCAAGGCCTGCGCCCGTTCAATGAAACCGAGGTACTGTATCGCCAGTTGCAGAACCGAAATGCGCCGAAGATCAACCTTCTGGGTGCGCGACAGGGTCAGCAAAAGATCAAGCGGGCCTTCAAAGCCGTCCACATCAACGATCAACACCTCTGCCGCCATGCGGTCCAACGGGGCAATCCGTTCGGGCGTATCCTGCGGCCAATCAAGGTCAGGCATCGGCGTATTCCTTCGCCAATGCAGCCTCGGTCGCCGCGATATCGATGGTGATGGGCGGTTTGCGGCACGCAAGTGCGGCCTTGGCCCGCAGACCAGTATCGCCGCGCATGACAGGGGCCGCAGCAGCAACCGCGCGCATTTCAGTCATATCGCCATTGCAATGCAGGGCAATGTCGCAGCCGGCGTCAAGCGACCTGCGCGCCCGGTCGGCAACCGTGCCAGACAGGGCCTGCATGTTCAGATCGTCCGTTAACAGAAGCCCGGCAAAGCCGATGTCATTACGGATGATGTCAATCATCCGGGGCGACTGAGTGGCAGGATTTTCGTCATCATAGGCGGAAAAGACGACATGCGCCGTCATCGCCATGGGCAAACCGGCAAGCGCGCGGAAGGGGGCGAAATCTTGCCCCATCAGCGTGGCGGCATCTGCGGTGACCGTCGGCAGATCGTGATGGGTATCGCCAGCGGCACGTCCGTGGCCCGGCGTGTGTTTGACCACCGGCACCACACCGCCCGCCAGAGATGCATCCGCCACGGCCCGTGCGATGGCGCTGACAGATGCGGCATCTGTGCCGTAACAGCGGTTGCGCAGGAACGGATGCGTCACGTCGGTTGCAATATCGGCGACGGGCGCGCAGTTCGCATCGATGCCGACCGCCCGCAATTCCGCCGCGATCAGCGTTGCCCGCAGCGCCATGATCCGACAGGCTGCGGCCATATCCCGGGCCGCCATGATCGCCTCAAGCGGCGGCGTCCATTCCCGCCAATGCGGCGCCCGCAACCGCTGTACGCGGCCCCCCTCCTGATCGACCAGCACCATTGCATCGCGCCCCACGGCGGCGCGCAGATCGCAGGTCAGGCGGTAAAGTTGTGCCGGGCCTTCAACATTGCGGGCAAAGACGATGAATGCGAAGGGATCGGCGTCCCGAAAGAACGCCCGTTCCTGCACCGACACGTCCAAACCCATGCAGCCAAAAACGGCCGGCGTGGTGCCGACGTCGGTCATCTATGAGTGACCGGGATGCACGAGGTATCTTCCGACAACAGCGCCGAGCAGAACCGCCGGGCATCGTCCTCGTCCGAAAACCCGAAGGCGCGCAGGCGGAAAAAGGTCTGTCCGCCACTGGTCGCCGGTTGCACGATGATGGCCTTGCCGACCATCAGATCGCCAAAGCTGCCCTGAAGACGGGTCCATTCGGCACGCGCGCCATCTGCCGTATCAAACGCCCCTAACTGCACCAGCCTGGTGCCCGCAGCAACCTCTGCCGGCTGCATTTCCGGCGAAGCGACCGATACCACATCCTGCACATCGGCGATGTCCGGTGCAGTCCCCTCAACCGTGGCGGGTAGCGTCGATGGCCGCGCCAATGGCCGGGGGGAACGGACTACGGCCCCCGCCGCATTGGTCGCAGACGAGGTGACCTCAGGCGCTACCTCTATCGGGATTTCACCGCCATCCGACAGGGCGGCGGCGAGCGCGCGGTTGATGGCATCTTCGTCAACGCCTGCATCGGCCGTGGCGTCCGGTGCTTGTGCGACGGCGACCTCGGTCGGCACGGCTGTCGAGGCGCCGGTGTCCGTCAGCAACGCATCGACGCTGTCCGGGGCGGCAGCGGGGGTAACAGTTGACAGGCCGGGGGCATCGTCCAGCGACAGTTCCACCGCGCGAGGCGCAAGGATCAGACGTTCGGCGGGGGCAGCGACATTGCCTTCCGCGGCAATGGTATTGACCGCAAGGCCCTGATTGTCGGCAACGGACCCGCCGGGAATGGCCGGGGTGACCCGCATCGGGCCCTGCAAGGCCAGAACAACCGGAATGCCAGACACATCGCGAACCGCAAGCCTGTAGCCCCAGACCGCCAAACCGAGGACCAGCGCGACCGACGTGGCCGCCCCAGCAAGATTGATCAGACTGTTGAACCGTGACGGAGCACCACCATGGGATGCGCGCCCGCTGCCTTCGAACCGTTCGAAATTCATATCCGCCATGTCCTGCCTCGCATCGCCAGGCGGTTGGATCCGCCACGCTGATTTTCCGGTTTGGCCAGACCGGCGCAGTTGCTAGCGCATTTCGTCGACTGGCGTTACACCCAAGATACCTAAACCTGCGGAAATCACAACGCCCACGGCCCTTGCAAGCGCAATTTTTGCTTGCGTTGTGCCGGCGTCGTCGTCCTGCACGAAACGAAGGGTGGTGTCGTCATTGCCCTTGTTCCACAATCCATGGAAATCCGACGCCAGTTCATAGAGATAAAACGCCACCCGGTGCGGCTCGTTGTTGCGCGCCGCCACATCGACAACCCGTGGCCATTCGGCGATTTTTCGGGCCAGCGCAAGCTCGGCCAAATGCGACAATCTGGTCAGGTCCGCATTTGCGATGGTGGCGTCATCAACCGCGAAACCGGCGTCGGTTGCACGCCGCACGACCGAGTTGATGCGGGCATTGGCATATTGCACGTAAAACACCGGATTGTCTTTCGACTGTTCCAGCACGCGCGCGAAATCAAAGTCGAGGGCTGCATCGTTCTTGCGGGTCAGCATGACGAACCGGGTGACATCGGCGCCGACCTGTTCGACCACATCGCGCAGCGTCACGAACGTGCCGGCGCGCTTGCTCATCTTGAACGGCTCGCCATTTTTATAGAGCTTTACCAACTGGATAAGCTTGCAATCCAGCGGCACACGGCCATCCGACAGCGCCGCAACCGCCGCCTTCATGCGCTTGACATAGCCACCGTGATCGGCACCCAGCACGTCGATCAAAAGATCAAAGCCGCGCGAAACCTTGTCGTAATGGTATGCGATATCGGGGGCGAAATAGGTCCAGGTCCCGTCGGATTTCTTGACCGGGCGATCGACATCATCGCCATAGGCTGTGGACCGGAACAGGGTTTGTTCGCGCGGTTCCCAGTCTTCCAGCGTCTTGCCTTTTGGCGGCTCGAGATGACCTTCGTAGATCAGCCCCATCTTGCGCAAGGTGTCTATCGCCTGCTCGATCCTGCCGGTGCCGTAGATGGCTTTCTCGCTGGAATAGACATCCATCTGCACACCCAGCAGGGCCAGATCTTCGCGGATCATCTGCATCATCAGGTCGGTGGCAATCTCGCGAATCTCGGCAAGCCAGAATTGTTCGCCCTTATCCAGCAAGGTACCGCCGAACTGCGCCTTCAGCGCCTCGCCCACGGGAATCAGGTAGTCACCGGGATAAAGGCCTTCGCTGATCTCCGGCTCCAGCCCGCAGGCCTCGCGGTAGCGTTCATAGGCCGACCGCGCCAGCACATCGACCTGCGCGCCGGCATCGTTGATATAATACTCGCGGGTGACATCGTACCCGGCAAAGGACAACAGCCGTGCCAGCGCATCGCCGAACACCGCACCGCGCACATGGCCTACATGCATCGGGCCGGTCGGGTTGGCAGAGACGAATTCGACGTTGACCCGCTGGCCCTGCCCCAAGGAGGACGTGCCGAATGACGCGCCGGCGTGAAGCGCCGCCTTGATCAGACCCTGCCAGACAGCGGGCGCAAGCCGCAAATTCAAAAAACCGGGGCCTGCAACCTCGGCCGCCGCAATGCGCGGGTCCTTTGTCAGTTCCAGCACCAGTGCATCGGCGATCTGGCGCGGCGACATACCGGCGGGCTTGGCCAGCACCATTGCGGCATTCGTCGCCATATCGCCATGGCCCGCATCGCGCGGCGGTTCAACGGTGATGGCCGCCAGATCAAGGCCAGCGGGTAACGTTCCATCGGCTTGAAGGGCAGCAACCGCATCCGTCACGGCCACACGAATTTCGGCAAAGAGGTTCATCTGATCACATCCTGTCTCTTGTCCTTGGCAATGCCAGAGGCCAAGAGACAGGTCAAGGACGCGGCGGTCAGCTAGCCTTGATCCTTGCGCCACGCATCCAGTGCCGGATTATCATCCGACGCAGGCTGCGGCGTGACGGCAGGGGCAGGAACAGGCGTGCGACCCCGGAAGTAATAGGCCTCGCGTGCGCCGAAATAGAACGCGACAACGGCCCCCAGCAACCACCACAGCGGTTCGGGGACAGCGTTCAGCCCGACCATGCGGGCGGCAAATCGTTGCGGGTCCACCATCGCATAAACGAACAGCCCGATGGTGCCGAACGCAAGCAGCGGGCGCGGCAGGCGGTTCAGGCCGTTGACCGCACGGTCAAACCAGCCGGTACCGGGCAGCCCGTATTCCTCGCCCAACTGGCGCAGCGCCGCCATTTGCGCCTCGGCAGACAATTCCATGCGGCGGGTGGCGGAGGGGGTGAAAACCTCGGCCAGCCCCATTGCGGCGTCGCCGAGCGCCGTTACAGCCCCCGGCCCGCCGATGATCTTGCCGATCAGCCCCATTCGGCCACCCGTACACGGTGCTGAGCATCGGACAGATGATACTTCGGTGACATGAACTCTTCGGCGCGGGTGATCCATCCACCTTTGCCACCATCACGACGGCGGGCGTATTTCCGGCTGGCGGGGCGGGCATCGCCAAGGCCGTAGTAGTAGTTGCGCCGCGCTATGGAATAGGCATCCGCCAGATACGACGGCGCTGCCTCTTGCGCCATCTGGGCCGCGCGGATGGTTTGTGCGCCAATGGCGCCGTCAGGTTCGGCGGGAAATCCCATGTCGGTTAGCAGCCGTTGCAGCACCTTGACCGCATTCGCGCCAGCATTGACATACATGTCAAAAACCGATGGCTGCAACGCCTCAGGCAACCCGGCCAGACCCGGGCGGTGATGATAATATTCGATGAAGACATCGATGGCCTGCGCCGAGGTCAGCCGCTTTACATCGTCAACCGACACCCGGCCATCGCCGGTGATATCAAGACCAAGGCGGCGCATGGTATGAATGGTGACGCCGTGATTGGTGGCACCACCCGGATCATCAGGGTCATTCACAAAGCCGCCTTCGAGGGCGACAATCTCGGTTGCGATCTGCTTGACGGATTTCATCTGACACCCCGACTATCGAACGGGGCGAGCCCCCGGATATTCGGGAAGGATCAGACGCTAGGGTTAAAAGCTTGGTTACGAACCGTTCGGGTCCTGGTAGACGCCCTGATCTTTCAGCGCGTCGATCACCTCTTTCGGCATGTAGGATTCGTCGTGTTTGGCCAATATCTCGGTCGCCTGAAACGTGCCGTCGATCAGACTGCCGGTGCCGACCATGCCCTGACCTTCACCAAACAGATCCGGCAGGATGCCGGTAAACGACACCGGAATGACAGCGCCGCCATCCGTGACGGAAAAGGTAACGGTCTCTCCCGTGCCACGTTGCAGGCTTCCTGCCTCGACCAGCCCGCCGATGCGGAACACCTCTGCCGGTCCGGGAGGATCGGCGGCGATCTGGCTGGGGGCCCGAAAGAAGTTGATGCCGTCTTGCATGGCATAACCGATCAACGCGGTTGATCCGGTGAGTGCCACGAACGCCAGCACGATGATCTGGATGCGGCGCTGTTTCTTAAGACCCTTCATGACTGCCTCACGGGAAGACCGGGGCCAGCATCAGCCCGGTTGTTTCATCCAAGCCCAGCATCAGATTGGCGTTCTGCATGGCCTGGCCTGATGATCCCTTGGTCAGATTGTCCAATACCGATACCACCACCGCACGACCGGGGATACGGTCACCGATCACGCCAAGATGACAAAAGTTCGATCCCCGAACATCGCGCGTCGCAGGCAACGAACCGAACGGCAGCACCACAAGGAATGGCTCTGACGCATACCGGGAAACCAGCGCCTCATGAATGGCTTGCGCGTCGCCCTTCACGTAGATGGTAGCAAGGATACCCCGGTTCATCGGCAACAGGTGCGGGGTGAATTGCACTAGCACCGGACGGCCCGCGATTCTGGAAAACTCCTGATCGAACTCGCCAAGATGCCGGTGTTTGCCGCCTGCCGAATAGGTATGCGTGCCTTCGGACACCTCGGTATGCAGCAGATTTTCCTTGGCGCTGCGCCCCGCCCCCGACACGCCGGCCTTCAGATCGATCACGATGTCGTCAAGGTCGATCAACCCTGCCTCGATCAACGGGCGCAGCGCGAACTGACCAGCAGCGGCATTGCAGCCGGTGCCGGCAACAAGACGTGCGCGGCGGATATCATCGCGGTAAAATTCCGTCAGCCCGTAGACCGCCTCTGCTTGCAGATCGACAGCCGCATGGGGCTGACCATACCACTTCAAATACTCCGCCGGATCGCGCAACCGGAAATCCGCCGACAGATCGACCACCTTCAGATCGCGCGGAAGGGCCGCGACCACGACTTGAGACGTTGCATGAGGAAGCGCGCAGAACACCAAGTCTATACTCGTAAAATCAATATCCTCGATCCGTTGCAGAACCGGCAGGTCAAGATGACGCAAAAATGGGAACACGTCGGCCATGGCCATCCCGGCCTTGCGATCGGCCGACAGGGCTTCGATGCGCATCATGGGATGCGTTGCAATCAGGCGAACCAGTTCGGCACCAGTATATCCAGATGCACCGAGGATCGCGATTTTATAAGTCATGGCAACAGGTTCCGGTCAGTCATCAAGGTGAAATTAGGCGGCATGAAACGCAACCTTGCGTCGCAAAAACTGTGTCGCACGGTTTGATACGGATACCGGATCCCCGGTCGTCAGAAACTTCGACGCGGTGCCGGTGCCAAGCATCTGTGGTCGGCGCTGCAGGTAATCGGCCAGGCTTTCGGCGACCAGACTGGCCTGACTGAACACTTTCACATCGGGCCCAAGCGCGTCGGCAAAGACAGACGCCATCAACGGATAATGCGTGCAGCCAAGCACCGCCGCATGGGGGTGTGGCATCCGGCGTTTCAGCGCCTCGACATGCGCGCGAACCAGCGTTTCGGCCAGCATCTCGTCGCCCTGTTCGATGGCATCGACGACACCGGCGCAGGGCTGCGCCTCGACATCGACACCTATGGCGCGGAACGCGAGTTCGCGCTGGAACGCGCGCGAAGCCACCGTTGTCGGGGTGGCGAACAGTGCCACATGCTTCAGCGCCACTTCGCGGGGTGGCGAATTATCGCCCCATTGCCGTTCGGTGAGCGCCTCGATCATCGGCACGAAGACGCCCAGCACGCGCTTGTCAGCCGGAATCCATGTCTCTTGCATGCGCCTCAAGGCGGCGGCAGAGGCAGTGTTGCAGGCCAGGATGACAAGATCGCAGCCTTCGTCCCACAGGCGCATCGTCGCGGCACAGGTCAGTTTGAAGATGTCGTCATGCGTGCGCACCCCGTAAGGCGCATTTGCATTGTCACCCAGATAAACAAAGGGCACATCCGGCAGCCTTGCCGACACCGCAGCAAGCACCGTCAGGCCGCCAAGCCCCGAATCAAAGATGCCAACCGCCATGCCCGCCTCACAAAACCTTTAACGGGTCTTATATTTTGCTTCGAACTCGTATCCAAGAGCATAAGATTTCATCGGCACGGGCGATAGGGCGTAGGTAGCCTTGCGCAGATATTCCATCATCGCCTTCGGATCGGCCTTGTAGGGCGCCAGTTGCGCCGAGGCGATCGGCTCGCCCACCACAAGTTGCACGGGTTCATCGACGCGCGCGTGGAATTCCTTGATCAGCAGTCCAAGGCGAAGGGTGTAATGCAGATGGCTGGCAAGCTGGAACATGCGCGAATTGTGGCCGCTAAAGTAGATCGGCACCACCGTGGCATCCGACTTGGCGATCATCTTTGCGGTAAAGTTGCGCCATCCAGGGTCCAGCGGGCGTGAAAACGGCTTGGCTGAGGTGGACACGGTGCCGCCGGGAAACACCCCGATAGCGCCGCCCTGCCCCAGATACGACAGCGCGTTCGACCGGGTCTGCAAGTTCTGCCTGACTGCTTCTTTCGTTTCATCAAACGAAATCGGCAGCAAGACCTTGCTCAGGTCTTCGGCCCGGTTGAACACCGAGTTTGCCAATATCCGGAAATCACCGCGCACCTTGTGCAGCAGATGACCCATCATCAGGCCGTCAAGAATGCCGTAGGGATGGTTTGCGATCAGAACCAGCGGCCCGTTGGCCGGAATATTGGCAAGCGATCCGCCAATCACATCAAGGCTAAGCCCGTAGCGATCAACGATCACATCCCAGAAATTATGACCATGCGCGATGTCGTTTTCATAGCCCGCAGCGCGGCGGATCAGCGAAAGCCGCCCGGTCACATTCTCGATCGCCCTGATCAACGCCCTGCCGCCCCGGCTTTGCGCCGAAGACGCATAACTGATGTCCCGTGCCACATCGTGTTTGGTCATCAAAGCATCCTTGTCCCGTTCAGCGCAGATAAGACGCTTTCACCAGTTTCGCCAGAGAAGATGACGAATATACGACAATTGGCGAGCATTTGTTACTTTGCTGTTGGCAGCCTCCGCTAAAGTAGAACCCGATTGCCTGGTCGTCATCGCCGGGATTTACGACTAAAGAAAATCGCCTGACTAATTGCGGCTTTGTGATAACGTGCCGTTCGGTTGAAAAGAGATAGTGATGGACTGGGACAAGCTTCGTATTTTTCATTCGGTGGCCGACAAAGGAAGCCTGACCCACGCGGGCGAGGTTCTGCATCTTAGCCAATCCGCAGTAAGCCGGCAGATCCGTGCGCTGGAGGAAAGCCTGAATGTCACGCTGTTTCACCGTCATGCGCGCGGCTTGATCCTGACCGAACAGGGCGAATTGCTGTTTGATGCGACCACCGCGATGGTCAAGCGGCTGGATGCGGCAGCAGCCCGCATCCGCGACAGCGAGGATGAGGTTTTCGGTGAGTTGCGGGTGACGACGACAACCGGCTTTGGCACGCTGTGGCTGGCACCACGTCTGCCGGCGCTGTACAAGAAGTACCCCGCGTTGAAAATCGATTTGATGCTGGAAGAACGCGTGCTGGATTTGCCGATGCGCGAGGCGGACGTTGCCATCCGCATGAAAGAGCCCAGCCAGGCCGATCTGATCCGCAAGCGGTTGATGAACATCCGGATGCGGCTTTATGCGACGCCGGAGTATCTGGCCGAAAACGGCACGCCGGAAACCATGGCCGATTTCACCCAGCACCGCCTGATTTGCCAACACGCGGGCACCGCACAGGTTGCTGCCGGGGCCATGCTGGTTGCCGAACTGATGAGCCACGACATTCCGTCCACACTGACGGTCAACAACTATTTCGGCGTGCTGCAAGGCGTGTTGAACCATCTGGGCATCGGCGTGCTGCCCGACTACATCACTGAGGATTTCGGCGATCTGGTACGTGTGCTGCCGGACGTCGAATCAAGCGATGTGCCGGTGTTTCTGGCCTATCCGGAAGAGTTACGCCATTCCAAGCGCGTATCGGCATTCCGCGAATTCGTAACTGACGAGATTTTCACCTATCGCAGGCGCCAGCAGATTTAGCGCCACTCGAATTAAAGGTATGCAAACAATGCATGGCGGCATTGCTGCGCTTGCAGCATGTTAGCGCTTGAACCAAGGCTGATCGGTCCCTACTTTCAGTTTCGAAGGCAGCAGTTGAGACGTTCTCTTGCTGAATTCATACCTCCCTGTTGGACTTGGGCCGAGCTTTTGCTCGGCCTCTTTTTTTGGTCAGGGATAAGACGCTGCATATGCCCGTCAAATCAGCAGCCTGTCCCGTCGTCTGGTCAGAAAAGCGGCATCAGCGGCAGAGGCTGCCATGGCGATTGCCCGACCATAAGCCGCCAGTGATTCGGCAGTGCGACCTTTGCGGGCCAGCAGGTCGGCGCAAGCGGCGTGGTAGGGTTGATAGCCGTCAAGGTCGCTTGCCACCTGACCAAGGGCCAAAAGGGCTGCGTCCAGTGCGCCGGTTTCGGCCTGCGCCACGGCGTGGTTCAGCCTGATGATCGGGGTCGGCTCGTAACGCAGCAGGGCTTGATACAGCGCCGCGATCTGCGGCCAGTCGGGCGCTACGGCACGGGTCTGGCAGGCCGCTATCGCCGCTTTGATCTGGAACGGTCCAGCGGCGGCGCGTGCCATCGCAGTATCAAGATGGGCCAGCCCTTCGGCGATCATGCCGTGATCCCACAAGTCGCGGTCCTGATCCGACAGCGCGACCGTCGCCCCCTTGCAATCAATGCGCGCCTTGCTGCGCGACTGCGTGATCAGCAACAGGGCAAGACAGCCCTCCACCTCTGCCTCGTCGGGGCGCAGCTGGTCCAGCATCTGCGCCAGATAAATCGCCTCGGCACACAGGTCACGGTCCGCAGTGGGGCCAAGCGTATAACCCGCGTTAAAGATCAGATAGACCACCGTCAGCACCGAATTCAGCCGCTCCGTCCAGTCCTCCGGCCCCGGGATAACAAAGGGAATGCCGGCGGCAGCAATCTTGGCTTTCGCACGTGACAGGCGTTGGCCCATGGTGGTGTCCTGGTCAATGAAAGCCCGGGCGATTTCCGGCGTCGTCAGCCCGCCAAGAACGCGCAACGTCAACGCAACACGCGATTTGGGGTCCAGCGCCGGGTGGCAGCAGGTGAAGATCAACCGAAGACGTTCATCCGGGATCATTTCGAAGTCCTCTGCCACCTCATCGCCCGCAAGGATGGCGGTCGCCGCAACGTGATCGCCGTCGCGCCGGCTCCGGCGCAGGCGGTCAATGGCTTTGCGAAAGCCCACGCGGATCAGCCATGCAGTTGGTGACGCAGGCGGCCCGGTTCTTTGCCAATGGATCAGCGCCGATGCCATCGCATCTTGCAGCGCGTCCTCGGCCAGCTGAAAATCCCGCAGCCGGGCAATCAAGGCAGACAAAATGCGCCCCCGATCTGTTTTCGCAACCTCGGCCAAAGCCATGGCAACACTCGGATCGGGGGCAATGGGCATCAATAAACCATCACCGGCCTGACTTCGATCGTGCCATGGGCCGCCGACGGGATCATCGCCGCATACTTCAGTGCGGTATCAAGATCGGCCGCCTCGAACACATAGTAGCCGCCCAAGTGTTCCTTGGTTTCTGCGAACGGGCCGTCCACGGTTTCCACCTTGCCGCCGCGCAACCGCAGGCTGGTCGCGGTTTCCGCCCCTTTCAACGCTTCACCCGCAACAAACGCGCCCTTTTCCTTAAGATGCGCGGTAAAGGCGAAATAGCCGTCCATGAATTTTTTGAATTCCGGCGTTCCGTAAGCAGGTTCGCTGCCCGGTGCGGAATAGATCAGAGCCATGTATTGCATGATAGTCTCCTTCGGTTCTGGGTTAAGTTGTCAGTGGTTCTGCGTTGAATGTCAGGCAAAAAATGCTATCCACAGGATGTAGACTGACGCGCCGGCGGTGACGATGTGGGTGCCAACAGTCCCGATGATCCGCAACGGGCTTCCGGGATTGCTTACCGAAACTCCGAACGGGTGGATCAATCGGGAAACCACCAGCAATATCCCGAGCACGTGCAGCCAAGTCGACGACAAGCCGCTGGCTTCGGCCAGTCCAAGCAAGATCAACGCCAATGGCACATATTCGGTCAGGTTACCGTGCCGACGGATAATCGCCGCCATTTCCGCATTGCCGCCGTCGCCGTGCAGGATCTTGTATTTGCCGCGGTTTATGCTGACGTAATTGGAAAGGACGACAGCCCAAAGCCCGATGAGGGCTGCGTAAAATGCTGTGATATGCAGGGTCATTGATATTCTCCTTGTTGATGTCGACACCTTAAAGACGCGGGGCAACTGGAGATTTCGACATTAGCCGGAAATAAATTTGCAAATGGTGCAAGAACTTTTCGCGTTGGCCGGGATTGCACCCTTTCCATGCCACCGGGCTTGGCCTAAGACCCCGCATCAAGCGGACCACATGAGGCAGGCGATCATGATCGACCCCGAAATCACCCCGGACCTGATCGCGGCACATGGGCTGAAGCCCGACGAGTATCAGCGCATTCTGGGCATCATCGGGCGGCTGCCGACGTTTACAGAACTGGGCATATTCTCGGCGATGTGGAATGAGCATTGTTCCTATAAATCGTCTAAGAAATGGCTGCGCACGCTGCCGACAACCGGGCCGCAAGTGATCTGCGGGCCCGGCGAAAATGCCGGCGTGGTCGATATTGGCGATGGCCAGGCGGTGATCTTCAAGATGGAGAGCCACAACCACCCCTCCTACATCGAACCGCATCAGGGGGCTGCCACCGGCGTTGGCGGCATTCTGCGCGATGTGTTCACCATGGGGGCACGACCGATAGCGGCAATGAACTCGCTTAGTTTCGGAGTGCCGAGCCATCCGAAGACGGCGCATTTAGTAAAAGGCGTGGTCGAGGGCATTGGCAGTTATGGCAATGCCTTTGGCGTGCCGACTGTTGGCGGCGAAGTGCGCTTTCACGCTGCCTATAACGGCAACTGTCTGGTTAATGCCTTTGCGGCGGGCTTGGCCGATACTGACAAGATTTTCTACTCGGTCGCCTCGGGCGTGGGTATGCCTGTGGTCTATCTCGGTGCCAAAACCGGGCGCGATGGCGTTGGCGGGGCCACCATGGCGTCAGCCGAGTTTGACGATACCATCGAGGAAAAACGCCCCACCGTGCAGGTCGGCGACCCCTTCACTGAAAAACGTCTGCTAGAGGCGTGTCTGGAACTGATGGCGTCCGGTGCGGTGATTTCTATTCAAGACATGGGTGCTGCTGGTCTGACCTGTTCGGCGGTGGAAATGGGCGACAAGGGTGGCTTGGGCATCAAGTTGCAGCTTGATGAAGTGCCGCAGCGCGAAGCCAACATGACCGCCTATGAGATGATGCTGTCAGAAAGCCAAGAGCGGATGCTGATGGTGCTGAAGCCCGAACTCGAAGACGTGGCACGGGCGATTTTCGTGAAATGGGACCTCGATTTCGCCATAGTGGGCGAGACGATCGCCGAAGACCGTTTCCTGATCTTACAGGGCAATGAAATAAAAGCCGATCTGCAATTATCAAAACTGTCCTCCTCCGCCCCCGAATACGACCGGCCTTGGATCGAGACTCCCGCTGCGGTCGCACTTGGGCCGATCCCGGCAATTGGGCCGATGGACGCGCTGGTGGCGCTGATATCGTCGCCCAGCTACGCCCACAAGGCGTGGGTCTGGGAGCAGTACGACAGTCAGGTGATGGCCGACACGGTGCTGACACCGGGGATGTCGGCGGGTGTGGTGCGGGTGCATGGCACGGGCAAGGCGCTGGCCTTCACCTCTGACGTGACGCCGCGCTATGTAAAGGCGAACCCGTTCGAGGGCGGCAAGCAGGCAGTGGCGGAGGCGTTCCGCAACCTTTGTGCCGTGGGGGCCACGCCGCTGGCTGCGACAGACAATCTGAATTTCGGCAACCCGGAAAAGCCCGAGATCATGGGGCAACTCGTTGGTGCGATCAAAGGCATTGGTGCGGCCTGTGTGGCGCTGCATATGCCCATCGTGTCGGGCAACGTGTCGCTTTACAACGAAACCGATGGGGCTGGCATCTTGCCGACGCCAACGATCGGCGCGGTGGGATTGCTGGCATCCCCGGATGATATCATCGCAGGGCACCCCCATGATGGTGATCTGGCGCTGGTGATTGGCACAACGCACGGGCATCTGGGGCAATCGGCATTGCTGGTCGAGGCGTTCGGGATCGAGGCGGGCGACGCGCCGCCGGTCGATCTGGTGGCAGAGCGTTTGCACGGCGAATTTCTGCGGGCCATGCGCGCGCATGTCCGCGCTGCGACCGATCTGTCGGATGGCGGACTGGCGCTGGCGGCGTTCGAGATGGCCGAAGCGGCGGGGATGGGCGTCACACTGGGGGCCGAAGATATCGCGACGCTTTATGGCGAGGATCAGGCGCGTTATCTGGTGGCCTGCACGGCAAGTGGTGCTGCCGCGATTGCCGCCGCAGCGATGGCCGCAGGCGTGCCTTGCGCGGTTGTCGGGCGGTTTGGTGGTGATGCGGTGCACTTTGGCGGCGCTTCGGGATCATTGGCGGAGTTGTCGTCGCTTTACCGCAATGCCTTCGTTCGGGCAGTCGGATGAACCTTCGGCCCGCCACGGCACAGGATTTCCCCTTCATCCGGGCACTGGTGCAGCGCCCGGATATGCAGACCATGGTGACAGACGAAGATGACGAGGCCCTGGCGCGTTACCTTGCAGGCCCGTCTTCCCGGCTGCTGATCTGGGGCGACGTCGATCCGCGCGGGTTTGCGATTTTCTGCGACACTGACGAGCCATCCGGCACGGTTCTGTTGCTGCGGCTCGCGCTGGTGGAACCCGGTCAAGGCGAAGGTGCCGCATTCGTGCAGGCGCTGGTATCCTACGGGTTTGGCGATTTGCAGGCCAACCGGATATGGCTTGACACTTCCGCCAGCAACTTGCGGGCGCAACGGACCTACGAGCGTGCCGGGTTTGTTCTGGAAGGACGATTGCGGCAGCATGAGTTCCTGCCCACCACCTGTCAGCGCCACGATGTGCTGCTTTACGGGATCATGCGCACGGAATGGGACGCCTTGCCGAAACAGGGCTGATCGTGCCGGAACGGAAACACGGGCGACTGGCTTGCAGTTACCGCCGCGCCAACCTAGATTTAGGGCAATGACGCAAGGAATGACGACATGGCCATGGAAGCCTGCGATATCGAAAGCCTGATCCGCGGCAGTTTCCCGCAGGCCAAGATCACCATCACTGATCTGGCGGGTGACGGCAACCACTGGGCTGCCGAAGTCATCGACGAAAGTTTCAAGGGCATGAACCGCGTGCAGCAACAACGCGCCGTTTACGCCAGCCTGAAAGGCAAGATGGACGGCGCGCATGGCGAATTACACGCCCTGGCGCTGACCACAAAGGCACCGGAATAACAAGGCCCAAGCGGCCAACATTCAAGGATCAAGACGATGAGTGCGCAGGAAAAAATCAAACAAACAGTCGATGCAAACGACGTGGTTCTGTTCATGAAGGGCACCAAGATGATGCCGCAATGCGGATTTTCATCTAAGGTGGCCGGGGTGCTGAATTACATGGGCGTCGAATTTGCAGATGTGAATGTGCTGGCGGATGCTGATATTCGGCAGGGCATCAAGGATTTCTCGGACTGGCCAACGATCCCGCAGCTATATGTAAAGGGCGAATTTGTCGGCGGCTGTGATATCATCACCGAGATGACTTTGTCGGGTGAACTGGACCAGTTGTTCGATGCCAAAGGCGTCACCTATGACAAGGCCGCAGCCGAAAAAATCCGCGAAGCAAACGCCTGAAGCTTTGACATGGAAAGATCAAGCTGCAACGCGCCGGTTCAAGAGGCGCGTTGTTCCATCTGATCAGCCATCGCCTCGGCCCTTGACGCCAGGTCGGCCAGCGCGGTCAAGGACGTTGGCAACGCCTCCTGTGAAACCGGAGAGGCTGCAACCACAGCCAGCTTGGCCTTATGTTCACGCAACTCATCTTCCAGCGCCGCCGTCTTGTCGGCAAGCATCAGCCCCGCCATCAGCAGCAGGCGCGCATCGGTCATCCGGCCCATTTGGCCAACCAGCACTTGCGCCTCACTATCCAGCATAGCGGCGGCGGATCTCAGAAAATGTTCCTCGCCGGGTTGGCAAGCCACCAGAAAGGTGCGGCCACCGATGTTGATGTCAAGTTCAGGCATCTTCACGCACCTCTTCGATCAACGGGGCAAGTTCGGCCAGAATTTCATCCATCTGGGCAACCTCTGTCAGGCGCGTGGCGCGCAAGGCTTCAAGTTCGGCCAGCATGGCACGGTTGACAAGATGCGGATCGGACAGGCCCTGGGCCGACGCCTCGCGCAGGATCCGCAGCACTTCGCGCAACTGCACATTCGTGTTGCGCATACGTTTCAGTTCTGCCCCCTGCGCATCAAGTTGGCGAGCCATTTCTTCGGATTTTGCCTGAAACTGCGCCTGCGCTTGCGCATCCTTTTCCTTGACCGCGCGAAGGCGTTCGTTCAGTTGCGCCGAAAGCATTCGTTCGTCATCAAGGGCCGTCTGAAGCTCGATGTCAGCACCGGGTACGACGGCGGGCGCGGCGGGTTCAGGCATGGCCGCAAGGCCGGCTTCAATCCGGTCAAGGGCCGAAGCCAGTCGTTGTTCCAATTCCATCAAACTGTGCATTCACCTGCCCCTTGTCTTATCCAGCGCCGCCGACACTGCGCTGTCGTCGATATTCCCGCTACCCTACGTTGCGAATCGCAAAGCGCCACGTCAAGTACGATCTTAACGCAATCTCTGTGGCGCTGCCCGCCTTTTGGGTCAAGGACTTGCGGCACGCGCTTGATCTTGCCGCCCACGCTGCTATTGAACCTGCACCGTGCCCGTTTGAGATAGGACCCCCGCCTTGGATATTGCAACGCTTCGTGCCCGGCACTCCGATCATTGGAACAGGGCCTGTGCCATCCGCGTGCTGACGCTGGACGCCGTGGCTGCCGCAAATTCCGGGCATTCCGGCATGCCGATGGGGATGGCGGATGTGGCGACGGTGCTGTTCGAGAAGCACCTGAATTTTGATGCCGCAGCCCCGCACTGGGCCAACCGCGACCGGTTCATCCTGTCGGCGGGTCACGGATCCATGCTGATCTATGCGCTGCTGCATCTGACCGGCTACGCCGACATGACGTTGGATCAGATCCGGAACTTTCGCCAATGGGGCGCGATCACGGCGGGGCATCCGGAATACGGCCATGTCAGTGGCGTAGAGACAACCACCGGCCCGCTGGGTCAGGGCATTGCCAACGCGGTCGGCTTTGCGATGGCCGAAGAAAGCCTGCGCGCCCGCTGGGGGGCCAAGGTGATGGATCACCACACCTATGTCATCGCGGGCGACGGCTGCCTGATGGAAGGCGTCAGTCAGGAAGCCATCGGTCTGGCGGGCAAGCACCAGCTTAGCCGGCTGATCGTTCTGTGGGATAACAACGGCATCACCATCGACGGCAAGGTTTCCATCGCCGATATCACAGATCAAAAGGCGCGGTTTGCGGCCAGTGGCTGGGATGTATTCGACTGTGACGGCCACGACCCGGTGGCGATTGATCAGACAATTGCAGCGGCCAAGGCCAGCCCGCGCCCGGCGATGATTGCCTGCGCCACACATATCGCACTTGGATCATCGGCGCAGGATACCTCCAAGGGTCATGGCGCATTGACCGATGCCAAGCTGATTGCCGATACCCGGGCGGCGTATGGCTGGGATCACGGGCCTTTTGTCATTCCCGCAGATATAAAATCGGCGTGGGAGGCAATAGGCCGTCGCGGCGAAGCGGCCCGCAATGCCTGGGAGGCGCGGCTTGCCACGCTGTCGGCGGCGCGTCAGGCCGAATTTGCCCGCATTTTCGCAGGCGACGCGCCGGCAAAGCTGACCGCCGCCATCCGCGCGGTCAAGAAGGCAGCCATTGAGACCATGCCAAAGGTTGCCACGCGCCGCGCGTCAGAGATGGTGCTGGAGGCGATCAATCCGGTGATGACTGAGACCATCGGCGGATCGGCGGATCTGACCGGGTCGAACAACACCAAGTCCCCCGATATGGGCACCTTTGCGCCTGACAATCGCAAGGGCCGCTATGTCTATTACGGCATCCGCGAACATGGCATGGCCTCGGCGATGAACGGCATGGCGCTGCACGGCGGGGTGCGTCCCTATGGCGGCACTTTCATGTGCTTCACCGATTATGCGCGGCCCGCCATGCGCCTGTCGGCCCTGATGGGGGTGCCAGTTGTTTACGTGATGACACACGACTCGATCGGGCTTGGCGAAGACGGCCCGACCCACCAGCCGGTCGAACATCTGGCGATTTCGCGGGCGACCCCGAACACATGGGTGTTCCGGCCCGCCGATCTGGTTGAAACGGCAGAGGCGTGGGAACTGGCGCTGACATCGAAAACCACGCCATCGGTGCTGGCGCTTAGCCGGCAGAACCTGCCCGCCCTGCGCCAGACCCATACCAACCAGAACTTGGTTGCCAACGGCGCCTATGTGCTGGCCGAGGCTGTCGGCAGGCGGCAGGCGATCCTGATTGCAACCGGATCCGAGGTCGAAATTGCCATGAAGGCGCGTGACGCCTTGCAGGCGGACGGGATCGGCACCCGCGTTGTGTCGATGCCATCGATGGAACTGTTCGCGGCCCAGCCCGAAGCATACCGCCGCAAGATCCTCCCCGCAGGCCCGGTGCGTGTCGCCATCGAGGCAGGTGTGCGGCAGGGCTGGGACCACTGGCTGTTGGGAGAACGTGGCCGCGAAGGCAAATCGGCCTTTGTCGGGATGACCGGTTTTGGTGCATCAGCCCCGATTGACCGGTTGTATAAGGAATTCGGCATCACCGCAGAGGCAACGGTGGCCAAGGTCAAGGCGATGCTCTGATCGGGCCAACTTGTCCGACAAAAGTGGATACTGGTTTTGTCGACAGACGCGCGCAAAATCAAAAGGCTGAAGGCTGTTTGACGAAACTATGATCGTCAGACAGCCTTCAGGGTCGCAGGGCAAAGCGCCCTGCCCCGTGTGCCGCTAGCACCAGACAACCGCCTGAAATGGCCCAGTTCTTGACGAAGATGCTCATCTGCCAAGGGTCGGCGGGGATGTAATGAAAAAGGCTGGTTATGGCGCAATAGGCGGCAAGTGCTGCGGCGACCGGGCGCACCCAAAGACCCAGCACAAGCGCCAGACCCGCCGCCAGATTGAAGGCAAGGGCGGGCCAGACCAGAACTAAGGGCCATCCGCGTGCAGCCAGCAATGTCTCGACCGCCGAAGGATCGCCAAGCTTCTGCGCAGCGCCCCCCAGAAAAAGAACGGCGATCAGAGCGCGGCCAACCAGCGTTGCAAGGTCTGCCATCAATGCGCGGTCTTGCGCTTGCCAAAGACCACGGCCCAAAGCGGCCCGACTATCCGGGTCGCTAGCGGGATCAAAACGATGCCAAGCGCCAGCCCCAATATGCCGTCAATCGCCGCCTTCACCCCCCATTCGACAAACCCGGTTGCGGCGGGAACGGCGTGGCCCGCCATCGCGGCCCAATCGTGGATATGATGACCAAGCCACGGCAGGCCAAGTTCTTCCATGCCGTGAATGATGATTGATCCACCGACCCACAGCATGGCGGCGGTGCCAACGGTAGACAGGATCGACATCAGCACCGGCATCGCCAGCACCAGCCCCCGACCCAGGGCGCGCGTGGTGCCCAGCCGACCGCTTGCGGCCATCATCAGGCCCAGATCATCCATCTTCACGATCAGCGCGACAGTGCCGTAGACCGCGACGGTGATTGCCGTGCCGACGACGGCAAGCGTGATCGCCTCCATCCAGAAGGTGCTGGCGGGGATAGCGGCAAGGGCGATGGTCATGATCTCTGCCGACAGGATGAAATCGGTCTTGATGGCCCCTGCGACTTTTTCTTCTTCCAGATGTGCAGGATTTTTGGTGTCGAAATCGGCGTCAACTGCCGCATCGGCATGCGGGAAAACGGCGTGAAAAACCTTTTCTGCCCCCTCAAAACACAGGTAGGCACCGCCAAGCATCAGCAGCGGCGTGATCCATTGCGGTGCAAAATTCGACAGCAGCAGGGCGGCCGGCAACAAGATGATCAGCTTGTTCTTCAGCGATCCCAGCGCGATGCGCCAGATGATCGGCAATTCGCGTTTTGCCTCGAAGCCGTGCACGTATTTCGGGGTGACCGCCGCATCGTCGATGACAACACCTGCGGCCTTGGCACCCGCCTTCATCGCGGCCCCCGCGATATCGTCCACCGATGCCGCCGCGACTTTGGCGATTGCGGCCACATCATCCAACAGCGCGAGAAGTCCGCTCATCCAGTTCTCCAACATTCGCCACGCGGCATCGGGCACGCGTGCATCTTGCCCATGATGACATGACAAAGACTGTGGTGTAACGCAACGCAGCGCGTTAATCAGCCTCTGCAAAGCTATGGCCGGCCACCGCGCCTGCCCGATCACACCGCAAGGACGACCTGATGACCGACCGTATCGCCCTTGTCCTTGCCGTCATCATCCTGCTTCTTGTGGTGCTTGATGTCACAGTGAACGCAGCAGAGGCGACAACGTTCCTTCTGCGAAAGCTGGTCGACTTTATCGACTATGTGGCATTCTGGCGCTGATCAAGGCAGGTTACAGTTGAAATTCGCGCAGGTCTGGTGCCTTTAGCGGGGGAACATCCGCGGGATTCGCCTTGCGACTATGGGGCCAGCATATGGCCAGAAAAGGAAGACAGCATGACCGTCAAAGTGGCCATCAACGGCTTTGGGCGCATCGGGCGCAATGTGTTGCGCGCTATCATCGAATCAGGGCGCACCGATATCGAGGTTGTCGCGATCAATGATCTGGGTCCGGTCGAGACGAACGCCCACCTGCTGCGGTTCGACAGCGTGCATGGCCGCTTTCCGGGCGTGGTGACAACTACCGCCACCACCATCGATGCCGGGCGCGGACCGATGGCGGTTTCGGCCATCAAGAACCCGGCCGATCTGCCGTGGGCGCATGTCGATATCGTGCTGGAATGCACCGGCATTTTTACTGACAAGGAAAAAGCCGTCGTGCATCTGGAAAACGGCGCGAGCCGGGTTCTGGTTTCAGCACCGTCCAACGGCGCGGACAAGACCATTGTTTACGGCGTCAACCACGACACGTTGACGGCGGCCGATCTGATCGTCTCGAACGCGTCGTGCACCACGAACTGCCTGTCGCCGGTGGCGCAGGTGCTGCACCGCGCTGTCGGCATCACGCGCGGTTTCATGACCACGATCCACAGCTATACCGGCGATCAGCCGACGCTCGATACGATGCACAAGGATCTGTACCGGGGCCGTGCAGCGGCACTGTCGATGATCCCGACCTCGACCGGGGCGGCCAAGGCCGTGGGGCTGGTGTTGCCGGAATTGAAGGGCAAGCTGGACGGAGTGGCAATCCGGGTGCCGACGCCGAATGTGTCGGTCGTCGATCTGGTGTTCGAGGCAAGCCGTGCGACCTCGGTCGAGGAGATCAACGAATCAATCCGTACGGCGGCGAATGGTCGCCTGACCGGGATTTTGGGCTTTACCGATCAGCCGAATGTCAGTGCCGATTTCAACCACGATCCGCGATCCTCGATCTTTCATATGGATCAGACCAAGGTGATGGACGGCACCATGGTGCGTATTCTGGCGTGGTATGACAATGAATGGGGCTTCTCAAACCGCATGGCTGATACTGCCGTGGCGATGGGAAAGCTGATCTGAATATTGCGAATAATCAACATAATGGCGCTTTCGTGCGCCATTTTTTGCATACCTACCTATGCGTTGTTTGCATAGCTGCACCGCAGCAATGGTCGTTGTAGGTGCAGAGGGGGTTTCCTAAGTTCAATGCAAGCGAGAAGAACAAGCCGACGCTCGCGGTTGAAAGGAAACACGATGACTAAAGTATTTGTAATGTTGAAGGACGCCGCCCGCAACTACGAGCAATACCGCACGACGCGCGACGAAATTGCCAATATGCCGCTGGATGTGGCTCTGGATCTTGGAATTTACCGTGGCGATGCTGACCGGATCGCCCGCGAAGCCGTGTACGGCAAGGCCGCTTAGAGCCGCGCCTCCAAGACCCGAAGACGACTTGGGGGCCTTCAGGCCCCCTTTGCATGCGCGCCGTAGCGCCGTTTCAGTGCCTCATTGACCGGCGGGGTCACGAACTTTGACACATCCCCGCCAAGGCGGGCGATTTCTTTCACCAGTTTCGATGCAATCGCCTGCCGGCGGGCATCAGCCATCATGAACACTGTCTCGATCGACGCATCAAGTGCGCGGTTCATGCCGACCATCTGAAATTCATACTCGAAATCAGCGACCGCCCGCAGGCCACGCACGATGATCGTGGCCCCGACATCGCGTGCGCAATCGATCAGCAGATTTTCGAACGGATGCACGACGATCTCGCCGCCGGTCTTCGCGATGATGGCGGCACATTCGGCTTTGACCATGGCCACGCGTTCTTCCAGCGAAAACAGTGGCCCCTTGTCGCGGTTGATGGCCACACCGATCACCAGGCGGTCAACCAGAGCCATGGCGCGCTGGATGATATCGACGTGCCCCAATGTCACCGGATCAAAGGTGCCAGGATACAGACCAATGCGCATGAAGCCCCCAAAATTCCCGCAACTTACGGCACGCAACTATATTGCGCGCGTCAATGCAAGACGGAAACGCAGGCTTCAGAAGCCTTTGATCATGCCCTCGAGCGCGTCTTTATCTGCTGCAAGCTCCATCAGGCGGGCTTTGACGACATCGCCTATAGAGATCAGTCCGACCATGACGTCGCCCTCCATCACAGGCATGTGGCGAAAGCGGCCGACGGTCATCTTCTGCAACACATCATCGGTGCGATCATTGCGGCTGCAAGAGACGATCTTGGCTGTCATCATGCTGTCCACGCTGTCGGCAAGGCAAGCAGCACCCCGCCGCCCCAGTTCGCGCACAATGTCGCGTTCTGACAGGATACCCACCACGCCGCGGCCATCGGGGGAAACGATCAGCGCCCCGATCCGGCGCGAGGACAGCGTTTCGGCGGCTTTGCCAACCGTCGTGCCAGGCGGGACCGTGATGACCCCGTCATCGGATTTGGACTTCAGGATTTGACTGACAAGCATAGTGTCCTCCTTCGTTTTTCTTCACGGTCTGCCCCGATGCAATTTCTGTCAAGACAAAGCTTCAAGCCGCTGCACTTCGCGTCTGATCCCATCGGCCAGACGACCGGCGAACCGGTTCAACCGATCGGCACGCGCATCATCCGCATGGCGGATCAGCCAGAACGCACGGATCAGATGCACAACCTCGGGCAGTATCTTGACCAGTTCGGGGGCTGACGGCAGCGCAAAATCATGCACCACGCCAACCCCAGCCCCGTGGCGCAGCCAGTTCAGTTGTACCGAGACCGAGTTTGACGCCAGCGGCACCGCCCCTGCCCCGATCTGACCCAGATAATCCAGTTCCTTGTCAAAGATCATGTCGGGAATGTATCCAACAAGGCGATGATCGATGAGCTGTGATGGGTCAGTGATTGCCGGATGCGTGGCAAGATAATCGCGGCTTGCGGCCAGATGCAGGTGGTAATCGGTCAGCTTTTGCACGGTCAGGCGGCCTGCCTCGGGGCGCGATACGGCGATGGCCAGATCAGCCTCGCGCTTTGACAGGTTGAAGACGCGCGGCAGAGCGACGATTTGCACTTCGAGCCCCGGATTTTCGTCACAAATGGCAGCCAGCACTTGTGGCAACAGGTAATTCGCACATCCATCAGGTGCGCCAATGCGAATTTGGCCGGTCAGACCTTCAGGCCCGGACAGTGCCTCACGCGCGCCCACCATAGCGAACTCTGCCCGCTCGGCATGGGCGGTCAAAGCGGTGCCCTGATCGGTCAGCGTGTAGCCCTGCGGTGATTTCACGAACAGTCGCGCAGACACCGCCTGTTCCAACCTCGCGATCCGGCGCCCTACGGTGGCGGGATCCAGCTTTAACCGCTTTCCCGCGGCAGACAGGCTTTCCGTGCGGGCAACTGCCAGAAAAATACGAAGATCGTCCCAATCCATGACCTGCCCCTGCATTCATGCAAAACCCTTTTGAAATATTGCCTCTGTTTCAAGCGTTTTTGCAAGGATACGCTGCAACGACCAAAAGGGAGAGTTGCAATGAAAGAGATCGGTCACTGGATCAATGGCAAGATGGTTGCGGGAAAATCAGGCAAGTTTGCCGATGTGTTCAACCCTGCCACCGGCGAAGTACAGGCACAGGTGGCTTTGGCCTCTGCTGCCGAACTGGACGCAGCCGTCGCAGATGCCGCAATAGCGCAGGTGAAATGGGGTGCGACCAACCCGCAGCGCCGTGCGCGCGTAATGATGGAAATGGTGCGCTTGTTGAACCGCGACATGCAGGCGCTGGCTGAGGCTTTGTCATCGGAACATGGCAAGACCATTCCCGATGCCAAGGGCGATATCCAGCGCGGCCTCGAAGTGATCGAATACTGCATCGGTGCCCCCCAGATGCTGAAAGGCGAGTTTACCGACAGTGCCGGGCCGGGCATCGACATGTATTCCATGCGCCAGCCGTTGGGCGTTGCCGCTGGCATCACGCCGTTCAACTTTCCGGCGATGATCCCGATGTGGAAGATGGGGCCGGCGCTGGCCTGTGGCAACGCCTTCATCCTCAAACCATCGGAACGCGCGCCGACGGTGCCGATGATGCTGGCCCAACTGATGCAGGAGGCGGGTCTGCCGGACGGCGTGTTGCAGGTGATCAACGGCGACAAGGTGTCGGTTGATGCGATCCTCGACAATCCGACCATTGCCGGGATCGGCTTTGTCGGGTCGACCCCGATTGCGGAGTATATTTACGGGCGCGGCTGTTCGAACGGCAAGCGGGTACAGTGCTTTGGTGGCGCCAAGAACCACATGATCATCATGCCGGACGCCGATCTTGATCTGGCCGCTGATGCATTGGTCGGGGCGGGCTACGGCGCTGCGGGTGAGCGGTGCATGGCGATTTCAGTCGCGGTTCCGGTTGGCGATGCCACGGCGGATGCGTTGATCGAGCGTCTGATCCCGCGCATCGAGAAGCTGAAGGTCGGCCCCTATACCGGCGGCAATGATGTGGATTACGGCCCGGTCGTGACCGGGGCTGCCAAGGCCAACATCCTGCGACTGGTGGAAAGTGGCGTGGCAGACGGGGCCAAACTGGTGGTCGACGGGCGCGGCTTCAAGTTACAGGGCTATGAAGACGGCTTTTTTGTCGGGCCACACCTGTTTGACCATGTGACAACCGACATGGAAATCTACCGAAAAGAGATTTTTGGCCCGGTTCTAAGCACTGTACGTGCCCGGACCTATGAAGAAGCCCTTAAAATCGCGATGGACAACGAATATGGCAACGGCACCGCGATCTTTACCCGCGATGGCGATACGGCGCGCGATTTCGCCAACCGGATCAACGTCGGAATGATCGGGATCAATGTGCCCATTCCCGTGCCACTGGCGTACCACACCTTTGGTGGCTGGAAGAAATCGGCTTTCGGGGATCTGAACCAGCACGGGCCAGACAGCTTCCGGTTCTACACCCGCACCAAGACTATCACGTCGCGCTGGCCGTCGGGGATCAAGGAAGGTGCCAGCCTGAACTTCAGGCCGATGGAGTGACAGACCGCGCCCACAAATGACAAGAGAGGGGCGCTGCCCCTCTCTTAAAGCTCGTGACTATTGACTGAATTCAAACCGTAACACGTCTGCGGCGCAGCGCAACCAACCCAGTCAGACCGGCCAGCAGCATCAAACCAGCAGCGGGTAGCGGCACCGCAGACGGCACAACTGCGTAGTAGACCGAAGCATGCGACAGGTTCTTGCCGATGGTCACGCAGCCTTTGGTACTGCAACGTTCACGTGTGATACTCCACGTCCCGGACAAGGCTGCGACCATATCATTCAGCAAGAACGCACCGAATTTGTGCCCCGACTTCAGGACAATCATCAGCGGTCCAAGACCGGCATAGCTGCTAACCGACCAAGTGCCCGACGACGACCCGCCACCGGTGAAACCCGCGCCAATTGACCCGTCCCCAGCGGTCGGATCTGTTGACGCACCGACTTCCCAGCTCGTCAAACCAAAGAAATCCAGGTCTTTCGCCGCAATCCCCTTCTTACCAAGATCATTGCCCAACACGCATTGCGCACCAACGGCGTCGTTGAGTGTAAACGACACTGTGTCCAGCGTACAGGTCGCAGCTTCGACGGAAGACCCCAAACAGAAAAAGGCTGCCAGAGCCGCGAAATACATTTTTGTTCTCATCAAGATCACCTTTTAATAAAGAGAAGCAGGATTTGTCTAAGTACAAGATATAGAAGTGCACAAGCTTAGACGAGTGGATTTTGCGGAATGTCCGTAAATACAATCCTTGCGTGTGCGTCGTTCTTGTTCAGTCAGGGACGTACCCCAAACGCACCGGTTTTGTTTCAATTCTGTCACTAATGTGTTCGTAACAGGGACACCAACATGATGGTCCTCGCCGGATCGATACCGAATCTGCTCGCAATGAAAGGGGTGTCACGCAAAAAAGAGGGGGTATGAGACCCCTCTTTCCGTACGTTTGAGCCTCTGTGGTATCAGGCCGACCGGCGCTTCCGGCGCAGGGCGGCGAGGCCACCCAACGCGCCAAGCAGCAGCAGACCTGCCGTCGGCAGCGGCACAGGCGCAGGCGCGCCATTATAGTAGACGGATGCGTGTGACAGCGCTTTCGGCGTGTCCCGGCAGCCATTCCGGTTGCACTTCTGTTCTGAAATGTTCCAGCGCCCAGACAACCCGCTGATCGCCTCGGTCAACAGGAATGCTGCAAATTGCGGACCCGACTTCAGCACGATCATCAGGGGATTGTACCCATTGTAGCTGGCGACCGACCACAGACCGGACGATGCGTTTACGATCGGAACATCGGTTCCAAAGGTCACCGACCCATCCCCGGCAGAGGCGTCAGTGGAATCGCCAATACCCCAACCCGTCAAGCCAAAAAATGCCAAATCGTTTGCCACAATGCCATTGTTGCCAAGATCGTTGCCCGCCACACACGTTGCTGCAGATGACGCAACCAAAGTGAATGACACGCTGTTAATGGTGCAGGTTGCCGCACTTGCCGCCGACCCGATAACCAATGCGGTAAAAATCGATCCTGCAAATCCCGCGAAAGCCAATTTCATTTTCATACTCTTTACCCTTTTGTGAACGGCTTACCAAATATGGCAAAACTACTGCAATACTTGGGAAAAGTCGCCGAAATTCGCGGAAGAGCCTCGATTTTGCAACCTTGGGTCGAACACCTGAACTTCCCGTCATCTGACGGCCAAACTGCCCGGACAGCGTTGAGACCGAACGAAAGACCAATGCATTGTGCTGACCTGAACTGTCGCATTTGCGGAAACAGCGGTGCATTGCGCTGCTCCACACCACTGCCACTGATTCGCCGCAATGGCGACGATGAAAGGCAGGGTCGTGGTACCGCCTTCCCTGTGCCCCGAGGTGGCAAAGCGCCATTGCCGTGTGGCACTCCAGCCGTTAGACGGTGGCTTGCAGCCGCCTTGAGGATCGCCGATGTACCGTGTTTCGCCGTCCATATCGGCATTCGCCTGGGCTTTGCTCACGGGCATCGCAGTTGCGACGTTTTGGGCCAACCTGTCACCCGCAAGCTATTATGATGCCATCGAATGGCGGTTGGCTGACTTGCCGTTACCGGGATGGATGGCGCAAACGCCGCCGATCCTGACGCCGCTGAAGATTGTCGGTGACGGGTTGATGGCGTTCTTCATGTTTTTTGTTGGCAAGGAATTGTGGGAGTCGCTGGTTCTGGAACGCGGTGCGCTTAGCGGGCGGCGCGCTCTGGTACCGATGGGGCTGTCGGCCGGGGCAATGCTGGGGGCATCGATCCTGTGGATACTGGCCGCGTCGATGATCGAGACGGCGGAAGAAGCATCCTATGCAACCGGCTGGGTGGTGCCGCTGGGGTCGGATGTGGTGCTGTGTTATCTGATGGGCCGATGGGTGTTCGGGCCCGGGCACATGGCCCTGCACCTGCTGTTGTTGTTGACCATTTCGGCCGATGTCACCGGACTGCTGGCCTTGGGCCTTTTCGCCCCGGATACATCAGTTCGCGTGATATGGCTGGCGTTGCCTCTGATCGCGAGCGTCGGCGTCTGGGCGATTGCAGGGCGACGGCCTGATGACGCCGCATCAGAGCGACGCAAACGCAAGACACTGCTTTTGTGGCCCTATGTGGTGGCGGGCGTCGTCAGCTGGGTTGGTGTCGCCGCATCCGGGCTGCCGCCGGCTTTGGGGCTGTTGCCGATCATTCCGGCAATCGCCCATGCCGACCGGGCCTTTGGCCTTTTCGCCGAGGCGGAGGAATTGCTGCACGACCCGCTTAACCGGCTTGCGCATGTCTTGATCCGTCCGTTGGGTATCATTTTGTTCCTTTTCGGGCTGACCTTCGGCGGCATCGATCTTGCTGCTTTCGGCCCGACCACCGTTGTCGTGCTGGCAGCTTTGTGGATCGGCAAACCTTTGGGTCTGGTCGCTGCCTGGATCTTGTTCGAACGGCTGGCGGGTCTGCACTTGCCGCACGGGCTGGTGCGCCGGGATCTGTTTCTGATCGCCTTGATCTTGGGGATTGGGTTCACCGTCCCGGTGCTGGCCATTGGCCGGGCCCTGCCAGGGGGGGTCATGCAGGAAGCGGCTCGCCTTGGTTTTGCAATCAGCCTGCTTGCAGCACCGATGGCGCTGATCCTCTCACGCCGACGGTTCAAACGCTGACCCACTGCCCTGAATTGCAAAGGCGTTGTAATGGCGCGTTATTTTCGACATACTGCCGACAAAATCCGACGTTATCGCATCAGCCAGCGGCAGTCGCGGGCGGCAAAGAAAAAAACTGGCCTTAAGACATGTCAGGTATCAGGGGCAAAACCCTGAGCAGGTGGGGCGCAGACCATGAGACAGGCATGATCGAGTTTCAAAATGTCAGCAAGTCCTTCTGGACGGGCAAACAACGCAAAGTCATTCTCGACCGCGCGTCGTTTCGCGTGGAATTGGGCAATTCCTTGGGCATTCTGGCCGCAAACGGCACCGGAAAGACAACGATCATCAACATGATGGCCGGGCTTGAAAAGCCTGACGAAGGCACGATTACCCGCAAATCACGGATATCCTTTCCGCTGGGCTTCATGGGGGGGGTCGTGTCAAAACACACCGCAACCGAAAATTCCCGCTATATCGCGCGCCTTTACGGCCTTGATCCCGACTATGTCGAAGGCTTTTGCCGCTGGCTGTGCGGGCTGGACGAATACTTCGACATGCCGCTTGCGGTTTACAGTTCGGGGATGAAAGCCAGATTTTCATTTTCGCTGATGCTGGCGCTGGAATTTGACATATACCTGATCGATGAAGGCATGCCTGCCTCGACGGATGTCGAGTTCAACCGCAAGGCCGGATCGTTGCTGCGCGACAGGATGAAGGATGCAACGGTTGTGATCGTGTCGCACCAGGCGCAAACGCTGGAAAAATTCTGCCGCTCTGCCGCAGTGCTGAAAAATGGCCAATTGTACATGTTCGAAACGCTGGAAGAGGCTAGACGACTTTATGACTATGAAAGTTAAGGCCAACAGGTTTCGCATCCGCAGGACCGATCCTGCGACGGCAGGTCCACTGCCGCGCGACAGCGTGGACGATATGCTGACAGCGATGGATGACGGTTTCGGGCCGGAGCCATTTCCAACCGCGCGCGCCGCCGACCCGGTTCCGCCGCGTGCTGACCCCGCGACCGAGACTGCACTTGATGCGATCCGCCGTGAGGGGCTGACGGGTCGGCAGTTGCGGCTTGCGCGCCGCGTAGCGATGAAGAACGGCTTGCCCGCGACATCCGATTTTGACGCTGTCCGCTTGCTGCGCGCCGCCGGGATCGACCCGTTCCAACGCAATTCGATGCTTGAGCTTGTCGCATCCGAAGGGGCGACTGCCCCGCCCCCGCAACAGTCACCTTCGCGCGACATGCAACCAGCCACGGGAACTGCCAACCGGCTGCCGCAAGTCACCAAGCCGTTGAACCTGCCGTCCACCGGGCAACGGGCAGAACAATCGCTGGCAGCGGATGTGATGAAGATTCAGCGCGACATGGCGCGGCGCCGGAAACGCAAGCTGGCTATGATGTGCCTCCGGCTGTTCATCTTCGTGCTGCTGCCGACCATTCTAGCCGGCGTGTATTTCTATTCCGTCGCGACGCCGATGTACGCGACGCGGACCGAATTCGTGATCCAGCAGGCCGAACCGAAAGGCACCGGTATCGGCGGGCTGTTCAGTGGCACGCAATTTGCAACCTCGCAGGATTCCATCGCCGTCCAGGGCTACTTGCAATCTCGCGATGCGATGCAACGGCTCGACGCCGATCTGGGGTTTCGGCAGCATTTCAAGCAGCCCAACATTGATGCACTTCAAAGGCTTGCGCCGGATGCCACGTCAGAGGCGACCTACAAGCTGTATAAAAGATTCGTAAAAATTGCCTATGATCCGACCGAAGGCCTGATCCGGATGGATGTAATTGCGGCGGATCCCAAATCGGCCGCTGCATTTGCGCGGGCACTGATCGGTTATGCCGAGGAACAGGTTGATGATCTGACCAAGCGCCTGCGCGAAGACCAGATGAAGGGGTCGCGCGAAAGTTACGGCGAGTCGGAAGCGAACATGCTGGCGGCACAGCGGAAAGTTGTCGAACTTCAGGAGAAATACAAGATCCTGTCGTCCGAAGCCGAGGCATTACTGATCACGCAGCAGGTCTCGATCCTTGAGGCGCGACTGTCCCAAGACAGGCTTTCGCTGGCCGAGATGGAGGCGAACGAGCAGCCGAACCAGGCCAGAATGGAGCCGTTGAAACGCCATATGGAGGCGTTGCAGACTGAAATCAGCAGCCTGCGGTCACAACTGACCGAAGGCAGTGATGGCGGTCTGTCGCTGGCGCAGGTCCAAAGCGAGTTGTTGGTCGCGCAGGCGAATGTCGAGATACGGCAGATGCTGCTTGGGCAATCATTGCAATCGCTTGAAACTTCCCGGATCGAGGCGAACAGGCAGGTGCGCTACCTTTCGCTGTCGGTCAGCCCGGTGGAACCCGATGAAGCGGCGTTCCCGCGGGCGTTTGAAAACACACTGGTGGCAATGATGATCTTTGCCGGCATATATCTGATGATCTCGATGACCGCGTCGATCTTGCGCGAACAGGTCTCGGCGTAAGGGGTGGCAATGAAAGACGTTGTGTTTGGTGGTCTGACGGTGGGCAACACCCGCCCGCTGCTGGTGATTGCCGGGCCCTGCCAGTTGGAAAGCTTGGGCCATGCGCAGCAGATCGTCGGGGCGATGGCGGACACGTGCAAGGCTGTGGGCGCGCAGTTTGTGTTCAAGGCCAGCTACGACAAGGCGAACCGCACCTCGCTCGGCGGCCGGCGTGGCATGGGGATGGCGGCGGGGCTGGCCGTTCTGGAAACCATCCGCGCCAGTGGCGTACCGGTGCTGACGGATGTGCACGATGCCGGGCAGGCACGTGAGGTCGGACGCGTGGTCGACGTGATCCAGATCCCTGCGTTTTTGTGCCGGCAAACCGATTTGTTGGTTGCGGCGGGCGAAAGCGGGGCGGTGGTCAATGTCAAGAAAGGCCAGTTTCTGGCCCCCTGGGACATGGCCAACGTCGCCGCCAAAGTCGCCTCGAGCGGCAACGAGCGTATCTTGCTGACCGAGCGCGGAGTCAGTTTTGGCTACAACACGCTGGTGACGGACATGCGCGGCCTGCCGATCATGATGCGCACCGGCTATCCAGTGATCATGGATGCGACCCATTCGGTGCAGCAACCCGGCGGGCTTGGCGGATCAAGCGGCGGTCAACGGGAATTCGCCCCCGTCATGGCGCGGGCGGCGGTGTCTCTGGGCGTCGCGGGCGTGTTCATCGAAACCCACGAAGACCCCGACAACGCGCCATCAGACGGGCCCAACATGATCCCGCTGTCGCAAATGCCAAGGCTGCTGCGCAGCCTGATGCAGTTCGACCGGCTGGCGAAGGCCGATCCGCTGCATGTCTGACCCCCCGCATGTCTGATCAGGGCTCAGGCCACCTGCCCCGCAGCCCAGCCCGATGACCATGCCCATTGAAAATTATAGCCGCCAAGCCAGCCAGTTACGTCGACAACCTCGCCTATGAAATAAAGCCCGGGAACCGATTTCGACTGCATGCTGCGGGCCTCCAGCGCGTCGGTATCGACGCCGCCCAGCGTCACCTCGGCGGTGCGATACCCTTCCGACCCGACAGGTGTCAGATGCCATCGATGAACGCGGCCCGCCACCTGCGCAAGGCTTGCACGCGACAGCTCGGCCATCGGCAGGGTGATGGCCAAGTCCGCCTCCAGATGGCGGGCAAGGCGGTCTGGCAGGATCCGGCCAAGGGCCGTGCGCAGCGCCATGCGGCCGTTGTCGGACTTGGCCGCCAGCAGCACGGTACCGGCATCCTGACCCTGCGCCAGATCAAGGGTGATTGTCTGGCCTTCGCGCCAGTAGCTGGAGATTTGCAGAATGGCAGGCCCCGACAATCCGCGATGGGTGAACAGCACCGCCTCATCGAAACCGGTCTTCGCGGTGCTGACGCGCCCCTTGACGGACAGGCCCGATAGCGGCGCCAGATGGACCAGTTCCTGGTCTGCAAAGGTCAGGGGCACAAGGGCAGGCCGTGTCTCGACAAGGGGCAGACCGAAGCTTTCCGCCACCTGATAGCCATAGCCGGTCGCCCCCATTTTCGGGATCGACTTGCCGCCGGTTGCCACGATGACCGATTGCGCCAGCACCATGCCGCGCGCGGTTTCCACCTGAAAACCGGATCTGTGCTGCGTCACCGGCCCCAGCGCACAGCCAAGCCACAAAAGCACATCGGCGCGCTGCATGTCCTTGGTTAGCATCTCAATGACCTGCATGGCAGACCCATCGCAAAACAACTGCCCCAGCGTCTTTTCATGCCAGCTGATACCCGCCGCATCCATCCGTTCAATGAAATCGAACTGGGTATACCGTTTCAGCGCCGACAGAGCGAAGCGCGGATTTCGGGATAGAAACCGGTCCGGCGCGATGCCGAGATTGGTGAAATTGCACCGCCCCCCGCCCGAGATGCGGATTTTTTCGCCCGGTGCCTTGGCATGATCGACAATCAGCGCGCGGCGGCCACGACGGCCCACCTCGATTGCGGCCATCATGCCCGCAGCGCCTGCACCCAATATGATCACATCGACATTCATGCGCGTGTCGTAGCCTGCCTGCGCGCCGGCGGCAACGCTGGCCTAACCCTGCTGCGCGTAGCCTGCGATCATGTCGACCACCCGGTCAGTTGACAGAATGGGCGGAATGACGGTCAAGAAGCCGCCGCTCGCATCCAGCAGATACAAAAAGCTGCCATGCGCATAGACCGGCCCGAACTTCGGGTCCTCGAACACAAGGCTGCTTTCGATGGAAAACGCCTTGTAGGCCACATTCAGCGCGGTTGCATCACCGGTCAGCCCGACGAACCCCGGTCCGTATTTTGCAAGCGCCGGACCAAGGGCTTCAACCGTGTCGCGCACGGGATCGACCGTGATCATCACCGGCGTCACGGCGATACCGCGCGCTGCAAGGACCACCTCAACCTCGGCCATTTGTGGCAGTGCCGCTGAACATATTTCTTGGCAACTGGCATAGCCGAAGAACAGCAGTTGCAGGTTGCCCTTCGGATCGGCTTCGGTGCGCGGCGCGCCATGCTGGTCGATCAACGCGAAAGGGCCGCCAAGATCGAACGGCAAGGGCACCCCTGCGGGCGCTGTCGCGCCGTCATGCGCAGTTGCACCGACCGGGGATTTGTGGACCTTGCCGTCGTGGGCGAGGGCTTGCGTGGCTATACCCATCGCCACCGCAAGAATCGCGCCGTTCCTGATCAAGGAAACAGTTCCTTGATGAACGCGGCATCGGTATCCAGCCCGAGGCCCAGATATCCGGTCGCCGCCAATTCGGCATTGACGCGAGCGTCGCGGCGAAACCAAGGCTCCTTGCCGGTGCTGTCTGGATTGGCGGCCTGCCAGTCTTTGGTCCATTTGTTCGCCTTGACCCAGTCCACAGCACCAACTGCACGAACTTTCTGCAACTGATAGATGTTGGTGGCACCCTTGATATCGGGATCATTGATCATCAGCCCGTCAACCTCAACCTGCTGGCCGCAGAAGGGCAGCAGTTCATTCGCGGCCCCTGAAAACACCGGCTGGTTGTTCTTGTTGGGATAGACCAGCACGTTGTCCACACTGCGCACAAGGCCAAGCTGGCGCTTGCCTGCACCGCAATCGGCAGGGCAATCACCGGTTATCTCGCACAAGATATCAACCACCTTGGCTTCGAACCGGGCGGGTTGTTCGGCATACAGGTTCCACGTGGCCGCTTCAGAACCGGCCGAAAAATCCTGCCCCACACAGATTTGGGGTACGCCAAGCATACAGGTCACCATCAACGATCGGCAGATGGTCATGGTGCTGCTTCCCTTCATTTCGGCGCTGGAATGGCAAAGTCGGGGACAACGCCGTAATCTGCATGGGTCATCCGCGTGATGCCTTCGTTGCTGATGATCTTCGAGACGACGATGTAATTCAGCCCGTCGCGCTTGTACAACATGCCGTCCGCAGTCACGGTATCGGTAGCCAGCGAAAGCTGTGTGTCGCCCCCGTTCGAGGTGTCGTCGGCCTCGATCTTCAGGACCATGTACACCTGACCATCTTCCCCCAGCAAGCCAACCGGAACGCCCCCCGCCGAACACCACATCGCACAGGTGTGATGCGCCGATCCGACTGTCGCGTCGGGCCCGCCCATGACGCCGGAAAAGTAGCACCAGGTATCGATGAATTCACCGGTAATCGTGACGCGTTCGCCCTCTGCCGCCGCAGATGCCGAAAACGGTAAGGCCGCCAGAAGTATCGATGAAAGCAGCCGGGCGCGTTTCGATCTCATCTCATGCTCCTTAATTCTGAAGCCATCATACGCGGGATTGATTGAATGGGCAGTCACAAGGTGTTTATCGAAGCGCGTGGCGGGCGGCTCCCGTTCTGCTTGGTTCTGGCACTGTGCCAGATTGAACGAAAAGGCACTTGCAGGGCAGGTGGCGCTTCGCTACACACCCGCCCACAGTTGGGGCGTCGCCAAGCGGTAAGGCATCGGTTTTTGGTACCGACATTCGGAGGTTCGATCCCTCCCGCCCCAGCCATAACTTTCCTCACCAGGTCAGTCGCAGCCCGTCAAAGCGCCGTATCCCAGCCGTTGCGGATATGCGCAAAGCCTTCGCGGTAAACCGCCTCCGGGCTTTCGGCAAAATCACGCCAGACCTTGGTCGCGGCGGCCAGCGCGGGCAGCCCCCGACCGAACGCCTCGATGGTCAGCCAGCCGTCATAGTGTGAGGCGCGTATGGCCCTGAACGTCTGTTCCCAGGGGATATTGCCGCGCCCCGGCACACCCCGGTCATTTTCCGAGATATGCACATGCGCGATATTGCGCAGGTTATCGGTGAAAGCTGCAATCGGATCGGCTTCTTCGATATTGCAGTGAAATGTGTCGTACATGGCCCGGATATTGGGATGTCCGATCGCATCCACATGCGCGCAAAGGTCGGACATCGTGTTCACCAGATAACATTCGAACCGGTTGAGCGCCTCCAGCCCGATCGTGACCCCGCGCTTGCCCGCGTGATCACCAATCGCCCGCTGGGACGCGATCGAACGGGCAATCTCGTCCGCCGATGGCCCCGTGCCGGTGAAATGGCCAAGGGTGGAATGCAACGGCCCCGACAGCGTGACAGCCCCCAGCGCCTGCGCGCAATCGATCACGTGACGCATATGGGCAATGCCTGCGGCGCGTGCAGCACCGTCGCCGATCAGGTTCATCGCGGGATCCCCCATCGCGGCCACGGCGGTGCGCGCAAGGCCAATCCGATCCAGCAGACCGCCCAGTCTTGCATAGTGATCCGGGTCGCCCTCGAAAACCGGCACTTCGACGCCGTCAAAGCCAGTGGCCTTGATATCGCGCAACAAGGTTTCATGCTCGTGGGTCACATGGGTGGTCCACAAGAACATGCACATGCCAATCCGCATCGACCTAGCCCCCTTGTTCCATTTCGACGGTCACACACCCGCACGGGCCGCGTTTGCCCGATGGTTGACGGGAACCGAAGGCGCGTCAAGCTGGTATTACCAAATCCACCCAAGAACAGATTGGCGCACAAGGCAACCACAGCAGTCAATAAGTGTATTTATCACTTTTAATAACATCTTACAGTATCATGAGGCCGCACATCTTCGCTTCTTGCGCCAGTGATGGGTTTGCGATAACTGTTATCTTTGGCAATCTGGTCCAACCAGATTTCAGCAACCGGGAAACCTGCCTGACCCGACGCCGGAACAGGTACGCACAGCAAAGGGGGACAACATGCATCTTTCAACCCACAACTGGATGCGGGCCGAACCGCTGGAGGTCACGCTGCGGCGGATCAAGAAATATGGCTACGAGAGCATCGAGATTTCCGGCGAGCCCGCGCAGTACAAAGTCAAGGAAACCCGCGCCCTGCTGAAAGAGCATGGCATTCGCTGCTGGGGAGCGGTGACGCTGACACTGGGCGAGCGCAACCTTGCCGCCAAAGACGAAGGCCAGCGTGCAAGGTCGGTCGATTACGTGAAATCCGTGCTCACCATGGTGTCGGAACTGGAGGGGCAGATCTTGACCCTCGTGCCCGCCACGGTGGGCAAGGTGGTGCCCGATGCGACCGAGGAAGAAGAATGGAAATGGGTGGTCGATGCCACCAAGGAATGCTTTGCGCATGCCCAAAAGGTCGGCGTCAAGGTTGCCATCGAACCCCTGAACCGGTTCGAGACATATTTCTTCAACCGCGCGGCACAGGCGCTGGCGCTTGCAGATGCGGTGCATCCCGAGTGTGGCGTCTGCCTTGATGCCTATCACCTGAACATGGAAGAGGCGAACATCCACGATGCGATCCGGCTGGCGGGCAAACGCCTGTTCGATTTCCATGTCGCCGACAACAACCGCTTTGCGGCGGGTCTGGGTCATCTGGACTGGAAGGCCATCGTCGCCACGCTGCGCAGCATTGGCTATGACGGCGCGCTGACCAACGAATTCGTGGCCCCCGTCGATCGCACGCCCGCCACGATGTACCCTGACATGGTGGAACGCAATCCGGTCGACATCTCGCCCGAGCAGTTGAAGTTCATCCAGGATCACGGCTCATCCGTGCTGACCGAAAAGTTCTACGATGGTCAGATGCGGATCACCGCTGAAACCCTGTTGCCCCTTATCAAATAGCGCCGCGGCCCCGGCGACATCATCGGAGAGCGCGATGCGCATCAAAAGCGTCGAGGCCTGGTGGGTCTCGATCCCCATCGAAACAGCCCGCCAGCACCGCAGCGACTTCGGCACGCTGACCACATTTGATGCTGCGATCCTGCGGATTGAAACCGATGACGGTCTGGTCGGCTGGGGAGAGGGCAAGAATGCAGCGGGCAGTTCCGGGCAGTACGGCGCACTGGTGCATCTGCTGAACCACGAGGTGGCGCCGCAACTGATCGGCCGCAACGCAGGCGATATCACCGCGATCTGGGAGGCGCTTTACAATGGCAGCCGTGCCGGGCAAGCGGCGCGGGCCGGTCATGCCATGCCACAGATCGCGCGGCGCGGCCTGACCGTGGCCGCAATCAGTGCCGTCGATATCGCGCTGTGGGATATCTTGGGCAAGCATCTGGGCCAACCGGTCTGGCAACTGCTGGGCGGGCGAAAGGCCGACCGCCTGCCCGCCTATGCCTCGGGTGGCTGGGCCAATGCAGCCGAGATCGGCGCGCAATTGCAATCCTACATCGATATCGGCGGTTTTCGTGCCGTGAAAATGCGCGTGGGGTCAATGGATGGTGCGGTCCATGTGTCGGCAGCACGGGTACGGGCGGCGCGAGCCGCCCTTGGGCCGGACATCGAAATTGCGGTCGATGCACATGGCACCTATACGGTGGGCGAAGCCAAACGCTTTGCGCATCTGGTGCGCGATTGCGATCTTGCGTGGTTCGAGGAACCGGTGATTGCCGACGACAAGCCCGGCATGGCCGACGTGCGCGCGGCCGCCTGCATGCCCATCGCGGCGGGCGAATCCGAGGCGACGCGCTTTGCTTTTCGCGATCTGGCGATGGGGGCCTGCGTCGACATTTTTCAACCCGATCCCGCGTTTTGCGGTGGCATCACCGAAACGCTGCGGATCGCAAGCCTTGCCTCGACGTTCAATCTGCGCTTTGCGCCGCATCTGTGGGCCGGCGCGCCTTGCTTTTTTGCGGGCCTGCATCTTTGCGCGGCTGCCCCTGCCAGCTTTACCGTAGAATACTCCTGCGGTGCCAACCCAATGATCCACGACCTGATCGAGGGCACGGTCGCCGCATCCGACGGCATGGTCGCAATCCCCGATGGTCCGGGCCTTGGCTTTTCGATATCAGAACCTTTCCTGCGCGCGCACACAAGGAATAGTTGATCGCATGTCCGAAAAGAACCTGCTGCCTGAACTGGCGGCTTTCCTTTACACCTCGTTCAACGAGGCCAGCGGCCGCACACCGTCAGAGCGTGAACTGGCCGAACATTTTTCCGTCAGCCGCGGCCAGATCCGCGAAACGCTGGCCATTCTGGAGGCGATGCAGATCGTGGAACGGCGCGCGAAATCGGGGATATTCCTGACCACGCGGACGGCATCGGTCGAGGCGCTGGCGCTGTTTGCCAAGGCGGGCCTGCCGCTGGACCCGGTTCAGATCTACGAAGCGGTGGAATTGCGCAAAATCCATGAAATCAAGGCCGCCGAACTGGCCAGCCTGCGCGCTACGGAGGAAAACTTTGACCGCCTGCGCGACATCCTTGGCCGATCCGAGCGGCGACTCGCGGCAGGGGAACCGCTTGCCGAGGAGGATCGCGATTTTCACCTTGAAATCGTCCGCGCCACCCAGAATACCGTGTTTTTCAGGGTTTGCAGCGTTTACTACGCGATGGGCGAGCGCCGCCTGCCGATCTATTTCGCCGATCCCGAACGCGGAAAACGCAGCCATGCCGAGCATTTGCAGATCTTTGACGCTATGCACAAGCGCGATGCGAACTTGTCGCAGGCGTTGATGAGCACCCATCTTCAGGGTGTCGAAGGCTATTGGAAGGGTTTGATTACCGGGCATAAATCCTGAAAGGCATGCGATGGCGCAGATCTTTTCCACCCATCCGCTGCATCCGGACGTCACCGCGCGGCTGATGGCAGCAGGCGCGTACCGCGTTGCCACTGCGCCGACGGCGGCGGCTATCATGGCCGAGGGTCTGGCGGCTGCGGTTCTGATCGTACGCGCGCCCGTTCCGCCGGAGTATTTTGCGCAGGCGAAAGGATTGCGCGCAGCCGTGCGCCACGGTGCAGGGCTGGACATGATCCCGGTGGAGGTTGCGACCAAAGCAGGTGTTCTGGTGGCCAATGTGCCGGGTGCCAATGCCGCGACCGTGGCCGAGCATGTGATCTTTGCTGCGATCGGCCTGTTGCGGCAGTTTCGCGCGATGGATGCGGCCCTGCGGCAGACCGGCTGGGCTGCGGCGCGGGCGTATTCCGACCTTGGCGGCGAACTGTCAGGGCGGCGGCTGGGGATTTTCGGGTTCGGCAACATCGGCCGGGCGCTGCACCGCATTGCCCTTGGCTTTGACATGCAGGTTGCGGCCACCACGCGGCGCACCGATACGCTGCCCGCTGGTGTGCAAGCGCTTGGCCTTGACGATCTGGCCGCCACGTCTGACGTGCTGGTGCTGTGCTGCCCGCTGACGGATGAAACGCGGGGCGCGATCAGTGCCGCGCGCATAGCGATGATGAAGCCCGGTGCCGTGCTGATCAACGTCTCACGGGGCCCGATTGTCGACACCGACGCGCTGGTTGCGGCCCTTCGGTTGCGCAAGATTGCCGGGGCGGCGCTGGATGTGTTCGACACCCAGCCCTTGCCCGCGACCAGCCCGCTTTGGGCGCTGGACAACGTGATCCTGACGCCGCATATGGCCGGCATCACCGCCGACAGCATGCTGCGGATGGGAAACGGTGCCGCGGATGAGACCTTGCGCATTCTGGCGGGTAACCTGCCGGTGAATTTCTGCAACCCAAAGGTTGAACCGGCCTATCGCGCGCGGTTTCCGGCCTGATCAAACACCACAACGCGCGCCGCGTTCCAGCCCAGCCGGACGGTTTCATCGACGGCCACGCGCACCGTCACCGGCACCGTGGCGCGCAGCATCTTGTCGGCGGCCATCAGCGTCACGATCTTTTCAACGCCGTGGTTTTCGACGTCGGTCACCCGTGCTTCTGCCGGTGCCCCGCCCCCCAGATGCAGATCCTCTGGCCGCACGCCAAAGATCAGATCGCGGCCTTCATGGCCACCGGGATGATCCAGCGCCAGCCCCTCGCCCATCACTGCCAGCCCTGCCTGCAGGCGGCCCGGCAGCAGGTTCATCGCGGGCGCACCGACCGCGCGCGCAACAAAAGTGTTGACCGGATCATTGTAGATTTGATGCGGGGTGCCGACCTGGATCAACGCCCCCTTGTTCAATACGCCGATCCGGTCGCCCATCGACATTGCCTCGACCTGATCATGGGTGACGAACAGAAACGTCTCGCCAAGCGTCATTTGCAGATCCTTCAGTTCGGCCCGCAATGCCTCGCGCAGTTTGGCATCCAGTGCTGATAACGGCTCGTCCATCAAGAACACCTTCGGGGTGCGCACAATCGCCCGCCCGATCGATACGCGCTGCATCTCGCCCCCCGACAATTTGTCAGTCTTGCGATCCAGCAGATGCTCGATCCGCAGCGTTTTCGCGACCCGGTCCACACGCGCCGCAATTTCGGCCGGGGTGGTTTTGCGGATCGGCGATTTCAGCGGGAACTCCAGATTTTGCCGCACGGAGTAGCGCGGATAAAGCGAGTATTGCTGCAAGACGAGCGCCACGTCCCGCTCTGCCGCGCCCCAGCGCGTGACATCCTGCCCGTCGATGAAAACCTGCCCGGCATTCGGCTTTTCCAGCCCGGCAATGACGCGCAGCATGGTGGTCTTGCCCGCCCCGGTTTCACCCAGCAGCACAAAAAACTGCCCATTGGCAATTTCCAGCGACACATCATTCAGGGCCTGCGCCGCGCCGAAAGCCTTGGCTACACCCTTCAGTTCAATATGTGCCATCAGAGCCTGACCCTTAGTGAATTGCCGCTGCCCGTGTCAAAGAAATGCGCCCGCCCGGGGTCTGCCCGCACAAACACCCGCGTTCCCGGCCCCGGCACGAAGCCAGACCTCGTGCGCGCCCGCAGCGTCTGATCCCCAAGCCGCAGATCGATGATGTCATGCGACCCCAAGGGTTCGATGATATGCGCCTCGGCCTCGATATGGCCGGGCGTCGGGGTCAGGGCCACCTCCAGCGCCTCTGGCCGGATGCCAAGGGTCAGCGCCGCGCCCGCCCCACCTGCCGCTTGCAGCCGGTCGATCAATGCGGCGGGGAACACGAAGCCCGCCTCTGCCCCCGCAACGGTTACCCGCGCCTCGCCCGCCTGTCCCGCAACCGTCACCTCGGCCACGTTCATCACCGGAGAGCCTACGAACTGCGCCACGAACAGGTTCACCGGATTGGCATAAACGTCTTCCGGCCTGCCCACCTGCTGCAACACGCCGGCATGCATCACCACGATCCGGTCGGCCAGCGCCATCGCCTCGATCTGGTCATGTGTCACATAGATGGTGGTTGATCCCTGTTCGACATGCAGCCGTTTCAATTCCACCCGCATCTCTTCGCGCAGCTTGGCATCGAGTGATCCGATGGGTTCGTCCATCAGCATCGCCTTCGGGTTGCGCACCAGAGCCCGCCCGATTGCCACCCGCTGCAGATCGCCCCCTGACAGCGCCGAAGGGCGGCGCGCCAGCAGACCGCCGATCTGCAAGACACCCGCGACCCGGCGCACGGTCTGGTCAACCTGCGATTTGGGCGTCCCCACCGCCCGCAGCGGAAACGCCATGTTTTCATAGACCGTCAGATGCGGATAAAGCGCGAAGGACTGGAACACGAAGGCGATATCGCGCGCCTCGGCCCGTGTGTCCTGCACCGGCGTGCCGTCAATCAGAATTTCACCGGAATCGATGGTTTCCAAGCCGGCAATCGCGCGCAGCGTCGTGGTCTTGCCGCAGCCCGACTGGCCCAGAAACACCACGAACTCACGGTCCTTCACCGTCAGGTTCACGTCGTTGATCACGTGGACCACGCCGAAATGCTTGTTGATGTTGCGCAATTCGATCTGGGTCATTCCTTGGCCTTTGGTGCCGGGATCTTGGTGGTGATCATGAAGCTGACAAGACCCACGAGGATGATCGTCATCCCGTAGCGGTGCAGCACCTCGATCCAAGGCTGGCACAAGGCCATGATGCCAAAGATCATCACGGTCTGAGCCGTCGGGATCAGCCAGCGCTGGTTCAAGTCACGAAAGGTCATTTGCGGATCGCCCCGAATGACATGCCACGCAACAGATGGTTGCGAAGAAGGAAGGTGAAGATCGCAACCGGCAGCAGGAACAGAAATGTGCCCGCTGCAATTACTGTCCAGTCCGGCAGGCCCGATCCGACCTGACTGGGAATATAGGGTGGGGCAGTCTGCGCGTTTCTGTTGGTCATGATCAGCGCGAAGGCATATTCGTTCCAAGCGGTGATGAAGCAGAAAACCGCGGTCGCGGCAATGCCGGTGGCGGCCTCTGGCAGCACGATCTTGAAGAACGCCTGCATGCGGGTATAGCCATCGACCAGCGCCGCATCCTCATATTCCTTCGGAATTTCGTCGATGAAGCCTTTCATCAGCCAGACCGAAAATGACAGGTTGAACGCGGTGTAAAGGATGATCAGCCCCAGATGACTGTCGTTCAGCCCCACGACGCGGTACATCAGATACATCGGTATCGCCACGACGACAGGCGGCAGCATCCGGGTGGACAGGATGAAGAAAAGCCAGTCATCCTCGCCCTTTACCTTGAAGCGCGAAAAGCCGTAGGCGGTGATGGTGCCCATCGACACCGCCAAAACGGTAGAGGTGATCGCGATGATCAGGCTGTTCAGGAACCGGCTGGGATAGCCCGATGGCTGTACCAGCCCCTTGCCGGACCGCACAACCTTTTCGCCGCCGTCAAACACCGTTTGTTCCCACCAGGGGGCGGCATTGTAGACCTCGTCCGTGGGTGGGCTGCGCAACTGGCTGCGCTTGGTCATAAGTTTGACGAAAGGCGATATCTCGGGCTCGAAAAACACCGTGGGCGGCACGGTTGTCGCCAGATTGCGCGGCTTGAAGGCTGTGGCGGTGATCCAGAAGATCGGTGTCAGGAACACGACCAGAACCAGAAGCAGCGTTACGATAGCGGCCCGGTGGCGGAACACCTCGCCCGTGGTGCGAACGGCGGCCATCCTAGCGTTCCTTCACTTTGTTCAGGTATTTGATGTAGATATTGGTGATCGCCAGCACCATCACCAGCACGATATAGGCCAAGGCCGAACTCATCCCCGTCTGCCATTCCTGAAACGCCATCTTGTAAAGCCGGATCGAGATCACTTCGGTGGTCGGCTGGCTGGCAAGGATATAGGCCAGATCGAAGGTCTTGAACGCCTCCATCGTGCGAAAGATGATGGCGATCATCAGGATCGGCGCCACCAGTGGCAGGGTAATGCGAAAGAAAGTGTAGGACTGGCTTGCCCGGTCGATTGCCGCCGCCTCATATAGGTGCTTTGGCACCGCCGACAGGCCCGCCAGCGACAACAGCATCACGAACGGCGACCACATCCAGATGTCGGCCAGCGCAATGGCATAAAGTGCTATCTGCGGGTCGGCGAGCCATTCGAACGTGCCAAGGCCAAGGGCGTAGTTGATGATGCCAAAGCTGGGGTCATAGAGCAGCTTCCAGAACAGACCCACCACCGCCGCCGACAGCATCATCGGCAACATCAACAGCGTGGTCAGCAGACCTTTGTAGGGAATGTCGCGGTTCAACAGCATCGCAATGCCAAAGCCGACGATAACCTGACCGGTCACGGAAATGATGACGTATTTTGCCGTGATGGTGAAATTGCGCCAGATATTGGGGTCGGCCAGCAAGGTGCGGTAGTTGTCCAGACCCACGAAATTTGCAGGTGCATTGGTCGAGGCACGAAAATCGGTGAACGAATAGCCCAGCGAATAAAGCAGCGGGAAGATGTTGAAGACGATCAGGAAAACGATTGTCGGGATGATGAACAGGTTTCGTATCGCCAGATCGCTTAACCCACGAGATCGGTGCGCGGCACCAGAGTTCAACGGTCGAGATGCCACAGGGGGGGCCTCCGGGTTAGGTCGAGATCAGGAAACGGGGGGCGAACGCCGCCCCCCGGTTGATCAGGCACGCAGGTCTATTGGCCGCGGCCGTATTTCGCGAACGTCGCGGTCCAGTCGGCGGCAAGCCCGTCCAGCACCTCTTTCGCGGTACCTTCGCCGCCAACGATATGGGGGTAGATGCGATTGTTAAGTTGCCCCAGCAATTCCGCAAACTCCGGCACCGCCCAGAAATCCTTGACGATGAACATGGTCTGATAGAACGCCTCGTTATAGGGGGTCGCATTGCGAAACTCCGGGCTTTCCAGAACTTTCGCCGATGCGGTGTATCCGCCAAGTTCGGCCCAACGCTGCTGGGTTTCATCCTTGATGAACCATTCGAGGAACTTCATCGATTCCTCCTGATTTTCGCTGTAGGAGACGACCGATATGCCCTGCCCGCCAAGGGCCGCATAGCGATCGCCGCTTGGGCCGGCCGGATTGGCGAAAAAGCCGGTATTGGCGGCATGTGGATTGGTGGATTCGTTCAGCAGCGCCGGAAAGAACGCAAAGTAGTTCATCGAGATTGCCACCAGACCTTCGGTGATTGCCTGATTGTTCTCGACAAAGAACGCTTTCGACCAGCCGGGTGGTGTGAAGCCAAACAATTCACGGTACGCGTCAACCGCAGCGATGGCCTTGTCGGAATTCACGATGCCATCGACCTGATAAGTGACCGGATCGCCAAGTTCCGCGCCAAAGGAAAACAGCGCGTTTTCGAACCCCATTGCCATCGCGTCATAGGAATTGTCGGTATAGATCGCGATGCCGTAGCGGCCCTGATCGGGGCGGTGGAAAAATTCGGCAATGTCGCGCAGCTGCTTCCAGTCGACAGGCACCGCCAGCGGGTATCCATACTTGGCCTCGAACGCCGCCATTTCGGCCGGGTCTTCGAACCAGTCCTTGCGATACGACCAACCGACGGCATCGCCTTCGGCCGGAATGGCCCAGTACTTGCCGGAATTGCCAGGGTATTCGGCATAATACTTGACCGTTGCAGGTGCCATGATCTCGCCAACCTTGTTGGCATTGAAAAACTCGGTCAGGTCCACATAATGGCCGGCCTCGGACGCGGCACCCAGCCATTGGCTGTCGCCGACGATCATGTCATAGGCCTGCCCCTTGGCGTTGAATTCGGTAAACGCCTTGGTCTGGAAATCGGACCATGGCGTCGTTTCCACCGTCACCGTGACCCCGGTTTCCGCTTCGTATTCATTGACCAGTTCCTGCAGATAGTTCGCAGGATCCCATTCTGCCCAAAAGATCGTCAGTTCCTGGGCATAGGCTGCGGACGTGGTCATCGCTGCCAGCCCAACGCCGGCAAGCGCCCCTGCTAGTTTACTGCGCATGTGTGTTCCTCCCATTCATGCAAGCCCCCAGACCCGGCAATTCATGGCCATGCGCCCGATCAGGACATATAAACTGGTATTACCAAATGGCAAAGTCAGTCAAGACCATACTTTCCTACCAATCCCTGAACAGGGCAGCATTCATTCGACTCTGGGCGAAAGAAATGCAGTTTAGTTTACATACTATCAACATGTTGATAAAAGTCGCTTCCGTCAATCGCGCAATGGTTGCAAATTTCCGGCCTTGCATAACTGGTCCAACCAGTTAGGTTGTAACAAGACCCGTTGTTGCCACCACGGAAATCTTCGTCATGCCTCGCCTTCTGTGCGTTGGAACCGCCGACACCAAGTTTGATGAGCTTGATCTGCTCGGTCATTTGCTGTGCGCAGGGCACTCAGATGTGGTCATGGTCGATGTCGGGACACAAAGCACAGACCGATACGGCGACGTAACCGCGCGCCAGATCGCGGCACATCACCCCGACGGGATCAACGCAGTGCTGGGCCTTGCCGATCGCGGTCAGGCGGTTGCCGCAATGGCCACCGCCTTCGCGCGTTTTCTGCCCACATTCCCCGATATTGCGGGCGTGATCGGTATCGGCGGAAGCGGGGGCACGGCAATCATCACGGCGGGCATGCGCGCCCTGCCCTATGGCGTGCCGAAGATCATGGTGTCGACGATGGCCTCGGGCAACACGGCACCCTATGTGGGGGTTTCCGATCTGATCATGATGCCTGCCGTCACCGATCTGGCCGGGTTGAACAGCGTGAACCGGGTGATCTTGCACAATGCCGCTCAGGCCATGCTGGGGATGGTCGCCAACCCGGCACCCCACGGAACAGCCAAGCCCGCCCTTGGCCTGACGATGTTCGGTGTCACCACGCCGTGCGTAACGGCAATCGTGACAGCCCTGCCCGACCATGATTGCCTCGTGTTTCACGCCACAGGCACCGGCGGCCAGATCATGGAGAAACTGGCAGACTCCGGCCTTCTGACCGGCTTTATCGACATTACCACGACCGAGGTTGCCGATTATCTTTGCGGCGGTGTTCTGCCCTGTACCGCCGACCGGTTCGGCGCCGTGGCGCGTTCGGCGCTACCTTGGGTGGGGTCTGTGGGTGCGCTTGACATGGTGAATTTCGGCCCCCCGGAAACCGTACCTGCGCGCTACCGGGACCGGCTGTTCCATCAGCACAATCCGCAGGTCACGCTTATGCGCACGACTGCGCAAGAATGCCACACCATCGGCATCTGGATCGCCGATCGGCTGAACCTGTGCAATGGCCCGGTGCGGTTGATGTTGCCCGAGGGTGGCATTTCCGCGTTGGACGCGCCGGGTGCCGCCTTTCATGACCCGGTCGCCCGCGCAGCGCTGTTTACCGCGTTGGAGGCGGGGCTCGATCACACCCCGAACCGCCAGATCCACCGCGTGCCCCACCATATCAACCATCCCGCCTTTGCCGCCGCCTGCGTCGCGGCCTTCCACAGTCTTTGAGGTCGCAATGCCCACCATTCCCCGCGCCGACATCCTTCGCCACCTAAACGGTCTTGTGGCCGCAGGCATCCCCGTCATCGGCGGCGGTGCCGGCACCGGCCTTTCCGCAAAGTCCGAAGAGGCGGGCGGCATTGATCTGATTGTCATTTACAATTCTGGCCGCTACCGCATGGCCGGGCGCGGTTCGTCATCCGGCCTGCTGGCCTACGGCAATGCCAACCAGATCGTGCGCGAAATGGCGTTAGAGGTGTTGCCGGTGGTCAAGCACACGCCTGTTCTGGCGGGCGTCAACGGCACCGATCCGTTCATCCTGATGCAGCCGTTCCTGCGCGAACTTCGCGACATGGGCTTTTCCGGCGTGCAGAACTTCCCCACCATCGGCCTGTTCGATGGCCGCATGCGCCGGTCATTCGAGGAAACCGGCATGGGTTACGGGCTGGAAGTAGATATGATTGCGCAGGCCCATGGCCTTGATCTGCTGACCACGCCTTACGTCTTTACCCCCGACGAGGCCACGGCGATGACCCGCGCCGGGGCCGATGTGATCGTCGCGCACATGGGGGTCACCACTGGGGGTGCGATTGGCGCTACCTCGGCGCAATCGCTCGCCGATTGCGTGGCAGAGATTGATGCCATCGCCGCCGCCGCCCGCGCGGTGCGCGATGATGTGATCATCCTGTGCCACGGCGGCCCTATCGCGATGCCCGAGGATGCCGCCTTCATCCTTGCCCACGCGCAGACCTGCCACGGCTTTTACGGCGCATCCTCGATGGAACGCCTGCCGGTCGAAACCGCAATCGCCGCACAGACCCGCGCCTTCAAGTCATTGCGGATAAAAGACTGAAAAAGCATTTCATTTTTGGTGGTGAACCCGCCGAACCACAGAGGGGACTTACGCCTATTGCCCCAACGATCAACATCAAGACGCGTAACCGTTCCAGACGAAAGGAAAACTAAAATGAAAAGTTATTTCATTCATCCCGATCAAGTTTCCGCATTTGGCTTTGACTGGGGCCAACTGGCGCTAACTGTCGGGCCCGAGGTGAACGGCGCACAGCGGTTTTCCGGTGGCATCGTCACGCTGGCTCCGGGGGGCGGTCATAGCCGCCACAATCACCCCGGAGCGGAAGAGATCATACTGGTGATGTCGGGGCGTGGCGAGCAGATGGTCGAGGATGACACCGGAACGCCGGTCATCGCCGAGGTGACCCAGGGCTTCACCATCTACGTTCCCGAAAGCCGCTTTCACGCCACCCGCAACACCGGCACCGCGCCGATGACGCTTTTCGTGGTCTATTCCCCCGCAGGCCCCGAACTGGCCCTGCGCGATCTGCCCGATTTCCGCCTGCTGCCGCCTGTGGGTTGATCATGGACGCCGGGTCACGCGGTCATTGCCCGCCCCGGTTCCAGCCGCGCCCGCCGCAGCCGAACATCTGATATCCGGTCGCCGTGACGGCAAGCGTATCCTCGATCTTGATGAAGCCGCGTCTGGGGTGCAGCATGGTGGTTTCGACCGACAGCACCATCCCTGCCTCCAGCTTGCGGTTGGCATCGACGCCGTCATAGGCGACCGGGTGATTGGTCATCAAGAACGGCACCTCGTGCGAGATCAGCCCCATCCCATGCGCGAAAAAGTCGTTGAATCCCGCAGATGGCCCCGCACGCAGTACCGCCTCGGCCCGCTCGATCATCACACCGCCCTCGATCCCGGGCTTGACCCATTCGAACGCGGCCTCCTGTACCGACATCACCTCGTCCAGCAGGTCCGACAATTCGGCATCAGGTTCGCCCAGTATCCCCATCCGGCACAGATCGCCGATGTAGCCATGGTAATTGCCCCCTGAGTCAATCGACAACACCTCGCCGGGCCGCCATGCCTGATCTGATGCCGCGCGGTTGTGGCTGGCCCCCAGCGTCAGAAGGCAATAGTCGAAACTCAGCCCGCGCGTGGTTTCTTGCTGTCGAAGTTCTTCGATGATGCGCGTCTTGGTCCAACCCTCGCCTGCCGCAGAAATCGTCGCCATCATCGCGTCGGTGATCAGTTCCGACGCCTGTTGCAGCAGCGCCAGTTCGGCAGGCGTCTTGATGGCGCGCATCTGTTCCAGCATGTTAGTGGCATCCAGCAGCGGGCAGAACCCGGCCAGAACGCGGTAGGCATCGGACGGCAGGAACCCCGGTTCTATTCCAACTCGCAGGCCCTGCGCCCCGATCCGGGCCAGATGCGCCACCGCCATCTGTGCGGCATCAACGCTGCCCCAACAGGCCGGCAGAAAGGTCGGTGGCCAGAACGGATGATTGAAATGCTCGCCCGCCTCCATCTTGTTGCCAATGTAGGCCGCGTGCTCCGCCTGCCCGCGCCGATAGATCACCACCGGCAGATAGCGGCTATGCCCGATTGCATCCATCGCGGCAAAGAAGATGAACCGGTAACCGCCCAGCAGATATTGAGTGTTGTGTTTGGAGGTCGCGACCAGCACATCAAGACCAGCGGCCTCCATCAGCCGGTCGATGCGGCCAAGGTCAGGGCGCAGCGATGTGTCGATGGTGTCGTCTTTCATCATCTGTCCCCCGTCTCGGACTGCGGGCAAAGTTGAACATGATTTATGCAGTTTCATAAAGTGAAATCTGGCCGGACAATTATGCCGTCCCGGACTGAACCGGCTCCTGTGGCTGGTCGGTTTCCAGCATCCGGAAAATCTGGTCGCGTTCCGAATGCACCAATAACAGTGCAAGATCGCCGGGCTGCAACAGTTGCAACACCTTTGCGGCCCCGTCTGACGGTGACATGGCATCAATGATATGCGCCGCTGACACCCCCTGCGCCAGAACCTCCTCGCGCAGCAGACGAGGTATCTCGCCGGGCACGCGCCCCCGCAGGTAACCGGGCAATTCGGCAACCACCACGACATCGGGGTGCAGCGCGCAAGCCCCCCGCGCCAGATCGCGAATGTCCTGATCGGAACGATCGCCGGCCTGCGCGATCATGACGAAACGCCGCCTGGCAGGGATGCCGGCAAGTGCCCCTGTCACGGCGGCAATCGAATGCGGGTTATGGGCGAAATCGACAAAAACCCGCGCGCCATTGTAGGCAAATTCATTGCAGCGTCCCGGGTTGTCGGCGGAGTCGGATCGAAATGCGGCCAAGGCGCGCGCTATCGAGGCGGTGTCAATTCCCAGCACATGCGCCAGACACATCGCGCCCAACGCGTTGGACACATTGTACCGCGCCACGCCGCCCATCGCGATAGGCACCTCCGCCACCGCGATCACCCTGTGAAGGGCGGCCCCGTCAAACAACCAAATCGTACCCTGTGCCACAAAACCGCACGTTTGCCCTGCGCCCCGTGCCGCCACGATCTGCGGCGCATCCGCATCTAGCGAAAACCAGCATGCCTTGATCCCCAGCCGAGCGGCCTCCGCCACCACCGGCGCGTCATCAGCGTTCAGGATCAGCACACCGCCTGTCCCAAGCCCCCGGCGGATCGCGAACTTCACCTCCGCCAGTTGCGCTACAGTTGTGATCCCGTATTCCCCCAGATGATCCGCCGCGACGTTGGTCACGACCGCAGCACTGGCCTGACGAACCGGCAAACCGCGTCGCAATATCCCGCCCCGTGCCAGTTCCAGAAACCCGATCTCAAGCGTTTCGTTGCGCAGCAGCATCCGCGCGCCCCCGGGGCCAGAGAAATCGCCCTGCTCCAGCACCGCGTCGCCCACCCGCACCATATCGCTGGAGGTCAGGCCCGCGATCCGCCCCGCCTCGCGCGCCATTGCCATTGCAAGCCGGGTGGTGGTGGTCTTGCCGTTGGTGCCGGTGATCAGGCCCACCGGCAGATTGCCAAGCGTCGTCCAATTCACATCGTCCGGCTTTGGCAGTGCCGAAACGGCCCAGCTACGCGACCGCTTGCCGTGGCCGATGGTCAAAAGATCCTCGTCGATCAACACATCAAGGCCGCGCGCCTCCGCCGCATTAGCAAGGGTCACCAGGGGCGGATTTGCCTCGGCCGCCATCGCTGCGCGCAGATTGCGGGTCATCGCGCCGAAGTCGCCCCGCACCGCCGACAGCAGATCGGCTGCAACGAAATGCCAGGCCGTTTGCAAAACCGAAGTTGCCGCATACAACTGATCCACCGGTGCCGAGATCGCCACCGATATGCCGCCGTTATGGGGCCGAGTGACGAAGCCTTCGCCGGTCCAGCCCACCGCGTCCAGCACCCGGCGCGCGTGATGCTGCCAAAGGGCCGTCACCCGCGCCGGATTAAAGCCGCTGTAATCCGCCTCCAGCGCGGTACCGGCGCGGTCCCACAACAGCCCCGGTCCGGTCAAGCGCCGGCAATCCCCGGTGCGCAGGTCCGCGGACGAGGCAACCGGTACCTCCAAAGGATCGGCGATGTCATCGGTCATGGCCCGGTCAATCGCCGCCTTCGCCGGATCCGCGCGCCAGCCGCACCCCCCGCTCGTCTCGGATCAAGGTATCGGCATCGGTGATCAGGTTTTCCATGCCCGCCAGCTTCGGGCGATCCTTCGACGCTGTTGCCGCCGGTTCTGCACGGTTGGGGTCTTTGAAATAAATGATCTGCTTCCAGCAGCGCACGGTATCGTCGCCGTTGATCACCAGAAGATCGCCTTCAGTGGCGAGGTTCAAGCCAAACTCAACCGCCTCTGCCTCATTCGGCACGATGTGGATGGCATCGGCAGCCACGCCATTGGCGATCAACGCCGACTTCATCAGTTGCGGGATCTCGTCATGCCCGCGCCCGCGACGGTTGTCATCGGCTTTGCAGATGAAAACGTCAAAATGTTGGGCCAGAATCCGCGCCGCCGTTGCGACATCCTGATCGCGACGGTCGCCCGGCACCGACAGCACGAAGATCCGCCGACCGGTCACATCCAGTTGCCCCACCAACCCCGAAAGCGCGGTGAAAGCTGCCGGATTGTGGGCGTAATCGAGGATCACCTTGAAGGCATGTTCGTCAAAGACGTTGGTGCGGCCCGGCACCTGGAAAAAGCTGGTATCGAAGGTCCGCAACCCATGCCGGATATTGTCGAGGTCAACGCCGAAACTGAAGGCCATGGCGGCGGCAAACATGGCATTCTGGACGTTGTGGGTGGCCTTGCCCTCGAACGTCGCCGGGATCAGATGCGACCACAAGACAGGCAGGTGCGTGCCATGGTTGTAGATGGTGATCATGTCGCCGTTCATGCCACGTTCCAGCACCACGGCGCGGCCACCGGCGCGGATATGTTCTTTCACCAAGGCATGATCGGAGTTCATCGTGGCATAGCAGATGGTCTTGGCGGTGACGTAGTCGGCCATCCGAAGGCAATGAATGTCATCAGCATTCAGCACCACGGTTTCGGTCGCACTTTCCACGACCACCCGTTTGATCTTGGCCATTTCCTCCAACGTGTTGATGCCGCCAAGGCCCATGTGATCTTCGGTCACATTCAGGCAGGCCGCCACGTCGGACCGCCGGTAGCCAAGTCCCGCCCGCAGCACACCACCCCGCGCGGTTTCCATCACCGCGAAATCGACCGACGGATCGCGCAGCACCATCTGCGCCGAGGCGGGGCCGGTCATGTCGCCCTTTACCGTCACCTTGCCATCGACATAAACCCCGTCCGTCGAGGTCAGCCCGACCCGGTGGCCGCAGGATTTCATGATATGCGCCAGCATCCGGCTGGTGGTGGTCTTGCCATTGGTACCGGTGATCGCGGCAATCGGGATGCGCGCTTTCGATCCCAGCGGAAACAGCATCTCCATCACCTTGCCCGCCACATCGCGCGGCGTGCCCTCAGATGGCGAAACGTGCATCCGGAAACCCGGCGCCGCATTCACCTCGACAATAGCACCGCCGATGTCCTTGTAGGACTTGGTGATATCGTCGATCAGAAAATCGACGCCGCCCACGTCCAGCCCGATCGCCACCACCGCCCGTTCCGCCATATCGCGGTTGTCGGGATGCACGATGTCGGTCACATCAATCGCCGTGCCACCGGTCGACAGATTGGCGGTGGATCGCAGATAGAACAGCCGCCCCGCCTCCAGCACCGAGTCCGCGCTCAGCCCGGCTTCCTGCATCAGTCGTTCGGCCTGCGCGTCCAGTTCCAGATTGGTCAGCACCTTCTGGTGGCCGATACCGCGGCGCGGATCCTTGTTCACCTCGTCCACCAGTTGGGCAATGGTCAACGCGCCATTGCCGACCACGTGCCCCGGCACCCGCTTGGCGGCCGCTTCCAAGGTACCATTCACCACCAGCATCCGGTGATCAAAGCCGGTAACGAAGCTTTCCACGATCACCGCACTGGACTTGCCTTGCGCATAGGCGTCGGCATGGGCCAATTCCACTTGCTCGGGCGTCGCGAGGTTGATCGAAACTCCGCGCCCATGATTTGCATCCAGCGGTTTGACCACCACCGGAAACCCGATGCGCGTTGCCGCACGAACCGCTTCGGCGGCACTGTAGACGATCAGTTGCCGTGGCACCGGCAGGCCCAGATCATTCAGCAAGGTCGAGGTTTCCGATTTGTCACCGGCAATCTCTACCCCGATGCAGCGCGTCTCAGAGGTGATCGTCGCCATGATCCGTTTTTGGTATTTGCCGTGCCCGAACTGCACCAGCGAATAGGCATTCAGCCGCAGCCAAGGAATATCCCGATCCTCGGCCGCCTTCACAAGGCTTGCAGTTGACGGCCCCAATTCGCGCCGCTGTGCCGACAGAACGAAATCCTTCAGCTCTGCCGCGAAATCGAAGGCAGGATCAAAATCGTAGTCGAGCATGACCTGAACATGCTTAGGCAGGATATGCATCAACAGCCGCATCGCCAACGCACAGGCATCAAGGCCCACATCGCGCTGCTTGTAGGCGAAGACCATGTTGTAGTGCCCCGGCACCCCGGTGGACCGAGTGCGCCCGAAGCTGACGTCCGATCCCGCCTCGCCCTGAATTTCCAGCGCACAATGTTCCAGAATATGGCCCATCCATGTGCCCTCATCCTCGCGCAGCCGGCGCAGGAAACCGCCCTCGACCCGGTAGGAACAGCCATGCTCGGCCAACCCCGGCAGGGCTGTGACCAGTGCGTCGATAAACTCCGTCCCCAGCTTGACCGATGGCCAATCCTCCAGCACACCAAGGTCAATCACATGCCGGATCAGCGGAAAACTTGCCCAGACATTTGGCCCGCCGTAAACGTTGGTGGTGACAATCTTCATTGGCGCACAACTCCCCCTGATGATGCTGGGGGTTGTGCCCCTGCATTTTGTTTCTGTCTCAGCTTTCGATGGCGTCGTCTTCGGCGGCCAACAGACCGAGGCCCACTTCATTCTGTGGCGGATAGGATTTGCGGATTTTCAAATCGTACCTGCACCCTTCGCCCATCACATCCACCCGCAGGCCAAGCAGACTTAGCGCCTGCCCCGGCTGTGCGTTCCACATCGAAGAATGCGTCATCTGCCCGGCATCCACCACCGTCACGGTACCCGATCCCACCACCTCCAGCACGTTGTCCGGCCCGATGAAGGCGGCGGTATCCTCGTCGATGCCAAGCCCGATCAGGAACGGGTTGAACGACGATGCGGTCAACAGCCGCCCCAGCCGGTTGCGCTGGGTAAAATGCTGGTCGATGATCACGGCATTGGTCAGCCCCAGACCGGGCGCCAGTGTCACGGCCCCCTCCAGCGGGCCGACATTGCTTTGCCCGCCACTGATCATATGTTCCGACATGATCGACGCCCCGGCCGAGGTGCCCGCAACCGCAACCCCCTGCGCATTGCGCCGCCGGATGGCCTGCGCAATCGCCGTGCCGCCCAGAATGGTGGATAGCCGCAACTGATTGCCGCCGGTGATGAAAATCCCGCTCGCCCGTTCCAGCATCGCCACGTACTTGGGGTCCTCGCAATCCGCACGGGCGGTGATCGGCAGGAACTCAACCCGCCCCGCCCCCAGATCACGGAAAATGCGGTTGTAATCAGCGCCGGTGGTTTCCAGTTGCGATGCGGTCGGGATCACCACGATATCGGCGGACCCGGCACCCGACAGATCGACAAAGCGGCGGTGGATGTGCCTGTCCTTGGTGCGGTCTTCACCGCCGCCAATGGGGATGATGAAACCGCGACCGTCGTTCTTTTCCAGTTTTGCAGGACACATATGTTTGGAAGTCTCTCACTAAATTTTCGGCTCGGTTAGCGGTTCGATAGACACCACCTCGGGTCACACAGCGCAATTGCTGCAGACACCGAGACCATAGACGGCCACGCCCCGCGATCACAACTCTTGTTTTGCAAACTGGCTGCGCGTGATCCGAGACACAGGGGGGCATCGCACATCGCGCCCCTGTCAAATTCTGCTGCAGTCTTGGGTTGAACATGACCGCGAATGGGGTTGAATGCAGACACCCCCGATCCGGAGGGTGCCCCTTGTCCAACGGAACGGTTCACGCAGCATGCCCGCAAACCCCTTCTTCCAGCCCGTCTCAGCCATTGACCTGCCGCGCTTTGCCGGTGTGCCCAGCTTCATGCGGTTGCCATACCTTACGCCAAGGGACGCAGAATATGGACAGGTTCAGATGGGGCTGGTCGGCATTCCCTGGGATGGCGGCACCACGAACCGGCCGGGGCCACGCCATGGGCCGCGTCAGTTGCGCGATCTTTCAACGATGATCCGGGCGGGAAATCCGGTGACCGGCGTCAATCCGTTTGCCACCGTGAACTGTGCCGATCTTGGCGATGTGTCCCCGAACCCGGTCGATGTGATCGACAGCATGGCGCGGATCGCCGCGTTTTATGCCGACCTGAAATCGCGCGGTATCGTGCCGATGACGGCGGGCGGCGATCATCTGTCCACCCTGCCGGTGCTGCGGGCATTGGCGCAGGACGCCCCGGTCGGGTTCATCCAGTTCGACAGCCATACCGATTTGTTTGACAGCTATTTCGGCGGCAACAAATTCACCCACGGCACACCATTTCGGCGGGCGATCGAGGAGGGCCTGATCGATCCAAAACGTATGGTCCAGATCGGTATCCGCGGCACCGCTTACAACTCGGATGATATTGATTGGGGCGAGGCACAGGGCGTGCGCATCATCCGGATCGAGGAATTCTTTGACCGGGGCGTCAAGGACGTGATGGCCGAAGCCCGCCTGATTGTCGGAACCCTGCCCGCCTATTGCAGCTTTGATATCGATTTCATTGACCCCGCCTACGCGCCCGGCACCGGCACGCCCGAAATTGGCGGGCCGACCAGCTATCAGGCGCAACAGGTGGTGCGCGAACTGATGGGGGTGAACCTGATCGGCTGCGATCTGGTCGAGGTGTCGCCGCCGTTCGATCAGACCGGCAACACAGCGTGGCTTGGCGTGTCGATCATGTTCGAGTTGATGTGCGTGCTGGCAACCGCGATGGCCGCACGGGCGGCAGGGTAGGTTCGTGAGGCGGCTTGGCCTTGCGACGAGCGAAGGTCCGCTACGCGGACCTTCCTGCCTTTGGCTGGGGTAGCTCTATCGCCAGTCGCAGACGCAGCATGACCGACATGATGGGCGGAAAGCGGACCCGAGCATGCGCAGCATGACCTTCCTACATTTTTGCCGAAGCCGTCATCCAACATCCCGGTTGACGCATTAGAGTAATAGCCCTATTAACGCCATTAGAGCAATAACTCTAACGGATGAATCGATGAGACCCGACACCAAGACACGCATCCTCGACGCCGCCTTAGCGCTCTTCAACGAACGCGGCACGTCCGCGGTTACCACCAACCATATCGCCGAGGCGATGGGGATCAGCCCCGGCAATCTCTACTACCACTTTCGCAACAAGGCCGAGATCGTGCAGGGCCTGTTCGCCCGCATCGTCGGTGAATGGGCCACGAACTACGCTGTGCCACCCGGCACCATGCCCAGTATCCAACTGACGGAGGCCATGGTGGCAGGAAATTTCGAGATTCAGGCGCGTTACCGCTTCTTCTTCCGTGACCTGACGCTATTGCTCAATGCCGACCCCGCGCTGGCCACCACCTATCATCAGAACCGCGCCTCTGGTCTTGCCAATACGAAGCTCCATCTGAACCTCTTCGCGGAAGCAGGAGTGTTCAAGCCCTTCGCGGATGCCGTCGCACTCGATGACCTCGCCCAGATGCTCTGGCTGGTGGGCGATTTCTGGCTGGTTTTCAAGGACACCGGTGGGGCGGACTTCAGCCCCGCAGATACGGATCAGGGCATTCGCCTGTTCCGCCGCCTTCTCACCCCTCATCTCAATGGAGACATGAAATGACCGCCTCTCGCACCGCTGGCGCCCTTCTGGTCGCCGTCCCGCTGATCTTCACCGCTGGCTTTACCGGCCTGCAGATGACCTTCGAATACCCGGATATTCTGCGCCAACCCGCAGGCGAGGTGCTGACCCGCTTTGCCGGCGCGGGTGCCGACCTGCACGTCTATTGGTATGCCATGATGTTCGCGGCCCTGCTGATGACCTTCGGCGCGATTGCGGCGGGCCTGCATTTCTGGAAACGCAACGACCTGCTCGCTGCCCTCTCGATCGGAGCGGGCGTTCTGGCCGGTCTGGTGCAGGCACTGGGTCTGCTGCGCTGGGTGATGCTGGTGCCGGGTCTGGCCGCGACCTATGTGGCACCGGGTGCCACCGAAACCGAACAGGCCTTGTCCGTGGCGCTGTTCGATGCTGCCAACCAGTATCTGGGCATGGGGGTCGGCGAGCACCTTGGCTATTTCTTCACCGCGATCTGGACCGCCTTGATCTCTGGCCTCGTCTTCCGGACCAACCGCATCATCGCCGCAAGCGGCTTTGTCATCGCAGTGGGCGTGGCCTCCGGAATGCTCGAACCCTACGGCGTGCCGATCACAGGCATGATCAACTCCATCAGCTATACCCTCTGGGCCCTGTGGACACTGGCGCTTGGTGTGGTCGTGCTGCGCGACAAGCAGCACACGCACGCAGCATTCGGCCAGCCGGCCTGATCGGCAAATCCCCTCCGCTTCACCCCTCTGATCCCTCAACCTCATAAAGGGCAAGCCCAAATGTAATTCGAACCCAACCCCAACTACCTGCTGCGCGGCGTGCTCGCTGTCGTCGGCGCCTTCATCATCTTCCTTGGCCTCAATGTCGGGCTCGGGGGCATCCAGACCTTGGGCTGGCAGGGCGGTGCCGTAGATTTTCTGACCGTGACAAACGCGCCGGTC
>JANOGW010000062.1:0-59647 GCA_031406155.1 Pseudorhodobacter sp.
CGGCGCGGCGCCGATTTTATCAGACGGGCTGTCAGTGCGTTTGAGGGCCGGAAAGCGTGCTTCGATTTCTGCGTTTCGCCGTTTCAGCGCATCATAGTCAGCGTCAGAGATGTCAGGCGCATCCTCGACATGATACGCGCGATTGGCATCGCCGATCAGCTTAGCCAAGCGCGCGAGTTCGTCGCGCGCCTGTGCGTTGGTCAAATCAGCCACTGCTATAATGCTGGTCATTGCCGCTTGCCCCTTAGACGTGACCAAGGTTTAGGCGGCGCTTTCCCCGAGGTCTAGGGGGTGCAGATCAGGCAGACGCAGCAAAACGGCGCTGGGCTTCAATCGGGGTCGGTTCGCGCAGAACATAGCCACGGCCCCAGACGGTTTCGATGAAATTGGTCCCGTTGGTCGCCTCGGACAGTTTCTTGCGCAGTTTGCAGATGAAAACATCGATTATCTTCAATTCCGGCTCGTCCATGCCGCCGTAAAGATGATTGAGAAACATCTCTTTGGTCAGTGTGGTGCCCTTGCGCAGGCTGAGCAGTTCGAACATCTGGTATTCCTTGCCGGTCAGATGCACGGCCTTGCCATCAACATCGACGGTCTTGGCATCAAGATTGACGTTGACCGACCCGGTTTTGATGATCGATTGCGCGTGGCCTTTCGATCTGCGGATGATCGCGTGAATGCGAGCCACCAGTTCTTCGCGGTGGAAGGGCTTGGTCATGTAGTCGTCAGCGCCAAAGCCAAAGCCCTTCAGCTTGTTGTCGGTATCGTCTGACCCCGACAGGATCAGGATCGGCGTTTCCACCTTGGCCAGGCGCAATTGGCGCAACACCTCATGCCCGCTCATGTCCGGCAGGTTCAGATCCAGCAAGATCAGGTCGTAGTCATAGAGCTTCGCCAGATCGACGCCGTCTTCACCAAGATCGGTGCAGTAGACATTCAAATTCGCATGGGTCAGCATCAATTCAATGCTGCGCGATGTGGTGGGATCGTCTTCAACCAACAAGATACGCATGGGGGGTCATTCTCCGCTTCGGGCTGCTGTTCGTTAACTATAGTGGGGGAGCAATGGTTAAGCGCGCGTTACCGTTGAAGCTGATCAGACAAAAACAACTTAAAGTTGTCGATATTTCTGCAAAGTTGTGACTTTCAGTGCTTTATCGCCATGACGCTCAACTGCGGCCCGCCAAAGGCCGAATTCCTCGTCAGACAACGAATACCGCTCCAAGGCGTCAGACTGCGAAATCAGGCCGTAAATGACCGCTTTCACGACAATTGCCTTGCGGCTGGCCACCCAGCGGCGGGTTTCGGGGGGTGGCAGATCGGCCCTGCTCAGGAGTGTGCCATCGGGCAAGGTGATCTGGCGCGGGCCATCGACGCGTTTAAGAAACATGTTAATATCCTCATCCTTTCGCAAAGAATGACACAACAGGCTTAAGCACCCGTGAAAACGAGGGGTTGAGAGTGCAGCGCATTTTCATATATTCCCTTTCAAATGTGCCGGACTGCGGCACCGACCCCTGGAAAGCAAGGCCATGCCGCTTGATCACCCGCTGAATTCACTAGGGCTGCCCAAGCCCCCGCAGGAGACGCGGGTGGTGGTTGCCATGTCTGGCGGAGTGGACAGTTCGGTCGTGGCAGCGCAACTGGCCAGCGAAGGCTATGACGTGGTCGGCGTTACTTTGCAGCTTTACGATCATGGCGCGGCCTTGGCGAAAAAAGGGGCCTGCTGTGCCGGCCGCGACATCCATGATGCGCGCCGCGTCGCCGAAACCATGGGCTTTGCGCATTATGTGCTGGATTATGAAAACACGTTTCGCGATGCAGTGATCGAGGAATTTGCCGATGCCTATCTGGCGGGGGCAACGCCGGTGCCCTGCATTCGCTGCAATGAGCGGGTGAAGTTCAAGGATCTGCTGGCAACCGCGCGCGACCTTGACGCCGATTGCATGGCCACTGGCCACTATATCCAGCGCAAGATCGGGCCGATGGGGCCAGAACTGCATTCGGCGGCGGACGCAGCGCGCGATCAAAGCTATTTCCTGTTTTCCACCACGGCGGAACAACTGGACTACCTGCGCTTTCCACTGGGTCATCTGCAATCCAAAGCGGAAACCCGGGCTTTGGCGCAGCGTTACGACCTTGCCGTAGCGGACAAACCCGACAGCCAGGACATCTGTTTTGTGCCGAACGGCAACTATGCAGCGGTGATCGAAAAGCTGCGCCCCGGTGCGGCAGATCCCGGCGATATCGTCGATCTGGCCGGATCGGTTGTCGGGCGTCATGACGGTATCATCCACTATACCATCGGCCAGCGGCGCGGGCTTGGCATCGGCGGCCTTGGTGACCCGGTCTACGTTGTGGCGCTGGATCCGGTGCTGCGCCGCGTCATCGTCGGACCACGAGAGGCGCTTTCGACCCGCCGCGTGCCGCTGCGCGAAATCAACTGGCTGGGCGACGCGCCCTTTGATAGCCGCAGCGAATGGGCCGTGTCAGTGAAGATCCGATCGACCCGGCCGCCGCGCCCCGCCGTGCTGCGCCCGATCTCCGCCACCGAGGCAGAGGTCGAATTGCTGTCACCCGAGGACGGCGTCTCGCCGGGGCAGGCTTGTGTGTTTTATGCCGACACCGGCAGCCGGGTTCTGGGCGGTGGCTGGATATGGAAGGGTCGCTGACGGCTTTTTCTTCGTCCAAATACTCATTCCTCACGTATCGTCCCGGGCGCAAGATGAGTATTTGGACGAAGAAAAAGCGGTCAGAGAACCGACAGCACCGATTTCGCCGCGCGCAGGCCGGGGGGGGTGTCGCCCTGCCCTAACCGAGCCATCGTCAGCCGCATCGCGTCTTTCTGGCCGCTGTCGCCTTGCAACAGCTGCAGTACGGCAGGCGTGATCAGATCGGCGCGGCAGCGACTGCCCAGAAATTCCGGCACGACGCGGGTCTCAGAGACGAGGTTGACCAGGGTGACCGTGTCGATCAGCGCCATCGCGCGCATCAGACGGAATGTCAGCCAGTTCATGTCATAGGCAATCACCATCGGGCAGCCCTGTGCCGCAAGTTCCAGCGACACCGTGCCCGAGGCCGCCAGCGCCACATCCGCCGCCGTGAAGGCCGCCGCACGCTGGTCTGGCGAGGGCGAGCGAAGCATGACCGGAGTGCCGGCCCAATCCTGCGCCAGATCCTGCACCAGTGCCGCGTGGCTTTGCAGGGTCTGGATCAGCACCCGTGCGTCGGGGTGCCGGGCGACAACCTGCGCTACGACCTCGCCGAAGCGGGGAGCAAGGCGGGTGATCTCGCCCCTGCGCGATCCGGGCAGCACGAGGAACAGCGGGGCGTCAGGTGCTATCGCATTCGCTGCGCGAAACGCCGCAGCCTCGGCGGGCGTGGCGACAGGTTCCGACACGACGGGGTGGCCGACGAAGTCGCAGGTCATGCCGACGGCGGTCATATAGGGCGGCTCGAACGGCAGCAGAGCCAAAACATGATTGATCACCCGGGCCATCTTGGCGGCGCGGCCTGGGCGCCATGCCCAAACCGACGGGGCAACGTAATGGATGGTGCGCAGGGCCGGCTGTGCGGTCTTGACGATCTTTGCGACCCGCAGGCAGAAATCCGGACTGTCGATGGTGATCAGGGCGGAGGGGTTGCTGCCCAGTACGGCGGCGGCGGTTTCGGCGATACGCCGCTTCAGGGCAAAATATTTCGGCAGTACCTCGGCGATGCCCATCACCGACAATTCCTCCATCGGGAACAGGCTGGACAGGCCCATCGCCTGCATCAGGGGGCCACCGATCCCAACAAATTCCACCGCCGGGGACAGCGACCTCAGACCTGCCATCAGGGCTGCCCCCAGGCGGTCGCCCGACGGCTCGCCTGCGACCAGAAACAGTTTCATGGCGCGCGCGCCCAAAGAAACAGGCCAAGATCATTGGCGGCGGCAATCATCGAGGCCAGATCAAGGCAGATCACGCCGTCGGCTTCCCAGGCGATCCCGGCAAGCCCGGCAGCGGCGGCTTGCTGCACGGTTTGCACCCCCAGTGTGGGCAGATCAATGCGGCGGTCCTGACCCGGCTTTGGCGCTTTGTAGAAGACACCCCCACCACGCGCCCTGTCCGGGCGCAGTGCCGCGGGCAGTTGGGCAACGCCAGCCAGCAGAGCGTCACTGCCTTCCAGCACTTCGACGGCCAAACAAAGGCCCTGCTGGACCACCGCCCCCTGCCCCACATCAACACGGCCAAGGGCGGCCACGATCTGCGTCGCGCGGGTGGCGTCATGGTCATCGACCGCAGCCACCTGGCCTGCCAACACCCCCGCACTGGGCACAAGCGCCGGCGCCACATCGCCGACACCTGCCACGGCAAACCCGGCGTCTTCAAAGATGCCGATAACAGCGCGCAGGGTGGCATCATCGCCCGCCTGAAACGCCGCCATCAGGGGTGGCAGGATTTGCGCCGACTGCGGGTCCATCAACGATGGGTCCAGCCTTGGGCGCTGCACCGCACCGGCAAAAACCACCGAAGTGACCTCGTGATCGGACAACCATCGCAGGAACAGCGCCAGCCGCTCGATGCGAAACACCTGATCGACCTTCACGTCTGACGGTGTAAAACCATCCAGCGCGCAAACCAGTGGTGGTACATCAAGTGCGGCTATCACGGCGGCGGGCAGTCCACCACGCCCGGCGATCAGTACAGTCCGGGTCATTTCGGGGTCAGGAAGGAACGGTCGGTCGCAGCGAGGATGAAATCGGTCATCTCGCGCACGAAGGCGCTGTCGGTTTCTTCGGCCAGCCGGCGGGCGCGGTCCAGAAACGTGCCTTCGCCCTGCGCCAGCATTTGATATGCCGCCCGCATCGCGGTGATATCGGCGCGGTCCACGCCACGGCGCTTCAGGCCGACAAGGTTCAGCCCATCCAGTTCACCGCGCGGCCCCTGTACCAGACCGAACGGGACCACATCATTCGTGACCATCGTGACAGCACCGATGATCGCGCCGCGACCGATGCGTACGAACTGATGGATCCCCGACAGCCCGCCGATGATGACGTCATCGCCAATCACACAATGCCCCGCAATGGCGACCTGATTGGCAAGGATCACCCGGTCGCCAAGACATGCGTCGTGGCCGACATGCGCGCCGGTCATCAACAGGCAATCGTCGCCGACGCGCGTGACCCCGCCGCCGCCTTCGGTGCCAGTGTTCAGCGTCGCCCCTTCGCGGATGCGGCAGCGCGCGCCGACGATCAGCCGCGTCCGTTCACCCCTAAACTTCAGGTCTTGCGGAATTTCGCCAACCGTGGCGAAGGGAAAGATCACCGTGCCAACCCCGACCTCGGTCCAGCCGGTGACAACGGCATGGCTTTTCACGATCACACCATCACCAAGCGTGACCTCGGCCCCAACAAGCGAAAACGGCCCTACCTCTGCCCCGGGGCCGATGATCGCACCGGCTTCGACATGGGCGCTGGGGTGGATGCGGGCCTCGCCTGAAATCGCCATGCCGGTTATGACCTTGCCGGCTCTGGCTTGGGCAGATCAAACATGGCAGAGAATGTCGCCTCGCAGGCAAGTTCCGCCCCAACCATGGCCTTGCCATCGAATTTCCAGACCCGTCCACCACCGCGCAGCGCCGTCACATGCAATTCCAGCACATCACCCGGCACCACCTTGCGACGAAACTTGACGCCGTCGACACCCATGAAAAACACCTTCGCGCCCTTGTCGACCAGATCCATCGACAGGCCCACCAGAATGCCCGAAGTCTGCGCCATCGCCTCGATGATCATCACGCCCGGAAAGATCGGCAGACCTGGAAAATGGCCCTGAAACTGTGGTTCATTAAAGGTGACATTCTTGATCCCGACGCAGGATTTGTGGATCACGATATCGCGAACCTTGTCGATCAGCAAAAACGGATAGCGATGCGGTATGATCCGCTGGATCAAATCAAGATCAGCGTCAGTCACAGCAGTGACGTCGGTGGCAGTCTGATCGGACATGTCGTCTCCTGAACGGTGCACTGGCGCGAGATCGAAACTTTTCCTGTGCTAGCAACTTGGTCTTGATCCGGCAAGCCGCCGCCGCATCAAACACGGCCGCCGCGCTAAACGGGTTACGGTGCGGGTTCAGTAGTACCGGCCGGAACCGGGGTCGCCTTGGGTAGCAGGGCATCATCCAACAAAGTGTCAATCCGCGCGATGGCAAGATCGGTCACATCAATCCTTTCAAGCGAAAAGAACACCGTCTTCTTGTCTAGAATGGCCGATGCGCCCATATCTTTTGTCAGACCGGCCAGAACCGGGCCAACCGCGTCAAGAAAGTTGCGCCGGTCTTCGTTGCGAAAAGCGGCCAGACTGCGTGCCTTCGCCAGACTGGCTGCGCGAATTTCCTCGGCCTTGGTATTGAACGCGTCAGCAAGTTTGCGAAACTCCTCGGCGGGCAGCGTCGAGCGGAGTTCGGTCAGATTTTTTTCTTCGGCCTCAAGCGCTGTCTCAAGCTTCCTGTTTTCCGCAAGCAGGTCTTGTTCTGCAGCTTCGAGCAGGGCTTGTGCCTGCTTGCCAAACCGCGTGTCGGCAAACAGACGATCAGGGTCAATTGTCAGAACCGCCGTTGATCCGATCGGATCCTGGGCAAAGACTGCAAATGCCGGGGCCGCTACGGCAAACGCCAGACAGACTGCAACGGCCCGCGCTGACATCAGAACTTGGTGGAAATGGTCAGATCGAAGCTTTGTTCCTGATCGTAATCTTCTTTACTGAGGGCCTGCGAGAAGTTGAACCGCAAGGGCCCGATCGGTGTGGTCCAGAAGATCGAAAGACCGATGGCGGATCGCAGGCGGAAGTCATCATCCACCGGCCCGCCGGTGCCCGCAGTGTCGTCAAGCGACCAGACCGAGCCGACGTCGAAGAACGCGCCCCCCCTGATGCCATATTCCTCCGGCAATCCGATCGGGAAGTCGGCTTCGAACCGCGCAGTGGCATAAGCATTGCCCCCAAGCGCGTCGTTGTTGGGCGCATTCAGGTCACGCGGGCCAATGCCGTTGCGATCAAATCCGCGCAGTTTGCCATTAGCGAAAAACCGTTCCGTTACCCGGGTGGTGTTGCCATCGAGGCTGCTGATTATGCCACCCTCGAAAATGGCGCGTACCGTCACTTCTTCTTTCAACACCTTGGTTTCGGCCAAGGCGAACAGGTTGGTCTGAATGTATTTCGTATCGCCGCCCAGCCCTGCAAAGTCTTGGCTGAAACGCAACAACACACCACCATTCGGGTTCAACCCGTTGGTCCGGGTATCGTAGCTATACGAATAGCCAAGGCTGCTGGTCAGCAGATTGCCAAACGACCCCTCCCGCACCAGAATGTCGGAACTGCCGGCGGCGATATCCGTGATTTCATCATCGGAGATGCGGTAGCGCAATTCAAACCGGCCATTCTCGCTGATCGGGAATTCAAGTCCGGTGGTCAGCCCTATATTTCTGGTGTCATAGTCAGCGTCTTGTTGGTCTGTTGTCCGGTAATAACCGCCAAACTTGAACCTCAGGTCACGCCCAAGGAATGCAGGCTCGGTGAAGCCAAAGCTGATATCGCGATTGTCCGTCCCGTTGGACACATTTGCCGAAAGCGATTGCCCACGACCCAGAAAGTTGGATTCCGAAAACCCCAATGTAAGTGCGACGCCGGTTTGCTGACCGTAGCTTGCACCGAAAGACAGTTTGCCCGTCGGTTGCTCTTCGACTTTGACATCGACGACCACCTGATCACTTTCACTGCCGGGTTGGGCATCAACGTCGGCATCGACGAAATAACCGAGCGCGCGAATGCGTTCAGCGGCCAGCCGGATCTCACGGGGATTGAAGGGATCGCCTTCGACTGTGCGGAACTGCCGGCGCACCACCTGGTCAAGCGTCGTGTTGTTGCCCTGGATATCGATGCGTTCCACGAAGATCCGCTCGCCGCGCGACAATTCAAATTCGACATCAAGCGTCTGGTCGCGGTCATTGCGGGTAATGTTCGGTTCAATGCGCAGAAAGTTGATGCCCTTGCGCAGCGCCAGATTTTCCATCCGCGCGATGTTGTTCTCGATGACCGCAGGCGAATAGGTCACACCGGGGCGCAGTTTCAGCACGGCCTCAAATTCTGCCGCATCAACACCTTCGAGGGTGGACACGGTGCTGACCTTGCCCACAACGAAACTCTGGCCTTCGCGGATGTTGAAGGTCACGAAATAGCCGTCGCGCTCTCGCGAGGCTTCGGAGGAGGCATCAAGTATCTGAAAATCCACGTAGCCGCGCGACAGATAGAAATCGCGCAGCAATTGTTTATCAAGCTCGACCCGCTCGGCGACAAAGGTATCTTTCTGGATCACCTGCCGCAGCAGGCCGGCCTGCTTGGTCTCGAGTATCTGGCGCAAACGACGATCAGAATAGGCGCGGTTGCCGACAAAGGACAGGCGTTCCACCTCGACCACTTTGCCTTCAGTAATCTCGAAGACCAGATCAACACGGTTATCTGATCGCCGGATCAGGCGTGGATCGACCGTCGCGGCAATGCGCCCCGAAACGCGGTACGCTTCGGCAATTGCGGCCGCGTCAGCCTCGGCAGAAGCGGGCGAATAGACCCGGCGCGGTTCAGACGTGGCTATTTCGGCGAGTTGTTCGTCCTTCAGGCGCTTGTTGCCTTCAAAGCTGATCACGTTGACGATAGGGTATTCCTTGACCGTGATCACCAACGTGCCGCCCTGCGGGCGGATGTCGACAGTCTCGAACAGGCCTGAATTGACGATCCGCTGATAGGCATCGTTCAGGGCTGCGGCGGATACCGCCTCGCCACGGGCGATTCCCGCGTAACTGATGATCGTCGCGGCATCGACGCGATCATTGCCTTCCACCGTGACCGAGGAAAAGCTGTAGCTTTGCGCTTGCGCGGAGTTGAGGAACGGGCCGGAACTCGCTGCCAATCCAAGGAAAATTACGACTGCCGATTGGCGTAATGCGCGCCTGCCATTGATGCCGCGCGCCTCAATTGCGCCTGTCGCTTTTGCCATCGTCCCGCCCCACCAATTCCAACGTGTTGTACCTGACTAGCGGGAATGTGGGTCCTTGTCAAAAGGCAGCGGTGGTTTTTTCAAAGGATGCCGCACGCAACATCTTGTGCGCGCGAACAGGGGTCAGGGCGCGGTAATAGCAGAGCCCAAAAACGCACCCGCCAGCAATCCTACGGTGATTGTCCCAAAGAAAAACAATAGGTCCCAGTTCAATCCGACGATCAGGGACAGCCCTTTGTAACCTTGAACAACAATCTGCATCGCGACACCCCCAATGAGTTAATTTGCGGCTAAAATGCACGGGGATTGTGGCAGCAGTTTGACTAATCAGCGGCACTCCGACGCGGGGCTCGCGTTAAGGGCAGAAAATATCGTTGGTCAGCGCGAAGACCATCAGACCCAGAAGGGCCGTCAACCCGATGCCCATCAAGGCCCGCAATGCCCGATCCGACGGCGGCCTGCCGGTCACCGCCTCAAAGGCATAGAACACCAGGTGCCCGCCATCCAGAACCGGGATCGGGAACAAATTCAGCAGACCAACCGAGGTGGACAGCAGCGCGATCAACAGAATAAAACTGTCAACGCCCTGACGTGCGGCGTCGCCGGACACTTTGGCAATGCCGATCGGGCCACTGACATTGCACGACGACACATTGCCGACCACGATGTTCCACAGGAATGACAGGTTGGTGACACCGGCATCCCAAGTGCGTTCCACCGCCAGCGACGCGGCCTCGAACAAGCCCGGTGTGCGCAATTCCGGCACGAACATCAGCCCGCCGGACAGGCCGATCAGCCACCGCGTTTCAAACCCGCCGTCTGGTTTGGGCAAATCGCGGCGCTGCGGCACCATCGTTACGTCAAACGCCGCCCCCTCGCGCCAGACCTTGACTTGCAAAGGCTTGCCGTCTGACGCGCCGACCGCGGTGCGCACCTGTTCAAACGCCAGAACCGGCGTGTCGTTCACTGCAAGGATCACATCGCCCGCCTTGATGCCAGCAAGGCCCGCCGCCGATCTGGGCTGCACGGAATCGGCGACCGGAGGAAACGGATAGGGACCCGTGACACCAAGCGTCTGGCCATCGCGCAGCACCTGATACTCGACCGTACTGGTCACCGGCAAATCTGTTGTCGCCTCAGAGAAAGCGTCAAAGTCCGGCGTCGGGATGCCTGCGACAGACAGGATCTGATCACCCGGCAGCAGCGACTGCCCCTCGAACGGCAACGGCTTCATCGATCCGATCAGCGGAAGGTTTGTCGCCACACCGGAGGCCAGAAACAGGCCCAGGAAAACGACAATCGACAGAATGAAATTGAAGATCGGCCCGGCGGCGACCGTGGAAGCACGCGCCCAAAGTGGCGCCCCGTGCATGGTGCGGCGGCGTTCGGCGTCGGTCAGCCGCGATATTTTCGCGCCATCCTTGCCGGAGGCTGCATCGGCATCACCCAGAAACTTTACAAAGCCGCCAAATGGCAATGCGGCCAGTTGCCAGCGCGTGCCGCGCTTGTCGACGCGGGAATACAGGACAGGGCCAAAGCCAAGGCTGAACACTTCGGCATGAATCCCGGACCAGCGACCGACGATGTAATGGCCGTACTCATGCACCGTCACGATGATCGACAAGGCGACCACGAAGGCGACCAGCGTCCAGACCAGACCGCCAAATGCCGGAAGCAAACCGATGAAATCCAAGCCCTAATGCCCCTTTTGCCATATCTGCGCCACTTCATGCGCCCGGATACGTGCAAGATGATCCGCGCGCTGCACCTCTTCAAGGGCAGATGCGGCTTTTCCAAGACCAATGTCACCGTGACACTTGGCCAGCGTGTCTTCCACAAGATGCCCCATGTCAAGAAAGCCGATCCGCCCGGCGATAAACAGATCGAGAGCGACCTCTTTGGCGGCATTGAATACGGCACCGGCAAGCCCTCGGGTTTCCATCACCGTGCGGGCAAGGCGCAGGGCGGGATAACGCAGATCATCGGGTGCGCGAAAGGTAAGTTGGCCAAGCGCCGCGAAATCCAGCCGCGCCACCGGCAAGGCGCACCGCTGCGGATGGTTCAGCGCGTATCCCACCGCATGGCGCATGTCGGGCGCGCCCAGATGCGCCATGATGGCCCCGTCCTGAAAGCCGACCATGGCATGGATCAGCGATTGAGGGTGAAGGATCACCTCGATCTGGCGGGGGGCGACATCGAAATACTCCCGCGTCTCAATGATCTCCAGCGCCTTGTTGAACATCGTGGCGCTGTCGATGGTGATGCGCAGGCCCATGGCCCAGTTTGGATGGGTCAGCGCATCTTGCAGTGTCGCACTTGCCAGCCGGTCCATCGGCCAGTCGCGCAGCGCGCCTCCCGATGCGGTCAGGATGATGCGTTCGACCGACGTGATATCCTCGCCGGTCAGGGCCTGAAAGATGGCGGAATGTTCCGAATCAACCGGCAGGATCGTGGCATGGTGGCGGGCGGATTCGGCCATCAGCAGCGGCCCCGCGGTCACCAGGCTTTCCTTGTTGGCCAATGCAAGCGTTCCGCCATGGCGCAGGGCGCGAAACCCGGGCTCCAGTCCTGCGGCACCAACGATTGCCGACATGAACCAGTCTGCGGGTCTGTCGGCTGCTTCTACTATTGCGGCAGGCCCGGCGGCCACTGCCGTATCGGTGCCCGCAAGTGCCGCGCGCAGATCGGCCAGACAGTCGTCATGCGCAGTGACTGCGATCTCTGCCCGCAAGGTGCGCGCCATTTCGGCCAGCCGCGCGATGTTGCGCCCGCCGGTCAGCGCCACGGTGCGATAGGTTTGTGCACCGCCCTGATGCATCAACAGATCAAAGGTGTTTTCCCCGATCGACCCCGTCGCCCCAAAAACAGAGATGCTGCGCATGCCCGTCAGTTCCCGGTCGGCAATGGCAGGGGAAGGAACAGACCAAGCACGATCACCGCGACCACACCCCCGATCAGCGCATCGAACCGGTCCAGCACGCCACCATGGCCCGGGATCAGGTGCGAGCTGTCCTTGACCCCGGCGCGCCGCTTGATCCAACTTTCGGCGATGTCCCCCATCTGCCCGGCAAGCGAAACCACGGCTGAAAGGACAAGCAACCCCCAGCCGGCTGTGCCTGCGATGACAAAGCCCAAGCCGACAAGAACCGCGCCAAGCCATCCCGCAACCGTACCCGACCATGTCTTCTTGGGGCTGATCGCGGGCCAGAATTTCGGGCCGCCAAGACTGCGGCCGACAAAATACCCCAGCACATCCGACGCGATGACAACGCCGATCAGCCACAGGATAGTCAATGTTCCATAGTCGCCGCGTAGGCTGATCAGACCAAGTCCCGCCGTCAGGATCGCAGCACCGAAGACCACCGCGATACGCCTGTCGCGACGCGGCGTCAGCGCAAGCATGATCAAGGGTACGATCAGAACGGCGGTGCGGAACTGCCAAGCCACCAGCAGCACGAACGCAAGACATGCCGCCGCCATACCGGCCACGGCGATGGCATCCCGGGGACGATCGGGCGCAGTGATCGCTGCCAGTTCCCACACCATCACACCTGTCAAAGCCACCACCAGCACCGCAAACGGCACACCACCCAACCAGATATCAACCGCCCCCACGGCCAGCATCACGATGGCCGAGATCACCCGCGTGCGCAGATCATTCCACCGCCCAACGGCAGGCGGTGTCATGCCTGCAACACCCCGCCGTAGCGGCGTTCGCGGTTGCCAAAGCGTTGCAATATCGTCGCCAGTTCCTGCGGCGTAAAGTCCGGCCACAGGGTCTGTGTGAATTCATATTCCGCATAGGCCGCCTGCCAGGGCAGGAAGTTCGAGGTCCGCGTCTCGCCGCTGGTGCGGATCACCAGATCGGGATCGGGCAGATCGTCGGTGTCAAGCCGCGCGGAAAAGGCAACTTCATCGACCTCGCACGCTTTCAGGCGCCCCTCGGCGACATCGCGGGCAAGGGCGGCAACGGCCCTGACAATTTCATCGCGCCCACCATAGTTTATTGCAACCGTCAGGTTAAGCCGCGAAAACACTGCCGTCCGATCCTCGATGCCCGACATTAGGCGTTGCAGTTTCGGATCAAGCCGGGACCGATCCCCGATGAAGCGCATGCGCACGCCCTCGGCGGCCAGCCGGTCCGCCTCGCGCTGGATATAGCGCGAAAAGATTGACATCAGGCCCAACACCTCTTCGGTGGAGCGTTTCCAGTTCTCGGTCGAAAATGCATAGATCGTCAGCCAACGGATGCCCAGATCGGGCGCGCACCGGACGATTTCCTTTACCCGTTCAGCCCCCTTGCGATGACCGACCAGCCGCGGCAGACCGCGATTGGTGGCCCAGCGGCCATTGCCGTCCATGATGATGGCAACATGTTCCGCAGGCCGCGGAAAATAAGACTTGTCGGTATTGTCTTTCGCGGCCAAACCGGCAACCTTTCCTTAACACAATGAACGGGTCAGACCTGCATTATCTCATGCTGTTTCTGGTCGAGTTGGCGGTCAACGGCGGCAATGGCTTTATCGGTCAGTTCCTGCACTTCGTCGGACCACATCTTCTGGTCGTCCTCGCCCATACCGGCGGCTTTGGCCTTCTTGATCTGGTCCATGCCGTCGCGGCGCACGTTGCGGATCGCGACCTTGGCATTCTCGGCGTAGCCGGCGGCAACCTTGGACAATTGCTTGCGGCGTTCCTCGTTCAATTCGGGGATCGGCAGGCGGATCAGCGGGCCGTCGACCACCGGGTTGATGCCGATGCCTGAATCGCGAATAGCGCGTTCGACCTTGGTGACCATCGCCTTGTCCCAGACATTGATCACCACCATGCGCGGCTCTGGCACGTTGACGGTGCCCAACTGGTTGATCGGCGTCATCTGGCCATAGGATTCGACCATGATCGGATCAAGAATCGCCGCCGATGCCCGCCCGGTGCGCAGCGATGCGAATTCCGTTTTCAGCGCGTTCATCGCACCATCCATCCGGCGCTGGATCGCGTCCAGATCAATATCAGTTGCGTCTTGCGACATCGTATCCTCGTCAGGTTTAGCCAAGGCGCGTTTCCACGCCCTATAGCAGGAAGATTAACAAAAAATAAACTGTTTCAGCCATGCACCCGGGTATAGGTGCCTTTTCCCGCAAGAATGCCACGAAATCCGCCCGGTTCGTCCAATGAAAACACGATAATGGGCAGGTTGTTGTCGCGTGCCAAAGCGATGGCGGATGCATCCATGACGCCCAGATGCTTTTGCAGAACCTCGTCATACGTCACAGTTTCATAGCGTTTCGCATCAGGGCTTGTCTTGGGGTCCATGTCATAGACGCCGTCGACCTTGGTCCCCTTGAAAATGACCTCGCAGGCCATTTCGTTGGCGCGCAATGTTGCCGCCGTATCGGTGGTAAAGTACGGATTTCCGGTCCCCGCCGCAAAAATGCAGACGCGTTTTTTCTCGAGGTGTCGCACGGCGCGACGGCGGATGTAGGGCTCGCAGACCTGATCCATCGGAATGGCGGAAATAACACGCGTGAAGACGCCGATCGCCTCCAGACTGGCCTGCATGGCAAGCGCGTTCATCACGGTTGCAAGCATGCCCATGTAATCGGCCGTCGTGCGTTCCATCCCCTGGGCAGAGCCTTGCAGGCCGCGAAAGATGTTGCCGCCGCCGATCACCATGCAGATCTCGACACCCATGTCGTGCACGGATTTCACTTCGTTTGCGATGCGCTGCACGGTGGGCGGGTGCAGCCCATAACCCTGATCCCCCATCAGCGCCTCGCCCGAGATCTTGAGCATGACACGGCTGTACTTTGCGGGGGCTGCGGTGTTTGCCTGTGACATTGGACGGGGACCTTTTTGGTTTTTGATTTGACTGCGGCGCAAAATGTCGGAAAACGCTGGCAGGTTCAACGGCTAACACTGGGCTGGCACGCGGCTCCGCCGGATTGAACCTGCATTCAGCGGCGGGGGCCGGCCCCTGCGGCCCCTGTTCTTTTGGATCGATCGCGATAAAAATGGTTGCCCCCGGGATAATTGGACCAAAATGAAAACGGGATGGGTTGACCATGTACTGCCTGCCATTTCACGCACCGCACCGGTGCTGATTGCGGGACCAACGGCAAGCGGGAAATCGGCGCTGGCACTGGCGCTGGCCCGGCGCGATGACAGGGTGATCGTGAATGCCGACGCTTTACAGGTCTATGCGCGCTGGCGGATTTTGACGGCGCGGCCAAGTGTTGCCGAAGAAGCCATGGCCCCACACCGCCTTTACGGCCATGTCGGGCGGGATATGCCCTATTCGGCGGGCCATTGGCTGCGCGAAGTGGCGCAGGTGCTTGCAACCGGCAAATCCGTCGTCATCGTTGGCGGCACAGGTCTTAATTTCACGGCACTGACCGAAGGCCTGGCCGACATCCCCACCACGCCCCCGGAGATTCGCGCCGCAGCCGATCTGCGCTATAAAGGCGAGGGCCTGTCGGGCATGCTGGCCGAACTGGACCCCGCAACTGCGGCGCAGATCGACCGCGCCAACCCCGCCCGCGTGCAGCGCGCCTGGGAGGTGATGCAGACCACCGGTCGCGGGCTGGCCGACTGGCAACAGCAGACCGCCCCCGCGCTAGTTTCCCTGCAACAGGCGGACGCATTGGTGCTGTGCCCCGAGGTGGACTGGCTTAACGCCCGCATCGATCAGCGGTTTGACGCCATGATCGCAGACGGTGCACTGGAGGAGGTGGCGGCCGAATTGCCGTTCTGGCAGCCGAACCAGCCCTCGGCCCGAGCCATTGGAGCGCCGGACCTGATCGCCCATCTGCGCGGCGAGATTGATCTGGAAACCGCCATTGCCGCAGCAAAGCTGGCATCCAGACGCTACGCCAAACGCCAGCGAACATGGATGCGCAGCAAAATGGGCGCCTGGCGGGGTCTGTCCTTGCCCTGACGCATCATAATTTGGGCACGCGGCGCAACTAGTTCGCCTGTCTGCCATTTTTTTGCTTGGGTCGGGGGGCAAGGACGGTCTAACATGCGAGTAACTGAAATCGGATTCAACCTATGCAAGACCTGACTGCGCTGTCTCAACTGCGGCTTGTGGCCGTGCCGCGCCTTGCGGCCGGCGGCCGCTGGCGTGTTGAAGCGATGCGGTCAATCTCGGAGCCCTGCCTTTTGTGGTTCACCAAGGGACAGGGGCGCATCACCATCGCCGGCGTGACGCGAGGCTACACCGCCCACAACGCAATCTATATCCCGCCGGGCGTCATGCACGGCTTTGAGGTTGGCCCTCAGGTGTTCGGAACTGCGGTGTTCTTTGGTCGTGACAGCAAGATCACCCTGCCCGACGGGCCCCTGCATATGCGCATCCGGGAAGTCCATGCTCAGCAGGAACTGAATGTGGCACTCGACAACATCCAGCGCGAACTGGACAGTGACAGCCCCGCGCATGACCGCGCGGCGCGACACTATCTGGGGCTGCTGGGGGTCTGGCTGGAACGTCAGGCATCGCGCGCCATGGAGGACGCACCGCGCCCCGATGCCACCCGGCGGCTTGTCATGCGATATTCAACGCTGCTTGAACGCGAGTTTCGTTCTGGCATGGGGGTCAGCGAATTTGCCGCGGCATTGGGCGTGACCTCTACCCATCTGACACGCTGTTGTCAGACGACGTGCGGCAGGCCGGCCTCCGCACTTTTGCAGGACCGCCGCATCTTTGAGGCGCGCCGTTTGCTGGCCGAAACCCGGATGCCGGTGGGGCAGATCGGCGAAAGCCTTGGCTTTACGTCAGCGGCCTATTTCACGCGCGCATTCCAGCACATCACCGGCAAGTCGCCGTCGGCTTTTCGCCGTACACAGTAGCAGTTCCGCAGTCTTTTACCGGTTGATCAAAAAGCGACATTTGCTGTCGTCAGCAGACTAGGTCTGTCGCTAAAGGGGCAAAGAAAGTCGAATACGGGCGTTGACGTAGGGTCCAAAAAGATACCCAATGTCGCGGTGACACTCGTGCTGCCGACTGATGCGGGCCAAACCCCGTCGATCCTCGATGGAAACCGAAGGCCGCGCTATGACGCAGCGCACTGAAGCCAAAAGACTGTTCAATAAAAAACGCCTGTCAGGGAGATGACGATGACCAAATCCACTTCAACCGAAGTATTGCATCCGGCTGCAACGATGTTTCTCGATGAATTTCGTGCGGGAAAGCTGAGCCGCCGCGAATTCATGACCCGCACCACCGCACTGGGCGTCAGCGCCGCTGCTGCTTACGGCCTGCTCGGCCTTGCCTCGCCGGTTCAGGCAGATGCGCATGCCACTGTTGGCGGCATTCTGCGCATCGGGATGGAGACCAAGGCCCAGAAAGACCCGCGCACCGCCGACTGGCCGCAGATTGCCAATGTGTATCGCGGCTGGTTGGAATACCTGATCCAGTACAACCCCGATGGCACCTTTGAAGGCCGCCTGCTGGAGTCCTGGGAAGCCAATGCCGATGCCACCGAGTACACGCTGAAAGTCCGCCCCGGTGTGACCTGGAACAACGGTGACGCGTTTACCGCCGATGATGTCGTGCGCATGTTTGCGCGCTGGACCGATGGGTCGGTCGAAGGCAATGCGATGGCGTCGCGCTTCCCCGGACTTGTCAATGCCGACACCAAATCCCTGCGCGATGGGTCGGTCGTCAAGGTCGATGATATGACCGTCAAGCTGATGCTGTCGGCCTCTGACGTGGCTGTCGTGCCGAACCTTGCCGACTATCCGGCGGCGGTTGTGCATTCGTCCTATGTCGACGGCACCGATCCGTCGACCAACGCCATTGGTACCGGGCCTTACGTTCCGGGCGAAATCTCGGTCGGTCAGAAGATGACCCTGGTCCGCGCGCCCGAAAGCCACAAGTGGTGGGGTGGAACGGCTCCACTGGATGAAATCCATTATGTCGACTTCGGCACCGATCCGTCCGCCATGGTGGCGCTGGCCGGTGAAGGCGGCATCGACTGCAACTACGAATCAACCGGCGATTACATCGACCTTCTGGATGGCATGGGCTGGGTAAAGCTTGAAGCGATCACTGCCTCGACCATCGTTGTGCGGATGAACTCTGCCAACAGCGATCTCTATAAGGAAAAGGCGGTGCGTCAGGCCATCCAGAAGGCGGTTGATCTGAACGTCGTGCTTGAACTTGGTTACAACGGTCTGGGCACCACCGCCGAAAACCACCACGCCTGCCCGGTTCACCCGGAATATGCCAAGATCCCGGCGCAGGTCGTCGACGCGGCTGGCCTAATGCCCGCGCTGGAGGCAGCCGGTTTGAAGGACACCGAATTCGAGATCATCTCGCTGGACGATGGTTGGGAAGCCGCCACCACCGACGCCGTTGCAGCCCAGTTGCGTGACGCCGGTGCCACGATCAAGCGCACCGTCATGCCGGGTTCGACCTTCTGGAACGACTGGCAGAAATACCCGTTCTCCTCGACCACATGGAACCACCGCCCACTGGCCGTGCAGAACATGTCGCTTGCCTATACCTCTACCGGGTCGTGGAACGAAACCGGGATGGCATCGCCTGAATTCGATGCGGCAATGACAAAGGCCCTGTCGCTGGCCGATGCCGATGCCCGCCGCGAAGTGATGGTGACGCTGGAAACCGTGTTGCAGGATGAAGGTTACATCATCAACCCGTTCTGGCGCTCGCTGTTCCGTCATGCCCGCGAAGGTGTGAATATCGACATGCACCCGTCATTCGAGCATCACCATTACAAGTGGTCGATCTCGGCCTGATCAAGGATCAATGGGCGCGCCGTTCGCGGCGCGCCCCACTATAAACCACGCGCCCTGATGAAACAGGCCAAGCGGGTACCACCGACGATGGGGAGTGTCGGATATGCTGAAATTCGTGGCGCGCCGGTCCGGCGTGATGTTGCTGACTGCGGTGGCACTGACGTTTATCGTCTTTTTCCTGACAAACCTTGCACCCAATTTGGAAAAACTGGCGCGGACCGAAGGGTCGGTACGGATGACGGACGCGCAGGTAGCATCCTGGATCGAGGAAAACGGCCACGGCGGTTCGGTCTTCGGGCGCTATGCGCAGTGGCTGGGCGTCGCACCGGGCTGGGTGCTCGCCGATGAAAAAGGGGTCACGCGTGGCCGCTGCATCGATGACGGTGTGGTTGCAGATGCGGCACCGCGATACTGCGGCGTGTTGCAGGGCGACTGGGGCTTTTCGACCTTCGCAAAGGCACCGGTTGCAAGCTTTCTGGGTGAGAAACTGGCAGCAACCGGCTGGTTGATGCTGGCCGTCATGCTGGTGATGGTGCCGGTGTCGCTGCTGATGGGGGTTCTGTCGGGCATGCGCGAAGGTTCACGCACCGACCGCGTGCTGTCGGCGGGGGCCATCGCTTCGACCGCCACGCCGGAATATGTGTCAGGCGTCGTGTTGGTGGCTGCGTTTGCCTCGGCGACCACGGGCCTGTCGCCGGTGCTGAAGGATTGGGGGCTGCTGTCGGGGAATACTCTGTTTCTGGGCACCGCGACCTCGGCCGCTGATGGCATCACGTTCTGGAACTTCGCGCTGCCAGTGATGACCATAGCACTTTACGGCATCGGCTACATCGCCCGCATGACCCGCGCTTCGATGACCGAAGTGATGACCCAGCAATACATCCGCACCGCCCGCCTGAAAGGTGTGGGCTTTGGTCAGGTGGTGATACGTCACGCGCTGCGCAACGCGCTGATCGCTCCGTTCACGGTGATCATGCTACAGTTCCCCTGGTTGTTGAACGGCGTTGTGATCGTGGAAACCCTTTTCAACTACAAGGGGTTCGGCTGGACCCTGGTGCAAGCCGCCGGCAACAACGACATCGAGCTGCTGCTCGGCTGTTCGGTGGTGGCCGTTCTCGTCGTTCTGGTGACGCAACTGATATCCGATATCGGCTACGTGTTCCTGAACCCCCGTATTCGGCTGGCATGAGGTAGCACCCAATGGAACCCCTGTCCTGGTTCGGCACTTACGGTGCCACCTTCACCACCCCCTTCTCGGCCATTGTCGCCTTGCTGATGATGGTGTTCCTGACCAACGGTCTTTTGGCGTTCGCCAGCGGTAACGGTCAGACCGCCCTGTGGCGCACCGGTTTTCTGTCGATGGCTTTCCTGTTCGTGTCGTTTTTCACGCTGGTCTTCATGTTTTTCAGCGGCGGCGCAGAGGTTGACTATCAGTCCGTGCTGCAAACCCTGCTGCGCATCGCGGCGGTTCTGGTGGCTTTTGGCCTGTTCGCAGCCCTGACCAGCTGGATCCTGCGTCAAGCTTTCACCGATGCACCGGGGTTGCTGTCGCGCCTGATGGGGCTCTTGTGGAAAGTTCTGGCCGCCGTCGTTGCCCTGTGGCTGGTCATGTCCCTGCTTTTTGCCACGCAAGGCGACCGCGGCATCGTAATCTCGGTCATCGCGCGGTTCTTGCCGGTGTGGATAGCCCTGATCATAACCTTCGCGCTTTCGATCCGCTACAAGCGCAAACTGGCACTTTATGGCAAACTGTTCGACAGCCCCGTCGGCATGATGGGGTTCGGCATCGTGATGTTCTGGGTGTTCACCGCCTTTTTCGCCGACCTGATCATCACGCATGATCCGCTTGGCCAATTGTCCGGGTTGAAGAACGCGGTCCCCGGCTCGCCCCTGAAAAACCCCGAGGATACGAGCTATCTTTACTACCTGCTGGGCGGCGACCATCTGGCCCGCGACGTGTTCTCACGCATGGTGATGGGCGCGCGCCGGGTGCTGACCATTGCGCCGGCGGCAACCCTGTTTGCCTTCATGGTCGGCATTTCGCTTGGCCTGCCTGCCGGCTATTTCGGCGGCAAGTTCGACACGGTACTGTCGTTCATCGCCAACCTCGTGCTGGCATTCCCGGTGATCTTGCTGTTCTACCTGCTGGTCACGCCGGAAATTCGCGACACCGGCATCCCGATCTACCTCGCCGCCGTGCTGTTCCTGTTCCCGATTCTGTTCTTGTGCGTGCTGTGGAACTCGCGGTATTTCACCAACAAACCAAGGCGCAACCTCTATGTGGGCATTACGCTGGTGATCGGCCTCTGGGCCTATTCAGGTCTTGCCTTCAACCTCGATCCCTTGGGTGTATGGTCGATGGAGCCGAACCTGCTGAACGTCTTCGTGTCGGTGGTCTTCGTCAATGCCCCCACCGTGTTCCGCATCGTGCGCGGCATTGTGCTTGACCTCAAGGCGCGCGATTACGTCGCCGCAGGGCAGACGCGCGGCGAAGGCCCGTGGTACATCATGCTGTGGGAAATCCTGCCCAATGCCCGCGGGCCGCTGATCGTCGATTTCTGCCTGCGCATCGGCTACACCACGATCCTGCTCGGCACGCTTGGCTTCTTCGGCCTCGGCGTCAGCCCTGAATCACCGGATTGGGGGTCCACCATCGATGACGGTCGCAAACTGCTGTCGATCTTCCCGCACCCTGCCCTCGCCCCGGCGCTTGCGTTGATGAGCCTGGTTCTGGGCCTGAACCTGCTGGCCGACGGCCTGCGCGAAGAAAGCCTGAAAGACTGACCGGCTTTCATTTTGGCACAAGTATCCCACGGGGGTCCGGGGGTGTGAAACACCCGGTCCCGCACCATCCACCCAAGATAGGCAGATGATCATGAACGCGACATCCGACTGGGACCCTTCCAAACCAATTCTCGAGATCGAGAACCTGTCGATCTCTTTCTTCACCCGGCTGCGGGAAATCCCGGCGGTGATGGATTTTTCCTGCGCCGTCATGCAGGGCGAAGCGATGGGATTGGTCGGCGAGTCCGGATGCGGCAAATCCACCGTTGCCTTGGCGGTAATGCGCGATCTGGGCAAAAACGGCAAAATCGTTGCGGGCTCGATCAAGTTCAAGGGCCGCGATCTGACCCATATGGGCGAAGAAGAACTGCGCCATATTCGCGGCTCCGAAATCGCGATGATCTATCAGGAACCGATGGCGTCCCTGAACCCGGCGATGTTGATCGGCGCGCAACTCGCCGAAGTGCCAATGATCCATCAGGGCATGGCAAAGGATGACGCCTGGGGGCTGGCCCGCCAGATCGTGGCTGACGTGCGCCTGCCCGATCCGGACCGCATCCTCAACGCCTATCCGCATCAGTTGTCAGGCGGCCAGCAGCAGCGCATCGTCATCGCAATGGCGCTGATGTCAAAGCCTGCGCTATTGATCCTCGATGAACCCACCACCGCGCTTGACGTGACGGTCGAGGCTGGCATCGTCGATCTGGTCAAGGCGCTGGGTGAGAAATACGGCACGTCGATGCTGTTCATCAGCCACAATCTTGGCCTGATCCTGGATACCTGCGACCGGCTCTGCGTGATGTATTCCGGCGAGGCGGTGGAAACCGGCAATGTCGTCGAGGTTTTCGAAGACATGCGCCACCCCTACACGCAAGCCCTGTTCCGGTCGATCCCGCTACCCGGGGCCGACAAGAATTCGCACCCGCTGGTGGCCATCCCCGGCAACTTCCCGCTGCCGCACGAACGCCCGAAGGGCTGCAACTTCGGGCCGCGCTGCGACTATTTTCAGGCCGGGCGCTGTGATGCAGCCGATGTTCCGATGTCGCCGGTGCCGCAGGGCGACAGGCATGGCAGCCGCTGCGTGAAATGGGCAGAGATCGACTGGAACGCCCCGTTCAAAGCCAAGGCAGCGAAACCGAAGACGCCAATCGGCAAGGTGGTCCTGAAGATGGAGGACCTGCGCAAATACTACGCGGTGTCCAGCGGCGCGTTCGGCGGCGGGGCCAAGAAGGTGGTCAAGGCCAACGAAACCCTGTCGTTCGAGGCGCATGAAGGCGAAACCCTTGCCATCGTCGGCGAATCCGGGTGTGGCAAATCCACCTTCGCCAAGGTGTTGATGGGGCTGGAGACGGCGACGTCGGGCACCATCATGCTGTTTGACGAAAACGTGCAGTCTACCCCGATCCAGCAACGCAATACCGACATGGTCTCAAGCGTTCAGATGGTGTTCCAGAACCCGTTCGACACGCTGAACCCGTCGATGAATGTCGGCCGCCAGATCATCCGCGCGCTGGAGATTTTCAATTATGGCAAATCCGATGTCGAACGGGAAAACCGGATGCTGGAACTGCTGGATCTGGTGAAACTTCCGCGCGCCTTTGCAGACCGCATGCCGCGCCAGTTGTCGGGCGGCCAGAAGCAACGCGTCGGCATCGCCCGCGCCTTTGCCGGTGGCGCAAAGGTGGTGGTGGCCGACGAGCCGGTATCAGCACTCGACGTGTCGGTTCAGGCGGCAGTGACCGACCTGTTGATGGACATCCAGCGCGAGAACAAGACGACGCTGCTGTTCATCAGCCATGATCTGTCGATCGTGCGCTACCTTGCAGACCGCGTGATGGTGATGTATCTCGGGCATGTGGTTGAAATGGGCACCACCGATCAGGTGTTCAGCCCGCCCTACCATCCCTACACCGAGGCGCTGCTGTCTGCTGTGCCGATCGCCGATACCAAAGTGATTCGCAAACGCATCGTGCTGGAGGGCGATATCCCGTCAGCCATGAACCCGCCACCAGGCTGTCCGTTCCAGACCCGCTGCCGGTGGAAATCACAAGTGCCGGGCGGCATCTGCGACACTGTCATGCCGCCGGTCAAAGTATTGGAGGGGGGGCATCAGATCAAATGCCATCTGTCCGACGATGTGCTGCTGAAGATGGAACCAGTGATCAAGATCGCGGCGGAATAAACGGCCCCGCGTTTCGCTGCGCGCCGTAGACTTGCAATATAAGTTGATATCAACTAACTTCGCTCCATGGCCGATCATCCATCACCAAAAGCGATTCGGGACAGTTGCCTCGCCCTGCACTTGCAGCGCGCCGCACGCGTGGTCACGCGCACCTATGACCTGGCTTTGCGTCCGGTCGGCCTTACCGTCGGACAGTTCTCGATCCTTGTCGCGCTGTCCCGCCCGAAGCAAGCCAGCCTTGGCACACTTGCCCGGGAAATGGCGATGGACCGTACCACCCTGACTGCAAATCTCAAACCATTGGAGCGGGCGGGCCTGATCAAATCCGCGCCCGACCCTGACGATGCGCGCAGCCGTCTGCTGCTGCTGTCAGACGCGGGACGATCCAAATTGGGTATCGCCATTCTGCGCTGGCAAGAGGCTCAGAGCAGCACACTCGGCATGATCACCGATCCCGATCCACTGCGATCCGACCTTCGCAAACTCAGCCACACCACCTGACCCTGGCTGAAAGCAACTGCTGCACGGACTTTTATGTTGATATCAACTCCCAAAGGAGCACTGCACATGTCGATCTCACACTCTTACCCGCTGACCTATCGCCGGATCAGCGTCATTGTCGCCGTGGTTGCCGCGATCTGGGCCGCCACCGTGACCTTTGCCGCAGCGTCCGGCCTGCTTGCATCGCTGTACATGCCGCTGATTGCGGCCCTGGTCGCTGTCGGCATTGCAGTTCCGACCCTTGCCTACTTGGCGCTGCCGGTGGTGCGTGCCTGGGTTGATTGGGTTGGCCTGCGCAGACTGACTGCGCTGCACATCTGGCGCATTCCGGCAGCCCTGATGTTCTTCTGGTATGGCCTGAACGGCGAATTGCCGCCCGTTTTCTGGATTCTTGCCGGCACCGGCGATCTGGCGGCGGGTCTGTGGGCGCTGCGAGTGTCATCAAAGGCAGACGCGACCCCAGGCGATTATCGCGCCATGCACCGGTTCGGGCTTGCTGACTTTGTCGTAGCCGTAGGCACCGGGCTGTTCTACACGTTGATAAGTGACCCACGGATGGCACCGGTGGCCTCGCTGCCGCTGGCGCTGATCCCGCTGTTCGGCGTCGGGCTGTCGGGTGCGACACATCTGGCAGCATTCGACATGCTGCGGCGGGGCGTCAGGGTCTGAAAGCCCCAGGGGATGGGCAGAGTGCCCATCCTACTCCAGAATCGCCACGACATAGTTCTCGGTTTCGGCATAGGGCGGCACGCCGTCATGCTCTTCCACCGCGCCGGGACCTGCGTTGTAGGCCGCCAGCGCCAGCTTCCAGGTGCCGAACTTGTCGTACATCTGGCGCAGATAGCGCGCGCCGCCTTCAAGGTTCTGTGCCGGATCGTCGATATCGACCCCCAGCGTGCTGGCGGTGCCCGGCATCAGTTGCGCCAGCCCCGTGGCGCCTTTTGGCGATACAGCACCAGGGTTCCAGCCACTTTCCTGCTGCACAAGGCGCAAGAACAGATCTTCCGGCACATTATGCTGGCGCGCCACCGCTTTTGCGACCTCCAGATACTGGCCTTTATACGATCCGGAAAACCGAGGCAGTACATCGTCCGTAGCCCCCTTGCGCCCCTTCGGTGTCAGGCGGTCAGAGGCCGAATATTGCTTGGCCAGCCGACCATCCAACAGCAAGAACCGCGCGTCTTTGGTCGAAGATCGCGATTTCGATGATCCCGAAAAACTCAGCCCTTCAGCAAAGCTCGCGTTCCCCGCGCCAAGGCACAGCGTCGCCGCCACGCAAACCGATCCCAACACCTGACGCATCGACCAAAGCCCCCGCAACACAAGTGGCGGACTATATCCATTTCCAGGAAACTTTCCAGTGCCATGCCGTTTTGCACGGCGCAGCAGCGCCCTACCCGCGGTCTTCAGCCGAGTTGCAGGCGCGCGGACAGAGGTTTATAGCAGTTTGTTAACCAATCCCGGCGAGCCTGCCGGAGAGTTCAGAATCAAGGGAGTGACGTCATGGCAGGTTCGGTCAACAAGGTGATCATCATCGGCAATCTGGGGCGCGACCCGGAAGTGCGCAGTTTCCAGAACGGCGGCAAGGTGGTGAACCTGCGCATCGCCACGTCCGAATCGTGGCGCGACAAGGCGTCGGGCGAGCGCAAAGAACGCGTCGAATGGCATTCGGTTGCGATCTTTTCCGAACCACTGGCCAAGATCGCCGAGCAGTACCTGAAAAAGGGCTCCAAGGTTTACATCGAGGGCGCGTTGGAGACCCGCAAATGGCAGGACCAATCGGGCCAGGACCGCTATTCGACCGAAGTTGTGTTGCGCCCGTATCGGGGCGAGCTGACGTTGCTTGACGGCCGCTCTGACGGCGGCTCGGGTAGCGGTTCAGGCGGTGGGGCGGGCGGCGGTTACAGTGATGATCGCGGCGGCGGCTATGAGGGAAACTATGAAAGCGGGGCGTCTTCCGGCGGCGCGTCAGGTAGTGGCGGCGGGCGCGGCGGCGCGTCCGGTGGCACCAGCCGCAGCGATCTGGATGATGAAATCCCGTTCTGATCCGGGTCACAGTTCCAAACTGGCCGGGCACATTTAGCGCTATCCGCGTGGCGGCACTGGACGCGGGCGGGCAATTTCCTATATAAACTCTCAACAACACCGCGAGAGTGCCATGAACCAAGCGCCTGACAGGATCGAGGGCACCCCCCTGATCAAACCATCGACCACGGATCACCCGCTGTATGACGCGGTCGTTGATGCCTGCCGTACCGTGTTTGACCCCGAAATTCCGGTTAACATCTATGATCTGGGCTTAGTCTATACCATTGAAATATCACCTGAAAACGAAGTTGAGGTGTTGATGACCCTGACCGCACCCGGTTGCCCGGTTGCGGGCGAAATGCCGGGATGGGTTGCCGATGCGGTGGAACCGCTGGCCGGGGTAAAGCAGGTCAATGTGAACATGACCTTCGATCCGCCTTGGGGGATGGAAATGATGTCTGACGAGGCAAAGCTGGAACTAGGCTTCATGTAAGCAAGCCTTTAGGCTTTCAAACCCAAGATGCAATGTAATAGGCTTGCTATCCGACGGTGCAATTTGATAGGCTTGCGTACGGCCTATGCAAGCTAAAAGGATTGCATATCCCCTTCGCAAGCCCTATAACTTGCAAATGACCCATAACGCCGCCGTCTTGACCGGAGATCTGATCGCCTCGACCCAAGCCGGGCAAGCGGCGGTGGATGGCGCGATGGCGGTGATTGAAGCCATAGCGACCCATGAGGCGCAAATCAGCGGGCAAGACATCCGCTTTGCCCGTTTTCGCGGCGACGGCTGGCAGATATATTGCCCCGATCCCACACGGGTCTTCCGCCTGACGGTGCTGGTGCTGGCCAATTTGCACAGCCGCCCGGCGCTTGCGCAGACCCGGCTTGCGGTAGCAATTGGTGCAGTTGATGCTCTTCCCAGCACAGGTTTGGCCAGCGCAAGTGGCGAGGCCTTCATATGGTCTGGCCACAAGTTGGATGGGATGACCAAGAAACGCCTGATCGGCTATGGACCAAAGGCAGACGGATATTGGCAAAAACCGTTGTTCAACTATCTTGAATGGCAATCTTCCCGCTGGTCACCAGAACAGGCGGAAGCGGTGGCGCTTGCCTTCCATGACGACCCACCCCTCAAGAGCAACGTCGCCCGCCACCTTGCCATCAGCAGACAAGCCGCAGAGGCACGCTTGTACGGGGCAGGGTTTTTACCGCTTTGCGACGCGGATAGAGCCTTTCACGGCAGTCAGAGGGGCAACCCATGATCGAAACCTTCACAGCCCTGCTATTCGCCCACGCCCTTGCGGATTTCATGTTTCAAACCAATTGGATGGTCAAGAGCAAGCGCCAGCCAACCGCGATGCTGGCGCATATCGGCGTCGTACTGGTGACGGCGATCCTTGCCACGGGAAGTCTGCATCCGCTGCTTCTTGCCCTCGCCGGGGTCCACATGGTCATTGATGCCATCAAGGCTAGCTACCTGCCCAGCCGCCTTGGCCCGTTCCTGTTGGATCAGGCCGCGCATATCGCCAGTCTTGCAGCACTTGCCGCCCTCCAGCCCGACCTTTGGAGCACCGGATTTTGGGCCGATGTCACCTGGCTTTCCGGTGTGATGGCAGCAGTTGCGGGTCTGATCCTTGCGACCCGGGCTGGCGGCTTTGCCGTCGGCATGTTGATGCAGCCTTGGGCAGATGACACTCCGGTTGGCCTTCGCAACGGTGGCCGGGTGATCGGCACGCTGGAGCGGGGGCTGATCTTTCTTCTGATCCTGACCGGTCAGGCGGCGGGGATCGGTTTTCTGATCGCGGCGAAATCCGTGTTGCGGTTCGGTGCCGTCAAAGACGAAGGCCGCCTTAGCGAATACGTCATCATCGGCACTCTGGCCTCGTTCGGCTGGGCCATCGCGGTGTCTGCGGGCACAATCTGGCTGATGAAACTGCTGCCTTCTCTTGGAATTCCCGATCTGCTACCTTAAGTATCAGAAAAGCGAGGTTCCCATGTTCGGCATTCCCGGCAAAGCCGCCGTCACGATGACACCCACCGCCGCCGCGCGGATCGCTGATCTGATGACCAAACAAGGATCGTCAGGCCTGCGCATCGGCGTGAAAAAGGGCGGATGCGCGGGCATGGAATACACCATGGACTATGTGTCCGACGTGAACCCGTTGGACGAAGTGGTTGAACAGGACGGCGCGCGCGTGATGATCGCACCGATGGCGCAGATGTTCCTGTTCGGTACCCAGATCGATTATCAGACATCGCTGCTGGACGCAGGGTTCAAATTCGTCAACCCGAATGTCGCCGAAGCCTGCGGTTGTGGCGAATCCATCAAGTTCAAAGAACAGCCCGGCCTCTGATCCCGGTTCCAATTGCCCGCGCAATCGCGTAACCCTTGGCCCGACTGGAATCCCGGGGGACCTGCGATGCGCAAACTTGCTGCCGGCAATTGGAAAATGAATGGCACCACTGCGGCATTGTCCGAAGTGGCAGCATTGCTGAGGGCGCACCCCTCCCCCGCTTGCGACATGCTGCTGTGCCCTCCGGTACCCTTGCTGCCGCGCATGGCCGATCTGGCTGCGGGTACGCAGTTGCGCCTTGGCGGGCAGGATTGCCATGCCGAGCCGTCGGGTGCCTTTACCGGTGACGTGTCGGCCACCATGCTGGCCGATGCAGGTGCTACCTATGTGATCCTTGGCCATTCCGAACGTCGTGCCGGGCACGGCGAAACCGACGCGCTTGTCCGGATCAAGGCTAAATCCGCTTTTGCGGCCGGGCTGACCGCCATCATCTGCGTCGGCGAAACCGAGGCACAACGTGACGCTGGTGCCACGCTTGACGTCATCGGCGCGCAGCTTCTGGGATCGCTTCCAACCGAGGCCACCAGCGCAAACGTCGTCATCGCCTATGAACCGGTCTGGGCCATCGGCACCGGGCGCACGCCGACTCTGGCCGAAATTGCTGACGTTCATCTGTTTCTGCGCAGCAGACTTACCTCGCGCATGGGCGCGGATGCGATGTCGGTTCGCCTGCTCTACGGCGGGTCGGTCAAACCCTCGAACGCGGCCGAGATCTTTGCAATAGGCAATGTCGATGGCGCGCTGGTCGGTGGTGCCAGCCTGAAGGCCGCCGATTTCGGGGCCATCGTCTCCGCCTTGTCCGACGCTTGAGACAGGGGCAGACCGGGACATGTCGCGCGGGAACACAACAATGCATCGCGCCTCATCAAACCCTTGCACATCATGACAGCAATCCCGCAATCGCGCGCACCACTGATGGCCAATCTGGTGTGCATGTTTTCCATGCTGTTCTGGGCGGCGGGGCTGCCTGCCGCTGACCTTCTGATCGGCAAAGTGCCACCGCTGCCCCTGACCGCCGCCCGCATGGCAATGGCGGCGGCCTTACTGTTGCCCCTATGGCTGGCGGTTGAGGGGCCCGGCGCGCTAAGGACCGCCGCATGGGGCAAGGGCATCGTCATTGGCGGGGTGACTATTGGCCTTGGCGCATTCCTGCTGGTCATCGGCCAAAGCATGACCGGCCCGGTTACCGTTGCCATAATCTCGGCCACCATGCCTATAGTCGGCATCGCAATCGAGGTGATCCTTGACGGCCGCAAAATGACGCTGGCACTGATCCTGGGGTTGGTTCTTGCCCTGATCGGTGGCGTGATGGCTTTAGGCAGTGGGGCCACGTCGCTCAATCTGGGCCTTGGCGCGCTGTTCTGCTTTGTGTCCGTTGTGACCTTTACCATCGGTTCGCGGCTGACGGTCACATCGTTTCCGTCGCTGACACCCCTTGGCCGAACCACCATCACCCTGACAGGCGCCGCAATCCTGACCACCGCCGCCGCCCTCGCACAGTCCGCCATGGGTGCTCCCGGCCCCGATTGGGGCCAGCTTGGCTGGCCAGAATTGGGCGCGCTCGCCATATTTTCGATCGGCGCTTTGGCGATAAGTCAGGTCTTGTGGATAATGTCGGTGGGCAAGCTGGGCATCGGCCTTGCTTCACTGCACATCAACGCGACACCGTTTTATGTCATGCTGATTCTGTTTGCCCTTGGTGGTGCCTGGAACTGGACACAAACCATTGCCGCCGCTGTGGTCGGCCTTGGTGTGCTGATTGCGCAAGGCGTGTTTTTCAAAAGCCGGACCTGACGCCATGAAAACACTGCAGCAATCCCCAACAGACCCGGCTTTCGTGCAAAATCCATACCCCTTTTATGAACGGGCGCGCGCGCACGGCCCGTTCTTTCATTGGGCCGATTACGGCATGGTCTGCACGCCCTCGGCCGACGCCACCAATGCCATCTTCCGTGACCGCCGCTTTGGCCGTGAAGTACCCGCCGAACTCGCCCCCGCGATCCCCGATAACCTGAAACCCTTTTACGCGGTTGAGGCGCATTCCATGCTGGAACTGGAACCGCCCCGCCATACCCGCCTGCGTGGCCTTGTCCTGCGCGCCTTCACCTCGCGCCGCATCGCCGCCTTGGGTCCTGAAATCACGCAACTCAGCCACGATCTGATTGATGCCCTGCCCCCCGGCCCGTTCGATCTGCTGGCGCATTTCGGCCAGAAACTGCCCGTCACCATCATCGCCCGGCTGCTGGGCGTGCCGGAAACCAAAGGCCACGATCTGCTGGCATGGTCGAACGCCATGGTCGGCATGTACATGGCGCACCGCACGCCCCAGACCGAACAGCGAGCGGTTGCCGCCACGACAAGTTTCGTGGCCTTCCTGCGCGACTATATCGACAATCGCCGCAGGGCACCCGCGGACGACTTGATCACATCGCTGATTGCTGCCGAAGAAGCAGGTCAGAAACTGACCACTGACGAGCTTATCTCGACCTGCATTCTGCTCCTGAACGCCGGGCATGAGGCCACGGTTCACACCATCGGCGACGGTGCAAAAACGCTGCTTGAAACTCAAACCCCGCTTGCAGCCCTAGCCCCGGATGCTATTGAGGCCACCATCGAAGAAATTCTGCGCTTTGATCCCGCGTTGCACATGTTCACCCGCTGGGCCTATGAACCGGTCGAGATCATGGGCCACACCTTCAAGCGCGGCGACCGCGTGGCCCTGCTGCTAGGTGCTGCCAATCGCGACCCCGTCGTCTGGCAGGACCCGGATCGCTTCATCCCCGCCCGCCCGATCAAACCCCATGTCAGCTTCGGCGCGGGCCTGCATTTCTGCGTCGGCGCGCCGCTGGCCCGGCTGGAATTGCAGATCGCCCTGCCCATCCTGTTTCAACGCCTGCCCGGCCTGCACCTGGCAGCCCCGCCAACCTACTCAAACGTCTATCACTTTCACGGCCTGACCAGCCTTCTGCTGGACCGGGATTGATTTCATTTTGGCGAAAATATCCTCGGGGGGAACGGCCTCCGGCCGTGGGGGGCAGACAGCCCCCCAAAAATCTTACTTAAGATTTTTCCACCGCCCCCTCACACCGGCAGCACGGTTGTCGATTTGATCTCTTCCATGCTCAACAATGCCGTCACATTGTAAATCCGCACTTCGGAAATCAGCGCCTGATAGAACGTGTCATAGGCCCGCGCGTTCTTGACCCGCACTTTCAGGATATAGTCGATATCCCCCGCCAGCCGGTGCGCCTCCATTACCTCTGGCCGCGCTTGCAGCGACATCAGGAACCTGCGCTGCCATTCCGCCTCATGCTCCGATGTGCGGATCAGCACGAAAAAACACGCCACCAACCCCAGCGCCTCGGGGTCCAGAATAGCGGTCTGGCGCAGGATCACGCCGGCCTCGCGCATCCGCTTGATCCGGTTCCAGACCGGCGTCTTTGATGACCCCACCTTGCGGGCGATCTCGTCCAGCGACTGGCTGGCATCGGCCTGCAATTCGGCAAGGATTTTCCGGTCCATCTCATCCAGCCGGACTGCCATTCCCATTCTCCACCCGAAGCCGGAACTGCGTTCCAATTGGCCGCAGTATCAGAACAAATGTCCTTATCTGCAAGGGCTACTGGCCTGAATCGGGGAAAACGTCCTATATTGAGTGCAATTATCCATGTGTTACACCCCCTCAGACAGGAGCCATGCCATGAAAGGTCGATTTTCCCCGAAAGTTGTCACGGCCAATGATCTTCGTCTTGGCGATGTGGTCTACCTTACCGCCGGTGATACCTGGTCGCGCCTGCACACCGAGGCCGAACTGATCGAGGATGAAGCCCACGCCCAGATGCGCCTGCTGCACGGTGCGGCACAGCGGCAGGTTGTCGTTGGCGCCTATCTGGCCGATGCGAAAGCCGGGCCCAACGGCCCCGAACCCACCCATTTCCGCGAAGCATTCCGTACCCGCGGCCCGTCCAACTATGCCCATGGCAAACAAGTCGATCAAAGGCACTAAGCGCATGTATACCTATTCCGACTTTGACGAGGCCTTCGTGCGTACCCGCGTGGCGCAGTTCACCGCGCAGGTGGAGCGTCGCCTTGACGGCTCGTTGACCGAAGATGAATTTCGCCCGCTGCGCCTGATGAACGGGCTTTATCTGCAACTGCATGCCTACATGCTGCGCGTGGCTATCCCTTACGGCACCCTTGCCCCGCGTCAGATGCGGCAACTGGCAATGATCGCTGATACCTACGACAAGGGCTATGGTCACTTCACCACCCGGCAGAACATCCAGTACAACTGGCCCGTGCTGCAAGACGTCCCCGCAATTCTCTCGGCACTCGCCGACGTCGAAATGCACGCCATCCAGACCTCGGGCAACTGCGTGCGCAATGTGACCGCCGACCATTTTGCCGGTGCCGCCGCGGATGAGATTGAAGACCCCCGCCCCACGGCAGAGTTGCTGCGCCAATGGTCCACCGACCACCCCGAATTCCAATTCCTGCCGCGCAAATTCAAGATCGCCATCACCGGCAGCCCGAATGACCGCGCGGTCACCAAAGCCCATGACATCGGCCTGCGCATGGTGCGCAACCCGGAAGGTAATCCCGGCTATGAAGTGATGGTTGGCGGCGGTCTTGGCCGGACCCCGATGATTGGCGTCACCGTGCGGGATTTCCTGCCGAAAGCCGATCTGCTACCGTATGTCGAGGCAATTCTCAGCGTTTACAACACGTTTGGACGCCGCGATAACAAATACAAAGCCCGTATCAAGATCACCGTACATGAAACCGGCGCGGAAGAGATCACCCGGATGACCGAGGCCCGCTTTGCCGAACTGCGCCCGCTGTTTAGTGGTGCTGATCAAGCCCTGCTGGCTGAAATCGCCGGGGCCTTCGCGCCCCCCGCGTTCCGCAATGCCCCCGTCGATGCATATGACGCCTTTTACAAGGCCGACCCCACATTCCGCGCCTGGGCCGACACCAACCTCGCCGCCCACCGCAACGCGCAATACTCCATCGTCACCATCAGCCTGAAAGCGCATGGAGCAACCCCCGGCGATGCGACGTCAGACCAGATGCGCCTGATGGCGGATCTTGCTGAAAAGTACGGTCATTCCGAACTGCGCATCAGCCATGAACAAAACGTCATCCTGCCGCATGTGCATAAATCAGATTTGCCCATGGTCCATGCGGCCCTGTATCAGGCAGGGCTTGGGACGGCCAATGTCGGCCTGATCTCGGATATCATCGCCTGCCCCGGCATGGATTATTGCGCTTTGGCCACCGCGCGCTCGATCCCGGTCGCCCAGCAGATCGCACTGCGGTTTGACGAACTGAAGCTGGAACATGACATCGGCCCGCTGAAGCTGAAAATTTCCGGCTGCATCAATGCCTGCGGGCACCACCATGTCGGCCATATCGGCATTCTGGGGCTGGACCGGGCGGGTGTGGAAAACTACCAGATCACGCTTGGCGGGGACGGCACGGAAACCGCTGTGATCGGCGACAAGACCGGTCCGGGCTTTGCGTATGACGAGATTGCTCCCGCCATTGAACGGCTGGTCATGGCTTACCTCGAACAGCGCGAGGACGCGGGCGAAACCTTCCTTGCCGCATACCGCCGGCTTGGCCTAGCCCCCTTCAAAGCAGCACTTTACCCGGCCGAGGCTGAACGCGATGCCGCTTGAAGCCCCCCTCGCCCCGGTTGGGACCCGCGTCGCCGACCTGAACGCGCGCTACCGCCACCATGGGGCGACGGCGGTTCTGGAGCGCGCGATGAGCGACAGCCAGGTTGGGCGCATCGCCCTTGTCTCCAGTTTTGGCGCAGAGTCAGTGGTGCTTTTGCATCTTGTCTCGGTGATCGACCGCACCACGCCGGTCCTGTTCATCGACACCGAAATGCTGTTCGCCGAAACCATCGCCTATCAGGCAGAGGTCGCTGACAAGCTGGGCCTCAACGTGCATAGCATCACCGCAGACCGCGCCAAACTGGCGTTCGAGGACCCCGATAACACGCTGCATCAGTTCAACACCGATGCCTGCTGTGCCTTGCGCAAGACTGAGCCGCTGGAACGTGCGCTGGCGGGCTATGATGCCTGGATCACCGGGCGAAAACGCTATCAGGGCGCCAGCCGGGCCGCGGTGGAGTTTTTCGAGGCCGAAGGCGACATCCGCATCAAGGTCAACCCGCTGGCCCATTGGGACCGATCCGATCTTGAGGAGTACATGGTCAACAACCGCCTACCGCGCCATCCGCTCGTGGCCAAAGGCTACCCCTCCATCGGTTGTTCGCCCTGCACAAGCCCGGTCAAACCGGGTGAAGACCCGCGCGCAGGCCGTTGGCGCAATTCTGACAAAGTCGAATGCGGCATTCACTTCATCAACGGTCGTGCCGTGCGCGTGCCTTTGACCCAACCGATGTCCGGGGAAACCGCCGCATGAGCATACTTGTATCAGACACTGGTTTCACTTCCGCGCCGGACGTGCACTCTGTAACGATTGCCGATCTGGCAAACCATCAGGGCGCGCTTGATCTGGCCAATACCGACGACCCGGCGCTGCTGGCGGGCCATTTGGGCAACATCAGCCTGATCCGCGTCGCCTTTCCAGCCTTCAATGATGGGCGTGGCTTCACCATTGGCCGCAGCCTGCGGATGATGGGCTATACCGGCACCCTGCGCGCGCATGGTCACATCATCGCCGATCAATACGCCATGGCCCGCCGCGTCGGCTTTGACGATGTTGAAATCCCCAATGATCTGGCGCTGCGTCAACCCGAGGATCAATGGCTGTTCCGTGCCGACTGGCGCAACAATGACTATCTGGCAAAACTGCGGGCCTGACATATCTGCTGTTCAGCCCGCCCATCCTCCCCTATTCAGCAAAGACCTGATCCCAATGACCGAGCTTATGCCCGTGACAGACGCTGCCAAAATCACCTTGCCCGATGCGCAGACCGTCACGCAGGTCACGCATTGGACCGACCGGCTGTTTTCCTTCCGGGTCACACGGCCCGCCAGCCTGCGGTTTCGGTCCGGTGAATTTGTGATGATCGGCCTGTTGGGCGATACCGGCAAGCCCTTGCTGCGCGCCTATTCCATTGCATCACCCGCTTGGGATGACGAGTTGGAGTTTTACTCGATCAAGGTGCCCGATGGCCCGCTGACCTCAAAATTGCAGCACATCAAGCCCGGCGATCAGATCATCCTGCGCCCAAAACCGGTGGGAACGCTGGTACATGACGCGCTGTTGCCCGGCAAACGGCTGTGGTTTCTAGCCACTGGCACCGGCATCGCACCGTTCGCCAGCCTGATGCGCGAACCCGACACGTACGATAAATATGATCAGGTAATCATGATGCACACCTGCCGCGAGGTGGCAGAACTGGCCTATGGGCGCGAATTGGTGGAAAGCCTGAACGATGACCCTCTGATCGGCGATCTGGTGGGCGACAAGCTGCTGTACTACCCCACCACCACGCGCGAGCCGTCGCAATATATGGGGCGGATCACCGATAACCTGACCTCAGGCAAGGTTTTCGCCGATCTGGGCCTTTCGCCCATGGACCCCGAAGAAGACCGCGCGATGGTCTGCGGATCACTGGCTTTCAACCATGATGTCAAAGCAGTGCTGGAAAAGTTTGGCCTGCGCGAAGGCGCGAATTCCGAGCCACTGGACTATGTCGTCGAGAAGGCCTTCGTCGGCGACGGGATCTGATCCCGGCAACGGGATGGCTGCACCTTGTCCGGGGGGCGTTTTGCCTCGCCGTTCGCAATAAAAAAAGGGCCGCACCAGTGAGGGTGCGGCCCTTCTGCTGCGCAGAAGCGCAAAGGCAATCACATGCCAAGCGCGGTTTTCACCTGGGCAATCACTGCAGTGATGGCAGCCGGGTCGGTGCCAGCAGCAGTCACTGCGGCCTTCAGGCTTGTTTTGGTGGCATCATCCAGGGTCGATGCGTCGATCATGCCAGCCACAGCGGCGGCGTCAAAGGTTGCGGCGTCAAGTGCTGGCGCGACAGTGGTTGCAGCGGCATCGGCGGCAGCCGCGGCCTCGGCAGCAGCAGTGGCGGCGGCAGCTTCGGCCTCAGCGGCGGCAGCGGCAGCCGTTTCTTCAGCAGCAGTCGCAGCGGCGGCGGCCGCTTCTTCAGCAGCAACAGCTTCCTGCGCAGCCCTTTGGGCAGGGACGCTGACGAATTGATAATAGCCAGCCGCTGCAAGCAAAATCACGATAGCGCCGATGATCACGTTCTTGTTCATTTCAAGTCTCCCTTAACCGAGTATATTTCCCAGTCGCGCGCTTGATATGGCAGCTTCACGCCGAAAAGAAAAGACTACCGCACCTAAATCTCGGCAAGAGCGGCAGTCTTGCGCCACAAAGACTGGCGAATGCGGGTTGTATAGCCCGGCGCGCACGTCTATTTTGCGCCCTGATCCCGGCACCCATGTGCCCCTCACCACGTGAAGGAACGCCACCATAGCTCGCAGACCGCACAATGCCCCGCCGCAACGCGAAACCGGCCCCCGCATCAATGATCGCATCCGTTCGCCCGAAATTCGCCTGATCGGGGCAGATGGGGAAAACGTCGGCGTCGTGACGCCTGCCCGCGCCATGGTGCTTGCCGAAGAAGCCGGGCTGGATCTGGTGGAAATCTCGCCAAATGCGGAACCGCCGGTCTGCAAGATCATGGATTTCGGCAAGTTCAAATATGAGACGCAGAAACGCGAAGCAGAAGCCCGCAAGAAACAACACATCATCGAAATCAAGGAAATCAAGTTCCGCCCCGGCACTGATACCCATGATTACGACGTGAAAATGCGGTCGGTTCTGAAGTTTCTGGAAGAGGGAGACAAGGTTAAAGTCACCTTGCGCTTTCGTGGCCGCGAAATGGCGCACCAGGATCTGGGGCTGGTGCTGCTGAACCGTGTCGCGGCCGATGTCGGTGACAATGGCAAGGTCGAAAGCATGCCCCGCCTTGAGGGCCGCCAGATGGTGATGATGATCGGGCCGAAGTGACGCCATCGTTTCGAACATGGGCTTGTTGAGTACTTTTACGAAGAAAAAGCGTTGGGGTCGGTTTATCCGGCCCCTTTGTCGTTTGGTTCGCGCAGTTGCCCGCGGATGGGGATTTCCTTCAGCAGGCCGCCGACACCCATCGCCGCAATGTCAGCCCCGGTCACCGGAACGCCGCAGATCAGCCGCTCCATCACCCAGTCGGCACCGTTCAGGGCGGGTGACTTGGCGCAACCTGGCAAGCCAATCACCGGGCGACCGTGCAGATGCCCGATGAACAGCAGATTGCCAGGATCGACCGGCATGCCGAAGTAGCTCATCTCGCCCCCCGCCGCCCGCAGCGCCGCAGGGCCTACATCACCCGCATCCGACGTGGCCGATCCGGTCAGGATCAACATGAGGTCGGCGTGGTCGGCGGCTTTGGTCAGCGCCTGCGCCAGATCGGCCACGCGGTGCGCCACGATCGTTTGCGCGGCAAGTTGAACCGACAATCGCTGCACCCGTCTGGCCGTCTCGCGGTAGCCTTTGGCGCCGTCATCGCTTGCGTCAACTGATGTCTGGATCAGGGCCGCCGTCCGCAAGACCGGCGGATGCAGGCGCAAGGCGCTTTCCCCCGCCGCGCTTGCGCGTTGCACGTCGCCGCGGGCCACGCCGTAAGAGATGATCTTGACAGTGGCCACCATCGCCCCGGCGGATTGCCGTTGCCATTGCGGCACCGTGGCGACCGTGATCATCGGGTCAACCGCGTTCAGCGCGTTTATCCGGCCGGCTTCAATCCCCGCCAGCCCGGCTGTCAGCGCATGAACATTCACCCGCCCGGTACCCACGGGTTTCAACTGCAACCCGGTCGCGCCCCGGATCAGCGATCGTGCCACGTCGAGTGCCGCATCATCCTCATGCTGGTCGCCAGCGTCCAGACGCGCCACCGTCACTTCGGTCAACCCGAGGCCCGTCAGAACCGCAATATCCGCCGAACCCAGCAATTTGCCCTTGCGCAGCCGCCCCAATGGCAACGGCACCGAATGGGCCAATATCGCGCCCACTGCCTGATCCAGGGGAACCGGCCCGAACTTCATCCTTTTCGCAATGTCATGGTGATTTGCGCCAGAATGCTGACGGCAATTTCGGCGGGCGATTTCGCGCCGATATCAAGGCCGACGGGGGCGTTCAGCCGGGCGATCTGCGCCTCCGTCACGCCCGCCGCGCGCAGCCTTTCAAGCCGCCTCGCATGGGTGCGGGTCGATCCCAAGCATCCGATATAGAATGCCGGCGACGCAAGTGCGGCCATCAGTGCCGGATCATCCAGCTTGGGGTCATGCGTCAGCGTTACCACCGCTGTGCGGGCATCGGGGGCCAAGGCGGTCATTGCGACGTCGGGCCAGTCGTCACCGATCATCTCGCCCGGGAACCGTGCCGCAGCCCCGAACGCGCCACGCGGGTCGATCAATGCGGGGTCATAGCCGCAGGCCCGCGCCATTGGCAGCAAGGCTTGCGCGATATGCACGGCCCCGACCACGATCATCCGCAAGGGCGGGTTATGGACGGCGATGAACCAGCCGCCCTCCTCCATCCCCGATCGGTCCGCACGCAGCCGGTTGGCCACGGCATCGGTCAGCGAAGCGTCACCCGAAACCGCGCCAAGGCGACGCTCCCAGGTATTCGTGTTCACCAGATAGCTGACCGGACGCCGCGCCGCACGGGCTGTCACCAGATCTGCCAGCATCGCCTCAGGCAACGCCGCCCCCACCGGTTCCACCAGCACCCGAATGGTTCCGCCGCAGGCCAGACCCACGGCGAAGGCCTGATCGTCCGACACCCCGAAGGTCAGTAGCCGCGCCTTGCCATCGGCGAGCGCCTCTACCGCCTCGGTCACCACCGCCCCTTCGACGCAGCCGCCGGAGACCGAGCCCATGAAGGTGCCATCGCCCGCAACCACCAGTTGGCTGCCCGCCTGGCGCGGCGCCGATCCCCAGGTTTCCACAACGGTTGCAAGAACGGAACCCCGCCCGGCGCGGTGCCAGTTCATGGCGATTTCGGGGATGTCATTATCGGTCATTGTCGCCTCTTGCAGTTTGACAGCTACCTTGAATGTCAATGCTACCATTTGATACCAAAGCTGCCACCGGGGGAAGGCCGGTTGTAGCACCAACGCAAAAGGGCCCCACGATGGGGCCCCTTCACAAGATCATGGATCACCGACTGCTTGGTGAAGCGCCGCCTGTTATTGCAGCGCCGCCTGACGCAGCAGCGGCCCGATGACCCGCACCGCCACCCGGCGATTGCGCTTTTCATTCGCCAGGGTGTCGATGCGCAGTTCGGTTTCGCCGTAGCCCTGGATCACCATGTTTTCCGGCGGTATGTCGAAATACTCGGTCAAGGCAAGCGCCACCGACTCCGCACGACGATCCGACAGCGCAAGGTTCAGCGCCGCCGCACCCGTCGCATCAGTATGCCCTTCGATCAGGAACATCTCACGCGGGTTGTTGTCGATGATGTCTTGCATCAGGCGGCCCAAATCGGCCAGATCATCCGCCTCTGACGAACGTATGGCAGATGAACCGGTGTCAAACGTGATGGCATCGACATCAATGGTGGCCGCCAAAGCGCGCACTTCAGAAATTTCGCGGACCTGACGAAGGCTAAACTTGCGGCCGGTTCGGGCCACGTCCTGTTCGGCAAGTGCAAGCTTCAATTCAGAATCTTCATCCTGCGTAGAAATCACCACCCGCTTGGCGCGCGGTCTGGGCAACTCGCTGACCACGACATACTCTTCCGGCGCAAGATCGTCGATCAAGACCAGTTCGCGGCCCCGGTCGTCATATTGCGCACGTCGCAGTACGCGGCCCGTCGCATCACGGATCGTCACCACCTGCGTGCCGTCCTGACGCTGTACAATGGTTCTGGTCGAGCCGTCGCGATAGGTTTCGGTCCGCACATCCGATCCGGGACGGCGAATGATCGCATCGTCATCCTTGTACACCTGATAGGTGCCATTGGGGTTCAGCACGACCACGCGGTCACCGGTGTTTGACACCACGCGGCGATCCTGTTCGCGGTTGTTGGCGTCCTTGATGATGGCGCCTACGACAAGCGCGCCCAGTGCCACCAAACCAACTTTCTCCAGATCGGACAGACCGCTTTTCCGGCGCCCATCCTCGACACGGCGGGGGGCCGCCGCAAACTCATCGGAAGACCGGCGGCGCGACCGTTCGGTCACCCGTTCGGTCGTGGTGGTGACGGCAGCAGCTGAAGGCGCCTGATCAGCGGGCAACTGTCCTTCAACCAAGGGGGTTTCAAGCAACGTCTCTGCCGCACCAAGCTGCACCGGATCGAGAACCGTCGGCTCGACCAACAGGCTGTTCAGCGTTGTTGCCTCCGTCTCGCTGACCACAGGCACGTCGACAGGTTCTGCCGCCGCATCCGCCACGGGCTCGGCTGTTCGCAGGCTGGCGGCTGGATCAACCAACGCACCGGACTCGTCCACCTTCAACTCCGCCTCCGCCGCGGCAAATGCTTCGGCATCGGCTGCCGCTTGTGCGGCAAGTTCTTCCTCGGTCAATGGCACTGGCGCGTCGGCCGTTGCCGCCGGGACTTCGACCTCGGTCGCAGCAGCGGCTTCCGCGGCGGCAGCGTCTTCTGCAGCCTGAGCAGCAGCAGCCTCTTCCGCCAGTTTCGCAGCATCTGCGTCAGCAGCGGCAGCATCGGTCGCGGCCTTGGCTGCTTCGGCAGCGGCAGCGTCGGTTGCCGCTTGTGCCGCGATTGCAGCGTCAGCTTCGGCTTGAGCGGCGGCGGCGGCCTCTTGTGCAGCAGCGGCAGCCTCCGTTCCCGCAGCATCGGCCGCAGCCTGTGCCGCAGCCGCAGCAGCAGCTTCGGCTTCGGCAGTTGCCGCTGCCGCATCATCTGCCGCTTTCAGGGCAGCAGCAGCGTCAATTTCAGCTTGCGCCGACGCTGCAGCGTCCGTCTCGGCCTGAGCAGCCGCAGCAGCAGCGGCATCCGCCTCGGCCTGTGCAGCCGCCGCAGCCTCAACTTCAGCCTCAGCAGCCGCCGCAGCCTCCGCCTCGGCCTGACCAGCTACAGCTGCATCTGCCTCGGCCTGAGCCGCCGCCGCAGCGTCCGCTTCAGCCTGAGCTGCCGCCGCAGCATCCGCCTCTGCCTGAGCCGCCGCCGCAGCATCCGCCTCGGCCTGAACCGCCGCCGCAGCGTCCGCTTCTGCCTGAGCCGCCGCCGCAGCATCCGCCTCTGCCTGAGCCGCCGCCGCAGCATCCGCCTCTGCCTGAGCCGCCGCCGCAGCGTCCGCTTCAGCCTGTGCCGCAGCGGCCGCTATCGCCTCATCAATGGCCAGCGCCTGTGCCGTGAAATCTTCGGGATTGCAGGCCGCTTCCGTCGTCGGCTCGCACAATATCGTCCCATCGGACGCCACCACGCGACCATCCTCGGTCAGTTGCTGCGCAAACATCGGATAGGGCTGCGCAAGCGCCACAGAAAGAGCAGTCGTACAGGTCAGTAGCCGTCTCATGGGTCGTCCTTTCAAGTCAGTCCACTGTATCGGCGGCACCAGCCCTGTGGTCATGGGGCTTGGACGCAACGATTATGGTTACAAAACAGGGTTTGACCCTGATATGCGATATCAAGCGATGGTGTTCCCATAGCATGGGCAACATCTGGCTTAGTCAGAACGCAGCAACGCCGATAATCGTTCCCTCTCGCCCATATCCTCACGCTGTGACAGCACCTGCGCCAGCGCTTCCAGCGATGCAATCGAATGGCCGGCGCGAAAAGCATCCACATGCGGCAGCATCTGGCGGATGCCCGACGCACGCGGCGCAAAGCCGTCCCAGCGCAGCAAAGGGTTCAGCCAGACAAGCCGCCGCGATGACAGATGCAGCCGCTCCATCTGGCGGGCCAGACCACCCGGCGGATCATCGTCGCGGTCCAGACCGTCGGTGATCAGCAAGACTACGGCCCCCTGCCCGAGCACGCGGCGCGACCAATCCCTGTTGAACGCGGCAAGGCAGGCGGCGATCCGCGTGCCCCCTGACCAATCCTGCGCCTGTGCGCCTGCGGCGGCCAACGCCGCATCGACATCGCGCCTGCGCATGTGCCGCGTGATGTTGGTCAGCCGCGTGCCAAAGGTAAAGGCATGCACCTGCGCCCAGCCCTGCCCCTTGGCATTGGCCACGGCATGAACGAAGTGCAGCACCATCCGTGAATAGTCCGCCATCGAGCCCGAAATGTCGCACAGCACCACCAGTGCCGGCCACCGCGTCCTTGCGGTCTTGCGCGCAATCGACGTCATCTCGCCACCCTGCCGAAACGCCGCGCGCAACGTCCGCCCCCGGTCGACCGCCCGCCCGGTGGTGCCCGTCTTGGTTCGACGTGATGGCAGTGGCGTGATCGGCAAGGTCAGCCGCGCCAGCATCCGCCTCGCCTGCGCCGCCTCATCCGCGCTCATCTGTTCGAAATCGAGGCTGCGCAGGCGTTCCTCGGCAGACATGGTGGCACTGGCATCAATCTCGATCACCGCGTCGCGCGTGTCTTCCCAGCCTGCATCGGCGGGCTTGTCCCGTTCCACCCCGTCCAGCAGGGCCTCGGCGGCACGCTTTTCTGCTGGCTGGGCGGCCCTGTCTTCTTGTGCACCGCGCAAGGACGGCAGCAACAGGCTCATCATATGTTCCAGAAACTGCGGGTCCCGCCAGAACAGCCGGAACACCTGCCCGAACACCGCGCGATGTTCGGGGCGCGAGACGAAGCAGGCATGCAGCACCCAATAAAAGTCATCCCGCCGCGTGAAACCCGCCACCTGCACCGCGCGCACCGCGTCCATCACCCGGCCTGTGCCAATCGGCAAACCGGCCTTGCGCAAGGCGCGGGCAAAATGCGTGATGTTGTGGGCCAGCTTGCCATCGATGGGCAGGTTCAGGGCGGCATAGTCAGCCACGGACAACTACCCCACGCGAACGGGTACAACTGCTCATTGCACCGCCACCCCGGCCCGCGCCTCGTCCAGCAGGCGTTTCGCCTCTGACCCCTGAATGCGCTGGATATCATCCTGATACTTCAGGATCGCCCCCAAAGTATCGCCGATCACCTGTGGCGACAGCGCAATCGCATCCAGCGCCAGCAGGCATTTCGCCCAATCGATGGTTTCCGCTACACCCGGTTTCTTGAACAGATCCTCGTTGCGCAGCCGCTGCACAAAAGCCACTACTTCACGCGACAGGGCTGCCGAGGCTTCCGGCACTTGTGCGGCAAGGATTGCCACTTCATCGGCAAACGACGGATAATCCACCCAGTGATATAGGCACCGCCGCTTGATCGCATCATGCACCTCGCGGGTCCGGTTGGAGGTCAGGATCACGATCGGCGGCGTGGCGGCCTTGATCGTGCCAAGCTCCGGGATTGTCACCTGAAAATCCGACAGGGCTTCGAGCAGGAACGCCTCGAACGGCTCGTCCGTGCGATCAAGTTCATCGATCAACAACACCGGCGGCCCGCCGTCTTGCGGGCGCATCGCCTGCAGCAATGGGCGCTCGATCAGATAGTCTTGCGTGAACAACTCGGATTTCAGCGCATCACGGTCTGCTCCGCCAGCCGCTTCGGCGGTGCGAATGGCGATCATCTGTGCGGCAAAGTTCCATTCGTAAACCGCCGACGAGGCATCCAGCCCCTCATAGCATTGCAGCCGGATCAGCCGCCGCCCAAGGCTTGCGGCGATGACCTTGGCAATTTCAGTCTTGCCAACCCCCGCCTCGCCCTCAAGAAACAAAGGCCGCCCCAAACGCAATGCCAGAAACACCACTGTCGCCAGCGGGCGTGAGGCAACATAGCCCTGCCCCGCCAGCATGGCCTCGACCGCGTCAATGGTTGCAAATTGCGTGCTCACACCGTCGCTCCCCCCTCAGGTTCGCCGCATGGTTGGCCCCCGCGAAGGCCGGGGTCAAGCCATTGCTGCGACATCGGCACCCCGCCCCTTGCGCCTTATCGTTTGAAAACCGCCCCCAAAGCGCGTATTTCAACTTAAACTCAAGGGAGCAGCCGATGGACATGCCGACCAGACCCCACCTCAAGCCTAAGGATGCCCCGGATCTTGGCCGGTTCGACTGGCAAGATCCCTTCCGCATGGAAGACCAGCTGACCGAGGACGAACGCATGATGCGCGACGCGGCCCGTGCTTATGCGCAGGAAAAGCTGCAACCCCGCGTCATCGCCGCCTACCGGGATGAAGCCACCGACGCCGGCATTTTCCGCGAAATGGGCGCGATGGGCCTGCTCGGTGTCACCATCCCCGAGGTTTACGGCGGCCTTGGCGGATCGTACGTGGCCTACGGCCTTGTCGCGCGCGAAGTTGAACGGGTGGACAGCGGCTACCGTTCGATGATGTCGGTGCAATCGTCACTGGTGATGTACCCGATCTACGCCTACGGGACCGAGGCGCAGCGGATGAAATACCTGCCGAAACTGGCGTCAGGCGAGTTCATTGGCTGCTTCGGGCTGACCGAGCCCGATGCGGGGTCTGACCCCAGCGCGATGAAAACCACCGCCCGCAAGACCGCCAATGGCTATGTGCTGAATGGCGCCAAGATGTGGATATCGAACGCCCCGATCGCCGATGTGTTCGTCGTCTGGGCCAAGTCGGATGCGCATGGCGGCAAGATCAAGGGCTTCGTACTCGACAAGGGGACCAAGGGCCTGACCTCCCCCAAGATCGGCGGCAAACTCAGCTTGCGCGCCTCGGTCACCGGCGAGATCGTGATGACCGATGTCGAAGTGGGCGAGGACGCGCTGCTGCCCTTCGTCGAAGGCCTGAAAGGCCCGTTCGGCTGCCTGAACCGGGCGCGCTATGGCATTTCGTGGGGTGTCATGGGGGCTGCCGAATTCTGCATGGAGGCCGCGCGCCAGTATGGGCTGGACCGCAAGCAATTCGGCAAACCACTGGCGCAGACCCAGTTATTCCAGCTGAAACTGGCCAATATGATGACCGAAATATCGCTTGGCCTGCAAGCATCGCTGCGGGTCGGCCGCCTGCTGGACGAGGCAAATGCCGCGCCCGAGATGATCAGCATCGTCAAGCGCAACAACTGCGGCAAGGCGCTGGACGCGGCACGGATGGCCCGCGACATGCACGGCGGCAACGGCATTCAGGAAGATTACCAGATCATGCGCCACATGGTGAACCTAGAGACGGTGAACACCTATGAAGGCACTCATGATGTGCACGCGCTGATCCTGGGCCGTGCAATCACCGGGCTGCAGGCGTTCTTTTGATGACGGCATGGTGGGCAAATTGCCCATTCTACGCAGGATGGGCGGTTCCACGCACAGCGCGGGTTCGCCCATCCGTGCTTTGAAAAAATCGTAAACCAACTATTTACCAATTGCTGCCGTCCTTCCGGCATGACAAGTTACCGCCGCATCAAGCGTCCCGGGGTCACTTATTTTTTCACGGTCTACCTTCAGGATCGCTCGCAAACGCAGCTGACCGATCACATCGCCCATTTGCGCTTTGCCTATGCCAAAACCATCGCCGAACTGCCGGTTATCTGCGATGCAATGGTGCTTTTGCCAGACCATCTGCACGCCATCTGGACCCTGCCACCCCAGGATGCCGATTACTCCGAACGCTGGAAGCGGATCAAATCGCGCTTCTCCCATGGTCTGGCGCTGTCATCGCAAGTTTCTCAAAGCAAGGCAGGCAAGCGTGAACGGGGCATCTGGCAGCGGCGTTTCTGGGAACATACGATCCGCGATGAGGATGACTTCATCGCACACATGGCCCACTGCCATGATAACCCTGTCAAGCACGGCCTCGTTGCCGCCCCCCGGGATTGGCCCTACTCCTCGTTCAACAGGAAAGCGCACATGTACGATGGGCAATCTGCCCATCGCCCCCTACATCGCCTCCATCGCCTGCCGGATGTACCGGTTGGTTCCCCGCGTCAGCACGAAGCGCGCCAGTTTGCGCGCAAGCCCGGGGTGCCCCTTCGCGATCGCCCGCTTGAACAACTCGCGCTGATAGCGCACGAAGCCTTTGCGTGCCTTCAATGCCCGGTAGAAATCCGCCTCTGACAAGGTGCCGTTCAGCGCGCCCAGCGTCACCTGCGACAATATCCCCATCTGATGCAGCGAAGATCCCAGCCGGTGCCCCATCAGCGGCGCGCGCAGGCGCACCACATTGGCACCGGTGAACCGCGCCACATGGCCTGCGTCCAGCGGCTCGTAGGGGTCATACAGTATCGTCACGCGGCCCGCCGCCTGTGACACCGCAGCCGCATCACCATAACGCCCCGAAAAATCCCGGCCCCAGGCGGTCTTGTACCGCGTCTCGAACGGCACGAGGCGGCGATCCAGCGTCGATTGCGGCGATATCGACACCACATCGGCGCCGGGACACGCCGCCACGAACGCGCAGGCCGCGTAGCCGCCCATCGATGCGCCGTAAAACACCACGCGTTTGAAGCCCTTGAAAAACCCGGATGCCGCGAGGTCATCGAACTGGTCACAAACCCAGTCATCGCGGTACCAGGTCCAGCCATTCGCCATCACTCCCAGCATCGACCAGCCCTGCTTTTCGATGAACGAAAAGCCCCAAGGTCGGCGGTCGTCGCGCTTTGTCATGGCGATGTCGAGGTTGTCGAACGTCACCACCAACGTATCGCCGCGCGGGATGTACAGCATCGAATGTTCGGCGCCTTCTCGGTAAAAGCCGGCATTCCCGGCCAGATCCCGCGCCACATCGGCCCAGTGATCGACATTGCCTGTTGTTGGCGACGATGGCGTTGGGGACTCTGCGGCTGCGGTCACTGCAAGCGGCGGAAATGAGGGCAGCTTTGGTGGCGCGGCGTTATCGGCGGGGGCAACATCCGGTATCCGTGGCCCGACCGCCGTCGCCTTGCCCATATGCTCGCCTGCCCGAAACAGGACGCGCGTCACCGGATTTCCGTCAACCTCGCGCTTGGACAGCGTCTCGCAGGTGCCGTAGCGGCGCAGAAACGGATACCCGCCGGACCCAGTCCGGATATCCAGAATCATCTGGCTGCCCGCATGCAGAATCGCGTCAAGAACCGGCGCCAACCTTTTGATCTTATTGACATCTCCAAAGCCTGAAAGATTGGCTATCAGATCAGCCTTGCGCATCTGCGCCGCTTTGCCGATCACCGAAATCGCCGCCTCTGGCACGCCATTTCCGATCAGAAACGCCCGGTAAGGTTCAATCCATTTCGACGGCAGATCACAAAACGCCGCGCGCTGATCCAGATCTACAAGGGCGATCCTGCACCCCCATCTGGCCCATGCCGCAAGCGCCAGCGACTGCCCGGTGCCGACCACATCGGCAAATTCCGACACCTGCGGCAGATCGATCTTGCCGACCAACCCCGCATCGAACACCAGCTTGCCACGCCCCGCGATCGGGGCCGCCTCGGCGCGCAGGCCGTGCTTGATCAGCAGTGCTTCAAGATAGCTGCCCTTGGGCGCCAACCCGTTGTGCCGCAGCCCCAATTCGCGCTTGTTCGAGGCCCACAGATGCAGCGCCGTCGTCTGCGCTGTGATCTTGGCGGCAGCAAGCGACGCGCGACGCGCAAAGGTCAGTCGGTCCGGGAAAGTTACCGGATAAAACGCCTCCAGCGGCAGCACCTCGCGCGCCAGACCCAAGGCATGCACGAAATGCGTGATCATCAGCGGGCCCCAGACCCCCCAAGGCTGCTGGCTGGCATGCACGGGCTCGCCCTTCGCGGCGGCGGCGCGGTAGCTGTTGATCTGGGCCGCAGACAGGAAGGGGGGTATCGCAAAGGGATCGGCAGTAAAATCCAGCATTGCCTTCAGCAATGCGCTGTCGGCAGGCAAGCCTAGAACTGCATTGTTCACCCGTTGCTTGCCGGGCAGTTCGAACGCCATCACATAGTCGCTGTCATAGTCCATCGGGCGGTGACAGTAGACATCGGTATCGACCCAGATCATGCCGGGGTTCTGGTGGATCATGTGCAGGCGGAACTGATCGGCAAACAGCGCGTAGCTGTCTTTCTTTTCGTATTTGATGAAGGTCTCGGTCTGCAGAACCTCGCGCCCGTCGCGGCGGATCACGCCTGCGGGAACGTTCGGGATATCCTCATAGGAAAACAGCGTGATCTTCTGGCCCTGATCGACGAAAGATTTCAGGCAGAGCTGTTCCATCCACGACAGCGCCCCCCCGATCCATAATGTGCCGACCTCTCGTTCCCGCGCCATAGCCGCCCCTAATTGCCCGCACTTGTGTGATTATGGAAACAGTCTGGCGAAATCGAGGCGATTTGCCAATGCTTTGCATGAAGTCCAGCCCAAGCGACGGCTAGCGCGACCGATCTAGTGCCGGATCGACGGGTCGGACATGTCGCTGATCAGATCGTGGTCCCGACCGCCATCCCGACCGCCAGCCAAATCGCCAGTCATATCGTCGGTCAGATCATCATCCGTATCCTCGGGTTCGGGCTTGCCCGGGATCGGTGCCAACGCCGGGTCGATGTTGTGCTTCTTCAGCAGGCGTCCAATCAAGCTGCGGCTGCTTGGAATTCCATTTTCGCAGGCAAGCAAGCGACGTCGCATCCGCCGTCCGTAAAAATGGATCGAGAATGTTTCATCGGTGATAAAATCGGCCTCGTTCGTGGCGTGTCGCACCATCATATTACGATCGCGGAACGAAAACGGATAAAGTGCCACCGAGGGCAAAGAAAAGCGCACCTCGCCGGTTACCTTCAGAAAGTGCGTAATCGCGTGCGGCCCCCACACGCCCCAAGGCATTGCACTGGCCGGAATGGGTGTGCCCGCATCGAGGCTTTGCTGCAGTCTGCGGATGTATCGTCCCCGGTACCAGGGCGGGATGGAGAATTCATCCGCGGTGAAGTCCAGCAGCTGCCGAAGGGTTTCGCTATTGCGCGGCAACCCAAGAACTCCGCCATTGACAACATGTTCAGACTCCCACGCATGAAAATGCCCGGTCGGTGTCGTAAATGGCTTCACACAATAGGCATCGGTGTCGGCCCAGATCGTGCGATCTTCCTTGGCCAGCAAATGATAGCGAAACACATCGGAATGCAGCGCCGGGCTGCCGGTGCGGCCATGGCGCAAAAAGCCGGTCTGCGGCAGGATGTCATCAGCATCGGCGATCTCGACGCCGTCGGGTACGTTCTCGACACCATCATAGGTGTAAAGTCTGACGTGATGGCCCGCATCGATGAACGACACGAGGCACAGTTGTTCAAGATAGCTGAGCGTACCGCCGATCCACAAGGCACCGATCTGGTATTCCGTCGCCATGGCCTGCCCTTTCTTCGTTACCCGAAGTATAACACGCCTTATCGTTGATGATGCGCCATCAAAGCAACTGGATTTTGCTGATGACAGGAAGGGGCTAGCCGTATGTAGCGATGGCACGCTATGTTGGTGATCATGGCGCAGCAGATGCAAGGCCGGCGCGCGTTCGGCCGCTCAAAAAGATAGTAGGCGGGCAGGACGATGCCTGACGGCACACGAAAAAAGAAACCTCCGGCATTGGCACCATCCCATGTTCCGGTTGTGACCCGCGCGCTGCTGGCGGCGCGGGCCATACAGATGTCGGGCATAACCTGGCTGCTGGATGCGGTTGCCTGCCATGATGGCCGTTTGCGGGTGTTTTTCGGGCACGGCACGGAAGCTTCGGCGTTTCACCCCGATGGGGGGCCGGGCTGTTGTCTGCCGGACGAATTGCGCGCCGTTGGCGGCGGTTGCCTGCTGGTCACCAAGGCGGGCCCCGAGGCCCGCATCGCGCTTGCCGACGGGTCTACGTACTCCGCCTACGCAACCCCGGCGGATACGCAGGTATTTGCGGGCCTGAACACCATCTTCGGCTTTCGCTGGGATGAAACACCGGATCAGGTTGCCGAAGGTCTGATCTATCACGCCTTGCATCATGGCCTGCAAGGTGCCCTGATCGTCAACCGTGCCCCGCCAGATGACGGCAGTTTCGCCGCCGCCCTTCAGGACGCCTTGTCCGATGTGGCACTGCGCGTCGTGCTGCTGGATTGCCCGTTGCCGCTGGGCAGGCCCGATACTCCGGCAGAAAACACCGCCTATCTTGCCCCCGATGCGCCGGGCCGCGACAGGATGGAAAAACCCGACCCCGATCCGTGGCGCGCGCCTTTGGCGCAATCGATTCTGCACGAAGTCGTCAAATGGCGGTTTCTGGCGCAGGCGCGTGCGGTGCTGACGCTGGATGTCAGTGATATCCTGGCGCCACGGGCACCCGGCGCACCGAGCGCGTTTGATCTGTGCGATCTGGCATCGTCCGGAACCATTTCCCTGAACGGCCAGCGCATCTATCCGTGGCGCGTGCGCGCTAGCGCGTCGCCTGAGTTTTCCGACCATATCTGCCGACTGTTCGAAGCGCGGCGCGCCGTTGCCCGCTGGGGTGTCGCGCCGCAGAAAGCCGGGCTGAACAACACATGGCGGCAATCGCGTGTGTCCTATACCCGCCCTGATGCGGCAGGTCAGGTGCCGTTCCTGCGCGCCATGGCGCTGCGCATCCCGGGCAGTGCGGCATCCGCGCTGGCCCCCAAGACCGCGCTGATCGAAGACGCCGGCCTCATCGCGCTGTCCACGCAGATCCTCGGTGGCAAGCCGATCCGCGCGCCGGTGTCGCAGACCAGAACCGCCCCAGATCGGGCCACGAACCGAACCGCCATTGTCACCACGATGAAAAACGAAGGCCCGTTCATTCTGGAATGGATCGCCTACCATCGCATGATCGGGGTCGACGACTTTTTGATCTACACCAATGATTGCACCGATGGCACCGACGCGCTGCTGGACGTGTTGCAAGCGCGCGGGCTGGTGCAGCACCGCGACAATCCCTACCGCGCATCCGGGCTGAAGCCGCAGCACGCGGCACTTCAGGCCGCCGAAGATGAACCCCTGATGCAAAACTGCGCCTGGGGCATCTGCATGGATGTCGATGAATTCATCAACATCAAGATCGGCGACGGCACGCTGCAAAGCCTGTACGCAGCACTGGGTGACGCCAACATGATCAGCCTCACCTGGCGGCTGTTCGGCAATGCCGAGGTGCATGGCTACCGCGATCACTTCTTGCTGGACCAATTCACCCGCTGCGCGCCCGAACTGATCCGCAAGCCGCACCACGCCTGGGGCTTCAAGACGCTGTTCCGCAACATCGATATCTACAAGAAACTGGGCGTGCACCGTCCCAAGGGGCTGCGCCCTGATCTGTGGGGGCAAATTCACTGGCTGAACGGGTCGGGCAAGCCGCAGCCGAAGGAAATGTTCCGCAATGGCTGGCGGTCGACCCTGCAGACTTATGGCTATGACTGGGTCAGTCTGAACCATTATGCCGTGCGGTCAGCCGAGAGCTTCCTAGTGAAACGCGACCGGGGTCGGGTCAACCATGTGGACCGCGATCAGGGGTTGAACTACTGGTTCCGGATGAACCACAATGTTGATCAGGACACCTCGATCCAGCGGATGATCCCTGCCCTGCGCATCGAATACGACCGGCTGCTCGCCGACCCGGACATTGCCGCAGCACATCGCACATGCGTGGCGAACCACCGACAGCGCATCGCACAATTGATCGCCAACAAGACCCAGTCGGAGTTTTTCACTGAACTCACCAGCCCGCGCATGGAACGCCTGTGCCGCCTGCAGCCGCATTTCGGATCGGCGGTCTTTGCCGCCGGCCCCGGCGTCATCCCCGACGATATCCTGACACAAGACCTGAAACCGGATTTCTTCTTCACCGTCCCTCCCGCAGCCAAGGCAGACCCGGCATGACCAAAACCGTCATTACCACGATGAAGAACGAAGGCGCGTTCCTGCTGGAATGGGTGGCGCATCACAAATCGCTGGGGTTCGACAACATCGTCATCTGCACCAATGACTGCGCCGACCCGACTTCGGACATGGCCGGGCGCATGCAGAAAATGGGTGTCGTGCGCCATCATGCCACCACCTACAAGCCCGGCTCTTCAATCCAGCGTGCAGCCCTGCGGCAAGCCCGCCACTACGCTGAGGTCCAGAAGGCGGAGTGGATCTATGTCTGTGACGCCGACGAATTCCTGACCATCAATCTGGGCGATGGCACGCTGGATGCGCTGATCAACGCGGCCTCTGCAAGAACCGAGGTGATCGCGGTGCCTTGGCGGGTTTTTGGGTCCGACGGCGTGATTGGCTACGAAGATGTCCCCGTGACCCAACAGTTCCAGCGTGCCAATGCCATGCCGTTCGAGGGCAAGCTGCATGGTGCCTTCCCGAAATCCCTGTTTCGCGGTGGCAAGACGCTGGCGGCACTGGAACGCATCGGCGTGCACATGCCGATCATCAAACCCCACAAACAACGCGCCCTGCGGCTGGAACTGCCCAACGCCACCCCGCGCCAGCCGCTGTCGCAGGCCCTGCATGTGCAGGCCGACTACCGCTTTGCGCAGGTCAATCACTACTGTGTGCGCTCACGCGACAGCTTTCTGGTCAAGCGTGACCGTGGCAAGGTGAACCATGTCAACAAGCTGATGGAATTCGAATACTGGCGCCGCAACAATATCAGCACCGAACTTAGCCCGACCGCGCGGCGGTATGACGAGGCGACCGTCGGCTGGCTTGCCACATTGCGCGCCGACAAGCGCCTGAACATGCTGCATGGCCGCGCGGTGAACTGGCACCGCCGCACTATTGCCGAGCTGAAAACGCGGCCCGATTTTCAGGACATGCTCGCCGCCATGCAAGAAGCAGAGGTGGCATGCGCATCCTCGCCGTCCTGACCGTCCGCAACGAAGGGTCGTTCCTGCTGGAATGGCTAGCGCATCACCGTGCCGTCGGCTTCACCGACTTTCTGGTGTTCTCAAACAACTGCGACGACGGCACCGATACAATGCTGGACCGTCTGGCCGCGATGGGCCACCTGACCCATATCCGCAATGACGGCCCCCATCCCCAAGGTCCGCAATGGGCCGCCCTCAAGACGGCAGGCAACCACCCGCTGCTGGCCGCCGCCGACTGGGCCATGGTCATCGACATTGACGAGTTCGTGAACATCCGCATAGGCGGCCGGCGCATCCCCGATCTGCTGGCTGCCCTGCCGCTGGCGACGGCAATTGCACTGACCTGGCGCATGTTCGGCAATGCCGGTGTTGTGAACTTTGCCGATGCGCCGATCCGGCAGACCTTTACCCGCGCGGCCCCGACCATTCTGCATTGGCCATGGCGCGCGTCGTTGTTCAAGACGCTGTTCCGGGTGACCGGCGCCTACGGCAAACTGGGGGTCCACCGCCCCGGAAAACCCGATGCCGCCCGCCTGCAAGATCAACGCTGGTTCGATGGATCCGGGCACGAACTGCCTGCCGCCTATCACAAGGACCGGGTAATCTCGGCGCTTGGGCAGGATAATTTCGGGCTGGCGCAGCTTAATCACTATGCGCTGGGGGCGATGGAAAGCTACCTTGTGAAATGCGATCGCGGCCGGGCCAATCGTGACGCGCAGGCGTTTGACATGGGCTACTGGATCGACAGGAACTTCAGTGACACCGAGGATCGGTCGATCCTTGCGCTCGACCCGGCCGTTCAACCTTTGATTGAAAAGCTAAAATCCGATCCGACGCTTTCGGCGCTGCACATGCAGGCCGTCGCCTGGCGACACGCGCGAATCGCCGCCCTGCTGACCGAGGAGCCTTGGCGGGCATTGTTCGGCAGGTTGCTGCTTGCACCGCCATCGCGCGTATTGTCGCCTGAACAGGCACGGCTGATCTGGCGACGGCCGGCCCTGACGCCTGATCAAAAGGATATGCCAGCGACACTTCGTCCTTGATCGCGCAGGGTTTCTTCAAGCAGGCCGCGACGCGTTGTGCCCGGGGTGCCATTTACACGCTTGCTTTGCCACACAGCGCACGTGAAAAATGGGGTTATGGATTTGTAGTAAAGGTTGGGCTTCGTCCCGGATTAGGTAAAATGTCAGACCCGTCAGATTTCAGTACAACCTCCGATTGCTCCCCCTCCGCCAGTGACGCAGCCATAGCGACAGACCGGCAAACCTGGCTGACCTCGATTGACGCCGTCGGCGAAGAGGCCGGTTATTTTCAGACACTTGGAACCCGCCACTGGGCGTACTTCGTCGACGAAAGCCCAATCCTTCTGGTCACCTTCGAGACCGTCGATGCCATTCGCGCAAACGCCGATCAACTGCCCTCGGGCGATGCGATTGCGCGCAAACATGGCTGGTCACATCTGTGCCTGATCGCGGATGGCGACACCTGGTACCGCGACCCGTCGGTGTACCGTTTTTTTGACCGTCAGGTCGACGATGCGTTCTTCGAGGATTTCGATCACGTCGCCTTTTATGGCGCTGGCATGGGCGGCTATGCCGCTTGCGCCTACTGCGTGACGGCGCCGGGTGCGACTGTCCTTGCCATCAGCCCCCGCGCGACGCTGGATCCCACAAGGACCGGCTGGGACCAGCGAGATAAGGCGCATCGGCGTCTGGATTTCACCTCTCGCTATGGCTATGCCCCCGATATGACCGAAGGGGCGGGGCAGGTGTTCATCGCCTTTGATCCCTACAATGCCGCCGATGCGATGCATGCCACGCTGTTCGCGCGGCCCTGGATGACGCCACTGCGGACGCGGTACCTGCACGACCGGGCAGTAGACGGGCTTGGCCAGATGGGCATCCTGTCGCAGATGATCGAGACCGCCGCCGTGGGCCAGCTGTCAGCGGCATCCTTCGCCCGGCTGTGGCGGGCCCGGCGCAAGTTCGTGCCCTATCTGGCCGCTCTGCTGGGCCGGGCGAAATCCGGCAATCACCCGGAGCGGGAATTCAAGATCTGCAACAACGTAACCCGCCGCCTGAATGCCCCTGCCTTCCGAGAACGGCTTATGGAGCTGGAGGCGGAACGCCGCTGAGGCACGCCTTGGGTCCCGGTTGGCGGCCGGTCGCAGCCAGCGGATAGCAGGGGCCATATCGCACTGGAAATCGTCCGGTCTTTGCGCTACCCGGGGCGGCATGACCGAACGCCTGACCCTGCGCCGCCCCGATGACATGCATCTGCATCTGCGTGATGGCGCGGTGCTGAAAGGCGTGCTGCCCGAAACCACCCGGCATTTCGCGCGCGCCATCGTGATGCCCAATCTGGTGCCCCCAGTGGTTACCTCGGCCCAAGCCTTAGCCTACCGCGAGCGTATTCTGGCGGCACTGCCGGATGGCGCGCCGTTCGAACCTCTGATGACGCTCTATCTGACCGAAACCACCGATCCCGCCGACGTGGCCCACGCCCATGCCTCGGGCCTGATCAAAGCGGTCAAGCTTTACCCCGCCGGGGCCACCACCAATTCCGCATCCGGGGTGCGCGATTTCCAGACCATTCGACCTGTGCTGGAAAAAATGGCCGAAATCGGCCTGCCGCTGTGTGTCCACGGCGAGGTTACCGACCCGTCCGTCGATATCTTTGACCGCGAGGCGGTGTTCATCGATACGGTTCTGGACCCGCTGCGCCGTGCAACCCCCGGCCTGCGCGTGATCATGGAACACATCACCACCTCGGACGGTGTCGATTACGCCCGCGCCGCTGGCCCAGATCTTGCCGCCACCATCACCACGCATCATCTGGTCATCAATCGCAACCACATCCTCGCAGGTGGCCTGCGCCCGCATTACTATTGCCTGCCGGTCGCCAAACGCGAAAGCCACCGTCTGGCCCTGCGCGTCGCCGCCACCTCGGGGGAGGCGCGATTCTTTCTGGGCACCGATTCTGCCCCCCATGTCGACGCCCTGAAAGAACAGGCCTGCGGCTGTGCCGGGTGTTTCACTGCCACCAACACCCTGCCCATCCTCGCCCATCTGTTCGAAGAAGACGGCGCACTTGACCGGCTGGAGCCTTTTACCAGCCTGAACGGTGCCGCTTTCTATCGCCTGCCACCCAATGAGGCGCGCATCACCCTGACCAAAGCCGGCCCCGCCCAGTGGCCCGGAAAGATCCTGACCGAGGCAGGCCCGGTCACCGTCTTTGACCCCGGCTTTGCGGTGCATTGGCATGTCGAAAGCTAGTTTCATTTTGGTAAAAATATCCCCGCCGGAGGCTCTTGCGTCTGGCCCCGGAGCTTTCGGCGAAAGTATTTTGACGAAGAAAAAGCACAAACAGAAAGCAGCACGATGATCCCCAGCGCCTTTCCCCCGAAAGAAGAGATTGCCCGCCTGACCGCCCGCGCGCTGCTGGAAATCAAAGCCGTGCATTTCAACGCCGAAACCCCGTTTACGCTGGCCTCTGGCCTGCTCTCGCCCACCTATATCGATTGCCGAAAGCTGATCAGCCACCCGCGCATCCGGTCTGTTCTGATGGATTTTCTGGCCGTTACCGTGCTGCGCGACGCAGGGTTTGAGGCGTTCGACAACATCGCGGGCGGCGAAACCGCGGGCATCCCCTTTGCCGCCCTGGTCGCCGAACGGCTAGCCCTGCCGATGACCTATGTGCGCAAAAAGCCCAAAGGCTATGGCCGCGATGCCCGCATCGAAGGCGATATGACCCCCGGCCAGCGCGTCTTGCTGGTTGAAGATCTGACCACAGATGGCGGATCGAAGCTCAGCTTCGTCGATGCCATCCGCGAAACCGGGGCCACGTGTGCCCATACCGCCGTCATCTTTTACTACGGCATTTTCCCCGAAACCACGCAGCGCCTCGCCGATCACGGCATCGCCCTGCACCACCTTTGCACGTGGTGGGATGTGCTGACCGAAGCCCGCGCCCAAGCCGGCTTTGACGCCGCAACCCTGACCGAGGTTGAGGCGTTCCTGATAGCCCCGCGTGCATGGCAGGAAGCCCGCAAAGCGCCATAAGCGGAAAGTTGCAATCGCGTTGCACGTGGCCCCGCAGCCAATGTGGACAGATGTGCATAAATCCAGCACCGCCGTCCATCATTCGTGGGTCAATTGCCGCCTACCCCCAAATCATGTGTCCGAGCGTATTATTTTCTGCTACGCTTACCTTTCAGGCACAGCTATCCACAGGCTTATCAGACCTTGCACAACACGTCATAAATCGCGCATCACAGACGGGGCATGAACGGGGGCGTAACGTAGCGCATGCGGGGGCATCAAGATGACTGAGATTGCGAATTTTCGGCCGATGCAGCCGGCAAGTCCGGCGGCAGACACTGAAACATTGCCGCATAACATCGAGGCCGAACAGCAACTGCTCGGCGCGATCCTGACCAATAATGATATCTACGACCGAATCGCGGCGCTGGTTCGGGCCGAGCATTTCTTCGATCCCGTGCATCAGCGCATCTTCGAAATTGCCGCCGCCCGCATTCAGAAAAACGCCCTCGCCTCGCCGGTAACGTTGAAGGCGTTTCTCGAAGATGACATCGGCCTGCGCGAATTGGGGGGGCCTGCCTATCTTGCCCGCCTTGCCGGTGCTGCCATTTCAGCCTTTGCCGCCCGCGACTATGCGCAGATGATCTATGATCTGGCCGTGCGCCGCGAACTGATCGACCTTGGCCGCGACATTTCCGCCAAAGCCGCCAAAGTGATGGTCGAAAGTGAGCCGCGCGAACAGATCATCGAGGCTGAACAGCGGCTATATAAACTGGGTGAGCAAGGCCATGCCGAACGCGGATTTCAAAGCTTTCTCAAGGCAGTAACTGACGCTGTTAATATGGCCAACGCGGCCTACCAGCGCGACGGTGGCCTGGCCGGCATCGCGACCGGTTTGATCGATCTGGACAAGAAACTGGGCGGGCTGCATCCGTCTGACCTGCTGATCCTCGCTGGCCGTCCGTCTATGGGCAAAACCTCGCTTGCCACCAACATCGCCTTCAACGTCGCCAAAGCTTACAAACGCGGCCGCCTGCACGACGGGTCCGACGGCGCAGTAAATGGTGGCGTTGTCGGCTTTTTCAGTCTGGAAATGAGCGCCGAACAACTCGCCGCGCGTATCCTGTCCGAAGCCTCCGAGGTGCCGTCAGAACAAATCCGGCGCGGCGACATGACCGAAGGCGAATTTCGCCGCTTTGTCGAGGCCGCCAAGGCGCTGGAGGCCTGCCCGCTGTACATCGACGACACCCCCGCCTTGCCGATCAGCCAAGTTGCGGCGCGTGCACGGCGCTTGAAGCGGACGCACGGTCTTGACCTCTTGATCGTGGATTATCTTCAGCTGCTAAAGGCGGGATCTGGCAAGGAAAACCGCGTTAATGAGGTGTCAGAGATCACCCAGGGCCTGAAGGCCATAGCAAAGGAATTGAACATCCCTGTCGTCGCCCTTAGCCAGCTAAGCCGCGCGGTGGAAAGCCGCGAAGACAAGCGCCCACAGCTGTCAGATCTGCGCGAATCCGGGTCGATCGAGCAAGACGCCGACGTCGTGATGTTCGTCTACCGCGACGAATACTATAAGGAACGCGAAAAGCCCGGCGATCACGAACTGGAAAAGATGGCGCAATGGCAGACCATCATGGAAAACGTGCATGGCAAGGCCGAAGTGATCATCGGCAAGCAGCGCCACGGGCCTATCGGGTCGGTCGAATTGTCGTTCGAGGGTCGCTTCACCCGCTTTGGCAATCTGGTCAAGCCCTGGCAGCAAGGCACGGGCGACGTCGGCTTCTGATGCCTTTTTCCTTGACCTCACCGGGCGGGCGGGCAACACAAACCCCATGTCAACAGCCACGCTGACCATCGACCTGTCCGCAGTTGCAGCCAACTGGCGCGCCCTTGACCGGCTATCGACGGGCTCGGTGCAAACCGCCGCCGTGATCAAGGCCGATGGCTATGGTCTTGGCGCCGCCGCCGTCGCGCAAGCCCTCGCCTCGGCCGGTGCGCGACGGTTCTTTGTTGCCGTAGCCGAAGAAGGTGCCACAGTCCGCGCCGCCCTCGGCCCCGGTCCGCAGATAAACGTGCTCGGCGGCCATATGGACGGCGATACCGCCCTGATCCGCGATCTCGATCTGACCCCGATGCTCAATTCCATCGACCAGATCACCCGGCACCTTGAAACGCTGCCCGG
>JANOGW010000072.1:0-40458 GCA_031406155.1 Pseudorhodobacter sp.
CCGCGCAAAGGGCCCAAATGGCCAGGAACAGGGGTGGCATGCCCGAGCCTGGAACCGGTTGGTGGCTGGAAAAACCCCCTGTTACGGTGCGTTGCAGGCAACGCCCGACGAAGGAGACAATCTGTGGGGGTGGGTGGCGGAGAGACAGGGATTCGAACCCTGGGAAGGCTTTCACCCTCAACGGTTTTCGAGACCGCCCCATTCGACCGCTCTGGCACCTCTCCGGGGTGGGATCGTCGTTGCGGGGATTTAGCCTGAACATGTAGACCTTGCAACCCTGAAAACGGCGGCAGGTTGGCGCCTTGATTCCCGTTGCTGCAGATGTGTTCACTCAACTGTGGTTTTGCGCGGCTTGGCAATCCGCACGCCAGGCGCTAGCAAGAGAAGGCTGCGTGACCAATCGAAGGCTATCCAGATGAAATTGTTTGTCCTTACTGCACTCCTGCTGGCCGGAACCGGGGCTGGACCGGCACTTGCCGAACTGCCAGCGCGGCACGGCCATGATCTGCGCGCGTACGACGTTCGCGCGACGGTGACGCCAGAAGGCACGCAGCGGGTCTTGCAACTGATCACGACCATGCAGATCGACGGCATCCTGTCCGTTATGCGCAATGAGGGGGTCGAGTACAGTGAGACGCTCGAGGCCGAGATGTTTCCCGGCAAGGGTGGGTCAACATGGTCCGCCGCGGTAGAGCGCATCTACGATGCTGCGGCGATGAGGTCACGGGTCGAGACGGCACTGATCGCGGAACTCGGGGCTGCCGATCCTGCGACCCTGGAGGTGATGGAGGCTTTCTTTGGCTCTGATCGCGGCCAGCGTATCCTGACGCTCGAGATCGAAGCCCGGCGTGCGCTGCTGGATCAGGACACCGAAGATGCGGCGAAGGCCAATTTCGAAGAATTGCTGGCCGCAGAGGACCCACGCCTGGCCGTGATCCGTAAGTTTGCCGATGCGAATGATCTGATCGAGATGAATGTGTCGGGCGCACTGAACGCCAATCTGGCGTTTTTCAAGGGCATGGCTGAGAACGGCGGATTTGACGAGGGAATGACCGAAGATCAGATGCTGCAAAACGTCTGGTCACAGGAACCCGCGATCCGGGACGAGACGGAAACCTGGCTGTTCCCCTATCTCGCGCTGGCCTACATGCCGTTGTCGGATGACGATATGGCGGCGTATCTCGCGTTTTCCGAATTAGCCGAGGGCAAGGCGCTGAACGCTGCGATGTTTGTGGCGTTCGATGTCTTATTCTCTGACATTTCCGCCAGTCTTGGCCGGGCGGCTGCAAAGCAGATGCACGGCGAAGACATCTGAACCGGCCCCTGTGCCAGCGCTCCGTCGGTCCCCGGTGGCGATATCGCTGTCGGAGGGGAATTCGTGCCGTGAACGTGGGGTGACGGCTCGCAGGCGTTCTGTCGGCTTGACACCCTGCCACCGCTCCCCCATAAGCGCGCATCTTGCCGGGGTGCGAATCCCGGCATGCATGATCAACTGTCGCCCAAACGGGCGCGCTGTCCGAGGCGGGGAAACCCGGAACGCCTGTCAAATCAGGGGCCACAGGATGCGGAGCAAGAAAAGGAAAGACCATGTTCGCGGTCCTGAAAACAGGCGGCAAGCAGTATAAAGTCAAGGCAGGTGACGTCCTGCGCTTGGAAAAGCTGGCTTGCGTTGCCGGAGACAAGATCCAGTTCAATGATATCTTGATGGTTGGCGGTGATACCCTGACCATCGGCGCGCCCTTTGTTGCGGGGGCCGCCGTCCAAGCCGAGGTGATCGATCAGATCAAGGGTGAAAAGACCATCCACTTCGTCAAGCGCCGCCGCAAACACTCGTCGCAGCGCACCAAGGGTCATCGCCAGCATCTGACGCTGGTGCGGGTAACCGGTGTGCTGGCCACGGGTGCCGACAAGTCCGGCGTTGCCGCCGCGACCGGCACTCAGGACGCGCGCCGCGCCGCCCACAACACCGCCGCTGCACCCGCAGCAGTCGAAGCCCCTGCAAAACCAAAGCGCGCTGCCAAAGCCGCTGCTGCAACGGAGTAATCCCCAATGGCACACAAAAAAGCAGGCGGCTCATCGCGCAACGGTCGCGATTCTGCCGGTCGTCGTCTTGGCGTGAAACTGTTCGGTGGCCAAGCGGCCATTCCGGGCAACATCATCGTGCGCCAGCGCGGGACCACGTGGTTTCCGGGGCAGGGCGTCGGGATGGGGACGGATCACACCATCTTCGCCGTGGTCGAGGGCCATGTAACGTTCAAGAAAGGCATGAAGGGGCGCACCTTCATTTCTGTTCTGCCAGCCCAGAAAGCTGCCGAATAAGCCGAACCGTCACAACAAGAGTGTACGAGGGATCGGCCGGAAGGCCGATCCTTTCGCATTCTTGGACCTGTGCCAGGTTCATTGAAATCGGGCTTCAGCGTCGCCATTTCTTTGACGCAAGGCCACCAAAGAAAAGCCGTGCGGTCATGCCAAAGGCCACTTACGGCAAAGTGAAGCGAGAATGCCATGACGTTGCATGTGTCTGCGAATGTCCTTGAGGGCCAGATTGCCGCAGGGAGGCTGGTCCTGCGCCCCGCGCGCCTGTCGGACACCGGTCTGTTTGCGCTTTATGCCGGGGATGAACGCGTTGCCAAAGGCACGCAGTCCATACCGCACCCCCTGCCACCGGGTGCTGCCGAGGCCTTTGTTGCCCGTGCCATGGTGCACGGGGTGGATGAGGACATCTGGGTGATGGACGGCGCCGGCGCGGGCTTTGCCGAGGTGATGGGTGTGATCTCGCTCAAGCGCATCGACCGGGGGCAATCCGAAGTTGGTTATTGGGTTGCGCCGACCTTCTGGAACATGGGCTTTGCGTCCGAGGCAGTGCGCGGCCTTGTCGCGGCAAATCCGCAAAAGAACCGCACCATGTTTGCCGAGGTGTTTCAGGATAACACGCGGTCAGCAAATGTGCTGACCAATGCAGGGTTCAAGTATCTTGGGGACGCGGAAACCTTCAGCGTGGCGCGCGATGTGCGGGTGCCGACCTGGACCTATACGCTGAAGCTGGACTAAGCGGCGGGCGGGCTGGGCTTCGCCGCGCCCGCATCAAAGCCCGCGTCAGCGCCGCTTGAGCCCGGCCTCTGCATCCTGTATCGGCTGATGCCACTCCAACTGAAAGCGTGTCTGCCATGAAATTCCTCGACCTGTCCAAAGTCTATATCCGCTCGGGTGGCGGTGGGGCGGGCTGCGTGTCGTTCCGGCGCGAGAAATTTATCGAATTTGGCGGGCCGGACGGTGGCGATGGCGGCGGCGGCGGGTCGGTCTATGCCGAAGCCGTCGAAGGCCTGAACACGCTGATCGATTTTCGCTATCAGCAGCATTTCTTCGCAAAGTCGGGGCAGCCCGGCATGGGCGCGCAGCGCACCGGCAAGACGGCGGAAGATGTGATACTGCGGGTGCCGCTGGGCACTGAAATTCTGGATGAAGACGAGGAAACCGTGATCGCCGATCTGGTGACGGTGGGTCAGCGCGTGCAACTGGCGCGAGGTGGCAATGGCGGCTGGGGCAATCTTGCGTTCAAATCTTCCACCAACCGCTCGCCGACCCGGGCCAATCCGGGGCAGGAGGGTGTCGAGCGCACCATCTGGCTGCGCCTGAAGTTGATCGCCGACGCGGGCCTTGTGGGTCTGCCGAACGCAGGAAAATCGACGTTTTTGGCCGCCGTGTCGAATGCGCGCCCCAAGATCGCGGACTACCCCTTTACCACGCTGGTGCCGAACCTTGGCGTCGTCGGCGTGGACGGTGCGGAGTTTGTCATGGCGGATATTCCGGGCCTGATCGAAGGCGCCTCCGAAGGTCGGGGGCTGGGCATGCAGTTTCTGGCCCACGTGGAGCGGTGCAAGGTGCTATTGCATCTGGTCGATGGCACGTCATCCACCATCACCAAGGACTACCGCACCATCGTGACCGAACTGGAGGCTTATGCCGAGGAACTGGGTGACAAGCATCGCGTGGTTGCCTTGAATAAATGTGATGCGCTTGATGCCAAGACGATTACCACCCGCCGCCGCGCGCTTGAGAAAGCGTCGGGCGGTCCGGTGCATGTGATCTCTGGCGTGGCGGGTCTGGGGCTGACCGAGGTGCTGCGTGTGCTGCACGCCCAGATCAGGTTCGAGGCCCCGGTGGTGGATGATACGCCATGGCAGCCCTGAAGCCATTGGTTGCCCCCGATGTGCGCGACGCAAAGCGGCTGGTTGTCAAGATCGGGTCTGCCTTGCTGGTCGACAGGGTCAGCGGTCTGCGTCTGGATTGGCTGCGCGCCCTCGCGCTGGATGTGGCCGAGGCGCGGGCGCGCGGGGCGGATGTGGTGATCGTATCGTCGGGGTCGATCGCCTTGGGGCGCAAGGTGCTGGGTCTGGCGGACGGACCCTTGGCGCTGGAGCAAAGTCAGGCGGCCGCTGCGGTCGGGCAGATACGCCTCGCACAGGCCTATCAGGAAGTTCTGGCACCGCATGGCATCACCACCGGGCAGGTGCTGGTGACGCTGGAAGATACCACCGACCGGCGGCGATACCTGAATTCCCGCGCCACGATGGAAACCCTGCTTGGTCTCGGCGTGGTGCCGATTGTCAACGAAAACGATACAGTTGCGACGGATGAGATCCGGTTTGGCGACAATGACCGGCTGGCTGCGCAGATCGCAGTGACGGTCGGCGCGGATCAGCTGATCCTGCTGTCGGATGTGGACGGGTTCTATTCGGCCAATCCCAAGGAAGAGACTGCCGCACAACGGTTTGATCTGGTCGAGGCAATCACACCGGCCATCGAGGCGATGGCGGGCGACGCGATATCTGCCACCTCGAAAGGGGGCATGAAGACAAAGATCATTGCGGCCAAGACTGCAACTGCGGGTGGCTGTGCGATGGCGATCATGGAAGGGTCAGTACTGCGGCCATTGGCGGCGCTGGCAGCAGGGGCGAACCGGACATGGTTCGTTGCACAGGGCGATCCGCAAACGGCGCGCAAACGCTGGATCAATGCGATGAAGCCGAAGGGGGAACTCCGGCTGGATGCAGGTGCCGCGCGGGCGTTGGGCCAGGGCAAGTCGCTGCTGCCAGCGGGCGTCGTCGCGGTGTCGGGCACCTTCGGGCGCGGCGATCCGGTGTCGATCATCGGCGCTGCGGGCGAGGTTCTGGGCAAGGGCCTCGTGCGCTACACGGTTACTGAGGCCACCGCGATCGCGGGGCACAAGTCGGGTGAAATCGCGGCGATCCTGGGCTATGAAGGGCGGGCGGCATTGATCCACCGCGATGACATGGTGGTCTGAGGCGAGGTAAGAATTTTGTGAAAATTCTTGCACGGAGTTTTGTGAAAACTCCGGTTGCGCCCGGAAGGTAACGGGCGTGCGCCTGCGTCACAGGGGGCTGCCTTCGGCGAGAGTATTTGGCGAAAGAAAAGCGGGTATCGGTGTGGATGTTCAGTTAAAAGACATGATGGCCGGAATTGGTGCGGCGGCCCGGGCCGCGGCGTCGGAATTGGCCTATGCGCCGGCAGAGCAGAAGAATGTGGCGCTGATCGGGGCTGCGGATCAGGTTTGGGCCCGGCGGGACGCGATCATCGAGGCCAATCGCAAGGATCTTGACCACGCGCAGCAGAAAAGCCTGTCACCTGCGTTGATTGACAGGTTGAGCCTGATGGAAAGTCGCATTCGCGGCATTGTTGACGGGTTGCGCATTGTGGCCGAACAGCCCGATCCGGTGGGCCGTGTTCTGGCGGAATGGACGCGCCCGAACGGGTTGCATATTCAACGGGTAGCGACACCACTGGGGGTCATTGGGGTGATTTACGAATCGCGCCCCAATGTGACGGCGGACGCGGGCGCGCTGGGTCTGAAAGCGGGCAATGCGGTGATCCTGCGCGGTGGGTCGGAAAGCTATCATTCGTCGGGGGCCATTCACGCCTGCATGGTGGAGGGATTGCGCACCGCGGGCCTGCCTGAGGCCGCGATCCAGATGGTGCCGACCCGCGACCGCGCCATGGTAACGGCCATGCTGAGGGCGGTGGAGTACATCGACGTCATCGTGCCCCGTGGTGGTAAGGGACTTGTTGGCCTTGTGCAGGCAGAGGCACGGGTGCCGGTGTTTGCGCATCTGGAAGGCATTTGCCACGTCTATGTCGATGGCGACGCCGATCTGGAAAAGGCGAGGGCGGTAGTTCTGAACGCGAAAACCCGGCGCACGGGGGTGTGCGGGGCGGCGGAATGCCTGTTGATCGACCGCCAGTTCTATGCGCAATATGGTGCGGTTCTGATCGAAGATCTGCTGCGCGCCGGGGTCGAGGTGCGCACCGAAGGTCAGTTGCTGAATGTGCCGGGCACGGTTCAAGCGACGCCGGAGGATTTTGGCACCGAGTTTCTGGACATGATCATCGCGGTCAGACTGGTCGACGGCGTTGATGCGGCAATCGCCCATATCCGCAAATATGGCTCGAGTCATACCGAAAGCATTCTGACGCAGAATGATGCCACCGCCGCCCGCTTTTTCGAACGGCTGGACAGTGCGATACTGATGCGCAATGCCTCGACCCAGTTCGCCGATGGTGGCGAATTTGGCATGGGGGCCGAGATCGGCATCGCCACCGGCAAGCTGCATGCGCGCGGGCCGGTAGGTGCGGAGCAACTGACCAGCTTCAAATATCTGGTGACCGGCGACGGCACGATAAGGCCGTAGGGTACTTTGGAGCAGGATGATGGTTGACGCAAACATCGTCCTGCTCTCGTTCTAGAGTGGTCGCGTGACTGTTGAGAAAAACCGCGACCCACTTTTCGTAATCTCGCTCTAGAAAACCAGCTTGATCTCGGTCGCCCCGATTTTGGCTGCAATGCGGCGATTCTGGCGCGCCAACTCATCCGGGATCAACGCGAAATGCACCTGAGCGGCGGTGAAGTCGTTTTTTGCAGCCGGGTTCGACAGGGCCTCCCACAGGTCTGCATCAAGCTTCATTTTCTGCGCTGTGCCGATCAGCGTCCAGCCGCCATCTGCGGCGTCAACCAAGATGCGGCCGCCAAAGGCCATCGCGGTTTCCAGACATTGGATCAGCAGGAACGCCAGTTTGACCTCGCGCCGGGGAACATCGGGCGGGCTGCGCCAGTCTATCGTCAATCGCCCGCCCCGCATCAGGTCCGAAAGGATCGACAGCACCTCGGTTCGGCCGATCCGCTGATCCTCGCCCGACCCGCCATATGCCACCCGGAAGAACCGAATGCGGGCATTGGCATTGGCAACGCTTTCAGAAATAAGCGCGATCTCTGGCCCCATGGTGGTGCCATCCATCATCAGCAGCTCCACCCCATTGCCGATTGCGCCGATCGGGCTGATAAGATCGTGACAGATACGAGATCCGAGCAGGGCAACAAGGTCTTGTCTTTCGGGCATTGAAGTCAGGTCCTCTGGATGGCGGAAAAATCGATGAACTCACAGCTTGAGCCCGGCATGATCGTGCGCCATCCTGGTTGCCCGGATTGGGGGTTTGGGCAGGTGCAATCGAACATAGGGGAACGCATTACGGTCAACTTCGAACACGCGGGCAAGGTTGTCATTGATGGTCGGCGCGTAATGCTTGTGCAGGTGTTCGCATCATGACCACACTGTGGCCCGATCGCACGGAACTTCAACCCCGGATTGCGCGACGTAGGACAATTCGTCGTCTCGCGGGCGTGTCGGCTGAAACAGTTGCAAATCGGGGGGGCAGGGCCTAAGACCGGCGCATTGCACGGCCAAAAGGGCAGACATGGCTTTGATGATCGCTGATGACGTCTCTTTTGGGCTGCGCCTCGCACGTACGGAACGCGATCTGGCCGCGGCTCAGCGGTTGCGCTATCAGGTTTTCGTGGCCGAATTGGGCGGCGACGGGCCGCTTGTTGATCACCATGGCCGATTTGAGCGCGATGAGTTTGATCCGATTTTCGATCACCTGATCCTCGTTGATCCAAGGCGCGATGCCGATGCTTTGGATGATGTTGTCGGCGTCTATCGATTGCTGCCCGGGGACAGGCTTGCGGCCAACGGCAAGTTCTACTCGGAAAGTGAATATGATCTTTCGATACTGAAAGCATCTGGTCGGCGGCTGTTGGAACTGGGGCGATCTTGCGTGCATGTCGATTATCGCGGATCAGCGGCGATGTTCCATCTGTGGAACGGTCTGGCCGATTATGTGGCCGAACATGGCATCGAGATTCTGTTTGGTGTCGCCAGTTTTCATGGCACGGATGCGGAGGCGCTGGCACAGCCGCTGGCCTATCTGCATCATCATCACCTTGCACCGGAAGCATTGCGCGTGCGCGCCCGCCCCGGGCAGTTTCAGGCGATGGACGTGCTGCCGCTGGATCGGTTGGACCGCGGCCTTGCCATGCGGGGCACGCCTGCGCTGATCAAGGCCTATCTGCGGCTCGGCGGATTTGTCGGCGAAGGGGCTTGGATCGATCACGCCTTCAACACCACTGATGTCTGCCTGGTGATGGATACCGGGCGGATGTCTGCCAAACACCGTGACTTTTATACGCGAAAGCTTGGCCAGAAGGCATGACTGGCGGCTGGCTGGACGACCGGGTGCCCACTGCCGCCATTGGAATGACAGGCTGGTGCCGGGTCGCGCTGCGCGGCGTTGTACTTGGCGTGCTGACGTTTGGCTGTCTGGGGTTGCTGCTGGTGGTCCGCCTGATCGAACGCCCGCTGTTTCGCGACACCCGCCCCGTGACCCCGCATATCACGCAATTTGTTTGCCGGTCTGCCTTGCGCATCATGGGCATCGGTCTTCGCATCGAGGGCGATCCGATGGGTCCGCGCGGCGCCGTGGTTGCGAACCATTCGTCCTGGCTGGATGTCTTTGCGCTGAATGCGGCGCAGCGGGTCTATTTCGTGTCGAAATCCGAGGTGGCCGATTGGCCGGGCATCGGCTGGCTGGCGCGAGCCACCGGAACGCTGTTCATAGCGCGCAAAACGGCCGAGGCGAAGGTGCAGCAGGGGCTGTTCGAGGCGCGCCTTCGCGCGGGGCACCGGTTGCTGTTCTTCCCCGAAGGCACCAGCACCGATACCTTGCGCCTGCTGCCTTTCAAGCCGACCCTGTTCGCCGCGTTCTATACGCATGGCATGGAGCTGGTGATGCATGTGCAGCCCGTCTGCGTGGTCTACCACGCGCCGGAGGGCCAGGATCGGCGGTTCTATGGCTGGTGGGGGGATATGGATTTTGCATCACATCTGCTGGTCGTGCTGGCTGCACCCCGGCAGGGATCGGTCGAGGTGATCTTTCACCCGCCGCTCGCCGCCGACGACTTTGCCGACCGCAAGGCATTGGCCGCAAATTGCGAGGCTGTCATTCGGGCGACGCATCAACGACTTATGGCACGATCTTAACCAAGTGGTGCAAGCAGAGCCCGCACGGCAGCGGTGGCGTCTTCGCTTTGCCAGATTTCATCGCCTATCGCGAAGAAATCCGTGATCGGCCCAAGTTTGGCGACGAGGTCTGGCGTCAGCGCACCTTCGGCCACGACGGGAACCTCGATCATCTCGGACCACCACTCGAACAACTCCGCCTCCGCCTTGCTGCCATCGCCCAGCGGCGTGTCGCCGACCGGACCAAAGGCTACGTAATCGGCACCCGCCTCTGCCGCCGAGATGCCGTCATGCCGGGTGCTGCCACAATACGCCCCGATGATCGCATCATTGCCAAGTTCCTTGCGCACCTTGCGGACCGACCGGCCACCGTCGGTCAGATGGACGCCATCAAGGCCAAGCCGTTCTACCATCAGGACATGGGTTTCGATCACCAGCGCCACATCCCGCGCATGGGCGATTGCCCGCAGGGTGTCGGCGCTACGCGCGATGCGGTCTTCATCCTTTGACGCGAGGGTCAGCCGGATGCAGGCGACCGGCACCGCATCCAGAACCGCAGACAGGCGGTCAGGAAACAGCGCCAGATCAAAGTCGGACGGGGTAATCAGGTAAATCTGCGGGCGGTCAGCGTCAGCCATTGGTGGCTCCTTGAGGGCAACCCAGCCGTCCTATCGCAGTTTTCGCGGCTTGGCTACTTGGGGGGCAGGGCTTTCACGAACTCCAGCGCCAGAGACATCAGTTTTCCACGCCGATCATCGTCCCTGCAGGCCTCATCGCTGCAATCCACCATTGCGGCCATTGGTCTGCCGGTGAACTGCATCATCGACGTGCCGGGCACTGCAAGGGCTGCTGCGGTGTTGGGTTTGCCGACCCGAAACATCGCCCCGCCCCGATGGATGCCACAGACCATATGGCCGCTCAGAAGAAAGGCGAGGCCGCCGAACATCTTTTTCTCGCCTATCGCTTCGCCCGCAAGATCATCGCGCAACAGCTGTGCCAGACCTTCATCCCACGCCATTTTCCCGATCCTTGCCTTGCTTGTCGCGTCAGCATATCAGGCGACAGGCCTTTACCCAAGCGGACGGACAACATGCTGTCTCCGACCTTTATTCTGGTGCGCCCGCAGATGGGTGAAAATATCGGTGCCACGGCGCGGGCGATGCTGAACTTCGGGCTGGACCGGATGCGGATCGTGGACCCGCGCGATGGCTGGCCGAATTCGAAGGCCATCGCAATGGCAAGCGGGGCGGGGCGGCTGCTGGATCATGCGGGCCAGTTTGCCGATGTGAACACGGCGATTGCGGATTTCGACTATGTGTTCGCCACCACAGCGCGCGGGCGCGAACTGACAAAGCCGATCATGACGCCGGAACGGGCGATGGCTGTGGCTCGGGCCTTGATCGGTGAAGGCAAGCGGGTTGCGGTCCTGTTCGGGCCGGAACGGGCGGGCTTGGAAAACGCCGATGTCGTACTGGCGAACGCCATCATATCGGTGCCGGTCAACCCTGATTTTCCGTCGCTGAACCTGTCGCAATGCGCGCTGCTGCTGGGCTATGAATGGCGCAGGCAAACCGAGGTTGTGGCCCCCGAAGTGATGGAATTCGCCCGCACCGAACTTGCCAGCCGGATCGAGATCGAAAAGCTGGGCGATCACTACGAGGAAAGTCTTGCGGAGGCAGGGTTTTTCTATCCCGAACCGAAAGTGGACGGCATGAAACTGAGCCTGCGAAACATGTGGTCGCGCCTGAACCTGACGAAGGCCGAGGTTCAGACCTTTCACGGAATGCTGCGCCAGATCGCTTGGAAGCTTCGGCAGCGGGCAGAGTAGCCGGCCTTTTCTTGCGCTATGTGGCCCGATCTTGCACAGCGACGACCGGCCGCAAACGCCTTCGGCTATGGCCGCTGCGCTGCACAGCGCCGCAGGGGCGACGTTGTCAGCCCTGTACGGGCAGCAGGGCGACAAATCGCGCATATCGCTGTGCCAGAAGGTCAGCCAAACCTGCGTCCGGTAAAATCGTGTGCGCATTGCCGTTCTGCACGGACAAAATGTCCAGTGACGCCCCGGTTGCAACTGCGGCCAGCCGGGCGGCACCAGCAGGCCCTGACACGTGCGCGCCGGGCGGCAGATCAACGGGGCTGCCAAGCGCGGATGCCAGTAATCGTGCCCATATCGCCGAGCGCGAGCCACCGCCCACCATCGCAAACCGGCCTGCCAGCACGCCCACCGATCGTTGTGCGGCCACGCAATCGGCGAACTGGAAGGCGACCCCCTCCATCACCGCATATCCCAGCATGCCGCGCGTGGTGCCGGGGTGCAGCCCGTCGATGCGCCCCATCGCGTCGGGGCGGTTCAGCGGCGTGCGAATGCCGGTCAGGCTGGGCAACATGACCGGCGCGTCCTGCAGCCTGCCTGTGGCCGCAAACGCTTCGGTCTCGGCCACCAGCGTTGCCGTATCGGTGCCGGTCAGGTGCCGCACCCAATCCAGCGTGGCGGTCGCACTCATCACCACGCCCATCGACAGGTAGGTATCCGGTGCGGCATGGGCCGAGGTCAGAATGGCCTTCTGCGGCCCGGGGTGGAAGGCGGCATCGACGATGCAGGCAACGCCCGATGTGCCGACGGTCAACACCGCATCGCCGGGCCGCGCCGCCCCGACGCCAATCGTCGAGGCCATGTTGTCGCCAGCCCCCGCGGCCACGATGACGCCGCGCCCCATGGCCCAGCGTGCCGCCAGATCGGGGCGCAGGATGCCTGCCGGTGACCAGGGGCGCAACAGGGGTGGCAGGTAGTCCGGGTTCCAGCCGACCAACGCGCACAGGCTGGCATCCCACTTTCCCGATGCGCAATCCAGCAGTTGCGTACCACCGGCATCGGTGGGTTCCGACGCCACCTCGCCGGTCAGCGCAAGGCGGACATAATCTTTTGGAAGCAGCAGCATGCGGGCTGCGTCCATCACGCGGGGCTCGTGCTTTGCCAGCCACATCAGTTTTGGCAAGGTGATGCCGGGGTCGGGCGCGCCATTGGTGCGCAGGCCGATATCCGGACACAGCGCGCGCAATTCGGCGCATTCGATCAGCGCTCGCTGGTCATTCCACAGCATGGCGGGGCGCAGAGGTTTCAGGCTTTCGTCCAGCAACAGCGCCGCCAGCATCTGGCCAGACAGGCCAATTCCAGCCACAGCGCCCATCAGGTTGGGCACGGACGCTGTCAACTGATCAAGGCAATCGAACGTTGCCTCTAACCACAGATCGGCGGATTGCTCGCTCCACCCCAGATGCGGGATAGACACCGGGATCGGGCGGGCGGCTTCGGCCAGCACCTTTGCCACGCCTTCGATCAGCACGGCTTTGACGCCGGAGGTGCCAATGTCGATGCCGATGTGCAGGCTCATGGCGCGGGTTTCGCCAGCAAATCGCGCGCGGTTGCCTCATCCGTCACGAAGGTGTTGATGTGACCAAGGCCCAGCAGCGCGCGGATCACCGGCACTTTATGCGCGCCACCGGCAGCGAGGATCACATTTGGAATACCCGCCAGATCGTGCAGGCCAATGCCGATAACACGTTCGTTTATCGGGTGATCCACCGGGCGCCCTTGCGCATCAATGACCGTGCCCAACACGTCGCCAACACCGCCAAGTGCGAGCAATTCCTCCATCGTTGTATCGGCGGGCAGGCCATCCCGCATCAGCAGCGATCGCTGCGACAGATCACCCGCGGCCATTGCCATTGCATCAACGGTGCGCAGCTTTTCCAGCAGATCGCGGAACACATCGAGTTGCATGATCGTATCACGCGACGCCGCTGATCCGGCATATAAAGGCGCGGTGAAATAGCTGTGCTGCGCGCCCAGAAGGTCGGCCAGACGGGTTGTAATTTCAAAGCTGTTCAGGTCCGACCCGCGCGTCAGTCCGCCCATCACCGACATAATTTCAAGATCAGGGCGCTCAAGTGCGGCGACAAACCGGGTGGCTAGATTCAGGGTATTGCCCCAGGACATTCCAAAGCGTTTGATCGCAGGATCAGCCAGAAGCTCCGACAGCAGATTGCCAAGAGCCGCACCAACGATCATCTGCACATCGCGCGCCTCTTGCGGGGCAGGGGCGACATAGGCTTGGGTCAGGCCATAGCGGGCTGTCAGGCCTTCCTCGAGTTCGGCACAGGCGGCAAATGCCGTGTTAAAGGTGATCCGCACGAGCCCGCTTTTGCGCGCGGTAGCCAGCGATTGGTTGACCCGCAACCGCGTCGCCCCGACCTTTTGCGCCACCTGTTCCTGCGTCATGCCTTCAACGTAATAGGCCCAGGCTACACGCGCCAGAAAGCGTTCCTCAGTATCGATCTGCGGCAGTTTCGGGGCGCGCGCCATGGCGGTCTATTTCACCGCGCCCATTGTCAGACCGCGCACCAGATGCTTGGAGGCGATCAATGCAAAGATCAGAACCGGGATCACGATCAGCGTCGATGTGGCCATGATCTTTCCATATGGCACATCGTAGCCTTCCATGAATGTAACGGCCATCGCAGGGGCGGTTTTGGCCGCTTTGGGGGCGAGGATATAGGCGAACAGCAGCTCGTTCCACGAGAAAATGAAGGCCAGGATTGACGAGACTGCCACGCCGGGCATTGCCAGCGGCAGGCAGATCGACCGGAATATCCGCCATTGCGAGGCACCCTCCAGCATTGCCGCTTCGTCCAGTTCGTGCGGGATAGACCGGAATTGATCGGTGCAGATCCAGATCACAATGGGCAGGGTGAAGGTCAGATACATCAGGATCAGCGCAAAGTGGGTATCGCGCAGGCCCAGTTCGCGGCTGATCAGGAAAACCGGGAAAGCCAGCACCACCGGGCTGACAAAGCGGTTGGTGATGAACCAGAACCACAGATCGGTCTTGCCGCGAAATTCAAACCTTGCCAGCGCATAGGCGGCGGGGGTGCCCAATACGACGGCCAGAATGGTGGTGCAGGTCGCCACGATGATTGAGTTGATCAGCGATACCCCGACTTTGTCTTCAAACAACACCTCGGTGTAATTCGCCAGCGTCGGCGAAAATAGCCACGCAGGCGGCGATTGCAGGGCCACAACTTGGGTTTTCAGGCTGGTGGTGACCATCCAATAGAACGGGAACACGCAAAACAGGCAGATCGCGATCAGCAAGATCGCCTCCAGCGCCAGTCCGCGGTTTTTCGTACTTACGCCGGCCATCAGCGGACCTCGCTGTAGAAAAAGCGGATATACAGCCTCGCCAGCAAGATCGTCACGATCAGCATGATGATGGATTGCGCTGACGCCAGACCAATATCGAACTGCCGGTTGCCGACCCGTTCGATCAGCACGGCGATGAATTCGGTTGCCGCCCCCGGCCCGCCACGGGTCATGGTGAAGGGCATGTCGAACAGCTTCAGCGTATCAGCGGTGCGCAGGATCAGCACCGCCACCAGCGACGGGATCAGATAGGGCAATTGTACATGGCGCAGCACAATCCAGGGCGAGCGGGTTTCCAGTTGCGCCGCCTCTTCAATTTCCGGCGGCACGGTGGCGAGGCCCGCCAGCAGAACCAGCGCCACAAACGGCGTCCATTGCCAGATGTCCCAGATTACCACCGCGATAAAGGCATTGGTCGGATCGCCGATAAAGTTGACCGCATCGACGCCAAGCCAGCCCAGCATCTGGATGATGACCCCGTATTTCTGGTTCAGCATCACCTGCGCCAGCAGGCCCACGACAGCATAGGTCGTGGCCATCGGCAGCACCAAGGCCAGCCGCGTCAGCGTCTTGAACAGCGTCATTCCGGGGCGGTGCAGCACCAGCGCAATGGTCAGCCCGATGGCAATTTGCACCGGCACTGACAGAATGAACAACAGCACCGTGCGGCCCATGGCCTGCCAGAACACGTAGTCGGTCAGCACGAACCAGTAATTCTCCAGCCCGACAAAGCGTTGCTGTGCGATCTTGGTCAGGTTGAAGTAATGCAGGCTTTTCCACACCGCGTAGAGCAGCGGCACGATCCCCACGATCAGCAGCGCGAACACGGCGGGGCCGATGAAGGCCAGAAGGGTCGTGCGGCGCACTTGCGTAGTCATTGGGCACTCCGACATATCTGGGCTGGTCTTGACAAAAACCCCCGGCCCGAAGGCCGAGGGTCAGGCATAGCGCGGGAGCAGCACTATGCCAAAGGCTTACTGTGCCAAAGGCTTCTTGCCATCATAATAGCCAGCCTCGGCCAGAACAGCCTCCATCTTTTCGCCAATGGTCTTGGCGCCTTCGTCTATCGACACTTCGCCAAGCATCATTTTGGTGCCCCATTCCTGCACGATCTCTGTAATCGCGGGCCATTCGGCAAAGCGTGGGCGGAATTCTGGAACACCTTCTTTCCACGACTCGACCAGTGCCGGAATGAACTTGTAGGTTTCGGCCAGCGCAGGGTCGGCATAGGCCGACTGACGCGCAGGAACGCCGCCCATTTCAAGATAGCGGCCCGCATTGGCCTTTGACGTTACCCATTGGATGAACAGATAGCCGGCGGCCTTTTCGGCATCATCGGCTTGGGTAGCGACGGCCAGCGAGAAGCCGCCAAGCGCTGGTTTGCGGCCGGCGGGGCCGGTTGGTTCTGGTGCCACGGCCAGACAGTCGCCCAGGGTTGACGTGTCGGGCGAGGCGAGGGTCGAATAGAACGCCGACCATTCGGTGATCATCGCAACGTCGCCTTGGGCAAGCGCATTGACGGTTTCGGCGTGATCAAAGGCAACGATGCCTTCGGGCATGTACTGCATCAAATCCTGACGAAATTGCAGGCCAGCCTGGCTTTCGGGCGAGTTCAGATTCGATTTGAATTCAGCATTCAGGAAGCTGCCACCGAAGGGCCAAAGCATGCGGGCAAAGCTGTCAGCCGACTGCGTTTCGTTGCGCTTGGATTGCAGGGCATAAGCGTATTTGCCGTCTTTGGTCAGCGCTGGGCCGTAAACGTCTTTCAGATCGGCCCATGTTGCGGGCGGTGCGTCGAAGCCCGCGTCTTTCAGCATGCAAGAATTATAGAACATCAGGCCGGAATAATTATCGAATGGCAGCCCGTAGATGACGTTGTTCCAGCCACCAAAGGCGTTCAGGACCAGCGGGAAAAAGTCGGGCATATCCAGTTCCGGGTCAGCCAACGCGGCATCGGCGGTGAACTTATCCAGCGGCTCGATCCAGCCGTTTTCGGCGAAATTGCCGATCCAGACCAGATCGATCAGGGCGATGTCCAGATCGCCGCCAGCCACGAAATCACGCACCTGTTCGCCAAGCGCGTTTTCATAGGGCACGGTTGTGTAATTGACCTTGATCCCGGTTGCCGCCTCAAAATCCGGCAGCATCTTGATCGCGGCATTATAGCCCGGGCGATCCAGGAATAGCACTTCCAGTTCGGTTCCGGCATAGGGCTTCGCCGCTTCCTCCAACGTCCAGGCGTTCGCCTGTCCACCCACCGACACTGCGGCGGATGCTGCAAGCGCCAACGCGCTTACCTGCAATTTCGTTTTCATCATGACCTCCCAAGGATGACGGCGTTTCGCGATTGACTTCCATTTGTAACGCCTGCCATATAAATGTATTATCTGAGGCTTGAGTCAATCGTAAAAATATCAGATAGACCGGTTCAAACGATTGAAGGGGATGGGCCGATGGCCGAAGTGCGGCTGGATGGGGTGAACAAGTTCTACGGGGCCAGCCAGGCGCTGCATGATGTCACTCTGGTTATTGAGGACGGCGAATTCGCGGTGTTTGTCGGCCCCTCGGGCTGTGGAAAATCCACCTTGCTGCGGTCAATCGCTGGTCTGGAAGGCATCTCGTCAGGTGTCATCTCTATCGGCGGGCGGGATGTGTCGGGGTTGGCACCGTCCGAGCGGGACATCGCCATGGTGTTCCAGTCCTACGCCCTTTACCCCCATATGACGGTCCGTGAAAACATGGATTTCGGCATGAAGATCAATAACTTCACGGTTGAAGACCGGACCCGCAGGATTGCTGAGGCGGCCCGCGTTCTGCAACTTGGCGACTACATGGATCGCAAGCCCGCGCAGCTTTCCGGCGGGCAGCGCCAGCGCGTTGCGATCGGTCGGGCGATCGTGAAAAACCCTAAGGTGTTCCTGTTCGACGAACCCCTGTCGAACCTTGATGCAAAACTGCGCGTCCAGATGCGGGTGGAACTGGAGGCGCTGCACCGAGATCTGAAAGCGACGATGATTTACGTCACGCACGATCAGGTCGAAGCGATGACGATGGCCGACAAGATCGTCGTGCTGCGTGCGGGCCGGGTCGAACAGGTTGGCACCCCGATGGAGCTGTATCATCACCCGAAAACCGAATTTGTGGCAGGCTTCATCGGGGCACCGTCGATGAATGTTGTGCCCATCAGCATGGAAGATGGCCGGATCCGCTATGCCAGCCACAGCCTGTCTGCGCCGGGGTCGGCCCCTGCCGCCGTCCGCATGGGCATCCGACCCGAACATCTGATTTTGCTTAACACCGCTGACGGCGATCTGACCGCTGAGGTGATGCTGTGCGAAACCCTTGGCGGCGACGCCTATCTTTACGTGCGATCCGATGCCGGTGACACACTGGTTGTGCGCGCTGACGGCGATACCAGACTGCGGCCCGGCGACAGGGTGGGACTTGGCCTGCCAGTCAACCGCCTGCACATGTTCGGGCCGGATGGGGCGACACTTGCATCTGGAACAGCGCGCGCCGGGGATGGCGCATGACGGGGCAGGTTGATCTGCAAGCGACGGTCGCACGGTCTGCCAGCATTGCCGAGGTGCTGATCGCTCCTGGTGCGCTGTCGCAGGCGGGTGCGCTTTATCTGCGCATGTTCGGTACCGGTCCGGCCTGCCTGATTGCCGATGAGAACACCTTTGCCGCGGCAGGTGCGGCGGTCGAGGCGTCGCTTGCCGCCGCCGGCATCGCTGTGCGGCGGCACATCCTGCCAGCCAAACCCCGCCCCAAACCAACAGTTGAGCTTGCCGAAGACCTTGTTTGCCTTATGGCCAAGTCTCACGCCACGCCGATTGCTGTCGGGTCCGGCGTCATCAACGATCTGGTGAAATATGCGGCGTTCCGGCTGGATCGACCGTATCTTTGCGTGGCCACTGCCGCGTCGATGGATGGGTATACCTCGGCAGGCGCGCCGCTGTCTGACAGGGGTTTCAAGAAAACCATTGCGACCCGGCCCGCACGGGCTGTGCTGGCCGATCTGGATGTGATTGCTGCCGCCCCGCCCGAAATGCTGGGCTGGGGTTACGGCGATCTGGCCGGAAAGGTGCCTGCGGGGGCCGACTGGATCATCGCCGATGCATTGGGGATCGAGCCGCTGGACGCCATCGCCTGGCCGATGGTACAGGACGGGCTGGCCGGTTGGCTGGCCGCACCCGACCGGCTGGCTGCAGGCGACCGCGCGGCGCTTGACGGACTTTTCGCCGGTCTGACGCTGGTCGGCCTCGCGATGGAGGCGCACGGATCATCGCGCCCGGCGTCCGGTGCCGATCACCAGATCGCGCATATCTGGGAAATGGAAGACCTCGCCCAAAACGGCGAACGCGTCAGCCACGGAGCCTGTGTGGCGGTGGGATGCGTCGCAGTGTTGCAGCTTTATGATTGGCTTTTGGCACAAGACCTGGCGCGGCTGGATGTCGAAAGGGTACTTGCCACTGTGCCGGGTCCGGTTGAACTGGCCGCAACCGTGCGAAAAGCTTTCGGACCTGGCGAAATCGCGGAACGCGCGGTGATCGAAACGCTTGCCAAAGCTGTCACGCCCGATCAGCACCGCGCACGGCTGGCGTTGCTGTCGCGCGTCTGGCCCCATCTGGCCACCCGTTTGCGCGCCCATCTGATGCCTGCGCCAGAGATGGTGGCGCGGTTGCAGCGCATCGGCGCGCCGTCGGCACCGGGCGATATCGGCGTCAGTCGCAGCCATCTGCGCGCCACCATCGCCAAGGCCCGCTATCTGCGTGATCGCTATACGGTGCTTGACCTGTTGGACGAAACCGGCCTGCTGTCACAGGCAATCGACACTGTCTTTCCGTCAATACAGGATTAGCCGCCATGGCAGATTACGCCTCGCTTGTGACAGGTGCCGCCGCCGAATTGCGTGCCGCCGCCGCGCGCGTTGATGCGGGCGACGTCGATGCCATGGTGCGTGTGATTGCCGTTGCCAACCGCATTGCCCTGTACGGCGTTGGCCGGGAAGGCCTGATGATGCGTGCACTTGCCATGCGGCTTTACCATCTGGGTCTTGATGCGCACATGGTCGGCGATATGTCCTGCCCGCCGCTTGGCCCCGGCGATCTGTTGATCGTCAGTGCGGGGCCGGGCGATTTTTCCACCGTCGCGGGGCTGGTCGGTGTGGCACGTGCCGCTGGCGCGAAAACAGCCTGTGTCACCGCACAACCGGGTGCCGCGGTTCCAAGCGCCTGCGATCACGTGCTGACAATCCCCGCGCAAACCATGGCCGATGACCAGACCCCGGACCCGGCCTCGGTGCTGCCAATGGGATCGCTGTTCGAGGGCGCGCAGTTTGTGGTGTTCGAAATTCTGATCCTGCTGCTGCGCGACCATATCGGTGCCACCCCCGAGGCCATGCGCGCACGCCACACCAATCTGGAGTAAACCATGCCCGACTGGACGAAACGGTTCTCGATCGCAGGCCGCAAAGCCATGGTCACGGGGGCATCGAAAGGCATCGGTGCCGAGATCGCCCGCGTCTATGCCGATGCAGGCGCAGATGTCGTGGCCGTTGCACGCGACGCCGACGGACTGGCCGCGACTGCTGCCGCAGTGCGGGCCAAGGGCGTGCGCTGTCTGACCATCAGTGCCGATCTGGCCGACCCGGATGCAGCCGTCACCGCTGCCAGACAGGCCTTGGCGGAATGGGGTACCATCGATATTCTGGTGAATTCCGCTGGCATCTCTCGCGTCGGGCCTGCGACCGGGTTTTCGCTTGCCGACTGGGATGAAACCATGGCCGTCAATCTGCGCGCGCCTTTCGTGCTGTCGCAGGCGCTGGCCCCGGCGATGATCGCGCAGCGGTGGGGCAAGATCATCAACATCTCGTCGCAGACCGGGGTCATCGCCCTTGATGATCATGCCGCCTATGCCGCCTCCAAGGGGGGGCTTAACGCGCTGACCAAATCACTATGTGCCGAATGGGCGCGCCATAATGTGCAGGTCAATGCAATCTGCCCGACGGTGGTGCTGACCCCTATGGGCATCAAGGTCTGGTCGCCGCCCGAAAAAAGCGGACCCATGTTGGCGGGCACGCCGCTGCGCCGCTTTGGCGAGGCAGTCGAGATTGCCGATATGGCGCTGTATCTGGCATCCCCTGCCGCCGAACTGGTCAATGGTGCGATCATGATGATCGAGGGCGGCTATTCCAGTGTTTGACGCCGCCCAGACCACCGACGCGGCGTTTGAGCGGTACGAGGCTGTGCGCGCCCGCCTGCCATCCGCCGATTTCCCAATGACGTCGCATCATGCCCGAACTCTCGCCGACATCGCAGATCGCTACGACGCCTTCGTGCTGGATGCCTTTGGCGTGCTGAATGTCGGCGACACGCCGATTCCGGGGGCCGTGGCCCGGATGGCCGATCTGCGCGCGATGGGCAAGAAGCTGGTCGTGCTGACCAATGCCGCCTCCTACACCCGTGCAGATGCCTTGCGCAAATACCGCAAGCTTGGCTTTGATTTCACGGCGGATGAAGTAGTGTCCAGCCGCGATGTGGCGGTTGCGCGCTTGCCTGCGTTGCGGCAGGGCGGCGTCTGGGCTGCAATTTCTGCCGGACAGGACGGTTTTTCCGATATTTCGGCACGGGTGGTTGACCTGATCGACGCTGCCGCCTGGGATGCGGATGGATTTTTGTTCCTGTCATCCGCGCGCTGGTCTGCTGCGTTGCAAACCCAGCTGCACGATGCGCTCAAATCCCGCCCGCGTCCGCTGATCGTGGCCAATCCCGATATCGTCGCCCCGCGCGAAGATGGCCTGACGCTGGAACCGGGCCATTTCGCGCATCATCTGATCGACCGGCTGGGCATGGCTGTGCAGTGGTTCGGCAAGCCCTTTGCCGATGCCTTTGGCGATGCGAAAGCCCGGCTTGCCGGTATCGCCGCCCACCGCATAGCGATGGTTGGCGATACCCTGCATACCGATGTTCTGGGCGGTGCGGCGGCGGGCATGGGCACTATTCTGATAACCGATAACGGCCTGTTTCGCGGGCACGATATTGCCCCCTATATTGCCCAGTCTGGCATCCGGCCTGATGTAATCCTGAAAACAACCTGAAAAAGCTGGACCGCTGGTCAGACCCAAACCTGATCGGGGTCGGGCAGCGGGATCGCGTCCAGCAACGCCCGCGTGTAGGCCGCCTGCGGGTTGGCGAACAACTGTGCCACTTCGGCGTTTTCCACGATAACCCCCTGATGCAGCACCACAACGCGGGTGCACAGCCTGCGGATTACGCTCAGGTCGTGGCTGATGAACGCCAGTGTTAGCCCCAGATCGCGTACCAGCCCGGCCAGCAGCATCAGCACCTGCGCCTGCGAGGACACGTCCAACCCCGACACGATCTCATCGGCCAGAATGAACTCCGGCCGCAAGGCGATGGCCCGCGCAATGCCGATGCGTTGCCGCTGCCCGCCTGACAATTCATGCGGATAGCGCGAGGCGAAACCGCGCGTCAGGCCAACCTGATCCAGTGCCTCCAGCATGCGCAGTTTCACATCCGCCATCCCGTGCAAGGCCAGCGGCCCCCCGATGATCTGGCTGATCCGGTGGCGTGGGTTCAGCGATGACATCGGATCCTGGAAAATCATCTGGAACCTGCGCCGCAGCGGGCGCAACCCGTCTTCGCCCAGGTGCGTGATATCCTGCCCGTCAAAGACGATGCTGCCCCCGGTCGGCTCCAGCAGCCGCACCAACGCCCGCCCCAGTGTCGATTTGCCGGAGCCTGATCCGCCGACAATGCCCAATACCTCACCCTTCGGGATGCTGAAGCTGAGCCCGTTCAGGATGTCTATGCGCGGTGCCGCCCCCAACATGGGCTTGCGCGTCAGATCCGGCAGTGACAGCGACAGATCCTTTACGGTGTACAGATCAGCCATGCCGCCAAGCTCCATCTGCGGCGTCCACTTGCGCTTTGGTCTGCTGGATCACCGCGTCCGGCACCGGGATCAGGCTGGCCGCCGGATCGGTGTATTTCGGCGTCGCCGCCAGCAAAGCCCGTGCATAGGGATGCTGGGGTGCGGCAAAGAAGTCGCGCACCGCCGCAGTTTCCACCACGAGCCCGCCGTAAAGAACCAACAGGCTTTGGCACACCTTGCTGACCACCCCCAGATCATGCGTGACAAACAGCAGCGCCGTGCCGTGCCGCGCCTGCATGGCGGCAATCAGTCGCAAAATTTCCTTCTGCACGGTGACATCCAGCGCCGTTGTCGGTTCATCCGCGATAATCAGTTTCGGTTCCGCCGCGAACGCCGACGCGATCAGGATGCGTTGGCGCATTCCGCCTGACAACTCGTGCGGATAGGCGCGCAGCACGCGGGCGGGATCGGTGATCTGCACCTCGGCCAGCAACTCCAGCGCCCGCGCATCAGCACGTGCCCGCGTCCAGCCCAGAATATCCACCAGCCGATCCGTAATCTGCCCGCCAATCCGGCGTGATGGGTTCAATGCTGTCAGCGGGTCTTGCGGGATCAGCGCGCAACTGGCCCCGATGCGGCTGCGCCGCAGGGCCGGCGGCAGGGTCAAAAGGTCAACCCCGTCCAGCCAGATCTGCCCCTCCACTACCTCAACCGCCTTTGGCAAGATGCCCAGGATCGCCTTGCCGATCATCGACTTGCCAGCCCCGCTTTCGCCGACAAGGCCATGCACCTCGCCGGCGTCCACCTCAAAGGAAACCGACCGAAGCAACCGGGTATCGGACCCCCTGATGCGCACCGACAGGTTGCGGATGGAAAGGAAACTCATCGCAGCACCGGGTCGAAGCGATCCTTCAAACCCTCGCCCAGCTGGCTGAACGACAGCACCGTCAGGAACAACGTGATCAGCGGAAACACCAGCACCCACCACGCCTGATGCACCGACGCGCGCCCCTCGGCGATCATGCCGCCCCATGTCGGGTCATCAGTGGAAATCGACAGGTTCACAAAAGACAAAATCGCCTCCACAATCACCGCGATGCCCATCTCCAACGTCAGCAGCACCACCACCGTCGGCAGCACATTGGGCAAAATCTCGCGCAGCATGATGCCGATGCGCCCGCGCCCCGCCACTTGGGCCGATGCCACGTAATCCATCGCACCTTGCGCCATGGCTTCGGCGCGCACTACGCGGGCAAAGCGCGTCCAGTCGATGACCACGATCGCGATGATGATCGACATCAAGCCGGGACCAATGACAGCGATCAGCAGGATCGAGAACAACACCGGCGGAAACGCCATCCAGATATCGACGAAGCGCGAGATGACCACATCGATCCAGCCGCGCAGATACCCCGCCAGCAGGCCCAGCGTCGCCCCGATCAGGCAGGTGATGCTACCCGCCACCAGCGCCACCGTCAGCGCTATGCGGGTTCCGTAGATCATCCGGCTCAGCACATCGCGGCCGAGAGAATCCGTGCCCAGATAATACCCCGGTTCGGTGCCGCTGACCCAGAACGGTGGCAGGCGGCCAAGGAACAGATCCTGTGCCAGCGGATCTTTCGGCGCGATCCAGGGGGCTGCGAGTGCTGCAAGCATGATCAGCCCCAGCCAGGCGGATGACAGTACCAGCCGCGCGCCCCAAGGTCGTTTCACGAAGGCTCGGCCATCAGCCATGACGCAGCCGTGGGTTCAGCGCGCCGTAAGCCAGATCGACCAACAGGTTCACAGCGGTGAAAATTACCGCGAACAGGATCACGATGCCTTGGACAAGCGGCAGATCACGGTTGATCACCGCATCGATTGCCATGTTTCCCAAGCCTTCATAGGAAAACAGCCGCTCGATGATTACCGTCCCGCCGATCAGAAAGGTGAACTGCACGCCTACCAGCGTCAGCGTCGGCAGCACCGCATTCGGCAGCGCCTCGCGCAGGATCACGTGGGTTTCGGAATAGCCCTTGGTGCGGGCAAGGGTCACGTAATCCAGATGCATGGTTTCCTTCAGGCTTTGCTTCAACAACTGCCCGATGATCGCCGCCAGCGGAATGGCCAGTGCAAGGGCCGGCATGAACATGTGGCTGACAAGGTCCGCCCACAAATCGAACCGCAGGCGCAGCACGGATTCGATCAGGTAAAAGTTGGTCGTGAACGGCAGGTCCAGCGACGGCGTCACCCGCCCCGAAATGTGGAAGACCGGCCACAGCACGCCGAACAGCAAGATCAGCACCAGCCCCCACAGAAAATCCGGGATCGACAGTGCCATGCCGTTCGAGATATCGATGGTTGCTTCGGTCTTTGTGCCGCGCCGCAGGGTGCCGGTCAGGGCGGCAAAACCGCCCAAGACAACGGCGATGATCAGCGCCATCAGCGATAGCTCCAGCGTGGCAGGCAACCGGCCCAGCACCAGTGCCAAGACCGGCTGGCGCGTGGTGATCGAGGTGCCAAAATCACCCTGCAACACGCCCATGCCCCAGATCAGGAGTTGCTGCGGAATGGATTTATCCAAGCCATACAAGGCGGTTAAGCGGGTTACATCATCTTCTGTGGCACCCGGCGGCAGCATCATCGCAATCGGGTTGCCCGGCACGACGCGGATCACGACGAACACGATGACGGCCACGCCAAACAGCGTGACCGCCGTGGTGGCGAGGCGAAACAAAATGGCGCGGATTACTTGCATGTGGGTATGGACCGCCCCTTACGGAGCGGCTGTTTCAGGCTAAGCACGCTTCATCAGATGCGGCAGCAGCGCCCCCGAGGCATGCGGCGTTACCACCACGCCGGGGGCCGACAATATCGGCTGCACGTATTGCAACAGCGGGATCACCAGCGCGTTTTCGGCGACGTATTTGTCAACTGCCTTCCAGCCTTCGATGCGCTTGGCCTCATCCGCCTCGCCCCACAAAGGCCCGATCATGCCAACCAGATCCTCGCCATCCCAAACTGAGTGTGGACTTGGCCCAAACATCGCAAAGCCTGTCGAGGTGGTCGGATCGCCCACCGAATTGCCCCAGTTGTAGAACGCCGCCGGGGCCAGTTGATCTGCCGCGCGCAGTTCGTAGTGCTTGGCGATTTCATAGACTTCGATTTCGGCCTCGATGCCGACCTTGCGCCACAAACCGACGATGGCCTGCACCATTTCATAGTCTTTCGGCTTGAACCCCTTGGTGGTCTGGATTTTGAATTTTACCGGATTGTCGGGGCCGAATCCCGATGCCGCCAGCAGTTCAATCGCCTTCGCTTCGTCATAGGGCACCGCGATGCTGGCATCGTAAGCGTCGTATTGCGGCGTCTCCAGCGTGTCAATCTTGACGCCGTAGCCTGACAGCAGACGGTCGATAATGGTCTGCTTGTCAATCGCATGGGCAGCGGCTTTGCGCACGTTCGGATCGGTCATCGCCTCGATATCATTGAGGAAAATCATGCCGATGTCGGAAATCGGTGCTGCCACTCCGTTCATCGTGGCCTTCAGGCGGTCGTATTCTTCATAGGGCATCTCCAGCGTTACGTGCGACGATCCGCTTTCAATTTCGGCCACGCGGGCGGTGGCGTCGGTCACGAATTTGATGGTCACGGTGTCAAAATCCGGCTTGCCGCCCCAATAGTTGGCATTGGCCTTCAACCGCACAAAGGCGTTGCGTTCGAACTTGTCGACCACGTAGGGGCCGGTGCCAATCGGGGCGGCTTCGAACCCTTCGGCACCGACTTTTTCGTAGTAAGCCTTCGGCAGGACATAGCCGGTCAGGAAGTACATCCATTTGAAAATGGTCGGCTCAAACCGCGCTACGTCGGCGGTTACGGTATTGCCTTCGGCTTTGATATTGGCCAGCGTAGACCAGATGAATTGAATGGGGTTGCCAGTCTTTTCATCCGCTGCGCGGGTCAGGGACCACGCCACATCTTCGGCGGTAAACGGGCTGCCGTCGTGCCAGGTGACACCTTCGCGCACGGTCATGGAAACCTTGGTTTTATCCTCATTCCAGCCCCATTCGGTCAGCAACCCCGGCGCTGGTTTCAGATCTGGTTGCTGCAAGATAAACTGGTCGAAGACGGACTGATAAAGCCCTTGAATCGTGGGGTTAACCGCCGAAGGGCCGACAGTCGGATCCCAGCTTGGCAGATTGACATTATAGGCGATAACCAGTTCCTCGATCGCCTGCGCGCGGGCGGGCAATCCAGTGATGCCAAGGGCGGCGGTGGCGGCGGAAAGTTGCAAAAGTGAGCGTCGGTTCAGCTGCATTTTCGTGTTCCCTGTTGGTTGTTTTTAACGTTGGCTTAGGCGTTTCGCGAGTAGAAAACCCGATCCGGCACCGGTTCCTGCACCGGGCCAAACGGCGGCGCCGGTCAGGTGCAGGTGCTTGATCGGGGTGGACCCGTCTGCGTGGCCGCGGGCGGGGCGGAAAAGGAAATGTTGGTGCAGATGGTGGCTGCCGCATAGTTGGTCACACCAACGAGATTTGGATTGTCGGCCTTCAGGTCATCGGGGGTCACGATGCGGCGGGCAAGGATTTTTGTACGGGTGCCGGGCGCGTACTTCTCCAGGATGTCCAGCGCGCGGGCGGCAAACGGCTCGGCCGAATCGGGCCAGGTGGTGCTGGCGATTTCGTTCTTTGCGTCGCCCAGAATGACACCGGGGACCATGCGGACCTGCAACCACAGGACATGTTTTCCATTCGGCGCGCGCGATGGATCAATCGCCGTTGGTTGCCCCACGACCAGAACCGGTTCATCCGGCAACAGGCCCGCCACGGCCTGCTGATAGGTGCGTGCCATCTGGTCAAGACTTGGGGCCAGATGTACGTAAGCATATGATTTCAAATCCTCCCCCGCCGCCCAATCGGGCAGCGCGTCCATCGCAAGATGGATCATCATGGTGCCCGGCGCATGGGAAAACCGCGCCATTGCCGCATCGAATGCAGGCGTGGTGCCGCCCGTCAGCCGGGTCAGAGCACGCGGTGCGACGCCGGCGATCACGGCCCGCCGGGCCTTAATGACACGGCCATCCTTCAATTCCACGCCGGTTGCCTTGCCGCCGGAATGGAGGATGCGGGCGACGGAAACGCCGGTTTCCACGACGCCGCCCCGTGCCCTGATCGCCTTTATCATGGCCCGGATGATGATGTCTGCCCCGCCCCGCCCCAACACCATACCAAAGGCCTGCCCGGTCATGCCTTCCAGATAGGGAAACACCGCACCGCCCGCGATATCGGGGCCGAAATCAAGGTGCATCCCCCAGGCACCGAGCGTTGCGCGCATATGGTCAGAAGTGAAATTTTCCGTCAGGAACTGCCGGGGCGACAGCGTCAGCAGGCGGGCGAGGTCCAGACTTTTGGCGATCCCCAAAGTGCGAAGTGTTTTGAAAATGAAATATGCAAGCGCACGGAAATTCATCGGGCAGCCCAAAAGCCCAAAGATATGCGGGGCTTGTGCGCCAAAAGCGGTGGACATGCCCGCCCATGCGTCGGCATCGCTTTGTGAAAGCGCGGCGATACCGGCCTCGTTCGCTGCGCTGTCGGTGGATACGCCAAGCCAGCTGCCGTCGGCAAAGGCCGAGGCAAAAGGCCGGGAGGCGAGAACGAATTCAAGCCCGTGCTGCTGCAATTCCGTACCGTAAGCCTTGAAAAACGGCGATCCGGCGAAGAGTGACAGGTTCATCGCCCCCCAGTCGTGTCGGAAGGCCGGCAGGGTATATTCGCCGGTTTTCACTGCTCCGCCCGCAACTTCTGCCTGTTCGAACACGCCCACGCGCCAACCCTTGGCAGACAGATGCAGCGCTGCGGCAAGCGTGTTGTGCCCCGCACCGATCAGCACCGCATCAAGGCTTGTGGTCATGCAGACGGCCCCCGGTTTACGCAAGGATATTTGCAAATGCATATAAATCTGTCTAGTGTGATTAAAAGCGGACCTGCGGGTCGGCACCCCAAGCCGGATGGGTGGAAACGGGTCAAGACGACGGTTTGAAAAATAGTGGTATGATAGCTGTGCACCTGCTGTGCCCCCTACAGTGCAGACGGCGCGCCTCACAGGGGAGAGTGAAATGACTGCTGAAAATGTGCTGGACAATCTTGGCGCGATGCTGCTGTCGGGCGGTATCGAGGTGGTGGATTGTTCGGGTGTCCTTGGCCCCGATACGCCGCTTTTGAAGCTGCCGCCGGATTTCGCCCGCGACACCCCCGCCATCGAAATTCACCGGATCAGCGAATATGATGCTGACGGGCCGTTCTGGGCCTGGAACTGGCTGAAGCTTGGGGAACATTCCGGCACGCACTTCGATGCGCCGCATCACTGGATCACCGGCCGCGATTATACCGATGGCTACACCGACACCATCCCCATGCAGCGGCTGGTGGCACCGGTCAACGTGCTCGATTTTGCGCGCGAATGCAGCGTCAACCCCGATTTCTTGCTGACCATCAAGCATGTGCAGGAGTGGGAGGCAAAGCACGGCCCGATCAATGCCGGCGAATGGGTGGTTCTGCGGTCTGATTGGGATGCGCGCAGCCATGACGCGGCCGCGTTCCTGAACGCCGATGAAACCGGCCCGCACACACCGGGGCCGACCGCAGAGGTGATCCAGTATCTGTTGGACAAGGGCATTGTCGGCTGGGGCAGCCAGTGCATCGGCACCGATGCGGGGCAGGCGGGCGGCATGACACCGCCGTTTCCCGCGCATAATCTCTTGCACAAGAACAACCGCTACGGGCTGGCCAGTCTCGCCAATCTGGACAAGCTGCCCGCCAAGGGTGCGATCCTGATTGCGGCACCGTTGAAGATAAAGAACGGTACAGGGTCGCCGATTAGGGCACTGGCTTTGGTGCCAAAGGCCTAAGCGGTGGCCTATGATCATATCATCATTGGCTCGGGGATCAACGCGCTGGTGGCGGCTGCGATGCTGGCGCGCAAAGGCGACAAGGTGCTGGTGCTGGAACGCGAAGATCGTCTTGGCGGCTGCATGTTCAGCGCCGAGGCAACCTTGCCCGGCTTTACCCATGATGTGATGGCGACGACGTTTGTGCTGTTTCTGACCTCGCCCGCTCACGCCGCGTTGGGGGCTGATCTGGCCCGGCATGGGTTGGAGTTCTGTCATTCGGCGCATCCGACAGCGGTTCTGCGGCCTGACGGGTCGTCGCTGGTGCTGACGACGGATCGGGCGGGCAATGTCGCTGCGTTGAATAACCTGTCGGCAGGGGATGGTGATCAGCACGCTCGCGATGTGGGCAGCATTGAAAGTGACGCGCCGTTTATGTTTGCGCTGCTGGGGGGTGCGTTGTGGTCTTGGCCGACTTTAAGGCTGATGTTCGGGCAAATGCGCAAGCGGCGACTGCGGGGGTTGGCGGCGTGGTTCGGGCTGGCGTTGCAACCGGCGCGGGGTTGGTTAGAGAATAGCTATCAAGGCCCGTTGGTGCAGGCGTTATGGGCACCGTGGGTGCTGCATACCGGGCTGACGCCCGAGGCAACGTATTCGGCGAAGATGGGTCAGGTGATTGCGTTCGCGCTGGAGGCGGCTGGGGCACCGGTGATCAAGGGCGGGGCTGGGGCTGCGGTGGCCGCGTTCAAAGCGTTGATTGAGGCGCATTTGGGTGAGTTGCGGGTTGGCGCGGACGTGGACCGGATTGAAACGGTTGGGGGCAGGGTGAAGGGGGTTGCGTTGGTGGGCGGTGAGGTGATTGCCGCGAAATCGGTGTTGGCGTCGGTCGCGCCCGGGCAGTTGGCGGAGCGGTTGTTGCGCGATGTGATCGTGGCCGAGGATAAGGCGGCGGCGCAGAAGTATCGTCACGGGCGGGGGAATTTTCAGCTGCATTATGCGTTGGACCGGGTGCCGGAATGGCTATCGCCGGGGCTGGAGGATGTGGCGCTGATCCATCTGGCGGATGGGGTCGATAGTGTTTCGAAATCCGCGAATGAGGCGGAGAGGGGGATGTTACCTGCGGTGCCGACGATTTGTGTGGGACAGCCGCATAGGCTTGATCCATCGCGTGCGCCGTCCGGCAAGGCGGTGCTGTGGCTGCAGATTCCGGACGCGCCGCGGGTGATCAAGGGCGATGCGGCGGGGGTAATAGAGACAGGGCCGGACTGGACCGAGGCGGTGCGGGAGGCGTTTGCTGACCGGATCGAGGCGGTGCTGGCGCGGCATATCAAGAATTTCGCAGGCATCAAACTGGCGCGGCGGGCCTATTCACCCAGCGATCTGGCGGCGATGAACATCAACCTTGTCGGTGGCGATCCCTATGGCGGGGCGTGTTCGATTGATCAGTTTTTCATCTGGCGGCCCTTTGCGCATTCAACCAATGGCACCAACGGGTTGCGCGGGTTTTGTCATATCGGGGCCTCGACGCATCCGGGGCCCGGGCTTGGCGGTGGGTCGGGGTATCTGGCCGCGAAAAGGTTGGGCGCATGAAGGATCAACCGCCCGTCACGGCCCGGCTGGGTGAAATTGGCCTGAGCAATTTCGCGCCGTATCTGATGAACCGCATCATGGGGCGGTATAATGCCAGTCTGCGCGAAGAGATGGCGGGGCTGGGCCTAAGCACGCAAAAGATGCGGGCGCTGGCAGTGTTGGCGGTCATCGAAGGGCCGTCGATCCGGGAACTGGCAGTTTACGCAGTGGTTGAGCAATCGACGCTTAGCCGCGCATTGGATCAACTGGTGACGGACGGCTTGGTGCGGCGCGAGGCCGACGCAACCGACAGCCGCGCCACGCGGGTTTTGATTACCGACGCCGGACGCATGGCGTTCGAGCAGCTGTGGCCGCATATGGCGCGCACCTATGCGGGCATGTTTCGTGGTATAACTGATGATGAACGCCGCGCCTTCGTTGGCATCTTGCAAAAGATGCTGATCAACATCCGCAAACACGAGATTTAAGCCATGGCAGAACGGTCCTTCAAAGCGGAAATCGAAGATCTGAGGCTGGGGGCAGGGGAAACCTTTACCGGCGAGGGGATATTGGCAATCACCAAGGCGCTGCTGGAAAACGGTGTAGGCTATGTGGGGGGCTATCAGGGCGCGCCGATTTCACATCTGATGGATGTGCTGGCGGACGCGCAGGATTTACTGGGCGAACTTGGTGTGCGGTTTGAGGCGAGTGCCAATGAGGCGGCGGCGGCGGCGATGCTGGCGGCTTCTGTGCATTATCCGATCCGGGGGGCAGTGACGTTTAAAGGGCCGGTGGGGGTGAATGTGGCGTCGGATGCGCTGGCGAACTTGTCATCCTCGGGGGTTACCGGCGGGGCGCTGGTGATTTTGGGCGAGGATTATGGCGAGGGGTCCAGCATCATGCAGGAACGCAGCCATGCCTTTGCGATGAAATCCCAGTTCTGGCTGCTGGACCCAAGGCCGAATTTACCGAGCATTGTCAAGGCGGTGGGGGATGGCTTTGCGCTGTCAGAGGCGTCGAACAGCCCGGTGATGTTGATGATGCGGATCAGGTCTTGCCATGTGACGGGGTCGTTTGAAACGCGCGATAATCGGCGGCCAGCGTTGTCGGTGAAGGACGCGCTGTCCAACCCAAGATCGGATTTTGCCCGGGTGGTGCTGCCGCCAATGTCTTATGTGCATGAACAGGACAAGGTGAAAAACCGCTGGCCTGCGGCGGAAAAATTCATCACGGAACACGCGTTGAACGAACAGTTCGGCCCGGAGCGCGCGCCCATCGGCATCGTCGTGCAGGGCGGTATGTACAACGGCGTGATCCGCGCCTTGCAGCGGCTGGGGCTGGCCAATATCTACGGCGATACCGAGGTGCCGCTGTATGTGCTGAACGTGACTTATCCGTTGATCTCATCGGAGTTTCTGGCGTTTTGCGACGGGAAAGAGGCAGTGCTGGTGGTTGAGGAAGGCCAGCCGGAGTTCATCGAACAACAGCTTGGATCGTACCTTTACCGCGCGGGGTCGCGGGTGAAGCTGTACGGCAAGGGGGTGTTGCCGATGGCGGGGGAATATACCGGCAAGGTGATGCTGGACGGGGTCAGCGCGTTCCTGAAAGCCGCGGCCCCACAGATGCTGCCGGGGCAAGTGCGTGCGCCCAACCAAGACGCGCCTGCCATTCCGGACCTGTCGAAAACCGTGCCGATCCGCCCGCCGGGGTTTTGTACCGGTTGCCCGGAACGGCCGATTTTCGCGGCGATGAAGCTGGTGGAAAAAGAGCTGGGGAAACATCAGATCAGCGCCGATATCGGCTGCCATTTGTTCGGGGCACTGCCGCCGTTCGAAATCGGCGGCGCGACGATGGGGTTCGGTCTTGGACCCGCCGCCAATGGCGCGTTCGACGCGGGCGGCGAGCGGCGGCCGATTTCCATCATCGGCGATGGCGGGTTCTGGCACAACGGGTTGTCGTCGTCGTTCACCAACATGGTGTTCAACAAATCTGACGGCGTGGCGATTGTGGTGGATAACTTCTATTCGGCGGCAACGGGGGGGCAGGACGTGATGTCGAGCCGGGCTGACAATGCCACCAAGGCCACGAAAAACCCGATCTCCAAGGCGTTGAACGGCATTGGCATCAATTGGGTGCGCCAAGTGGACCGGACTTATGATGTGACACATATGCGCAATGTGATCCGCGAGGCGCTGACTACCAAGGCGCCGGGGCCGAAGGTGATTGTGGCGTCATCCGAATGCATGCTGAACAAACAGCGCCGGGAAAAGCCATTGCGAAACAGGGCGATCAAGGAAGGTCGCCGCGTTGATATTCCGCGTTTCGGCGTCGATGAGGATATCTGCACAGGTGATCATGCCTGTATCCGGCTGTCTGGTTGTCCGTCGCTTTCGCTCAAGAAACTCGACGATCCGCTGCGCGATGACCCGGTGGCGAGCATCGATCAATCCTGCGTCGGCTGTGGCAATTGTGGCGAGGTGGCCGATGCCGCCGTGCTGTGCCCCAGCTTTTACCGCGCCGATGTGGTGCATAATCCCGGGGCTCGGGAGCGGTGGTTGCACAAACTTCGCGTCCGCATCATCGGGTGGTTGCAGGCGCGGCGCACGGCACGCAGGCTGACCTTTGGCGGTGCGCCATGACGATGCAACAGCCGCTTGCTGCACAGGCCGTCGATACGCGGCTGACCGGGATCATCAAACTGGTCGTGATGGCGGTCGGCGGGCAGGGCGGCGGCGTAGTGGCGGGCTGGATCGAGAACCTGGCCCGCGCAGGCGGCTATGCAGTGCAGGCAACATCTGTCGCAGGCGTGGCACAGCGCACCGGGGCCACGGTCTATTACATCGAGATGTGCCCGCGCAGCGACCGTGAACCGGTTTTTTCGCTGATGCCGGCGGCGGGGGATGTCGATATCCTGATCGCGTCAGAGATGATGGAGGTGGGCCGGTCGATCCTGCGCGGTTTTGTGACGCCGGACCGCACGGTGTTGATCGGGTCCACGCATCGCGCGCTGGCGGTTTCGGAAAAGATGGTGCCGGGGGACGGCATTGCCAATGCTGCCGAAGTGGTGGCGGCGGCAGAAATTGCGGCGCAAAAGTTGGTGCTGGCGGACTTCGAACGCCTTGCGGTGGGCGCTGGATCGGTGATTTCGGCCAGTCTTTTTGGCGGGTTAGCGGCCTCGGGCGCACTGCCCTTCCCGCGCGCGGCCTACGAGGCGGCGATCCGCGCGTCGGGTAAGGGGGTCGATGCCAGCCTGCGCGCCTTTGCCGCCGGGTTCGACGCGGTGACTTTGCCAGAACGGGTGGTGGAAGCGCCGGCTGCACCCCTGCGTGATGCGACGCCTTCAGGGCCGGGCCGGTTGGTTGGGGATTGGAGCAGGCTGGTCGCACGGGCGGCGGGTTTGCCGGCACCGGTGGCCGAAATGGCGCGGGCTGGTCTGCGCAAGGTGGTTGATTTTCAATCGGTTGATTACGGCGAGGCGTACCTTGCCCGACTCCAATCCGTGGTGGACCGCGACACAGATGCGCAGCACTTTCGCCTGTCGGTGGCGGCGGCGAAGTACATTGCCAACGCAATGGCCTATGATGATGTGATCCGGGTGGCTGATCTGAAAACCCGGGCCGGGCGGGTTGACCGGATCCGCGCCGAGATGGGTGCGGGGCCAGGTCATGTCATGCAGGTGACCGAATTCATGCATCCGCGCGCCGAGGAAATCGCGGGATTGCTGCCAGCAGGGCTTGGCGCGCGGCTGGAGGCGAGCGCGAAGGGCATGGCCCGGCTGGATCGGTGGGTCAACAAGGGGCGTCGGTTGCGCACCGACAGGGTGTTCGCGTTCCTGATGCTGCACGCCTTGGGCGGGTTGCGGGGCTACCGGTTGCGGACCCTGCGCCATCGCCATGAGATGACGCATCTGGACCGCTGGCTTGCGCTGGCGTTGCAAACGCTGCCGCAAAACTATGATCTGGCGGTGGAAATCATCGGCTGCCGCCGTCTGGTCAAAGGCTATTCCGACACCCATGTGCGGGGTCTGTCGAAATTCGACCGGGTTCTGGCCGGGATCGATCTGGTGAAGCACCGCGAAGATGCCGCCGACTGGGCGCGCCGCCTGCGCGACGCGGCGCTGATGGACGAGCCGGGCAAGGCGCTGGACGGTGCATTGGCAACCATCAATAGTTTTGCCGTTTCGCGTTTGTAAAAATAATCCCGCGCGCAGCGCATCTGGTTTCGGTTGCAATGCCTCCGGCGGGGATATTTTTACCAAGTGAACTGGCAGCGTCAGCTTTGCTTCAACACCTGTAGCGCCGTGATCAAACGATCTGTGCCGTCAGATGTGGTCAGAATACCCGGCGACAGGCGCAAGGTGGCGCCGCGCGCATCGGCATGCAGATCGGCCTCGCGCAGCGTTTGCAGCAGGTTTTGCGCCGTTGCAGCGTCGGCGAGGCGCAGCATGACCGACCCGCCACGCCCGGCCTCGGGTTTTGGGGTGGCAAACTGCAGGCCGATGTCTGTGGCGGCATCGATGATCATGGCTGTCAGCACGCGGTTGTGCGCCAGGATGGCAAGCGCATCCTCGCTGGCATGCCAGTCAAGGGCGGGCAGAGATGCGGCAGCAGCCATGGTGCCGGGGGTGCCGTTGTCGAAACGCCGGATATCGAGGGCGAAGGCGAATTTGTCGAGGTCCCAGGAGAACGGGTTGTTCTGGCTGAACCAGCCGCAAAGCTCGGGGCGGCACCGCGCAATCAGCGCGTGGGCCACATGCAGGATGCCGGCGCCCGGCGTGCCGCACATCCATTTCAGGCTGGTCGACAGGGTGAAATCGACCGCCGGTTCCCGCACATTGAAGGGCAGCAGGCCCGCCGCTTGGGTGATATCCACGCCGATCAGGCTGCCCATGCGGCGGCCATGCGCCACCATCGCGTCCAGATCGGTGCGATGCGACGAGGTGGAACTGACCCATGTCAGCAGCGCAAGGCCGACATCCGGGCCCCAGCGGGCGGCGAAGTCTTCGTCCTCGACCCAACTGGCACCCTGACGCAGGGGCACGGTGTCAAGCGTGAAGCCCATCCGTTCGGCAAGCCCGGATAGCAGAAAATGGTTCGAGGGAAAGCAATCGGCGGCCACCAGCACGCGCTTGCCGCGCAGGGCGTTGGCGGGCAGGGCCGTGATCAGCATATGCAGACCCGAGGTGACGTTTTCACAGGTGGTGACCGAGGCTTCGGGGGCCTTGATAATCGCGCGCCAACGGTCGATGAACGCCGCACGTTTGCCAAGCGCATAGGCCCATTGCGCATCGTCACTGGTGCCCCAGACGCGGGCGAAGTCTGCCATGGCGGCAGCAAGATCATCGGCCTTGCCGGGATATTGCCCGATGGAATGATACAGAAAGTAGCCCGAGCCGTCGTTCATCATCAAAACCTCATACCGAATGCAGCGCCAGAGCGACGCCTTGGCCGACGCCGACGCAGAGTGTCGCCAGTGCGTTATTGCCGCCTGTTTCATACAGCCATCGCGCCGCTGTGGCCGCGATGCGTGCGCCCGACATGCCCAACGGATGCCCCATTGCGATGCCGCCGCCATGGGCGTTCACCTGTGGGGCGTCATCGGGCAGACCCCAGGTGCGGGTGCAGGCCAGGACTTGGGCGGCGAAAGCCTCGTTCAGTTCGATCACATCGAAATCTTGCACGGTCAGGCCGGTGCGTTGGGTCAGGCGGGCAAGGGCGGCGATGGGACCCGTGCCCATCACGCGCGGGGCGACCCCGGCGCTGGCGGCCAGCCCGACGCGGGCGAGCGGGGTCAGCGCATAACGTTTCACCGCCGCCGCCGAGGCGAGGATCATCGCGCAGGCGCCGTCATTGATGCCCGCAGCATTGCCTGCAGTGACGGTGCCGCCCTCGCGAAAGGGTGTGGGAAGCGCGCTCAGTCTTTCGAGACTGGTGGCGCGCGGGTGTTCGTCGGTGCGCGCTACCTCTGGCCCGCCTTTGTGCGGGCGGAGCGTCACGGGCACGATGTCGGCACTATGCCATGCGGCGTCATAGCGGGTTTGACTGCGTAGGGCATATGCGTCTTGATCGGTGCGCGAAATGCCATGATCGGCCGCGACGTTTTCCGCCGTTTCCGGCATGGAGTCTATGCCATAGGCGGCAGCGATCCGGTCATTGACGAAGCGCCAGCCGATGGTGGTATCGAAGATCTGCGCGCCGCGTCCGAAGGCTGTATCGGATTTCGGCATCACGAAGGGCGCGCGGGTCATGCTTTCGACGCCGCCCGCGATGATCACCTCTGCGCCGTCGCGGATGGCGCGCGCGCCCGCGATCACTGCATCAAGGCCCGATGCACAAAGGCGGTTCACCGTCAGGGCGGGCACATCTTCGGGCAGGCCGGACAGCAGCACCGCCATGCGGGCGACATTGCGGTTGTCCTCGCCCGCCTGATTAGCACAGCCGAGGATCACCTCGTCCACCACAAGACCGGGGTGCAATGCCAGCAACGCGTCGATCACATGGGCCGCCATGTCGTCGGGGCGCACCTGCGCCAGCGCACCGGAATAGCGCCCGATTGGGGTGCGACGGAACGTGCAGAGGAAAACTTCGGTCATGCCACGGCCATCAAGGCAGGGCTGGCGGCATATCGACCCCGCAGATGCGCGGGTGCCGCCGCTTCGAGTGCGTCCAGCACGGCCAGGATGCGGGGCAGACCGTGCACCTTCAGCGCCTCGAACGGGCCGCGCGGGAAGTTCATGCCAAGCCGCAGGCCGGTGTCGATGGCGGCTGCCGTGACACCACCTTCGGCCAGCAGGGACGCGGCCTCGTTGATCAGGGTCGCCTCGATGCGCAGGGCAATGGCGGCGGCATTGGCGGGGGGCGGTAGTGCTGCCCCCACGAAGCCACGACCGCCGGTCTTGCGGCCCAGATCACCCCGGGCGACCTGCGCGCGCAGGGCATCGAAGACATGATAGCGCGGATGGCCGTTCATCGCTGCCGACAGCCCTGCGGTGGCCGCCAGATGGATATCGGCGCCGATCAGGTCGATCAGGGCAAAAGGGCCGATCCGGTAGCCTGCAGCAATCAGGGCAGCATCGATATCGGCGGCGGACATGCCTTCTTCCAGCATCGCCAAAGCCTCGCCATAAAATGGCCGTGCGCAGCGGTTGACGATGAAGCCGGGGCGATCGGGTGCTGCGATCACCGTCTTGCCTGCGGCCTCGGTCACCGATCTGGCCAGCGTCAGCGCCGTTTCCGAGGTGGCAGAGTGGCCAATCAGTTCGACCAGTTTCATGGCGGGTGCCGGGTTGAAGAAATGCAGGCCCAGCAGATTGGCGGGGCGGTCAAGCCCTTCGGCCACGGCCGCCACCGACAAGGCCGAGGTGTTGGTCGCCAGCACAGCATTCGTGCCAAGTACGCCTTCCAGCGTCGCCATCACGCGGCGCTTGGTGTCCAGGTCTTCGGCAACCGCCTCGATCAGCAGACCGGCGCGCGCCATGTCCTGGGCTTGCGTCACCAGTCGCAGGCGTCGCAGGGCGGCATCGCGCTGGTCATTTGTCATTTTGCCGGCCTGCACGCGGGTCTCCAGCGCCTGCATCAGGCGTACCGGCACGGTGGTCAGCAACGGCGCGTTAGCATCCGTTGCGATCACCCGAAATCCGGCGGTCAGGTAAAGCTGCACGATGCCAAGACCCATGGTGCCAAGCCCCACGACGCCGATCATGGGATGCAAGGTGTTGTGGTCCGAAGGGGCGTTGCTTTCCATGCGGGCATCTTGCCGCTTCCTGTTCAAAACTCAAGATTAAATTTCAAGCTTGAAATTGTTTTCAAGGGGTGCAACGCTGGTGGGATCGTGAAACACCTAGAGGAAGCAGGCATGAAGGTTCTTTGCCTTGGCGGCGGTCCGGCGGGGCTATATTTTGCGATTTCGATGAAACTGCGCGATGCAACGCATCAGATAACGGTGCTGGAACGCAACAAGGCGAATGATACCTTTGGTTGGGGTGTGGTGCTTTCGGATGATGCGCTGTCGAATATGGCGAAGAATGACCCGGTCAGCACGCAGACCATCAAGGATCACTTCGCCTATTGGGATGATATCGCCGTGGTGCAGAACGGCGTGCGCAACGTGTCAGGCGGGCACGGGTTTGCCGGAATCGGGCGCAAGCAGCTTTTGATCATCCTTCAGGCAAGGGCACGCGAATTGGGTGTGGATTTGCAGTTTGAAGCAGAGTTCAAATCAGCAGAGCAGTACCGCCTTGACTATGACGTGGTGGTGGCGAGCGACGGGTTGAACTCAGCCGTCCGGCAGGAATACGCCGACGTCTTCAAGCCCGAAATCGACACCCGGCTCTGCAAATTCGTCTGGCTGGGCACCCAGGCGAAGTTCGACGACGCGTTCACGTTCATCTTCGAGAAGACGCAGCACGGCTGGGTCTGGGCGCATGCCTACCAGTTCGATGACACCACCGCGACCTTCATCGTGGAATGCTCGCAGGCGACCTGGGATGCCTGGGGGTTCGATGCGATGTCAAAGGAAGACACCGTAGAGACGTGCCGCGCCATCTTCACCGATCATCTGGGTGGGAATGCGCTGATCTCGAACGCGGCGCATCTGCGCGGGTCGGCGGTCTGGATGAATTTCCCGAGGGTGATTTGCGAACGCTGGTATCACCACAATGTCGTGCTGATGGGCGATGCGGCGGCGACGGCGCATTTTTCGATCGGATCGGGCACGCGGCTGGCACTGGACAGTGCGATTGCGCTGGCGGGGTATCTGCACACCGAAGCCAGCATCGAAGCGGCCTTTGAGCGGTATCAGGAAGAACGCCGGATCGAGGTGCTGCGGTTGCAATCTGCCGCACGCAATTCGCTGGAATGGTTCGAAGAGGTGGAACGCTATCTGGACATGCCGCCTGTGCAGTTTGCCTATTCGCTGCTGACGCGCAGCCAGCGGATTTCCCACGAAAACCTTAGGCTGCGCGACCCCGTTTGGCTGCGCGGCGCAGAGGATTGGTTTGCTGCCGGGGCGGGCGGCGCGCCGGGGCGCGCGCCGATGTTCGCGCCGTTTCAGATGCGGGGGCTGCGGTTGATCAACCGGGTTGTCGTGTCGCCCATGGCGCAGTACCGCGCGGTGGACGGCACGCCGGGGGATTGGCATTTCATCCATTACGCCGAACGCGCCAAAGGCGGCGCGGGGTTGGTCTACACCGAGATGACATGCGTCTCACCCAATGGGCGCATCACGCCGGGATGCACCGGGCTTTATGCGCCAAAGCACGAGGTGGCATGGAAACGGCTGAATGATTTCATCCATGCGGAAACGGCGGCGAAGACCTGCTGCCAGATCGGCCATTCCGGGCGCAAGGGATCAACGCAGGTAGGCTGGGCCGAAGCGGACGCGCCCCTGGTATCGGGCAACTGGCCGCTTTTGTCGGCAAGTGCCATCCCGTGGTCGGCAGGGAACGCCACGCCAAAGGCGATGGACCGCGACGATATGGACAAGATCACGCGGCAGTTTGTGAAGGCTGCCGAAATGGCAGAAGCAGCCGATTTTGACATGATCGAACTTCACGCGGC
>JANOGW010000099.1:0-6769 GCA_031406155.1 Pseudorhodobacter sp.
TCAACCAGCCAAGCGTAGTCAGCGACAGTGCAGAGTAGGCCAGCGTGAAACCGCGCCGACCAAGGGCCTGCTGCAGTCGGGGACGAAAGGACGGTCGGAGCGGCACCGAATGGGTCACGAAGAACGCCGCAAAGGCCGCCGCGAATTCCAGCCAGTCCACGGATCGCACCGCCTTTCAGATGTGCTTTGCGGCTGGCAGGCGTAAAAGGAGGCGGCCATAGATCACGGCAAATCCTGCGAAGGCCAATATCCACGCGGTCCCCGCAACCATATGCAGGACAGACGCCTGAGTAGGCCAAAGTCCGGCGGCAACCCGCGCCAGCACCGCAACCACCAGGCCGGCATAGATACCGATCGTGCCCGGCCCGGCGGTCAAGTTTTGTCCGGTATGGCCCTGCGTGGCCCGGGTCATGACGGCCAGCGTCATCAGGCCCGCAGCACCACCCATCCACAGATGCTGCGCCGCGGCCATTCCGACGATGCCGGGAGCAAGGATCTCGGTTCCCAATGCCAAGGCACCGAGCGGCAGGAAAGCATATCCCAGATGCAAGACCGCGACCAAGGGTTCAGCCAGAGTCCTGTCCCCCGCCCAACGGCCCAGCCTGATCGCGTGAAGTGCTCCCGCCAACAACAACAGCGCGCCGGTCACCGAGTGTTCGGGCTACACAACCCAGACCAAAAGAGCGGCAAGCAAGGCCAGTAACGCCGCCTTGTCGAACCTTTGCATCGGCGGCACCGGCAATCGGCCGGGCGCGCGCTTGGCCAGCCAACTGCGCGTAAAGGACGGCACGATGCGCCCACCGATCACGGCGATCATCATGATCACGGCCCCAAGCCCGACCCTCAGGCCGTAGCCCTGCGCAGCATAGTCGCCACGCGCTGCCTCGAGATGAAAAAGTGCGTTGCCCAGGGTCAGCACGCCCAGAATCGCAAGGACGATCAGGTTGCGCCAGTTCTTGCCCGTCACGATTTCGCGCCCGATGACGACAGCAAGGGCCAGCGGCATCGCCAGATCGGCCAGCGCCACACCCAAGGGCAACTTCTCGAACTCCCGGCTGTCGCTTATCGAGTTTCGTCGCCGCGTCTCTGCCTGGCAGCATTCGGTGATGGTGTTCCAAATGTGTCGCCCGGTCTGGGCGAGGTTTATGGACACCGCCGTTTTGGCCGGTGCCTTGCGGTTGCCGGGTTATGACCGTCGCCGCGCCGAGTATCTGGCCTGCAACTGGTTGCCGACGAAATGGGATTGGGTCGATCCGCTGAAGGATGCCAACGCCGAAATTGCCCAGATCGAAGCCGGGCTGAAATCGCGCACCCAGGCCATTGCCGAACGTGGATATGACGCCGAACAGGTTGATGCGGAAATCGCCCGCGAACGCGACCGCGAAAAACGGCTCGGCCTCGACTTCCGACGCCCGGGATCGCCTGCGCAGGCACCGGGTGGTGGTGATCAAAATGCTGACGACGAGAACGCGCCCAAACAGGATACGTCGGATCCCGACCAAAACCAGACCCAAGATGTCGCCGTGCAGGAGTGATCCGGATGTTCCATGCACAGATCGCCCAGCGGGCGTTCAACACGCCCCTGTTGGTCGAGCCCTCAAAGGCCATGGCGTTCCTTTCCGGCCTCGGGCCGCGTATCGCCGGGCGGCAGTTGCGGCTGGCCGGAATTGATGTCGCACCAGAAGATATGTCCCATGCCGCAGTGCCCGCTCGGGCCGGGATCCTGACGACCGGTCTGGCCGGCCAATATCAGCGGGATGGCCAGACGCCATTTGCGATGGTCGATGGTGTGGCCGTGATCGAAGTCTCCGGCGTGCTGGTGCATCGCGGGGCGTGGATTGGGCAGTCGTCCGGGCAGACCTCCTATGAGGGGATCGCCGCGCAACTCGGCGCCGCCGCCTCGGACCCCGCGGTGCGTGGCATTGCCCTTGAGATCGACAGCTTCGGCGGCGAGGTCGCGGGCGTGTTCGATTTGGCCGACGCCATTCGGGCAGCACGGGCAACAAAGCCGGTCTGGGCGTTCGTCGCTGAACACGCTTTTTCGGCGGGTTACGCGCTGGCATCGCAAGCCGACCGGATCATCCTGCCGCGCACCGGGGCGGTCGGCAGTATCGGCGTCGTTGTGATGCATGCCGACCTGAGCGGCCAACTCTCGAACGCGGGCGTGACCGTCACGCTGATCCATTCTGGCGCGCACAAGGTCGACGGCAATCCCTACGCGCCGCTGCCCGATCCAGTTCGGGCGCGCATTCAGGGAGAAATCGACGCCATCCGTAAGCTGTTTGCAGAGACCGTCGCAGCCGGTCGTGGGCGGAGATTAAATGCTGACGCCGCGCTGGCCACCGAAGCAGAATGCTATCGCGGCGCGGAAGCATTGGCCGCTGGGCTGGCCGACGACGTTTCCGACCCGGCATCGGCCTTTGCCGCCTTCGCCGCTGCCGTGAATGGGCGCGGCACGATCCGAAGTGCTGGGCCCGGACGCGCCCAACAATCCCACCTTTCCAAGGAGTCGATGCTGAAACCCAATGCACCGTCTGCGACCGAAGCCCCTGCACCCGATGAAACCGAAGGTCGGGCCCAGCCAGCGCCTGTCGAGCCGCCGCCCGCTCCGGTCGCGCCGCCCGCACCTGTTCCGACCGAGGCCGCGACTGCCGTGGCCCTCGTGCGCGCCGAAGCTGCGGAACGGGCCACTGTCGGCGCACAGGCTGCGCGCTTGGGCGTGACCATCGATGTGGCCGAGGCGGTGCAAAAGGGCATCAGGCCCGACGCCCTGCGCGCATCCGGCCTGAACCAGCCGGCCGCGCGCAGCGATGCGGCCGCCATTGCCGTGGTGCCGCCGCCCAAATCCGCCGCGCCAGAAAGCCCGCTCTTGGCCGCCGTCAAACGTGCCGCCAGCGCTGGAAAATCCGCCTGACGCACCTCCAACCCGAAGGGATCTGAACCATGCCCACCCTCACGCAGGCACCGTCGCAAGGCGATGTCGTCAAATTCCAGATCGACCCGAACTACACGAACGAGGCGATCACCCTGCTCCTCGGCACGAACTACAAGGCAGGATCCGTGCTCGGCAAGATCACCGCCAGCGGCAAATACAAGCTGGCCGTCGTCGGTGCTGTCGATGGTTCGGCCGTCGCCGTGGCGGTGCTGCTGAACCCGGCAGATGCGACTGCTGCCGATGCCACCGGCGTCATCCTGGCGCGCGGCCCCGCCATCGTCTCGAAAGCGGCGCTGGTGTTTGACGTGTCGGTCAACACTGTTCCCCTGACCGCCACCAAATACGCTGAACTGACCACCGTCGGGATCGTGCCGCGCACCAGCGCCTGATCCACAGCGACGGCAATCGCCCCCTGACTTCAAATCCAATCCCCCGGAGACATTATGAACGCCATCATTCGCAACCCGTTTGACGCGGGCGGCTATTCGCTTGCCGAAATGACCCAAGCCATCAACATCCTGCCCAACCTTTACACCCGGCTGGGCGAGATCGGCCTGTTCAGCTGAGAGGGCATCACCCAGCGGTCGGTGATCATCGAGCAGTTCGATGGTGCGCTGAACGTCCTGCCCTCGGTGCCGCTGGGTGCGCCTGCCACTGTTGCCACCCGGCAGGGACGTAGCATGCGCTCCTTTGGCTTGCCGTGGATCCCGCATGACGATGTGATCCTGGCATCGGACATTCAGGGCGTGCCTGCGTTCGGAGGCAGCGAGAACGAGCAGCTGGCCACGGTGATGATGCGCAAGTTGACCCTGATGCGCCGCAAGCACGCGCTGACCCGCGAATACATGGAGATGAACGCCCTGCGCGGCATCGTGAAGGACGGCGCTGGCGCCACGCTCTACAACTACTTCACCGAATTTGGTCTGGCCCAGATCTCGGTGGATTTCCTGCTCGGCACCGCCACAACGCTCGTCCAAGCCAAGGTCCGCGATGCAATCCGGGCCGTGGAGGACAATCTTCTGGGCGAGTCGATGATCAGCGTCTACGCCTTGGTCAGCCCGGAGTTCTTCGACAAGCTGATTGGCCACGCCCTGACGCAGGACGCCTACAAGTTCTACTCGGCCATGGGCGCGCAGCCCTTGCGCCAAGATGTGCGGCGGTCTTTCCCCTTCGCGGGGATCCTCTTCGAGGAATACCGTGGCACGGTGACGCTTTCGACAGGCGTCGCGGAACGATTGATCCCGGTTGGCGAGTGTATCGCCTTCCCGATCGGTACCATCGACACATTCACCACCTATGGCGGCCCGGCCAACCAGATCAGCCTCGCCAACACCATCGGCCTGCCGCTTTATGCCCGCCAGCTGATGGACGACAAGGATCGCTGGATCAACATCTTGACCGAGGCATCGATCCTGCCGGTCAACAAGCGGCCGCGCACCGCAATCCGCCTGTTCAGTTCCAACTGATCGGAGGCAGTGAGATGAGCGCCTTCGCCACCGCGAAGAACATCATCTTCACTGATGCCAACATGGCGGTGGATGCCATCTGGTTTCCGAGCGGAACTGGTCCCGGCGTCGCCGTCCGTGTCATCCGCAAATCGCCGGATGAGATCACACCCTTCGGAGCTGGGCGCATCCTGTCGGAAACGACGCAATTGGATGCGCGCGTGGCCAACATGCCGACACCTGTCCCGGACGATCTGATCCGGATCGGGTTGGAGGACTTCCTCCTTCAGGGCGAACCCAAGCTGGACCGCGAACGGCTGATCTGGACATTGAACACGAGACCAGCATGAAACTGAACATCAGCTTCACCCCCGACCTCGTGGCCCTGATACGTGCCGAAGTGGCGGCAGGCCAAAAGGCGGTATCGGTCACAATGGCTCAAGCAGGCACCAACCTGAAATCCGCCTGGCGGCGGCAGATCACTGGCGCGGGTTTGGGTCAACGGCTGGCCAACACGATCCGGTCGCAGACTTATCCCAAGGGGCGCAATAGCTTGGACGCCGCCGCCCTCGTCTGGTCCAACGCGCCGGTGATCATCGGCGCGCATGACACGGGCCCGCTGATCCGCTCGGGCAACGGCTTCTGGTTGGCCATCCCGCTGCCCGCCGCAGGTAAGGCGTTGGGCGGCAAGCGCATCACGCCCGGCATGTGGGAACAAAAGACCGGTCTGCGCCTGCGCTTCGTCTATCGCAGCCGAGGCCCAAGCCTGCTGGTCGCCGACGCCGTGCGGCTGAACACACGCGGCCAGGCGACCGTTTCCAAGTCGAAAACCGGGAAGGGTCAGGTGACAGCACCGATTTTCCTGTTGGTGCGGCAGGTCAAACTGCCCAAACGCCTCGATCTGGCGAGGGATGCCGAAAGGGCGCTGGCGGCGATACCGGGCAGCGTCGTGCGCAATTGGGTTGACGATCACCTTTGACACCTTGGTGGACAAAACGCCTCCGTTGGCATATATTGCCAATGAAGCTGAAGGAGCATGCCATGCCCACCAGAAACGTCGTTTTGACTGACACCCAGTCCGATCTCGTCGACCGGCTGGTCAGTTCTGGGCGCTATCAGAATGCCAGCGAAGCCTTGCGGGCTGGTCTGCGCCTGCTGGAACGCGAAGAATCGGAACTTGGGGCACTGCGTGATCGGCTCTTGGCCGGGATAGAGCAAGCCCGCGCCGGGCATCTGGCCGACGGCAGCGGCGAAGATGCCGTGCGCCGGGCCTTTGCAGCGGCACGAACTGCCCGTTGATGGGGACTCTACCAACTGCCAGACAGCGAACGCTTGCTGAACTTGGCAGGCTAGTAAGGGCTGATATTCGATTTGGTCCTCGTAGCCTTTAGTCTCGGGCGGCTGATCTATTGCCTGATCTGTGCCCCATCACCGGCTGCGCGCGGTGCTACGGTAATCCCCCCCGAAAGTAAGGGGCTGCAAAAGTAGAATTTTCTCGGCAGGATGAACGAGGAGATTTCGAATGAAGACAAGCAGATACACTGAGGCGCAGATCATCGCGATCCTGCGGCAAGCTGAAGGCGGTGTGCCGGTGGCCGAGCTGTGCCGCGAGCACGGCATGAGCAACGCGTCGTTCTACAAGTGGCGGGCGAAGTATGGCGGCATGGATGCGTCGTTGATCAGCCAGATGAAGACCATGGAAGATGAGAACCGCCGGCTGAAGCGGATGTATGCGGACCTGAGCATGCAGGCGGATTTGCTCAAGGAAGCTCTTGGAAAAAAGTGACCGGGCCATCTCAACGCCGCGAGATGGCCGAGAACGCGGTGGCGCGACGAGGGGCGAGCATTGCCCTGGCTTGCCGGGCCTTCGGGGTCAGCGAGACCTGCTATCGCTATGGTCCGAAGCTGCGCGCCGAGAACGAAGAGATCGCCGATCTACTGGTCGGGCTGACCGACGCCCGCAAGACATGGGGGTTCGGGCTATGCTTCCTGCATCTTCGCAATGTCAAAGGCCACCCTTGGAACCACAAGCGCGTCTATCGCATCTATTGCGAGCTGGAGTTGAACCTGCGGATCAAACCCCGCAAACGGTTGAAGCGGGACAAACCAGATGCGCTGGCGGTGCCGGAGGCCCCCAACATCACCTGGTCGATGGACTTCATGGCAGATCGCCTCGGTGATGGCCGCGCGTTTCGGCTGCTGAACGTGCTGGACGACTTCAACCGCGAAGGCTTGGGCATCGAGGTCGACTTCTCGCTGCCCGCCGAACGTGTCATCCGCAGCCTGGACAGGATCATCGAATGGCGCGGCAAGCCCAGCACTATTCGTGTTGATAACGGCCCGGAATACATCAGCGAGAAACTGATGAAATTGGCTGAGAAGCGAGGGG
>JANOGW010000064.1:0-32948 GCA_031406155.1 Pseudorhodobacter sp.
CCTCCCGGAATGGACCCACATGTACAATTGGCACCGCCCGCACGGCAGTCTAAACTCCAAGCCACCCATCAGCCGTCTCGCGTTACCGATGGACAACCTGTTGAGGTTCCACATCTAGTGCCCCGGCACGCGAAGCCTTCTCTCCACCGCGCGGATCGTGACGGTGATTGCGCCGATGAAGGCAAGGTAGAGGCAAGCCGCTGCCAGCATCGGGGCCCAGAGGTCAAAGGTGTTGAAGTAGATCTGGTTCGCTGCCGACATCACGTCCATGATCGTGACAAGGCTTGCGACCGAAGTGCCCTTCAAGATGAAGACCAGTTCGTTGCCGTAGTTGCGAATGCCGGCCCTCACGGCATTGGGTAGCTTCACAAAGCGGAACACCTGCAAACGGGTCAGGCCGAGCGATTTCCCGGCCTCAACCTCGCCATGCGGTACGGATCGCAACGCCCCTGCGATCACTTCGGTCAGGTACCCGGCCGAGTTGAGCGAGAGCGCTGCCGCCGCGCAGGGGATCGGGTCGCGGAACAAGGTCCAGGCCCAAGTCTCGCGGATCAGCGGGATCTCCGGCGCGCCGTAGTAGATGAGGAAGAGAAGCGCCAACAAGGGCGCGCCTCGGAACACGAAGACGAAACCCGCGGCAAGGCTGCGCGGCAGCCGGTTACGGGCATTGCGGGCCAGTGCGACAGGAAAGGCGATGACAAAGCCGACCAGGACCGTCGCCGCCGTCAGCCATAGCGTGTTCACGGCACCTTCAGCCAGAAGCGGCCAATGCTCAACCAGCGTCTCCCACCTCACGGCGACGGCCTTCCGATATGGCGGAAGAGCCGTTGTTCCCCCCTCGATTGCGCAATCATCGAGGCGCCGGACAGCGCGAGGTAGACCACCATCACCGCGCCGAAGAACAGAAAGTAGTGTTTGGTGTTCTGCCCCGCCGTGCCAGCAGCGCGGATGAAGTCTTCAAGCTGGATCGCACTGACGAGGGGCGTGACCTTGATCGTCACCATCCAGAGGTTCGTCAGTCCAGGCCAGGCATGGCGCAGGGCCAAGGGCAGCACGATCAGCCGTGTCACGCGACGCTGCGGCAGGCCGAGAGCGAAGGCGGCTTCGCCCATCCCGCGCGGTACGGCTGCAATGGCTCCCTTGGCGACTTCGGACACGTACGAGCCGATGACCAGCGAGATGGCCAGCGTCCCTGCCCAGAATGGCGAAAGACCGAGACCATCGATGCCAATGGCCTGCCCACCCAGACGCACCAACGGTCCGATGCCATAGAAGACCGTCAGAATGACCAAGAGCTCAGGCAGGGCCCGCATGATGGCGGCGTAGACCGACAGGACCCGCCCGACATAGCGCAGCCGCATCTCGGCCAGTCCGGCGAGGGTGCCAAGGATCACGCCACCCAGAAAGCTCAAGACGGCAAGGGCCAGCGTGACCGCCAGCCCCCGGACCAGTTCATCCCCCCACCCCGCATCGCCCCAGGCAAACAGACTCCAGGTCATGCAGGGCGGAGCGCCATCACTGCGCTGGCCAAAGCTGATCGGCCGCGATCGTGGCGCCTTCGGGCAGCCACTTGTCCTCCAGCGCCGCGAACGTCCCGTCGGCATAGACCGCCCGAATGGCGTCGTTGATCCGGGCCATCCGCGCATCCCCCGTGCGCATCATCGCGCCCACGCCCGCGCCCAACGCTATGTCGTCGTAGATCGGCGCAAGCTTCACGAACGCTGCGCCGCCTTCGGCGCCCAAGAAGCCCAGACCTGCAAGCTCTTCGACGAACATGCCATCGATCCGGCCGGCCGCAAGATCGGCCGTGATCTGGTCGATATTCTCGTATCCCCTGACCTCGGCACCGGCAAAATTCGCACGCATGTAGCTGTCCTGCGTTGATCCGGCATAGACGCCGATGGTCTTGCCCTCGACCCAGACATCCGCTGTTTCGGTCGTTCCAGCCGGTCCAAAGAAGGCTGATGGGCCGGTGTAGTAGGCCAGCGAGAAGTCCGCGACCTCTTCGCGCTCGGGCTTGATCGACATCGACGAGAAGATCAGGTCGAACTGGCTGGCGTTCAGCGCCGCGATGGCACCGTCAAAATCCTGCTTGACCCAGGTGCACTCGAACCCCGCTGCAGCGCAGACGGCATTGCCGAGGTCGATCTCGAAGCCGGAAAAGCTTCCATCTGCCTCGGTCGCGCTGAAGGGAGGGAAACTCGCTTCGGTCGCGACGGTCAACGGCTCCGCTTGAGCCATCGTGGCAAAGGTTAGCGCGGCGCAAACGAGAACATGCAGCTTCATGGCAGCCTCCATTGTTGATGCTGCATAAGAACCCTACACGTTCCGCCATTGGATGACGGAACCCCGAAGCGAAGTTCAAAAATTATCTGCGGAAGTTTTGGGCATCGGAGCGGCGACGAAGACGAGCACGTCCCCCTTCGTGCATCGGACGGGATGATGGAGGGCAACGACAGTTCCGCTCGTGGCCGCCATGATGGCGTGAGGTGTGTCCAGCGGATCGTCGTCTGGCATGACATTCCCCAGCATGTCGCCCACGCTGACCTCATCGCCCAGTCGGCATGAAGGCACGAACCACCCGGGGCCGGGCGCTGTCACGTGTTGGGCCGGCAGCGTCAGCGACAACTCGATCGAGGAGCTGTCCTGCCACGGCACGGCGAGGGGGGAAGATACGCTGCCGACGTGATGCAAGACATTGATCAGCCCCTGACGTGCGACGCCAACCGAAGTCGCTGTCACGCCGCCCGTTCCCCCGATCTCGGATGACAGGGCGCGCTTGCCGAGGCGCCGTGCCAGGCCCTCGAGCGTGCCGGCATGCGGCATCCCGTCTGCCCCGGCTTCGTCGAAGGTGATGGCGTAGGGCGCCCCGAACGCCATCAGCATCGGTCGCATGTCTTCCCACTCGGCGCCCCCAGGCGTCGCCTGCAAGTTGGACGACAGAACAAAAGCCGTGTTGTAGCCCCCGGAATGCAGATCGATGACCATGTCGACCTCGGGCAACAGCGCCGCAGTCACAAAATCCGCTATGGCCTGGGTTGGTCCCGGCTGCCTTGCCGCGCCGTAGGCGCGATTGAGGTCGCGCTGATCGGCGGGGCCAGTCCTGCAACCGGCGCGGGCAGCGGCCGGATGGTGGACCGGCAGCACGATCAGCGTCCCCTGCACGGTCAGATCGGGAAGGGAACGCGCCAGTTCCATGGCTGCGATCTGGCCTTCAAATTCATCGCCATGGGTGCCGCCCACAATCAGGACGCGCGGCCCCGGCCCATTGCGTTTTGCCAGGATGTCGAGCCTGTTACCGGGCTCCCGCGCCACGTCCAGCCGGATGATCCCGCTGTTTGGAAGGGAAAACGCGTTCGCATCTATCGTATGGCGCAGCATCGGTCTGTCTCCTAGACTTCAGCCATCCTGTCGACATTTGCGGCCACTTACATGGACGACTGGCAAACCAAGGTTCGACAATCGTGATTGGTCGGGTCAGCGACATCGACCTGCGCCTGCTGCGCGTCTTCCTGATCGTTGTGGAATCGGGGGGATTTGCCTTGGCGACGGCACGGCTGAACGTGGCGGAGTCGACGGTCAGCCAGCATATGTCCGATCTCGAACGCCGCTTGGGTCTGAGGCTGTGCGACCGCGGTCGTGCGGGGTTTCGCCTGACCTCTGCCGGCGAAGAGGTCTATCGCGCGGCATCCGAGATGATGGCTGGACTGGACCAGTTCCGTGCGCAAGTGAAAACGCTGGCCCGCCCCGGTGCGCAACGGCTGGCCATAGGGTTGCCCGACGCGATCGTGACCCTTGACGACGGTCTGGTGGCCGAGGGCCTCGGTCGGTTTCAGGCGCGGCATCCCGTGGTTGAACTGGACCTCTCGGTCCTCTCGCCGCGCCAGCTTGAACGGGGCGTCATCGACGGGCGATTGGCCTGTGCCATCGCCCCCGAACACCGTCGCGTGGCGGGAATGGACTACCGCTCGCTCTTTTCTGAACAGAACAGCCTCTATTGTGGCAAGGGCCACCCTTTCTTCGCGATGTCGCCCGACCGGATCGACAAGGATATGCTGGAAAGCGCGCAACGCATCTCGCGCGGGTACCTGGAACGTTTTGACGCGCAGTTCTTCGAGAACGACCGATACGCCGCGACCGTGACCGAGACCGAGGGCGCGGCGGTCCTGATCCTCGGGGGTCGGCTGATCGGGTTCCTGCCAGACCACTATGCGGCACCCTGGGTCGCCGCCGGACGGATGCGGGCCGTAGCGCCCGACTGGCTTCGCTTCAGCGTGCAGTTCCACGTGATCCGCAAGCGCGATCACCCGCAGGCCGCCTTGATTGATGATCTCTACCGGGGGTGATGTCAGAGGAAGTTGCTTGCCCCCGCTGATTGCGCACCCAACCCCGCCGCATGCGCCAACCCTGCCCTTTCCGGTACCTCAAGACGAGTCCAGCGGCCATCCGCCTGGCGGCGATGTTGCGCAACTCAGGCTTGAAGCGTGACGTCGGCATTGTCAGATTAAACCAGTCTGCTAACCTCCATCGTGCCCGGTTGGTCTCCTGCGATGCGCGCTGCAAGGCTTTTCTCCTTACAGATTATGTAGTTGTGCCAGCATCGAGCGGTTCGCACATGAACGCGGCGCGGAGGTGCTGGCCCGCTTCACCGAGGTCGAGAGCGGGCGCAGATCCGACCGGCCGGAACTCGCCCGCGCGCTGCATCTGGCCAAGGTCACCGGCGCCACGCTGGTGATCGCCAAGCTGGACCGGCTGTCGCGCAACGCGGCCTTCCTCCTCGCGCTCCGCGACAGCGGCGTCCGATTCCTCGCCTGCGACATGCCCGAGGCCAACGATCTCACCGTCGGGATCATGGCGCTCGTCGCCGAGGCCGAGCGCGAGGCGATCTCGCGGCGCACCAGGGAGGCTCTGGCGGCGGCCCGGGCGCGGGGTGTGCGGCTGGGCAATCCGAACGGCGCGGCCAGCCTCAGGCGTGCCGGCAAGGGCGCTGTGGCGCTACGGGCGGCGGTGTCGGCCAATGCAGCGGGATTTGCGGCCGACCTCGCGGCGGTGGTCGCGGACATTCGCGGGGCCGGGCATGTCAGCCTGCGGGCGATTGCGGCGGAGCTGACGGCGCGGGGTATTCGGACGCGGAGGGGCGGGGCCTGGGACGTCGGAAACGTGAAGGGATTGCTGGGGCGCATGATGAGACCGAGTTGATTGGCTTTGCGGAAAATTCTCACCTGCCATTCGGCCCACACGAACGGGCAATTCTGCGGTTCCGGCACACATGTGGACGTTGAGGAAGTTCCCTTCCGTTCACGCCTCGGTCCACAACCATTTCAACCAGGGGCGCACCCTCTCCTCCCGCACCAACTTCAAGCTGTCCCGCGACGCCGCGCTCGCTGAGTGGCGTGGCCTCTGCGCGGGCTGAGGCGCGATGGGTTTGGGCAAACAGAGACGAGTTCGCATTCGTCTGGCAGCACCCGCCGCCCTGTTGCTCCGTCATCCCAAGACCACGAAGTGGCCTGGTTTCGCGCCGCCCCGTTGCCGGTTTTGTCTCCGCCGTTAACACACCTTGCGTTGATGCGGACCATCGCTGGCCTTGTTATCATTGCGAGACGCAGGACGGTGCCGCCGTTGAAGCGCAGGCAGGAAATTTGACGCATGACCACCGATCCCTATGCAGCGCTCGGCCTGACCAAGTCCGCCACGGCAGACGACATCAAGAAGGCCTACCGCAAACTGGTCCGCACCAGCCACCCGGATCTGCATCCCGATGACGCCGGTGCCGAGGCCCGGTTCAAGGCGATTTCGGCAGCTTACGACCTGTTGAAGGACCCCGAAACACGGGCGAGGTTCGATGCAGGGGAAATCGATGCCGCAGGTACGGAGCGTCCACAGCGCCAGTATTATCGCGACTTCGCCGGGTCGACGGGCAGCCCCTATCAGCAGGGGCGTGGTTTCGAACCGCAAGGCGATCCGGCGGACATTTTCGCCGAGATCCTGCGCCAACGGACACGGGGCGGCAGCTATGGCAACCGGCGCGACCACGGGACCTTTGTCGCCCCCGGTCCCGACGTGCATTACGCGCTTGAGGTGCCGTTCATGGATGCCGCGCGCGGTGGCGAGATGCGCATCACCCTTCCTGACGGTAACGGCATTTCCGTCAGGATCCCGCAAGGGGCACGCGACGGCCAGACCTTGCGTCTGCGCGGCAAGGGTGGTCCGGGCTATGGCGGCGGCCCTGCAGGAGACGCCCTGATCGCGCTGTCCGTGCGCCCGCACCCCGTGTTTCGGCGCGAGAATGACGACATCCTGCTGATCCTGCCCATCACCATCGACGAGGCCGTGCTGGGTTCAAAGGTTGTCACCCCCACGATTGACGGGCCGGTCACCTTGAGCATTCCCAAGGGCGCCAGCTCCGGCCGCATCCTGCGCATGCGCGGTCGCGGCGTGGCTCGACCAGGTGGCAAGACCGCCGGCAATCAGCTTGTTGAACTGCGGATCGTGGCGCCGCCGGTGATCGACGACGCGTTGCGCGATTTCCTGATTGAATGGCGCAAGACACATGCCTACGACCCGCGCGCGGAAATGCTGAACGAGGCCCTGTCATGAACGAACACCTGACCGAAGATGAAGTGATTGCCGCTGTCGCTGGTCTCACCCGCACGCGTCTCGTCGCCTTCATCGAGACCGAGGTCGTCGTTCCCTTGCGCCGAGAGGACGGAGCCGTCTCGGCACTTGTCTTCCGCCAGGTCGACGTCGCGCGCATGCAGGTGCTGTGCAATCTGGCGGAGGACCTTGAACTGGACGATGCTGCGTTGGCAGTTGTCGTCGCCTTGATCGATAAACTGCACGCTGCCAGACAGAACCTCATGGCAATTGCGCGTGCCGTGGCCTCGGAGCCGCCGGAAGTTCGAGCCCGCATAGGTTCGGCCGTTCTCATGCCTCGATAGAGACCACACGAGTGCTCTGTCAGAGCAATCAGACCGACTCGTCCTTTCCCGCTCCATCCCCTATCGGTTGGGCATAACTATACGTTCTGTAAGGAGAAAAGCCTTGCAGCGCGCTTCGCAGGAGACCAACCGGGCACCGTTGAGCGTAGCAGGCCAGATTAATCTGACAATGCCCCCTTGGTCGCGGTCTTGCATCTGGGATATGCTTTCCTGCCGCTCGGTGCCTTGGCATTGGGAGTCGAGATCCTTGCGCCCGGCATCGTCGGAATGGCCGCGGCGCAGCACTTGTGGATGGGTGGTGCTGCGGGCCTGATGACGCTGGCCGTCATGACCCGGGCCACGCTGGGCCATACCGGACAGAACCTGACCGCCGGGCCGGGCACGGTCGGCATCTATGCCGCGCTGGTGGTGGCGGTGCTGGCGCGGCTTGCCGCCGGACTTCGGCCGGCTCAGGCGTCTGTCCTGCACATGGTTGCGGGGACCGCGTGGATACTGGCCTTCGCAGGATTTGCCCTGATCTACGGCCGCCTGCTTTTGCGCCTGCCGGCCACAAAGCACATCTGAGAGGCCTGTGACGATGGACTGGCTGGAATTCACGGCGGCCTTTGCGGCGTTCTTCGTGACCCATTCGGTGCCGCTCCGACCGTCCTTTCGTCCCCGACTGCAGCAGGCCCTTGGTCGGCGCGGTTTCACGCTGACCTACTCTGCACTGTCGCTGGCTACGCTTGGCTGGTTGATCGCCGCAGCAGGCAGAGCACCCTATGTGCCGCTGTGGGACTCGGCCCCTTGGCAAAACCTTGTGCCATTGATCGTCATGCTGCCGGTCTGCCTGACCCTGTCGCTGGCCATCGCGCGGCCCAATCCCTTTTCCTTTGGCGGTGCCAGGAACGAGACGTTCGATCCGGCCCGTCCCGGGATCGTGCGGTTGCATCGCCATCCGCTGCTCCTCGCGCTGGCGCTGTGGGCAACGGCCCATGTCTTGCCGAACGGTGATCTCGCGCATGTCATCCTGTTTGGCATTTTCGCTGGTTTCGCGGCCTTGGGGCAACGCCTGATTGACCGTCGCAAGCGGCGCGAGATGGGGGCCGACTGGGACCGTCTGCGCGCAACGGTCAGGCGATCCCCGCTGATTGACCTGCGGATTTCGTGAAATGTCGTTGCCCGTATTGCGGCAGGTGTGACCTTGTATCTGCTGTTGATCAGCGTGCACCCGCTGCTGTTCGGGGTCAGTCCGTTGCCCTGACAATCAGGTTGAGAAGTCGTCAATCAGCGGGTTTGGTTTTGCAAACCTTTCCAGATCAACTTGGTCGCTAATGGAAATGTGCGTGCCCTCGACACTGACACCGTAGGTCTGAAGGCCCTTGAAGGCCCGGCTCAGATTCTCCGGCGTCATGCCCAGCATGGATGCAAGGCGGCGCTTCTCGAAATCCAGATCGAACGCAGCCCCGCCACCGGCACGTCTTTGTTGGCGCAGCAAATAGTTCGCAAGCCGTTCAAGCGAGGTTCGAAGCTTGAGGTCCTTTTGCGCCTTGATGACCGAGCGATAACACTGCGCCAGTTCCGTCACGATCGCACGGGCAAAATTACGGTCAACGTCGAAGATTGTGCGTACGTCCTGACTGGGGATCAAGACGATCCGGCTTTTCTCCAGCGTTCTGGCCGACATGAGATAGGGTGCACTGTTGATCGTTGCCGCCAGAATGAACGTCGAGATCGGCCGCACTGTTGCCATGTTTGTATCACGACGGTTCCACGTCGAGAACAGATCGACTGAGCCGGACAAGACGACATGCAAAAAATCGCTGGGCTCGCCTTCGCCGATCAATTCGATCTGCGGGGGGAAATTCTGCACATAGGCACCGCGCATGAGCGATTGGAAATTCGCCTCCGCCATACCTGCAAACAGGTTGAGTGCTCTAATCTCCGGGTATTGTGCCTCAGGCATGCCCAGCGCTCCGCATCGGTTGTTGCCTAGTTCGCCGGACCACTTGATTTTTGTCAAGCCAGCAATTGATCGGCGTTGGCTTCGACTTGATGCAGCGGCGAGCACAAAATAACAAATTTTGTTAGGCCATTTGTTTCGCTGATAAATTAGCTCGGCTTGATCTAGATCAAGCCTTCTGGCCCGCTCTGGCAGCACCCCTGCTTGCGACCCCCTTTCTGGGTGATCAAGCCATTCTTGCCGGAGGCCTTGCCATGCAGTCTGTCGCCACAGCCTCACGCGCCGATCAGACGCGCGCCCTGAGCCTGAGCACAATCGCCTTCACCGCCTGTTTTGCGGTCTGGACGATCTTTTCCATCATCGGTGTCGCCATCAAGGGAGAGCTGGGACTGAACGACACCCAGTTCGGCCTGTTGGTGGCCACTCCGATCCTGACGGGCTCGCTGACCCGGATCTTTCTGGGTGTCTGGACAGAGAAATACGGCGGACGTCTGGTGTTCTCGGGCCAGATGATCCTTGCGGCACTTGCGACATGGGCTCTGACCTTTGCCAACACCTACATCATGTATCTGGTCGCGGCGTTGGGTGTGGGTCTCGCGGGCGGATCGTTCATCATCGGTGTGGCCTATGTCAGCCGCTGGTATGACGCGGGCCACCAGGGCACGGCGTTGGGCATCTTCGGGGCGGGTAACGTCGGCGCTGCGGTGACCAAGTTCGTGGCCCCCTTCGTGATGGTTGCCTATGGCTGGCAAGGCGTGGCCAACGTCTGGGCTGTCGCGCTTGCCCTGATGGGCGTGATTTTCTTTATATTCGCCAAGGACGATCCAGCCCTTGTCGAGCGTCGCAGGACTGGGGCCAAGGCACCCGGTTTTGTTCAGCAGTTCGAACCGCTGAAGAACCTGCAGGTCTGGCGTTTTTCTCTATACTACTTCTTCGTGTTTGGCGCCTTCGTGGCGCTGGCGCTGTGGCTGCCGCACTACCTGATCGATGTCTATGGCGTTGACGTGCGCACTGCGGGCATGGCGGCTGCATCCTTCAGCCTGTCGGCGTCGCTATTCCGCGCCTATGGCGGGCACCTGTCCGACAAGTTCGGTGCGCGGTCGGTCATGTACTGGACCTTCGGCTTCGCTATGTTGTTTCTGTTCATGCTGTCCTATCCGCCGACAGATTATGTCATTCAAGGCAAGGACGGCCCGATCGCCTTTTCGACCAGCATGGGCCTGTGGCCTTTCGTCGCCACGCTGTTCGCGCTTGGCTTCTTCATGAGCCTAGGTAAGGCGGCTGTCTTCAAGCATATCCCGGTCTATTACCCCAACCACGTTGGTGCGGTCGGCGGACTTGTCGGGATGATCGGCGGCCTTGGGGGCTTTGTCCTGCCCATCGCCTTTGGGGCGCTGCTTGACCTGACTGGCATCTACACCTCGTGTTTTGCACTGCTGTTCGTGTTGGTCGCAATGGCCCTGACATGGATGCATCTATCCATCCGTGCCATGGAACGCGCAGCGCATGGCGAAGCTCTGGACCGGCTGCCGCAACTGCCCGAGATGCAAACCATTCACCACCCCGAGCGTACCGCCATGCCCCGCGTTCTGCAGGACTGGCATCCGGAAGACGCGACGTTCTGGGCCGACAAAGGCCGGGCCGTCGCGCGCCGCAACCTTTGGCTCTCGATACCGGCGTTGCTTCTGGCGTTCTCGGTCTGGATGGTCTGGTCGATGGTTGTGGCCAAGCTGCCGCTGATCGGCTTCGCCTTTACCCCGGAACAGCTGTTCTGGCTGGCCGCCCTGCCTGCCCTCTCGGGGGCGACGCTGCGGATATTCTATGGCTTTATGGTGCCGATCTTTGGCGGAAGGCTGTGGACAACGCTTTCCACCGCGTCGCTGATGCTGCCGGCCATCGGCATAGGCTATGCCGTGCAGAACCCTGAAACGCCCTACTTCATCTTCCTCGTGCTGGCCCTCTTGTGTGGCCTTGGCGGGGCCAACTTTGCCTCTTCGATGGCAAACATCGGCTACTTCTTTCCGAAAGCCGAAAAAGGCAACGCGCTGGCGCTGAACGCGGGCCTTGGCAACCTCGGGGTCAGCGTCATGCAGTTCTTGGTGCCGCTGGTCATCACGGTGGGCGTGTTCGGTGCCATGGGTGGCGCGCCGCAAACCGTGGCCGAAACCGGAGCCAGCCTGTGGATGCAGAACGCGGGCTTTGTCTGGGTGCCGTTCATCCTGGTCGCGACCATTGCGGCCTGGCTGGGCATGAATGACATTGCCGATGCGAAGGCCAGCTTTGCCCAGCAATCGGTGATTTTCGGTCGCACCCATAACTGGCTGATGTGCGTCCTCTACATCGGCACCTTCGGCAGCTTCATCGGCTATTCGGCGGGCTTCCCGCTGCTGAGCCGGATCGCCTTCCCGGACATCAACGCGCTGCAATACGTCTTCCTCGGGCCGCTGATCGGCGCGCTCAGCCGTGCTGGCACGGGTTGGGTATCCGACAAGTTCGGCGGCGGGCGGGTCACTTTCTGGGTGTTCGTCGGCATGATCGCCTCGGTCATCGCGGTGATCCTGTCGCTGCAGGCGGGTAGCTTTGCCGGGTTCTTCGCGGGCTTCATGGCGCTGTTCTTCTTCACCGGGGTTGGCAACGCGTCCACCTTCCAGATGATCCCGGTCATCATGGGCCGCGAAGTACCCCGCCTGATGCCGAAGCTGACCGGCACAGACCGTGCCCGTCAGATCGCTATGGAGTCCGGCGGTATCGTCGCCTTCACCAGCGCCATCGGGGCCTATGGCGGGTTCTTCATCCCGAAAGCCTACGGATCATCCATCGCCATGACCGGCAGCCCCATCGGCGCGCTGTGGCTGTTCCTGACCTTCTATGTGCTTTGCCTTGCCATCACCTGGGTCGTCTACACGCGCCCCGGCGGGCTTCTCCACGATATCGAGCGCGGCCGCGTCACCGCCGCCGCCCATCCCGCAGAATAGCGAAAGGACGCCCAAATGAGCCATCTGCTTGACAGACTGAACTTCTTCCAAAGCAAAGAGCTGCAGCAATTCTCGGACGGCTGGGGCCAGACCACGCGCGAGAACCGGGATTGGGAAGACACCTACAGAAACCGCTGGAGGCATGACAAGATCGTGCGATCGACCCATGGCGTGAACTGCACCGGGTCCTGTTCGTGGAAAATCTACGTCAAATCCGGCATCGTGACCTGGGAGACGCAGCAAACCGACTATCCGCGCACCCGTGCCGGCCTGCCCAACCATGAACCGCGCGGCTGTGCGCGGGGGGCGTCCTACAGTTGGTATCTCTACTCGGCCAACCGCGTGAAGAACCCGTTGATCCGGGGCGCGCTGATGCGGGCCTGGCGCAAGATGCGCCCGACGATGACGCCGGTTGCCGCCTGGGCTGCCATCCAGAATGATCCGATCCTGCGCGCCAGCTATACCAAGACACGCGGCAAGGGCGGTTTCGTGCGCGCGTCTTGGGACGAGGCGACCGAGATCATCGCGGCGGCCAACGCTTATACCGCCAAGACTTACGGCCCCGACCGGGTGTTCGGCTTTTCCCCGATCCCGGCGATGTCGATGGTCAGCTATGCCGCGGGCTCGCGCTACCTGAGCCTTCTCGGCGGCACCTGCATGTCGTTCTACGACTGGTATTGCGACCTGCCGCCCGCCAGCCCGCAGACCTGGGGCGAACAGACCGACGTGCCGGAATCGGCCGACTGGTACAACGCCGGGTTCCTGATGCTCTGGGGCTCGAACGTGCCGCAGACCCGGACGCCCGACGCGCATTTCTATACCGAAGTGCGCTATCGCGGCACCAAGTCCGCCGTGGTCAGCCCGGATTATTCCGAAGCGGCCAAGTTCGGTGACATCTGGCTGAACCCGCAAGCGGGCACCGATGCAGCACTGGCGATGGCCATGGGCCACGTGATCCTGCGCGAATTCCATCTGGATCGGCAGGCCGAATACTTTGAGGACTACGTCCGCAAATACACTGACATGCCGATGCTGGTCCGGTTGGAGGACAGGGATGGGCAGCTTGTTCCGGGCCGCATGCTGCGGGCCGAGGATTTCGCAGGCCATCTGAATGAGACCAACAACCCGGACTGGAAAACGGTCGCCTTTGACGAAGCCTCGGGTCAAATCGTGGCTCCGAACGGCTCCATAGGTTTCCGCTGGGGCGAGGAAGGCAAGTGGAACCTGGAACAGCGCGCCAATGGTGCCGAGGCGCAGTTGCGGCTGAGCCAGATCCTTGACGCGGATCACGACGAGATTGTGGGGGTCGATTTCCCCTATTTCGGTGGCGTCGCGACGGGCGACTTCGTGAAATGCAACCACCCCGAAGTGTTGACACGTCATATCCCTGTCCGTCGCGTCACGCTGGCGGATGGGACACAGGCGATGGTCGCCACGGTCTTTGACCTATTCTGCGCCAACTACGGGCTGGACCGGGGTCTTGGCGGTAAATGGGTTTCGAAGGATTTCAACGACGATAGCCCCTATACCCCCGCTTGGGCCGAAAAGATCACCGGCGTCGATCGCGAAAAGATCATCGCCGTGGCGCGGGAATTCGCAGGCAATGCCGAAAAGACCCATGGCAAATCGATGGTCATTCTCGGGGCCGGTCTGAACCACTGGTACCACATGGACATGAACTATCGCGGCATCATCAACATGCTGGTGATGTGCGGCTGCATTGGTCAGGAAGGCGGCGGCTGGTCGCATTATGTCGGGCAGGAGAAACTCCGCCCGCAGACCGGCTGGGCCCCTTTGGCCTTCGCGCTGGACTGGAACCGCCCGCCGCGGCAGATGAACTCGACCTCGTGCTGGTATGCCCATACCGACCAGTGGCGGTATGAAACGTTGCGCGCTGGCGAGATCCTGTCGCCCACGGCGCCCAAGGGTGACTGGGACATTTCCCTGATCGACTACAACATCCGGGCCGAGCGGATGGGCTGGCTGCCGTCAGCGCCACAATTGAAAACCAATCCGCTGGAGGTGGCCAAGGCGGCAAAGGCGGCGGGCAAGGCCATTCCGGCCTATGTGGCCGAACAGTTGAAATCCGGCGCGCTGCAAATGTCTTGTGAGGACCCGGATGCGCCGGAAAACTGGCCGCGCAACCTGTTTGTGTGGCGGTCAAACTTGCTGGGGTCCAGCGGCAAGGGGCATGAGTATTTCCTTAAGCACCTTCTGGGCACCGATCACGGCGTGATGGGCAAGGACCTGGGCGAAGAAGGCGGCGTTAAGCCGAAAGAGGCCGTCTGGCATGACGAGGCACCAAAGGGCAAACTTGACCTTCTGGTGACCATCGACTTTCGGATGTCCACCACCTGTGTCTATTCCGACATCGTGCTGCCGACGGCCAGCTGGTATGAAAAGGACGATCTGAACACGTCCGACATGCACCCGTTCATCCACCCGCTGCAGGCGGCGGTGGACCCAGCCTATGAGAGCAAATCCGACTGGGAAATCTTCAAATCCATCGCGAAGAAGTTCTCGGAAGTCGCGCCCGAGGTGCTGGGGGTCGAGACCGACATCGTCCAGCTTCCCCTGCTGCACGACACCCCCGGTGAACTGGCGCAGGCGCATGTCCGTGACTGGAAAAAGGGCGAATGCGACCTGATCCCCGGCAAGACCGCGCCGAACTATATTGCGGTCGAACGGGATTATCCCAACCTTTACAAGAAATTCACCTCGGTCGGGCCGCTGCTGGAGAAACTCGGCAACGGCGGCAAGGGCATCAACTGGGATACCAAGGTCGAGGTCGGCCATCTGCGCGACCTGAACGGTGTCGTGCTAGATGAAGGCGTCTCAAAAGGCCACGCGAAACTCGAAACCGCCATCGACGCGGCGGAAATGATCCTGATGCTGGCGCCCGAAACCAACGGCGAAGTGGCCGTCAAGGCGTGGGAAGAGCTGGAGAAGCCCACCGGCCGCCACCACGCCCATCTTGCCGAGGGCGCGCACCACACAAAGATCCGCTTCCGCGATATCGCAGCCCAACCGCGCAAGATCATCTCCTCTCCCACCTGGTCAGGGATCGAAAGCGAGACGGTCTGCTACAACGCGGGCTATACCAACGTGCATGAGCTGATCCCGTGGCGCACCCTGACCGGCCGCCAGCAGCTTTATCAGGATCACCTCTGGATGCGGGCATTCGGCGAAGGCTTCGTCAGCTACCGCCCGCCGGTGGACCTGAAGACCATCACCAAGGCCGTCAACAATGACGCAGCCGAGGGCAACCCGCATGTCGTGTTGAACTTCATCACGCCGCACCAGAAATGGGGCATCCATTCGACCTATACCGACAACCTGCTGATGCTGACGTTGAACCGGGGCGGGCCGGTGGTCTGGATGTCCGAAGTGGACGCCCAGAAGGCCGGGCTGGTCGATAACGACTGGGTCGAGGCGTATAACATCAACGGCGCCTTGACCGCGCGGGTGGTGGTCAGCCAGCGGATCAAGCAGGGCACCCTTTTCATGTATCACGCGCAGGAAAAGATCGTGAACACGCCCGGATCGGAAAAGACCGGCAATCGCGGCGGAATCCACAACTCGGTTACGCGTACCACGCTGAAACCCACCCACATGATCGGTGGCTATGCGCAGTTGTCCTACGGGTTCAATTACTACGGCACCGTCGGCAGCAACCGCGACGAATTCGTCATCGTGCGGAAAATGAAAAAGGTTGACTGGCTGGACACGCCCGCAACCCGTAAAGTGGAGGCTGCGGAATGAAAGTTCGTGCGCAAATCGGCAAGGTCCTGAACCTGGACAAATGCATCGGGTGTCACACCTGTTCCGTCACCTGCAAGAACGTCTGGACCAGCCGCGAAGGCGTTGAATACGCCTGGTTCAACAACGTCGAAACCAAGCCCGGCACCGGCTATCCGACCGACTGGGAAAACCAGAAACGCTGGAACGGAGGCTGGGCGCGGTCGAAGTCTGGCAAGCTGCATCCCAAGCAGGGGTCGAAGTGGCGGATACTGGCGAATATCTTCGCCAACCCCGACTTGCCAGAGATCGACGACTATTACGAGCCCTTCGATTTCGACTATGACCACCTGAAATCCGCGCCCGACATGAACGCCTTTCCCACCGCGCGCCCCCGGTCCAAGATCACCGGCGAGCGGATGGAAAAGATCGAGAAAGGCCCGAACTGGGAGGAAATCCTCGGCGGCGAGTTTTCGAAGCGGTCCAAGGACTACAACTTCGAGAACATCCAGAAGCAGATCTACGGAGAGTATGAGAATACCTTCATGATGTATTTGCCGCGCCTGTGCGAGCATTGCCTGAACCCCACCTGTTCGGCATCGTGCCCTTCGGGTGCGATCTACAAGCGTGAAGAAGACGGGATCGTCTTGATCGATCAGGAAAAGTGCCGGGGCTGGCGGATGTGCATCTCGGGCTGCCCCTACAAGAAGGTCTATTACAACTGGGACAGCGGCAAATCCGAGAAGTGCACCTTTTGCTATCCGCGGATTGAATCCGGCCAGCCGACGGTCTGTTCGGAAACCTGCGTCGGGCGCATCCGCTATCTGGGCGTCATTCTTTACGACGCCGACAAGATCGAGGCGGCTGCCAGTTCGGAACGCGAGACCGATCTTTATAGCGCGCAGCTTGACGTGTTCCTTGACCCGAACGACCCCGAGGTGATCGCCGCCGCCCGCCGCGACGGTATCCCCGAGGACTGGATCGAATCCGCCAAGATCAGCCCGATCTGGAAGATGGCAATGGAGTGGAAGGTGGCATTCCCGCTGCATCCCGAATACCGCACCCTGCCTATGGTCTGGTATATTCCGCCGCTGTCTCCGATCCAGAACGCAGCCCAGGCCGGCCAGATCGCGATGAGCGACCAGATGCCCGACGTGCGCAGCTTGCGCATTCCCGTGCAGTATCTGGCCAACATGCTGACGGCGGGGGATGAGGAACCCATTGTCCATGCGCTGGAACGGATGTCGGCGATGCGCCTGTATATGCGCGCGCTGACGGTGGACGGCGTGCGCGATGAAGGCATCGCTGCCCGTGTGGGCATGTCGGGCCGGATGATCGAGGACATGTACAAGATCATGGCCATCGCCGACTACGAGGACCGCTTCGCCATCCCCACCGCCCACCGCGAACAGAACGAGGCGGGGGCCGATATCCGTGGCGGCTGCGGCTTTACCGATGGCAACGGCTGCTCCAGTGGCGAGACGGGAAAGACCACCATGTTCGGCGGCAAGAAGAAATCCTTCGCCCTTCCGTTGGAGTCATTCTGATGATGGATCGTACCCTCAAGGCGCTGTCGCTGACCCTCAGCTATCCGACGGCGGAACTGCAAGAGGCCATGCCTGAAATCGGGGCCGTTTTGGCCTCGGACTCCAGGCTTTCAGCAGCAACCCGACTTGCGCTGCAGAGGCTGGCAACGGACGTTGGGCAGGGTGACCTGTTCGATGTTCAGGAAAGCTATGTGATGCTCTTCGACCGGTCACGCACACTGTCACTGAATCTGTTCGAGCATGTCCATGGTGAAAGCCGCGAACGCGGAGGCGCGATGGTCAGCCTGATCGAGACCTACCGGGCGGCGGGGTTCGAGCCCGCCACCACGGAACTGCCCGACCACCTGCCGGTGCTTTTGGAATTCCTGTCGACGCGTCCCTTCGCCGAAGCACAGGAAACCTTGGCGGACGCGGCCCATATCTTCGACGCGCTTGCCACCCGTCTGGTGCGGCGCGAGAGCGGGTATGACGCCGCGTTCGCCGCTCTTTCCCAGTTGGCAGGCGCGCAGGCCGATGTGGAAGCTGTGGCCGGCATGCTCGCACAGGTCGATGACGACCCGACCGATCTTACCGCGCTGGATGCCGTCTGGGAGGAAACCGAAGTGACCTTTGGCCCCGACCCGAACGCCGGCTGCACGCAGGTTCGCGACATGCTGGCCCAGATGACAATCCCAGTGGACAAGCCCGCCCCCACCCCCCTGAACAGGAGCGCATGACATGTTCGAAGGTTTCGACATCAACTTCATCATCTTCGGGGTCATGCCTTATGTCGCGCTGACCGTTTTTCTGGTGGGCTCCATCGCGCGGTACGAGCGCGATCCCTTCACCTGGAAAAGCTCGTCCAGCCAGCTTTTGCGCCGCAAGCAGTTGATCTGGGGATCGATCCTGTTCCATGTCGGCATCCTGACGGTGTTCTTTGGCCATCTGGTCGGGCTGTTCACGCCGATCTGGGTGCTGGATGCCCTTGGCGTCCCCTACGGCCTGAAGCAGTGGATGGCGGTCCTGATCGGCGGGCCGGCAGGGCTTGCAGCGCTGATCGGCGGCACCATGCTGATCCACCGACGACTGACCGATCCACGCATCCGAGCCACGTCCACCACGCTTGATGTCCTGATCATGCTGCTGATCTGGTTGCAGCTTGCCATCGGCCTTCTGACCATCACGCAGTCGCTGCAGCACATGGACGGCGCTGAAATGATCCGGTTCATGGAATGGTCGCAAAGCGTGGTCACATGGAACGTGAATGCCTGGGTCACGGTGGTTGACGTGCACTGGCTGTTCAAGCTGCACATCTTCCTGGGGCTAATCATCACCATTCTGTTTCCGTTCACCCGGCTAGTGCATATCTGGTCGGGTTTTGCCGCCCCCTTCCGGTATCTGCTGACGCGGCCCGGGTATCAGATCGTGCGGTCGCGCCGCCGCCGCCCGCTGGAGGAACGCCGCCGCGCCCATGACGCGCTGCAGGGTAAATCCGGTCCAACCATCACCACACCAGCGGAGTAGGCACTATGAACATGGCCCTTTTCCCCGATGTCGTCGTGAACGGCGAAACCATCCCCTCGGCAGCGATTGCCGCCGAGGCCCAGAACCACAGCGCCCCAAAGGACAAACCCGGCATCGCCTGGCGTAAGGCGGCGCAGGCAATGGCAATCCGCACTTTGCTTTTGCAAGAAGCCGAGGCCCGTGGGTTGACGGTCGCACCCGAAGAACTGGCACCCGGTCGGGTCGAGACTGAAGACGAAGCGCTGATCCGCGCCCTTCTGGACGAGGCGCTGACGATTGCGCCGGTGACGGATGCGGCAGTGCGGGCCGAATGGGCCAATGACCCGGATCGGTTCCGGTCTGCGCCGCTATGGGATGTGTCGCATATCCTGTGCGCTTGCGATCCGCGTGACGAGACGGAACGGGTGATGGCGGAAGCTCGCGCCAAGGCCGTGCTGGCGCGGCTGGACGGTGATGCAAAGGGCTTTGCTGCGGCCGCGCGCGAAAGCGATTGCGGTTCAAAGACGCAAGGTGGGCATCTGGGCCAGCTTGGCCCCGGCGACACCGTGCCCGAGTTCGAGACGGCGCTGCGCACCCTGTCCGAGGGTCGGATGACGCCCGCGCCGGTCCTGTCGCGGCATGGTTGGCACATCATCCGGCTGAACGCGATCGCACCAGGGCAGGTTCTGCCCTATGAGGCCGTACGCCCGAAGATCGCGCACGCATTGGAGAAGGCGGCCTGGGCGTGCGCTTCGCGCGACTTTATCGAGGCTCTGGCCAAGGGTGCGCAGATCACTGGTGCAAGCCTGGCGCCGATCTGAGCGGTGCGAAAGGAGAGGTCATGAAAAGCCAGCATTCCTCGCGGGCTCAGCAGGTGCGACGCGGCGATGGTCAGTCTCCGACAGACCCATCGCTTCTCGCGACGCCTCTTGAATTCCTGTGTGAGGATCACATGCGTGAACGTCAGGTATGCAGCGTCATCGACAGTTTAGCTTCGTCCATGTCCTTTGATCAGTCGGCCGCTCGATCAGTGCTAAGGTTCGTGAACGAAGAGCTGAACCTCCACATGCGGGATGAGGCTGAAAACCTGTTCCCGCTGCTTGCCCGGCGCTGCCTCGCTGAAGATAGAATTGGGCTGGCGATTGCCCGTATCTGCACTGATCTTGACCAAGCGACACGGCTTCTGCCCGGGCTGCGGGCGGCTCTTGTCAGATGCCTCGATACCGGGTCCGAACTTGCGACTGAGGACCGTCAACTGTTGACTCGGTTTGCAGGTCATGTGCGGCATCACCTTGCAGCTGAAAACGCAATCCTGCTGCCGATTGCCCGTGCCCGTCTGACGCGGCGCGACTTACAAACGCTATCACGACAGATGAGGACGCGCCGAGGCTTGCCACCTGTTGCGGAGACGCCGAATGCTGACTGACCTTCTGGCACGAAATCGGGATTGGTCGGCAAGCCGCCAAGCGCAGGAACCCGACTACTTCACGCGCCTCGCAGCCCTGCAGGCACCGGAGTATTTCTGGATCGGCTGCTCGGACAGCCGTGTTCCGGCAAACGTGGTCGCGGGCCTTGATCCGGGTGAGGTCTTCGTCCATCGCAATGTCGCCAATATCGTCCACTCGTCTGACATGAACCTCCTGTCGGCGCTGGAATTCGCGGTCGAGGCCCTGAAAGTGCGCGAGATCATTGTTTGCGGTCATTACGGCTGTGGCGGCGTCAAAGCTGCCACGGTGGATCTGCCACAAAGCCTTGCCGATCACTGGCTGGAGCCGATCCGGCGGCTGGCACGCAGCTACGCCGTCGATTTGGCGCAACAACCGGATATCGAAGCACGGCGCGACCGCCTGGCTGAACTGAACGTGGTCGAGGGAGTTCGGCGCGTCTGCGAAACGCCCATCCTACAAAGAGCTTGGCGACGCAGTGCGAACATTCGCGTGCATGGCCTGATTTACGGATTGAAAGACGGTCGTTTGCACGACCTCGATTGCAGCATTGGACCCGGCCATTTCCAGAAGGAGATAGCAGAATGACGATTTTGCAACCCATGGCACCGCAAGGCTGTGGCTGTGACCGCCGTGATACCCTCAAGTCGTTGATCAGCATCGACGACGCGCTCGCCTTGATCTTTGCTCGGACGACCCCCGTTGAAGAGACCGAAGACCTTGCAATTGGCCTTGCCTTGGGCCGAACTCTTGCAAGCCCGGTCAACGCCTTGTGCATGAGCCCGCCTTTCGACAACGCGGCGATGGACGGCTACGCTGTCGTGACAGCGGAACTGGTCGGTGATGGCCCGTGGACGTTGGATGTTGTTGCACGGGTTCAGGCGGGGCAATCCGCAAAGCGGCCGCTTTGCGCCCTGCAGTCCACCCAGGTTTTTACCGGTGCGCCGATCCCTGCGGGGTCCGATGCCGTCGTGATGCAGGAAGACGTCCGGCGTAGGGATGCGACCATCCGAATTACGCGCCGTCCCGAACCGGGGCTGAACATTCGCCGAGCGGGCAGTGAAATGGCGGCAGGGGCCACGGTTCTAAGGCAGGGGCAACGTCTAGGGCCACGCGAAATTGCCGCTTGCGCCGCAGCGGGTGCTGTTACCGTCCGGGTGCGCAGACGCCTGCGTGTCGCGCTTCTGGTAACTGGGAATGAGGTGCGTCAGGCAGGGGCAAACCGGTCGGCAGCGCAGATCTGGGATGTGAACACGCCCATGCTGACTGCCGCGCTGACGCGACCTGACATCGATCTTGTCGCCGTCGAACACGGTCTCGACAGCGCAGATGCACTGTTTTTACAGACTACTGAGATGGCAAATGTCGCAGACCTCGTGATCACCACTGGCGGAATCTCGGTGGGTGAGGAAGATCACATAAAACCGACACTGTCGGCGATGGGTGCCGAAATCATCTTTAGCGGTGTTGCGATCAAACCTGGCAAGCCCGTATCCTTCGGGCGCGTCAGGGGGGCAGCCTGGTTGGGGCTCCCGGGCAACCCTCTTTCTGCCTTCATCACCTGGCAGCTCTTTGGCGAGACGCTTGTCGGAAGAATGGCCGGCGTAACGGATGATGGTGCCAAACGGCGGCATGTCGTCACGGCCCATGACATTTCCAGAGAAGCCGGGCGCTGCGAGTTGCGCCCGGCAATCTGTACGGGGTTCGATCCGCAGGGCCGCGACGTCGTAAGCTTTGAGCCAGAGACTCACTCGTCGCACGTGCGCGGTCTTTCGATGGCGTCCGGCCTTATCTTCATACCCGCTGACGCAGAGTGGCTTCCCGCTGGCGCATTGGTCGAATTCCAACCCTTCTGTCCGTCATAAGGACCCCAGAGATGTATTTAGCCTACACAATGGCACCGGGAAGGGGCGACACCGACCTGATCCTTTTCAGGCTGGCCGCTCAGCTTGCGTCGCGGGGCCTCAGATGCTGTGGTACCGTTCAGATCAACTCTGAACGGGCGGATGCCGGTCCGTGCGACATGGATGTTCAGGTTCTGCCTGATGGGCCCGTGCTGCGGATCAGTCAAGATCTGGGCCGATCGTCGCGTGGTTGCAGGCTTGACCCTGCTGCACTGGAAACCGCGGTCGGCCTGGTATCGGCCAAGCTGTCGCCTGGGGCAGACGTCCTCATCGTCAACAAATTCGGCAAACACGAAGGCGAAGGACGAGGGTTCCGGGGCGCGATCGCCGAAGCACTTTCCATGGGCATTCCGGTCATTGTTGGCATAAATGCGCTGAACCTCCCGGTTTTCGAGATCTTCGCAGAGGGGATGGCCACAAGCCTGCCCCCGGAAGCCAGCGCGCTGGAAGCATGGATCTCTGAATGTGCCGCGAAGACGGTTGCGGCTGCGTAACCCAAGGCTGCATCGCGAGAAGGATGTGTTCAGAAGCGCTGTCGGATGTAGCCCGTATTTGCCGACACAACCGGTGTGTTGCAGCGCATTCGGACGGTTGTCATTGGTTGTTATAGCGCAACGTCATGCCACTTTTTTTCGGTAGCGTAGGAAAAATGAAACACATAGAAAGCCTCCGCGCGCTTGGCCTCTTTGACGCGCGCGTGCCACGTTACACGTCTTATCCTACGGCCGCAGTGTTCTCGCCCCGGATCGGTGCCACGTTTCAGGCGGAGGCTCTTGCGAAGTTGGATCCACGCGCACCGGTTTCGGTCTATATCCACATTCCGTTCTGCGAGCGTTTATGCTGGTTTTGTGCCTGTCATACCCAAGGCACCCAGACGTTGGGCCCAGTGGAGAGATACATCGAAACGCTTGAGGCAGAACTGGCTTTGCTTCGCCATATCCTGCCAAGAGGCCTGCGGATGGGGCAGTTGCACTGGGGCGGCGGCACACCGACCATTCTGCCGCCAATCTTGATTCACAGGTTGGCACGCGCTATCCGCGATGTTTTTGAACCGGCAGAAGAGTTCGAGTTTTCGGTCGAGATCGACCCGACGATGGTCGACCGGGCCAAAATTGATGCCTTGGCTGCAGAGGGAATGACCCGCGCCTCAATCGGCATTCAGGATTTTGCGCCAGAAGTTCAGCAGGCGATTGGGCGGGAGCAACCATTTGAGCTTACGCAAGTCTGTGTTGCGGATTTGCGGGCGGCGGGAATTTCTTCCCTCAATACTGATCTGGTCTACGGCCTGCCATATCAGACTGAAGCACGGATCGCTGATACTCTTGAAAAGGTGCTGACGTTTGCGCCCGACCGCGTAGCCCTTTTCGGCTATGCGCACGTGCCGTGGGTGTCGAAGCGGCAGAAGCTGATTAATGAAAGCGCGCTGCCAGATGATCTGACACGGTATCACCTTGCAGCATTCGCTGCGGAACGTTTCGGCCAAGCTGGCATGCGGGCCATCGGGATCGACCACTTCGCCCGGCCAAACGACGCGCTGGCAAAGGCGCAACGCACCGGAAGTTTGCGCCGCAATTTCCAAGGCTACACCACCGACGGCTGTCAAACGCTGATCGGTTTGGGCGCATCGTCGATTTCGCGGTTTCCTGGCGGGTATGTGCAAAACGCACCCGCAACGGCTGCCTATATCCAGCGTATCACGGCGGGAGGTTTCGCAGGGTCACGCGGGCACGCCATGGCAGGAGAAGATGCCCTGCGCGCCAGAGCGATTGAATTCCTGATGTGTGATTTCCGCCTCGACCTAACTGACTTGCAACCAGAGTTCGGCACAAGCGCGGCAGCGCTTAACCCGATCCTGTTGCAGGTCGCAAAACGTTTCGGGGCAATGGTCAACTGTGAGGGCGCCATTCTTACTATTCTTCCTGACGGCAAACCCCTGACGCGGATCGTGGCCAGCATGTTCGATTCCCATGTGCCCGAGGGCGTTCGGTATTCGCGCGCTTCCTAGTCTGATCGTTCGACTTGCCGAAGGTCAGCGTGATTGCGCGGCCCTGTCAGGGTCAGGACCCATTGAATTTGCACTTGCGGCATGATTCAGGCTCCGCAAGGAGACCGATCAATGAGCAACCTCATCTGGCTGACGGACGCGCAGATGGCGGGTCTGGAACCGTTCTTTCCCAATAGCCGTGGCAAGCCTCGCGTCGATGACCGGTGCGTGCTGAGTGGCATTATCTTCCTCAATCGCAATGGCTTGCGTTGGTTTGACCTGCCGCGGGATTTTTCCTCCATCTGGGACTAGAATCCGCCCAAGGAAGGGACTGGCTGGCCGATCGAAGTGATCGACGAGGCACCACCAGTTGTCAGGGCAACCCTCCTCCGCGTTTGGAAAGATTCTGTTGGGGGTAGGAAGGGACGCGGGCAAGGAGCGCGGGAAAGCCAGAGTCAAGAAACGCTGAGAGTGTCTTTGCCAACGAATTCTTGGGCGAACAGCGAGAACGCTTGGCCCTTGGGATTTTGGACTGCGACGCAAATTCGGCCAAGAACACAGGTTCGTGTTTGGTCGCGGTTTTTGGCTATCCGGGAAATTCGTGGCTCGCGCAGACTTTCAAGATGGGTTATTGATTTTCATCGAGCGCAACCTCAAGGCACAACACCCTGCTATGCGAACATTGACCCTGGCATCCATGATCAGATGGGACGGATCGGCTGAGCCGGTTCGCTCGGCTGGAACATCGGCAGCGATGTGGCGCGCTTTTCTTGTCGGGGCGTTGGTGCTGATCCTGTCGTTGGCCTTTGCCCCTGGAGAGGCGCAGGCCCACGGTGCCCATGCGGCGATTGGATTGCTGGAACAAGCCACTTCGGGCGACCCGACAGATCGAGACTCGGCAGAAACCAAAAGTGAACCGTCACTCTTCGACTGTACGACCTGCTGCGCGGCTGCCTCCTGTCTGGCCGTGGCGATTATCATGACCGCAGCCATGCCCGACATTGACGTGCCGGGTGGCGCATACGCGATTTCTACGGTCGTCACGGCATATCAAGCGTCCCGGCAAGGCCTGCGCCGACCTCCAAAATTCAACATCTGATCGACGTTTCAGCGCTGCACCTACGGGTGGCGGCTCGTCTGGCTTGATGTGTCTGTGAGGTTTGAGATGCCTTTTCTGCGCGCGCCCGTTGTGGCGCTTCTGATGATCGTTGCGTCCCTGACATGTGTCAACGCGCATGAGGGGCATAAACATGGTGATGAGCCGCCCCCACCCGATGTGCAAACGGCGCCGCGCGCGACGGCGGCCAGCCCGCTGTTCGAACTGGTCGCCGTTGCAGGTGACGGGGCGCTGACCCTTTATCTCGACCGCTTCGAGACCAACGAACCTGTTGTGGGCGCGATTGTCGATGTCGAGACGCCCGCAGGGCCGGTTGCTGCCGTGGCCGATACGGACATCTATCGGCTGGATGCCCCCTGGATGGCACAACCGGGTGACTATGAGTTGCTGTTCACGGTGTCTGCAGGGGACGATATCGACTTTCTGACCGCAACGCTGACGATCCCCGCACCGCCTGCGCCGCCGGAAACGCAGGCGGGGGCAACAGGCATCCTGACTGCGGCCTCCGCACAAGAGGTTGCCGAGGTAGTCGCCGCCAACATTGGTGAGAGGCTGCGTAGCAACGATCCGGCGATGCTCGCGGTGGGCGGGATCGGATTTCTGGCGGGTTTGCTCGTCATGGCCCTAATGCTCCGTCGGCGGATTGCAGCCGGGGTTGCAGCGACGGTTTTGCTGGTCGCCTTGGGCAGCACGTTCGCGCAGGCACAGACTGCCGCACCTGCGGGTCCGACAGTGGTGCGCGATGTGGCGCAGCAGCTGGCGGATGGGCGGGTCTTTGCCCCCAAGGCGGCACAGCGAATCCTCGCGATCCGGACGCTGGCGGCAACGGAAGAAGAGCATCGCCGCAGTCTGGAATTGCCTGGCCGGGTGATCCCGGATCCCAACGCAAGCGGCTTTGTTCAGACGGCGATTGGCGGTCGGCTGTCTGCGCCGCCGGGTGGCTTCCCGCCTCTTGGGGCGCGGGTCGAGGCGGGGCAGGTGCTCGCCATCGTCGCTCCGTCGCTGGCGGCGATTGACCAGTCGTCGATCCGTCAAACTCAAGCCGAACTGGATCAGGAGATTGCGATCTTGGTTCGCCAGGTTGATCGGTTCCGCAAGCTTAGCACCGCAGGCTCTGTATCCGCGACCCAGCTGGAGGAATCAGAGATTACCCTTGCCGGGTTGCGCGAACGCCGTGCGGCGCTGGATGAGATGCAGTTGGTGGCTGAGGAACTCGTCGCGCCGATTTCGGGGGTCGTGGCGCTGGCCAATGCCTCGCCCGGCCTGATCGCCGAAAGCAATACGGTGGTTTTTCACATCATCGACCCCGCCCGCCTATGGATTGAAGCCTTGTCTTATGGAGGCGAAGTTGTCGGTCAGACTGCGTCGGTTGCCGACGCCGCAGGCGGCCTGATCCCGCTCAGGCTAGCCGGTGCGGGATTTGCAGATGGTAGTCAGGCGCAGCCCGTGCATTTCGCGATTGACGATGCGCAAGGCAGGATGCGTCTTGGCCAGATGGTCACTGTGGTCGCCGAGACCGAGCTTGCCGCAATGGGGATTGCCGCGCCACGGGACGCGGTGATCCGGGGGGCGAACGGCGAGGATATCGTCTATGTCCACACCGACCCGGAGGTGTTTGAACCCCGCGCCGTACGCACGGAACCCCTTGATGCGACACGGGTCTTGATCGTGGTCGGCGTGGCACCCGGTGACCGGCTGGTCACGCAGGGTGCCGAACTACTGAACCAGTTGCGCTGAAGGGGCCGGGCAGATGTTCACCTTCCTTGTCACCCAATCCCTGCGCAACCGGATGCTGGTTCTGGTGCTGGCCGCCGTCCTGATGGGCTATGGCGCCTTCACCGCGATGCGCCTGCCGGTCGATGTGTTCCCCGACCTGAACCGCCCGACCGTCACCATCATGACCGAGGCCGAAGGTCTTGCCCCGCCCGAGGTGGAGCAGTTGGTGAGCTACCCTTTGGAAACCCAGATGAACGGGCTGCCCGGCGTGGACCGGGTGCGGTCCGTGTCGGGCGTCGGGCTGTCGATTGTCTATGTCGAGTTCGACTGGGGGACCGACATCTACCGCAACCGCCAACAGATCGCCGAACGCCTGACGCTGGTGGCCGAACAGCTGCCCGAAGGGGTCACGCCACAAATGGGGCCGATCAGCTCGATCATGGGGCAGGTCATGCTGGTTGCGATGACGGCCCCGGACGGCATCTCGCCGATGGAGTTGCGCGAGGCTGCGGATTTTCTGGTGCGGCCTCGGCTGCTCGCGATCCCAGGTGTGGCGCAGGTCATCCCGATCGGGGGCGAGGTGCGGCAGTTCCGCGTAGCCCCGAACCCGGCGGCGCTGCGGGCCCTGGGTGTGACGTTGGAGGATGTCGAGCAGGCCATCACCGCCTTTGGCAGCAATACCGGCGGCGGCTTTACCGACCAGTATGCGCGCGAGTTCCTGATCCGCAACATCGGCAATACGCTGAAGCTGGAAGATCTGCGCAAGGTCGTGGTCAACAGTGACGGGTTGCGCCCGGTTCTGCTGCATCAGGTGGCCGATGTGGGCTACGGCGCCCGTCTGAAACGCGGCGAGGCCGGATACATGGGGCGACCCGCCGTGATCGTGTCGGTGGAAAAGCAGCCCGATGTCGACACCGTCGCCCTGACCCGCGCGGTCGAGGCGGAGCTGGCGCAGATCACAGCGACGCTGCCCGACGGGATGCGCGCCGATCAGGTGCTGTTCCGTCAGGCGGACTTCATCGAAACCTCCGTCAAGAACGTGCAGACTGTTCTGCTGGAGGCGGTGGTGGTGGTGGCCATCGTGCTCTTCGCCTTCCTGCTGAACGTCCGCACCACGCTGATCTCGCTGACCGCCATCCCGGTGTCGATCCTTGCCACGGCCATCGTGTTCAAGCTGATGGGCCTGTCGATCAACACCATGACGCTGGGCGGCCTTGCCATCGCCATTGGCGAGCTGGTCGATGACGCGGTCGTGGATGTCGAGAACATCTTCCGCCGCCTGCGCGAAAACCGCGAGGCGGGAAATCCGCGATCAACCTTCGATGTGGTCGTCTCGGCCAGCCAAGAGGTGCGGTCCGGCATCGTCTATGCGACGATGATCATCGTGCTGGTCTTCGTGCCGCTGTTCGCACTGTCGGGCATTGAGGGGCGGCTGTTTGCGCCGTTGGGGCAGGCTTACATCATCTCGATCCTCGTCAGCCTTGTCGTGTCGATCACGCTGACACCGGTGATGGCCTACTATCTGCTGCCAAACATGAAGCGGCTGGACCACCGTGAAGGCTGGCTCGTCCGCACCCTGAAACGCGGCAACCGCGCGGCGCTGGGGATCGCGTTCCGCTGGCAGAAGACGCTGATAGGGTTTGCCTTCGTTGCTGTTCTGCTGGCGGGTTGGTCGGCCACAACCTTGCCGCGCGCGTTCCTGCCGCCGTTCAACGAGGGCACCTTCACCATTTCTATGCTGTTCAACCCCGGCATCTCGCTGGCGGAATCGCACCGTGTCGGCCTGATTGCGGAGCAGTTGATCCTTGAGGTGTCCGAGGTCCGCGCGGTGGGTCGCCGCACCGGGCGGGCCGAGCTGGACGAACATGCCGAAGGCGTGCATTCGTCTGAGATCGAGGTCGATCTGGAACCGGGCGACCGGCCCAAGACCGAGATTGTGGCCGATATCCGCGCCCGCCTGTCGATCCTGCCGGTCGCGGTGAATGTCGGGCAGCCGATCTCGCACCGGCTGGACCACATGCTGTCCGGCGTGCGAGCCCAGCTTGCGCTGAAGGTTTACGGCGATGATCTGGACACGCTGCGGGCGGTGGCCGAAGACTTGCGCAGCCGGATCGCGGCCATTCCGGGTCTTGTCGATCTGCAATTGGAAAAGCAGGTCCGCATCCCGCAGCTGGAGATTCGCATCGACTATGACCGGGCGGCGCTTTACGGCATCCAGCCGGCCGCCATTACCGAGGCGCTGGAGCAGTTGTCGAATGGCCGCGTGGTCTCGAAACTGGTGGACGGCCAGCGCACCTATGACGTGGTGATGCGGTTGGCCGAGAACCGCCGTACGACGCAGGCGCTTGGCGATCTGCTGATCGAAACGCCCGCCGGATGGGTCCCGGTCCGCGAACTGGCCGAGGTGCGCGAAACCGACGGCCCGAACCAGATCCTGCGCGAAAACGGTCGTCGTCGGCTGGTGGTTCTGGGCAATACCGATGGCAAGGTCGACATGGCCGCGGTGGTTGCCCAGATCCGGACCGTGATTGACGGGGCCGATCTGCCGCCGGGGTTCTCGGCCACGTTGGAGGGCACGTTCCAGGCGCAGGAAGAGGCGAGCCGCACCATCGGCCTATTGTCGCTGGTGTCGCTCGGGATGGTGTTCGCCATCCTTTACAGCCGATACCGATCCACTGTCTGCGCGCTGATCATCATGGGGTCGGTGCCCCTTGCGCTGATCGGGTCGGTCGCGGCTTTGTGGATCGCGGGGCAACCGCTGTCCGTCGCCTCGATGATCGGTTTCATCACGCTGACCGGCATCGCGGCCCGCAACGGCATCCTGAAGATCAGCCACTACATCAACCTCGCACTCCATGAAGGCATGCCGTTCGGACGCGACCTGATCGTGCGCGGATCGCTGGAACGCCTGACGCCGGTGCTGATGACCGCCTTGTCGGCAGGGGTGGCGTTGGTGCCTTTGATGATCGATGCCGACGCCCCGGGAAAGGAAATCCTGAACCCCGTCGCGGTTACGATCTTTGGCGGGCTGATCTCATCCACCCTGCTTGATACCTTCCTTACGCCCGTGCTGTTCCTGCGGTATGGGCGTGGTGCCCTTGAAAGTCTGGTCGCGACTGCCCGAGCCCAAGCAAGCCAACCCGACGCGCCACAAGGCGCTGCGATCCAATCCTTCTGACACCCTTTGAGCGTTTAGGAGCCTTCACATGCTGCGTATCTCCCTTTTCTTCCTGTTCTTCGCCACCGGAGCCTTTGCACATGAGGCGGGTATCGGCCCCAACGGCGGCATGCGTGTTGACGCAGGGCCCTACCGGGTCGAACTGGTGCCGAATGGCACCCGCGTCGATGTCCACGTCACGTTCGACGATGACAGCGCCGTCGCGACCGAGACCATGACGGGCACTGCCATTCTGCTGCTGGACGGCAAGCCGGTTCGCACCCCGCTTTTACCGGCAACGCCCGGCGTGCTGTCGGCCGATACCGGCATCGCGGTGCCCGACGGTGTGAAAGGCGCCGTCCAGTTGACGGGCGCTGACGGCAAGACGGTTCAGGCAAAGTTCTGATCTAAATGAACCGGCGCGACCCGAGCGGATGCAGGTTTTGCACCGGGTGGCGGCTAACAATTGGAGGAACCATCAAATGGAAATAACCCGAAGAACTGTGCTTCAGACGGGGACAGCACTTGCAATGGCGCAGGCTCTACCGGTCAGGGCCCAGACCTTACCCTCGATCCATGTCGTGAAGGACCCCGGCTGCCCCTGCTGCAATGCGTGGATCGGGCACCTGCGCGACAACGGTTTTCCGGTGAGCTTTGAAGAAAGAAGTGTGGAAGCGCTGGAGGTTTACAAGCGCGAGCGGGGCATTCCGGTTGACCTTGCGTCCTGCCACACGGCGACCGTCGAAGGCTACACTTTGGAGGGTCATGTGCCCGCCGCTGATATCCGCCGCCTGCTGGCAGAACGCCGCGACGCCATCGGCCTTGCTGTGCCGGGCATGCCCTATGGCTCACCCGGCATGGGGCCGGAAGCGGAACGCGAGCCCTATGATGTGATCCTGATCGGGAAGGATGGCAGCGCATCGACGTTCACAAGCTACCCTGCCGCGTGAAGCCCGTTGTTCATACAGGACGGCCATTGCCTGACAAAGGTGATACGTCAGATGGAGCATCCTGGCCTTCTCAGCGCCAAAGATCGGACAATAAAACATGAAATCGCGATACCGGATCGCGCCTGAATTTGATGTGTTGATCTTGTCATTCCCGATGCATTTCACTTGGGAATTCCTGCAGGCTCCCCTGTTCAGAAGCATGGAAAACCTGTCGCATTTCGACGGTATTCTGGTTTGCTTACTGGCCACATTGGGGGATATGGCGCTGGTCCTTGTCGCATTCTGGCTGACATGCCTTGTGACCCGAACGCGCCGTTGGTCTGTCCGCGCGGACGCCCGGGCCATTGCGGTTTGGCTGGGAACCGGCCTTTTTCTGACGGTCACGATCGAATTTCTCAGTACCGGGATTCTGGAACGCTGGACCTATGCAGCGGCCATGCCACGCTTTCCGTTACTTGGAACGGGACTTGCGCCGCTGGGGCAGTGGATCGTCGTACCGATGATCGTCTTTTGGTACATGAGCAGGCTGTCAGCTTATCCCACTGACTAACTGCCACGACGCAATGCAAAAGCTTCAGCGATCCGTGCTTGACCTTCCCACGATGGCAAGGCGTACGGTAATGATCGCCGCATTGCCCAGGTTAAGGCTGACCAGCCAAAACCATGGCAGAACAAGGGCATCGGGTTGGTCTTTCCAGCACGTGCACCAAAGGGAACACACATCCATGCAGAATTCGCACGATAGTCACGCCAGCCACGGTCACCCAACCAAGGATGACATGCCAGCCGAGGCGGTTGAATTGGGGGAAGGAGCGTCAGCTGTCGATCCCGTCTGCGGTATGACTGTGGCGTTGAAGCCTGACACGCGGTCACAGCAATATGGCGACCAGACCTTTCACTTCTGTTCCGAAAAGTGCCAGACAAAATTCAAAATGGACCCTTGGTTCTATGCCTCGGGCAACGCATCCAAACGCGGCACGATGGCGGTGGTGGCCGCGCAGTATAGCTGCCCGATGCACCCGCAGATCGTCCGCGACGCGCCGGGGACTTGCCCGATCTGCGGCATGGCGCTGGAGCCGATGCTGCCGACGGACGCGCCGAGCGAGGAGCTGACCGATTTTACGCAACGTATGCGGATTTCGGCGGCGGCGGCGGTGCCACTGGTGGTGTTGACGATGGGGCCACTGGTAGGCCTGCCGCTGCGCGACTGGGTGGGCCATCAGAATGCGATGTATCTGGAGTTTCTGTTGGCCACGCCGATCATCCTCTGGGCCGCGTTGCCGTTTTTCCGACGAGGCTGGGAGTCGGTGCTGAACCGCTCGCCCAACATGTGGACGTTGATTTCACTGGGGGTGGGGGCGGCCTATGGATATTCGCTGCTGGCCACATTCCTGCCGGGCGTGTTCCCCGAGGAATACAGCATGGGCGGCATGGTCGGCACCTATTACGAGGCGGCAGTGGTGATCGTGACGTTGGTGTTTGTAGGGCAAGTGCTGGAGTTGCGCGCGCGCGAACGCACCGGCGATGCCATCCGGGCCTTGCTGGATCTGGCGCCCCAGACGGCACGGCGCATCCTGCCCGATGGGTCAGAATACGATGCGCCACTGGAGAACATCGTGGCGGGCGACCTGCTGCGGGTGCGGCCCGGAGACTCCGTGCCAGTCGATGGTGTGGTGATCACAGGCAACTCGTCGCTCGATGAAAGCATGCTGACCGGTGAATCGATGCCGGTGGAAAAGGCCCCCGGCGATCCGGTGACAGGGGCCACGATCAACAAGAATGGCTCCTTGGTGATCGAGGCCGGAAAGGTCGGCACGGATACAGTGCTGGCGCAGATCGTGGCGATGGTGTCGGGTGCGTGACTTGAATCCACCTTGGTATGTTGAAGCACAATTCTTCAAATATTTGTACTAATAATTAAAGATTTTGTCAAATTAGTTTTTGCTGTATCGAAACAAATTTAATTATATTGAACAACAATTTCATGATAAAAATCAATGTCTCGGAGATTATTAAAAGTATAATTATACTCCAGCCGGTCATACAAATATAT
>JANOGW010000058.1:0-71558 GCA_031406155.1 Pseudorhodobacter sp.
CATCGAGGCTACCATGACCAAACTCGCCGCCGCCCGGAAAATTCAGTGTCAGCGTTTCGGGCAGCGATCGAGGCGGGCTACGGGATCGAACTGGATGTCCAGTTGACCGCTGACGGACAGGCCATGGTTTTCCACGATGAAACGCTTGATCGGATGGTTGGGAGAACGGGCGCGGTGGTGGTGCGTACTGCCGCCGAGCTTGGGGCAATGGGGCTGGTAGACAGCGATGATCTGATCCCCACGCTGTCGCAGGTGCTGGGCCTGGTGGCGGGCAAAGTGCCGCTGCTGATCGAGATGAAGGATCAATTCGATACGGCGGGTAAGTTGGCGGCCGCGACCGCCAAGGCGCTTGCCAGCTATGCTGGCCCGGTTGCGGTAATGTCATTCAACCCGCAATGCGTTGCCGAAATGGCAACACTTGCCCCCACCATCGCGCGCGGGCTGACGACAGAACGGTTCGACTACGACGATTGGGTGGCGCTGCCACATAGCGTCTGTGACCGGCTGCGTGAAATACCCCGATTACGACGCAACGCTCTCAAGCTTTATCTCGCACCGCGCCGCAGATCTGGCATATCCGCGTGTGGCAGAGTTGAAGGCCAAAGGTGCCGCTATCCTGTGCTGGACCATCCGTTCGCCACAGGCCGAGGCAAACGCCCGCCAAATTGCGGATAACATCACCTTCGAAGGGTATCATGCCTCTCTTGGCGCTTGACCAAAGGCAGATTGAAGCCAGTTTCTGAGTGCAGGCTTCGTTTCTGCACAAATATCCTCGGGGGTGATCAGTGATGAAAAGACCGTCCAATGGAGGGTTCTCACGAAGAACGCGCGGCCTTTGGTCGGGCTTGGGCGGGCTGAAAGCCCTCCGGCTACCTCGAAAATTTATCCGGCAGTGACACCACGCGATGCTAGAAACTGAAGTCTCAGTCCTGACCAGCCTCGCGGATGTCGCGGCCACCGACTGGGATGCCGTTGCTTGCCCTGAGGCGGCGGTTGGCAGACCGATTGACCCGTTCACAACCCACCGGTTCTTGCTGGCGCTGGATCGGTCGGGGTCTACTGGCCGGGGCACAGGCTGGCAGCCCCGCCCTTTGGTCGCGCGGATGGATGGGCAGATGATCGCGGCGGCACCGCTTTATGCCAAGGGCCACAGCCAGGGCGAATACATCTTCGATCACAACTGGGCGCAGGCTTACGAAAACGCGGGCGGGCGTTACTATCCAAAATTGCAGATGGCCGTACCATTCACCCCCGCCACTGGCCGCCGCTTTCTGACCGCGCCGGGACATACCGATGATGGCCGGGCAGCCTTGTTGCAGGGCGCGCTGCAACTGGCGGCCCAGAACCATATCTCATCCCTGCACATCACCTTTTGCACCGAAGACGAAGCACAAGCGGGCGAGGCACTCGGGCTGATGCACCGTACCACACAGCAATTTCACTGGGAAAACCGGGATTACCCAGATTTCCAAGCGTTTCTTGCCGATCTGTCATCGCGCAAACGCAAATCCATCCGCAAGGAACGTGAGACGGCAAATGCGTTTGGCGGCACGATCCAGATGCTGACCGGCGATCAGATCGAACCGCGCCATTGGGATGCGTTCTGGCGGTTCTATCAGGATACCGGATCGCGCAAATGGGGCACGCCCTATCTGACCCGCGCGGCATTTGACGAGTTGCACGCCACCATGCGGGGCGACATGCTGCTGATATTGGCGGAACGCGGCGGCAGGCCGGTTGCCGGCGCGCTGAACTTCATCGGACGCGATACACTGTTTGGCCGCTACTGGGGCTGCGTGGAAGATCACCCCTGTCTGCATTTCGAACTGTGCTATTATCGCGCCATCGACTGGGCCATCGCGAACGGCCTGCAGCGGGTCGAGGCCGGGGCGCAGGGCGAACATAAATTGGCGCGGGGCTACTTGCCGACGCCGGTCCATTCACTGCACTGGATCGCCGATCCCGGCTTTGCCAAAGCCGTGGCACGGTATCTGCGCGCCGAAGCCGCCGCCGTGATGGAGGAAATCGAAGTACTGACCGCCTATGGCCCGTTTCGCAGGCTGCATTCCGAAGACTGATTGAAGGATCACAAGATGGCAGACCTACTGACCGAACCCGCACGAACCGAACATTTGCCTGCATTGGGCAAAACCGGCTGGGGCGCTGTGCCAGACCGTGATGCGCTGCGCAAGGTGTGGAAGTTCAAGAATTTCTCGGAAGCATGGGGGTTCATGACCCGCGCGGCGCTGGCGGCGGAAAAGCTGAACCACCATCCGGAATGGTCGAACGTTTACAATGTGGTGGACGTGACCCTAAGCACCCATGATTGCCACGGCCTTAGCCAGCTGGACCTTGATCTTGCCCGCAAGATGGATGCGATGGCGGGTGACGCAGCGGTGCAGACGGACCATTCGTTGCCGATTGAAAGTCTGTGCCAGATTGCCGCGAAGAAATAGGGGGCCATAGGCCACACTTGGCCCCCAATCGCTAAATCACATCACCGCCAGCAGCGCCTCACCGGTCGAGACATTACAGACCCCGGGCTCGTCGATATTGGCTTTTGTGACAACGCCGTTATCAAGAACCAAGGCATAGCGATTCGACCGGCCGATCAAGCCAATCGGCGGGGCGGTAAATTCCATCTTCAGGGCACGGGTGAATGACCCATCGGCATCGCCCAGATTGGTAATTCCGGCGGCTATCGCCCCGGTGGATTCGCCCCATGCCTTCAGCACAAAGGGATCATTGACCGAGATGCAGATGATTTCCTCTACGCCCTTGGCGCGAAACGCATCTGCGGTGCGGATGAAACTTGGAACATGCGCTGTGGAGCACGTCCCGGTAAAGGCACCCGGCAAGGCGAAAACGACGACCTTGCGGCCTTTCAGCTTGGAATGCAGCGAAACCGTCTCTGGGCCATCCGCGCCAAAATGCGCCAGGTTTGTTTCTGGCAAAGTGCCGCCAACAGAAATCGTCATGGGGCTATCCCTCTCGCGTTGCGTTTATCTCTGACAGGGATATAGGCTTCGACGCGGTGATCACCAGAGGGAACGAAGCATGAGCCATATTGTTGTGATCGGTGCCGGTCAGGCCGGGGCGGCATTAGTGGCGAAGCTGCGCAGTTCCGGCCAAGACGGGCAGATCACCCTGATCGGCGAAGAACCAGCCCCGCCCTATCAACGCCCGCCGCTATCCAAAGCCTATCTGATGGGCGAGATGCAGGAAGAACGGCTTTATCTGCGGTCGCCTGAGTTTTACGCGAACAACAATATCACGCTGCGGCTGGGGCAAAAGGTGACGGCGATTGATCCTGCGGCCAAGGCTATTTCCCTTGGGGCAGAGACGCTTCACTATGATCAGCTTGCGTTGACGACCGGGTCGGTGCCGCGCCGTCTGCCCAGCGCGATTGGTGGCGATCTGGGTGGGGTTTACACCGTGCGCAGCCTTGCCGATGTGGATGCAATGCGGCCGGAATTTGTGACCGGTCGCCGGGTGGTGATTATCGGCGGCGGGTATATCGGGCTGGAGGCGGCGGCGGTTGCCTCAAAACTGGGGCTTGAGGTGACCGTGGTGGAAATGGCACCGCGTATTTTGCAGCGGGTGGCGGCACCGGAAACATCGGACTATTTCCGCACGCTACATGCGGCGCATGGGGTGAGCGTGCTTGAAGGGGTCGGGGTGGAACGCTTGCTGGGCGATGGGCATGTCAGCGGTGCGCGTCTGACGGATGGGCGTGAATTGGCGGCGGATTTCGTGATTGCGGGTGTTGGGATCATGCCGGCGACGGCACTGGCCGAAATGGCGGGGCTTGTTATCGAAAATGGCATCAGGACCAACCCACATGGCCAGACGTCCGACCCCAACATCTGGGCGGCGGGCGATTGTGCCTCATTCCCGTGGCAGGGCGGGCAGTTGCGGCTGGAATCCGTGCAAAACGCGATTGATCAGGCGGAATTGGTGGCGGCAAACATGTTGGGTGCGGGCAAGGATTACCAGCCGACGCCTTGGTTCTGGTCGGATCAATACGACTGCAAGCTGCAGATCGCCGGGCTGAATACCGGCTATGATCACATCGTCACGCGTGGACCGGAGGGCGAGGCGATGTCGTTTTGGTATTTCAAGGGCGATCAGTTGCTGGCGATTGATGCGATGAATGACCCGCGCGCCTATATGGTCGGCAAACGGCTGCTGGAAATGGGGCGCACGGTCGATCCGGCGGCCATTCGCAACCCCGAGACCGTGTTGAAGGCGCTGTTGAAGTAATGCGCATTATTGGCGGGCGCGCGCGCGGGCTGCACCTTGCCCCTGTTGGCGATGGCGACGCGGCCAAGCATCTGCGACCGACGTCAGACCGGGTGCGCGAGGCGATTTTCAACCTGCTGATCAACGGCAAGGTGGCGCAAAACGGCGATCCGGTGACGGGCGCGCGGGTTCTTGATCTGTTTGCGGGCACTGGGGCGTTGGGGCTGGAGGCACTGTCGCGCGGGGCGGCGTTTGCCACCTTTGTCGACGATGGCATGGTGGCGCGCGCCCTGATCAAGCGCAACATTGAACTGATGCGCGCCGGGACGCAGACCAGCTTTTTGCCCGCTAACGCCACGGCGCTGCTGCCCAATCGCGGCGCTGCGTTCGATCTGGTTTTCCTCGACCCGCCTTATGGCAAATCGCTTGGCCAGGCCGCCCTTGCATCCTGCGTCGCCGGCAAATGGCTTGCCCCTAACGCATTGATTGTTTGGGAAGAAGGCGCGGCGCCCGTTGCCCCGCTGGGCTTTGCCATGCTGGATCAACGCAAATACGGCGATACGTTCGTCAGCATGATGCGAGTGCAGGAATGACGCCCAATGCAGTGATTTTCGATTGTGACGGCGTGATCGTGGACAGCGAAGGGCCGACGTTCGCCTTGCTGTCAGAGGATTTCGCGATGCATGGCTTGCTGCTGACCCCGGATCTGATTGCGCGGGATTTCACCGGCGGCACGATGGCGGGCGTGGCCGATATGGCACGGGCACGGGGTGCCGACTTGCCAGCCAGTTGGGTCAATGATTTCTATGAAAAGCTCTATGCCCATCTGGCGTTGGGCACGCCGCTGGTGCCCGGCATTCTTGGAGTGCTTGACCGGCTTGATGCGCTCTCCATTCCCTATGCGGTAGGATCGAACGGGTCTGACCGCAAGATGCTTGTGACGCTTGGCCAGCACCACGGCCTGATCGCGCGGTTTCAGGGGCGCTTGTTCTCGGGCCAGACGCTGGGTGCGCCAAAACCGGCGCCCGATGTGTATCTGCATGCGGCCAGATCACTGCAAACAGCACCGTCGCACTGCGTCGTGGTGGAAGACAGCCCGACCGGGGCAAAGGCGGCGCGGGCAGCTGGCATCCGGTGCCTGGGATACGCAGCCCTCGGGCACGCCGATGCTTTGCGCGACGCGGGGGCGGAAGTATTCCTTGATATGGCAGATTTGCCGGGCTTGCTCGGGCTGTAAGTTCAGGCCGCAAACATCGGGAAGGTCACGGCAAGAGCCCAAGCCAGAAACAGCCCCAACCCCGCTCCTGACGCCGCCGGCCGCCACGTGGCGCGGCCGATCCAGCCGCCGATCATGCCGAACAGAAGGAAGAAAAGCAGAATGATCGGCAGGATGACGATCAAGAAGAACAGCCTCTCAAAATCCAGCGCAACGGCCAGCCCGAGCGATGCAAGGGCCAGCCCTCGTACCGTGACTACCCGCCACAAGGGCGCGCGTCCGCCTTCCGTCAGCATGCCGTCGACCAACATTAAAGGCACGGCACCCGCCGCCATTGCCAGGCCAACGGGTATCCGCCCGGCGACGGGAACGAATGACGCAACATAGCGGTCAAGTACCCCGCCGAACACCACGATCCCGAGCAGGGCGACAGGCACTGCCAGCGCCACCGTCATCAGCGCGCCACCCCGTCGCAACCCGCCAAGCGCTGCTGCCAGCACCAACGCCAGCGCACCGAACAGCGCAAAATGCACAGCCAGATAGTCGGCCACCAGAACTGGCAGAAACCGCACATCCAGCGGCCATAGAACAAGCGGTGTTGCAATGGCAGGGATGAGTATCGCCGCCAGAAACTTGCCGCGCGGCATTTGCAGCGGCGGCACATCGGCCCGGAACCTGCGCAGCGCCCCGGCCAAGGGCCAGCCCAGAGCCACGACCGACACCAGCAGAAGGGCAACCCAGCCACCCCGTGCGGGCACATCACCCGTGCCGTTTCGCCCGAAACCTGCATTCAGCCAATCGCGCGCTTCGGTCAGTGTCGTGCGGGAATAGAGCACACCGACATGCTCCACCTGCGGGGCCAGTACTGCACGCCGACCCGTGCCTTGTGCCGCGTCCCCGACGGTTTGCCCAAGCTGCGCCGACGGATCGGTAAGTCGCACTGCCCTTTCAGCCGCTGCTGCAAGCGGGCCTTCCCATGCGCCGGTGACCACCAGCAGATTGCGGGGCTGATCCTTTGTTACCGCCCGCGAAAACATCGAAACGGCCACCACCGCGCCGACCCTTGGGTCGCGCACCGCCTGACGCACCACAACGTCCGAGGCCATCGAATGGCCCAGAAGTGCCAGCCGTCCATCCGCCCCCGGCAAGGCCAGCGCCGCATCGGACACGCGGGCCATCTCATCCATCAGCACCTGCGTGGTGCCGGTGATCACGCTGACATCGCCGGACATCGGCACCGGGTTGTGGCCATGCCCCAGAAGATCGTAGTTGACCACGATATAGCCCGCGCGCGCCAGCGTCAGCGCGAAGCCTTCCATCAGGGGGCGCGATCCGGCGAACCCGTGAGCAACGACAACAACTGGGGCCGATGTGACACCGGGCAGGCGGGTGATCGTCGCCGGCGTCGTGCCCACCGAAAGTGATGTAATCTCCAGCCCCGCGCGCGCAGCCTCCAGCCGCCAGACCGACACCAACGCCACCATCAGGGCAACTGCCAGCACCGCCCAGCGCAGGCGGTTCATGCAAAACCGCCCCATGTCGGGCAGAACCTGCCGGCGGGCGACAGAGTGAAGATCTCGCATCCCGTTGCCGTTACGCCAACCGAATGTTCGAACTGCGCCGATAGCGATTTATCGCGGGTCACAGCCGTCCAGTCATCGGCCAGAACTTTGGTTTCGGGCCGCCCCAGATTTACCATCGGCTCGATGGTGAAAAACATACCCTCTTCCAGCACAGCCGCGGTTCCGGCGCGCCCGTAGTGCAGCACGTTTGGCGGGGCATGGAACACGCGGCCAAGACCGTGACCGCAGAAATCGCGCACCACGGACATGCGGTCGGCCTCGACATAGCTTTGAATGGCGTGGCCAATATCGCCGAACGTATTGCCCGGCTTGACCGCCGCGATCCCGCGCATCAGCGCCTCATGCGTTACCTCGATCAGACGGCCCGCCTTGCGTGGCAGATTGCCGGCTACGTACATCCGGCTGGTGTCGCCAAACCAGCCGTCCACGATCACCGTCACATCGATATTCGCGATGTCGCCATCGGCCAGGACCTTGGGCCCCGGAATGCCATGGCACACCACGTGGTTCACCGAAATGCACGAGGCATGCCGATAGCCCTTGTAGCCAATGGTGGCCGATGTGGCGCCGAGCCGGTCAACCTCGGCCCGGATATAGTCATCCAGCGCCGCCGTGGTCACGCCGACCTGCACCAGATCCGCAACGCCATCCAGAATTTCCGCCGCCATCCGCCCAGCAACACGCATGCCAGCGAAATCCGCATCCTCGTGAATGCGAATGCCGTCCCTTGTGATGCGCGCGCGCGTATGGTCCAACGGCACTTTCCTCTTGGCTGTCCTTTCGATTAATAAGTGGCTTGCCGCCCATTTGCCAGCCCTCGCTGAAATCAGATCACGGCAAAGTCAACCGGGCCCAAGGGGCTTTGAAAGCTTGGCCGTGGTCCCTATGCTGCCGCCAGTTCACCAAAGGAGCCGGAATTGCCCAATCCCACCGCCGCCATGCTGGTCATCGGAGACGAGATCCTGTCAGGGCGCACCCGCGACGCCAATATGTATCATCTCGCCGGGCAGTTGACCGATATCGGCATCGTGTTGAAAGAGGTGCGCGTGGTGTCGGATGACAGTGCGGCCATCACCGCCGCCGTCAATGACCTGCGGACGCGGTACGGTACTGTGTTCACGTCGGGCGGCATCGGCCCCACGCATGATGACATCACGGCGGATGCGATTGCGCAGGCCTTTGGGGTGCGGATAGCCATTCGCGCCGATGCGCGCGCGCTGTTGCAAGCCCATTACGACCGTTTGGGGGTAGAGTTCAATGCCGCGCGCCAACGCATGGCGCGCATTCCCGATGGTGCGGCGCTGATCGACAATCCGGTTTCTGTGGCACCCGGTTTCAGCCTTGAAAACGTGCATGTGATGGCCGGGGTGCCAAACATCTTTCAGGCGATGCTGGCCTCCGTCCTGCCGGCCCTGACCGGCGGGCAACCGTTGCTGAGCCAATCCTTGCGGGTTAATCGGGCCGAGGGCGACATCGCCGAACCCTTTGCTGCCCTTGCCGCCGAATATCCCGATCTGTCGATGGGGTCGTACCCGTTCATCGTGAATGGCGTCTTTGGGACCAATCTGGTGATACGCGGCACCGATGCTGCCCGTTTGCAGGCAGCGATGGCGGGCCTGACCGCGCTGTTAGACGCGCCATGAACGCCAATGCGATTGCGGTGGCGATGGAGGCAACATGGCCGCCGGCCGCCACGCGCAGGCTTGGCCCTTGGCTTTTGCGCGATGGCAAGAGCGGCGGCAAACGCGTTTCGGCGGCCACGCTGGAGGGGGCGTTCGATCCCGGTGCGATCGCGCAGGCCGAAACCGCGATGCACGCAGCAGGTACGCCCCCCCTGTTTCAGCTTCGCCCCGGTCAGGACGCATTGGATGCAGCCCTTGCAGAACGCGGCTATGCAATGCTGGATCCGGTTACGGTTTATTTCGCCGCTCTGGTTGACTGGCGCCATGACGCGCCACCACCGATGACTACATTTCCGCATTGGCCACCGCTAGGCATCGCCACCGATCTGTGGGCCTCGGGCGGGATCGGCCTTGCCCGGCTGGCGGTAATGCACCGGGTGCGCGGGCCGAAATGTGCGATCCTTGCCCGGACCGCCGATCGTGCCGCAGGCGTCGCTTTTGTCGCCGTGCATGATCAAGTGGCGATCCTGCATGCGCTGGAGGTGGCGCCCAGCCTACGTCGCAGGGGAAGTGCGGGCCACATCTTGCGCGCGGCAGCCATTTGGGCCCGCGAACAGGGAGCAACCGAGCTTGCCCTTGCGGTCACAACTGGCAATGCGGCTGCCATCGCGCTCTATGCTTCCTTCGGCATGCGAGTTGTGGGACACTACCACTATCGACAGCTTTAAGCCCGGAAAGAGGCGGCCTGAGGTGCACCCATTGATGCCTGAACGCCCCAGCCTGCGCCGATTTGGGGCGGTGATTGCGATACTGGCATGGGCAGGCGCTGCCAATGCGTTCACGTTTGAATTTCACGTTCCCGCCGACCAGACTTTTCAAGAAAGTCAGGCTCTTTCCAGTTATGCCTTGCCGGTCGGCCCGTTCAGGGATGGCGCGATGCAAACCCTGCTGATCGAAGGCGCGATCACTCAAGCCGCCTGGGTCTTGCAGGCCAAGGGGCTGACTAGCCTGCAAATCCTCGCGCCGATGCGGGATCAATTAACTGCTGCCGGCTACAGCGTTCTCTTTGAATGTGAGACCTTTGCCTGCGGTGGCTTCGACTTTCGCTTTGGCACCGATATCGCCGCAGAACCTGCCATGCATGTCGATCTTGGTGATTTCCGTTATCTGGCGGCCATGCGGCAAGGCGCGGATGGGCCCCAGCATATTGCGATCATCGTAAGCCGGTCTTCGACCCAAGGCTTTGTGCAAGTAACCGAGATTGGCAAAGCGGGGCGGGCGTCAAGTCTGCAACGCCTGTTGCCACCCGACATCAAGACCACTGGGCCGGACGTTGCCGAGGGCAGGAGAACCAGTTCGATGGAGGAAGGGCTGACGACGCAAGGCTCTGTTGCGCTGGATGATCTGATCTTTGACTCAGGCTCCGCAGAACTGGCCCCGGGGGCATACGCGTCACTGGATACCCTTGCCAAATATCTGCGCGACAATCCGGGCACCAAGGTCGCCCTTGTCGGACATACGGATGCGTCGGGTGCACTTGCCGGGAATATCGTGCTTTCCCGCGAACGGGCTTTGTCGGTGCGGCAGCGGTTGATCGATGACTACGCTATTGCCGCCGATCAGGTCTCCGCGGAAGGCGTGGGCTATCTTGCGCCGCGCGACAGCAATTTGACGGAGACGGGGCTGACCCGAAACCGTCGCGTTGAAGTGATGCTGTTGGTCAATCCGTAACCCGCTGGCCGCGACCGCGTCACCAGTTATCCGGGCCTTTGTCGATGTAACGGCGCGCCAGAAAATCAATGAAAGCGCGCACCTTGGGTTGAGTAAACCGGCCCGGAGGATAGACCGCGTAGATGCCCTGCACTTCGCTTGGCAGCCCCGGAATGGCCTCTTCAACCTGACCGGCCTTCATGGCGTCGGCATAAAGGAACGACGGCAGATAGGCGATGCCAAGGCCGGACACGGCCGCGTTCAGCAGCGATTGGCCGTCATTCACCGTCAACCAGCCGACCGAGCGGACCTGACGCTTTTCACCGGAAGGTGCCGTGATTTTCCACACATTGCCATTGGCCTGATTGGAATAGTGCAAAAGCTTGTGGTCGTTCAGATCGTCGATCTTCATCGGTCGGCCGAATTTCTGGAAATAGCTGGGCGATCCGATCATCCGTTTGGTCGTTTCTGTCAGCTTGCGGGCACGCAGGGTCGAATCTTCCATCTCGCCCACCCGGATAGCCATATCGAAGCCTTCCGAGATCAGTTCGACATAACGGTTGTTCAGCACCATGTTGACGGTGATATCGGGATATTCCAGCAGGAATTCGCCGAGAATCGGCGACAGCAGATTTACCCCGAAATCGGTCGCAACCGAAATGCGCAGCAATCCTGACGGGGCCGATTGCATCGAGGTTACCAGCGCATCCGCCTCGCCGGCATCATTCAGAACGCGGCGGGCGCGGTCATAATAGGCAAGGCCGATTTCAGTCGGGCTAACCCGGCGGGTAGTGCGGTTCAGCAGCCGCGCACCAAGACGGGCTTCAAGCGCCGACACATGCTTTGAGACTGCGGATTTGGATATCCCCATCTTCTTGGCAGCGTCCGTAAAGCCGCCCTGATCCACCACAGTGGCAAAGGCTTCCATTTCCGTCAGTCGATCCATTGTAGTCCCCATGCCACTTATGCGGGTTGCAGGCTCTTATTGATCCCGGAATCGGGCGAGATTGCGGTGAGGAAGGGTCAAGTCCGGGGTATTGTAAGGGATCGTTAAGGGCACTGAAACAACCATGGCGTGAGCGGGGAGTCGCGTTTATTGCTTCTATTGCACGGCAGAAAGCCGCCGAGCCCTCGTCATAAGCGAGAAAATGTTCTTACAATTCCACAATTCCGGCGCAATGCGGCCAGTCCCGGCAGGTTTTGCCGCATGGCCTAGCAATGAAGTCGTCCTTTCCCTAACTCAACCACAGGGCAGCATTCCCGCTGCCTTCTGACCACGAAAAGGAAGATCACGATGAAGCACATCGCCCTCACCCTCGCCGGCCTGATTGGCCTCGCAGCCGTTCCCGCGTTCGCGCAGGACCTGCCAGAGATTGCCGATACAGACAGCAACGGCATCTGGTCACTGACGGAACTGCAGACCGCCTATCCCGATCTTACCGAAGAGGTGTTTCTGACGTTGGATACCAACAAGGACGGCGGCATCGACACAGCCGAATTGACCGCAGGCGTCGCGGCAGGAACAGTGGCGACCAACTGATCGCCACACTTCCGAAGAGGGCCGTCTGGCCCTCTTCAACCCCTAGGGGAGCGCCTTCACGTACCGGCCTGCTAGAGCCGTGCCGCCAGCCTTGCGCCCTGATCTATCGCGCGTTTTGCGTCCAGTTCCGCCGCTACATCCGCGCCACCGATCACATGATGCGCAATGCCCGCCGCTGCCAGTGCATCGGCAAGCGCCCGCTCGGGCAGCTGGCCCGCACAAAGCACCACAGTATCGACAGCGATCAGCGATGGATTCTCGCGCCCCGGCCCATGGCTTACTTGCAATCCCTCGTCGGTGATCGCCTCGTAATTCACGCCGCCCTGCATCTTGACGCCCTTCATTGCCAGTGCTGCGCGATGTATCCAGCCTGTCGTCTTGCCAAGCCCGCGCCCCGGTTTTTCGGCCTTGCGCTGCAACAGCCAGACCTGGCGCGCCGGGGCTTCGGGCTGCGGCCCTTCCACCGCCAGACCGCCGTTCGTTTCGGCCGGATCGCCGACCCCCCATTCGCGCCGCCACAGGGCCGCGTCCTCGGTCGGGCTGGTGCCCGCGTGAACAAGATATTCCGCCACATCAAAGCCGATACCGCCGGCCCCGATGATGGCAACCGACGCGCCAACGGGCGTTCCGCTCAGCGCCTCGATATAGCTGATCGCGCGGTCCTGCCCCGGAATGCCGGGATCGCGCGGGGCAACGCCGGTGGCCACCACCACTTCGTCAAAGCCGCGCAGATCCTCGACAGTGGCAGTCGCGCCCAACCGCTGTTCAACGCCCGCAAGCGTAACCATCGTCTCAAACCAGCGCACCAGCCCGTGAAACTCTTCCTTGCCCGGCACCCGCCGCGCAAGGTTCAACTGCCCCCCCAGCGTAGTAGCCTTGTCGAATAGAACCACATGGTGACCCCGGCCCGCCGCAACAATCGCACAGATCATGCCCGCCGGACCCGCCCCCACGATTGCCACCCGCTTGCGGGCAGTTGCCGGGGCATAGACCAGTTCCGTTTCATTGCAGGCCTGCGGGTTGACCAGACAAGAGCTGATCTTGCCCGCAAAGGTATGGTCCAGACAGGCCTGATTGCAGGCAATGCACGGCGCAATTTCCGCCGCCCGCCCTGATGCCGCCTTGCGCACAAAATCGGGGTCCGCCAGAAAAGGTCGCGCCATCGATACCATATCGGCCAAACCACCCGCCAGCACGGCCTCGCCGACTTCTGGAGTGTTGATGCGGTTGGATGTGATCACGGGGATGCCGACCAGGGGCCTCAACCGCCCAGTCAGATGCGCGAATGCGGCACGCGGCACCGATGTGGCAATCGTGGGCACCCGCGCCTCGTGCCAGCCGATCCCGGTGTTCAGCAGCGTTGCACCAGCATGTTCGATGGCTTTGGCCAGCAGCACGACTTCGTCCCAACTGGACCCGTCGGGCACCAGGTCGATCAGGCTGATGCGGTAGATGATGATGAAGCGCGCCCCCACGGCGGCACGCACGCGGCGCACCACCTCGACGGGCAGGCGCATGCGGTTGGCATAATTGCCACCCCACACATCGTCCCTTTGGTTCACATGGGTGACAAGGAACTGATTCAGGAAGTAGCCTTCCGAACCCATGATCTCGACCCCGTCATAGCCCGCCTCCCGGGCGCGGCTGGCGGCGGTGACCATGTCGGCGATCTGTTGCTCGATGCCTGCGGCGTCCAGTGCCACCGGCACAAACGGCGAAATCGGCGACTTGATCGCCGAGGCCGACACACAGCCTTGCCCGTAAGCATAGCGCCCGGCATGCAGGATCTGCATGGCAATACGCCCGCCCGCGTCATGCACCCGGTCGGTAACCCGGCGATGATTGGCGATATCGGTGGCGTCGAACAGCCCGGCGGCACCGGGGAAAACACCCCCCTCGCGGTTGGGTGCCATGCCCCCCGTCACCATCAGGGCCACCCCTCCCCGGGCCCGAGTGGCATAAAATTCCGCCACCCGGTTCCAGTCGCCGGTTTCTTCCAGACCGGTATGCATGGAGCCCATCAAAACCCTGTTCGGCAGGGTGACAAACCCCAGATCAAGCGGTGCCAGCAGATTGGGATACAGGGTCATCGATGCCTCCAGACTTCGCCCCCATCTTGCCCGGGCAAGGCGCGCCTGTCACGCCAAACCCCGCGTAAGTTCTGGCTGGCAACGTTTCCTGTCTGCAAAAATACTTACTCTGCCCGCAACACCAAGCTGACGCCGGTCAGAAGCGGGGCAAAATTTTTCCTACAAAAATTTTACCCCGCGACATCAGCCCGTTGTTTCCACGCAATGCCGCCGGAATGCGCGCTTCAACAGGTCAAGTTCCGCGCGCAGCAAGTCTACCTCGGCTCGGATGTCATCTTCCATCGCGATACCTGTGATCATCGTGAAGTGCCCGAACGTCTCACCGGTGACAGCATTGCGGATCACAAAGGTCTGCACCCCATCGTTCAGCGCCTGCGCAGGGATCGGCACCTGCACCGCCCATTGGTCGGGCCTGCCTTGAACGTCGCTGATCCGAACCCCGTCAAGCGGCATTTCAAGATGCAGCACTTCGATGCGCGGCATCTCTGCCTGCCCGGTGATGACTGCGTCCCATGTGCCGGCGCGGATACGTGCGCCTGTCAGCGTCAGCTTTGTCATTTCTGCCCTACACCTCTGCTCTTGGTCGCCTGCTGAAGGTCACGTCGCGCAGGATGATCTGGTTCATCTGCGGGTTCTCAAAGATCAGGTCGATCCACATGCGTTCCACCCGTTTCTCACTGATCTTGGAATACGCAAGGTCAAACTCCACCATCACTTCGTCCTCGTTCACCGGCAGTTCCCGAACGATCTGCTCCAGATTAGGGCCATACTTCACATTCAGCCGTGCATAGATTTCCAAGGGCTTTTCCATCTCGACGATCACATCGACGCGGATCAGGTGGCGCAGTTTCAACCCCGTGACCGACTCCGCAGGCAGATCAACCACCAACGACAAAAACGAGCCGTCAAACTGGAACACATCCATGCGAAAGCCGTAAGGCGCGATGTCGGCTTCGCGCGTGTTGCGGATCTGACGGACACTCAGCTCGGAATGGCGGCAATCATGAAACACGGTTGTGCCTTCGGCAATCGTCGCCCGGCCCGGGACGGCCGCAATCCCGGGTGTTGCGATCGGGCCGCGCCACAGGTCCGGCCGCCACGACCAATCGGTGCCCAGCGGCTTGCGCATCGCGGTTGAGCCGATCACCGGCAGTGCCAGACGAGTGTCAGCCTCCAGGATCACGCGGTCCAACTCGCGCCGGATAGCGCGGGCGCGTGTGCGGGCAGTGCGCAAACTGTCAAAATCCAGTGCCGCTGCCACATCCGCCAAGCGGCCCCAGCGGCCAAGCGTCCGCTTGTGCAGCAATCGATCAAACACGGCATCAAGATTTTTCAGCATTCGGTATTTGTCACGTTTTCGTTCGAGCATCCTGCAAACGCATAGGCTTTGTTGTTCATATGGAAACAAATCCCCTATCTGAAGTCGATACGCAAGTTCCAAGCCTAGGCTGGCATCAAGCCCCCCGATAGCCCCTCAGCGCGGTAAATTAGACCCACGCATCGCGGCGATTGTGGCATCCAGCAACTGGCGGCCGACCGCGGGGTCCAGTGACCCTTCACCCGACCCCTGGACGGAAAGCGTTACCAGACGGCCCGACAGACCGAGGATCGCGCGCCAGTAGCGGCCCACCCCATCTTCTGCAATTTGCAGGGTGAAAGCACCGTCAGTGTTTGCTGCCTGCAAGACCTGCACATCGTCCGCAATTCCACGGCGGCTTAGCGCTGCCCGACCACCCGGGGTCTGGAAGTATGCGGCCAGCGCCTCGCCACCATCTGCGATGACCCCTGCCGTGCCGGCAGCCCCAACCGTTACGGTGATCACGGCCGCAGAGAACTGGGATCCGGCGCTGCAACGACCGATCAACACTACTGCCCCATCCGCCTGTTGCCGGGCGGACTGCCGATCCACGCAATAGCCCAGGGGTGCGGCAACGGTCAGCTTGCCATCCAGAACGTCGGTGCGACTGGTTTGCCCCACACCTGACAGCCCGGACGGGATGGCGTCGCAGGCCACCAGACACAGGATCAGTGCAAACTGTGCTGCCTTATTGATCCATGTAGACATGCCGCTCCGCCTTGGCACCTGGGTGGGTAACTGCACCCCAACGCGCGCCGCCGACCAGCTTGGCAAACTTCCAGACCGCCCCGGTTTCATACTGGGTCTGGCGCGGGCCTTTCCAGTGCGCCTTGCGGGCTGCCAGTTCGGCATCCGACAGCGCGACCGACAATTCCCCCGTCAAGGCGTTCAGCGTGATCATGTCGCCGTCTTTCAACAGCGCAATCGGCCCGCCATGCGCCGCCTCGGGTCCCACATGCCCAACGCAAAAGCCGCGGGTGGCACCGCTGAAACGGCCGTCGGTGATCAGCGCCACTTTCTTGCCCATGCCCTGCCCCGACAGCGCCGCCGTGGTGGACAGCATTTCGCGCATACCCGGCCCGCCTGCCGGGCCTTCGTTACGGATCACCAGAACCTCGCCTTCTTTGTAGGCGCGCTTTTGCACCGCCTCGAACGCGTCTTCCTCGCATTCGAACACGCGGGCCGGGCCGGTAAACACCTGTTCCGCCTCGGACATGCCGGCAACTTTCACAATCGCACCGTCGGGGCAGATGTTGCCACGCAAGCCTACGACGCCGCCAGTATGGGAAATCGGCGTTTCAATCGGATAGATCACCCGACCATCCGCTTCACGCGTGATCAGATCCAGCTCTTCCCCCAAAGAACGCCCTGATACAGTGATGCAGTCTTCGTGCAGCAAGCCCGCCTTGCGCAGCTCCTTCATCACCACCGGCACGCCGCCCGCTTCGTACATGTCCTTCGCGACATATTCGCCACCGGGGCGCAGGCTGACGAAATAGGGCGTGTCGCGGAAAATCTCGCAGACATCAAACAGATCGAAAGCAAGGCCCGCCTCATGCGCAATAGCCGGCAGATGCAGGCCCGCGTTGGTGGAACCGCCGGTGCAAGCCACCACCCGCGCTGCGTTTTTCAACGACTTCAGCGTGACGATATCACGCGCACGGATGTTCTTTTCGATCAGGTGCATCACAGCCACGCCGGACGCATCGCCATACTGATCGCGCGACTCGTAGGGCGCTGGCATGCCGGATGAATTCAGCAATGCCAGACCGATTGCCTCGCTGACGCAGGCCATTGTGTTGGCGGTATATTGCCCCCCGCAGGCCCCCGCCGATGGGCAGGCAACCCGTTCCAGAATGGCAAGTTCAGCATCGGTCATATTACCTGCCTGATGCTTGCCCACCGCCTCGAACACGTCTTGCACGACCACATCCTTGCCGTTCAACCGCCCCGGCAAGATGGATCCGCCATACATGAACACCGAGGGCACGTTCAGCCGCACCATCGCCATCATCATGCCGGGCAGCGATTTGTCGCACCCTGCAAGCCCGACCAGTGCGTCATAGCAATGCCCGCGCATTGTCAGTTCCACCGTGTCGGCAATCGCGTCGCGTGATGCCAGCGATGACCGCATACCTTCGTGCCCCATCGCGATGCCGTCTGTCACCGTGATGGTGGTAAATTCGCGCGGTGTGCCGCCACCCTTTTTCACCCCCATTTTCACTGACTGCGCTTGTCGGTTCAACGCGATATTGCACGGGGCTGCTTCATTCCAACATGTCGCGACGCCAACCCAGGGCTGATGTATCTCTTCCTCGGTGATCCCCATCGCGTAGAAATAGCTGCGATGTGGCGCGCGCGATGGCCCTTCGGTCACGTGGCGGCTTGGAAGCTTCGATTTGTCAAAACGCTGGTTCGTGGTCATGGCGATCCTCCGGAAACTGGCTTTGGACGCAGAGATAAAGCGCCGCGCCAACCGGGGCAAGACCGGATTGAGGCCCGACTGAGGACAGCGTTTGCATCTGCATGCTGAAGATGATCAGATTGGCCGCGACGCGCCAGAAGGACGATCATGTGACCGAGCCGACCCCCACCCGGATTGCCGCCCATATCGCCGGTTCACTTGAACTTTACGCCGCACTTCGGCAGGCCGGTCAGGACGCCGGACATGAGGTGGTGCTGGCCGAGATCATCGCCGCGCTTCTAAAGGGCAATCCCGTAGCACAGGCCACCGCTGCACGGCTGGCGTCGGTTGACTCCGGGTTGTTGCGGGCCATCCTGCGAAAGGGCGCGGGCCTGCCGGCAACCGCCAATGCCCCTGCCATTCGCGCGTATCTTGCGGCCGCAACGCCAGCACCCTTGTTCCTGCCACCGGTCGGCGATAGCCCGACGCTGGCGCTGCTGACCAATGGCGAGCATCCCGACATGCCGCCGTTTTCCGATCATGCCTTCGATGCGTGGTTTGCCGAACAGGCCACTGGCCGCCTGCTTTATGGTCTGGGCGCGTATCTTGAGAAACGGTCCGTCTATGCCACGGCGCAGTTTGCCGATGTTGCCAGCCCGGAATGGCGCACGATGCACCTTGGTGTCGATGTCTTTGCCGCGGCCGGAACGCCGGTGTTCGCGCCGCTTGCGGGCATGGTTCTGCACCTTACCTACAACGCCGATCCGCTGGATTATGGTCATACCCTGATACTGGAGCATGATGCCGGCGGCGTGCCGTTCTTTACACTCTACGGGCATCTGGGGGCCAGTTTGCCCGGTCTGTTGGCCAAGGGCGACAGGGTCGCTGCGGGGCAGTTGATCGCACATCTGGGGGATTGGCATGAAAACGGCGGCTGGGCTGCGCATATCCACTTTCAGGTGATGACCGACATGCTGGATCAGAACGCCGGTAACTTCTTTGGCGTGGGCCATGAAAGCCTGATTGATGTGTGGTCAGAGATTTGCCTTGATCCTAACCTAATCCTGCGATTGCCTGAGGCTCTGTTCAAACTCTAGGCCCCTACCATGGCAACACGACGCAGCATTGATCTGAACGCCGACCTTGGCGAGGGGTATGGTCCTTGGCCCATGGGAGATGACGCGGGCTTGCTGGGCATCGTCAGCAGTGCCAATGTGGCCTGCGGCGGGCATGCAGGCGACCCGGACGTGATGTTTGCCACCCTGACCGAGGCGCGTGCCCGGAACGTCACGATCGGTGCGCATCCGGGATATGCTGACCGGGCGGGCTTTGGCCGCCGGATCATCCCGATGTCAGGGCCTGCGATTGAACGAATGGTCGCCGTTCAGATCGGCGGGTTGCTGGGGGCGGCGGCACTGGCGGGGGCATCGGTGCGCTATGTCAAGGCGCATGGTGCGCTGGCAAACCTGGCCGCCGACGAGGCCAGTGTTGCCGGTGCCATTGCCCGGGCCACGCGCGCCGTTTCGCGTGAATTGGCTTTGCTCGCCATCTCAGGCACCGAGTTGGAGGCGGCGGGACGTGCGGCCGGATTGCAGGTGTTCAGCGAGGTATTCGCAGACCGCGCCTATCTGCCCAGTGGCCGTCTGGTTCCGCGCAGCCACAAAGGCGCGATGATCCATGATGTCGAAGTGGCGGCGCAGCGGCTGCTTGGGTTTCTGGACAGCGGCCTTATGCCAACGTTGGACGGGCCGGCCATTGCGCTGCCCGCGCATTCGATCTGCGTTCACGGTGACAGCCCCGGTGCTGTTCAGATGGCGCGCCATATTCGTGCATCACTTTCCGGCGCGGGCATCGCCGTGACCGCCTTTCTGCCACCCGCATGACCGAAACCCGCACCTTCCCCGGGTTTCGTGCCGTTGCGGATCGGGCATTGCTGGTGGAATTTGGCGATCTGATCGGTGATGATGCCCATGCGCAGGTTATGTCGCTGGACGTACGGCTGGCGCAGGCGCCTTTCCCCGGCTTTACCGAGGCGGTTCCCGCCTATGTCAGCATTCTGGTCTGCTTTGACGCGATGTTTATCGATCACGAAGGTGTCGAAGGATGGGTCAGAGGTTTGCTGCAATCGCCGGTGCTGCCACCCCGAAGGGGTGTCTTACGGACAGTTGACGTCTGCTACGACCCGGAGTTTTCGCCGGATCTGGCTGCGGTTTCGGGGCAAACCGGGCTTGGTGAAGATGCCGTCATCAACGCGCACCTTGCCGAAACCTATCAAGTGTTCATGTATGGTTTTGCGCCGGGTTATGCCTATCTGGCCGGGGTTCCACCCGCGTTGCATTTGCCGCGCAAGCCCAGCGCCAGACGGGACGTGGCGGCAGGCAGCGTCATCATTGCGGGTGCACAATGTTTGATCACCACCCTAGCGATGCCGACGGGGTGGTGGATCATCGGGCGATCCCCAGCGCGGATACTGACCGACGATCCCGCCACGCCGTTCCTGTTTGATGTCGGTGACCGGGTTCGGTTCCGGCGCATCGGGCGGGCGGCGTTCGATGCGGCACTTGCAACCCGATGACCAGAGCGCGCTTCAGCGTTGTGCACGCGGGTCCACAGGTAACCGTTCAGGACGCAGGGCGGGCCGGGTTGATGCGATACGGTGTTCCGGCGTCCGGACCGATGGACAGGCTGGCTTTCGCGGCCGCCAATCTGACGCTTGGAAATCAGGCTGGCGCGCCTGCCATCGAAGTGTCGCTGGGCGGCCTTGTCTTGCGATGCACCGAGGGGCCGATCACGTTCGCCGTCGCGGGCGGCGATTTTCGGGTGAAAATCGACACCTCGGCGGTCAGCGCGTGGGGCGTCGCAACTTTGCAGGCGGGGCAGATGCTGACCATCCGGCCCGGGCGGTGGGGCAGCTGGTGCTACCTTGCATTCGCAGGAAAACTGGTTTGCCAGCCTTGGCTTGGAAGTGTGTCAACGCATGACCCCAGCGGGCTTGGTGGGGGGCGGCTGATCACCGGGGACAGCGTGACACTTGAGGACTGCCGTGATCGTGGCAACCTTCATGCCGCAATTCCGTTTCCTGTTTCGGCGCGCCCACGACACAGCGTCCGCGTAGTGCTGGGGCCGCAAGACCGGTTCTTCAGTCCTGACACAATTGCCCGGTTGTTGTCTGGACGCTTCGCCCTGACGGATGCCTACGACCGAATGGGTGTGCGCCTTTCGGGGCCGTTGCTGCACCCCGACGCGCCGCTTGACATGCCATCGGAGGCTATCGCACGCGGGTCAATCCAGGTTGCGGGCGACGGCGTTGCAACCGTGCTTCTGGCGGACCACCAGACCACCGGCGGCTATCCGAAAATCGCGACCATACTGTCGGACGACATCGATGGTTTTGTGCAGTTGCGCAGTAGGAATTCGGTGACGTTTGAGGCAATTACACCCCAGGCGGCAGTGGCAGCCGCACGCACCCGTGGCAGATCGCGGGCGGCGTATCTGGCCCGCTTGATTGCAGACGCCTGACGCAGCTGGCGCCACACTGGTTTGCTAGTCGTTTGCTTTGGATCGATAAAACTGCCAAACTTAGAATACAGGCACGCGATCTGCCCAGAAACTTGGCTGCACTACATAGGTTTTGCCATAGTTAAGCCGAAGTTAACGTCTAATTCGCGATCAATACCGCGCTTGAGGATTGTTGTAGATGGCAAATGTTACCGGAACTACCGGTGCAGATACCCTTGCTGGCACCACCGGCACGGACTCGATTGTCGGTTTCAGCGGCAATGATTCCATTGCCTCTGGCAACAGTGCTGACAGCGTCTATGGCGGTTCCGGCAATGACACCGTGGATGGTGGCAGCGGGAACGACCTGATCTTCGGCGACAGCGATCTGGCGAATACCTGGGGCTACCGGGTCTACGATCGGAATTTCAGCGATCAGCCCAATCAGGCCCCCACGATTGACAGCGGTACATTGCGTGGGTCTGGCCTGACCACCGGCTTTGACGTGAACGCTTTGGCAAACGCGGCGCGGGGTACATCCGGTGACCCAAACGACTTTGGCGTTATCCTGACATCAACCTTCACGGCGACCACGGCGGGCGTTTACCGTTTTGCCACCACGTCGGATGACGGCTCTACCCTAACTCTGCTGGATGCAAATGGCACCCCGCTGACGTTTCTGAATCAGGATGGCAGCTCTGCCGCCTTTATGAACAACGATTTTCACCAGGCCGCAACGACGCGGTTTGGCGATGTGACGCTTGCGGCAGGGCAAAGCTATACGATCGAAATTCGGTACTGGGAAAATCTTGGCGGCAATACTCTTGCCGCAACTGTCACACCCCCCGGCGGCACGATCACCAACCTCAATGGCAGCCCGTTCATCGGTGCCCCCGTCAACACCAACACAGGCGCAGATTCCCTTTTCGGCGGTACTGGCAGCGACACCATTTTTGGCGAAGCCGGTAACGATACGCTGGATGGCGGGGCCAATAATGACAGTCTTTCCGGCGGTGCCGGGCTTGACACGATCATTGGCGGGACCGGTGCAGATACGATAAATGGTGGCGCGGGGCAGGATACTGCCGATTACTCGGCATCCGCAGCCGCTGTTAGCATCAATCTTGGTGCCGGCACCGCCGGTGGCACCGGAAGCGATGCCGTTGGCGATGTGCTGACCAATATCGACGGGCTGATCGGATCGGCCTTCAACGATACGCTGATCGGCTATGATGGTCAGGGCACCCTTGCCGACCCGACGACCAACATCTTCTTTGGCGGTGCGGGCAACGATTCACTCGATGGCGCTGGTGGCAACGATCAGTTGTTTGGCGGCAATGACAACGACACCATTCTGGGTGGGCTCGGCAACGACCTTGTCTCTGGCGATGATGGCAACGATAGCCTGTCGGGCGGCGATGGCAATGACACAGTTTTGGGCGGTCTTGGCACCGACATCCTGACCGGCGGGATCGGCACGGACAGTCTTGTTGGCGGCGATGGGGCCGACAATCTGTCAGGCGACGGCGACGCGGATACGCTTGTTGGCGGGCTTGGCAATGACACGCTGAGCGGCGGCGACGGCAATGATCAGCTTGACGGCGGTGATAACGACGACATCTTGACGGGTGGCACGGGTACGGACTTGCTGACCGGCGGCGATGGCAACGACACGCTGGGGGCCGATGCAGGGAATGACACGCTGTCTGGCGGGGCTGGCAACGATGTGCTGGAAGGCCATGACGATGCCGACGTCATTTCAGGTGGGTCAGGCGACGATTACATCGTTGGCTTTGATGTCACCAATATCACCAACCCGGTAAACCGCACGCTTACGCCGCCTGTCGGATCGGATGACGGGGCGGCGGATTCGTTGGCCGGTGATGCAGGTGCCGACACCATTCTGGGTGGTGCAGGCAATGACACGCTGGATGGCGGGGCTGACAATGACACCCTGATCGGGGGGTCGCAGAATGACACGCTGATCGGCGGAACCGGCAACGACAGCCTGTCCGGCGGCACCGAGAATGACAGCCTGTCAGGCGATGATGGCACAGATATCCTTGATGGTGGCGATGGCAACGACACCCTGATGGGTGGCGCGGGCAGCGATACCCTGTCGGGCGGGTTCGGTGACGACACCATTGTCGTAGGTGCGGGTGACTACGCCACGAACGTGACTGATATCGTTAATGGCAACGAATCCACTGGTGATCTGGATGTGCTGGACCTGCGGGCGTTCGGCAAGTCGTTGACAAACATCGCCTTTGATCCCGGTAACGCCGAGAACGGCACGGTTGAGTTTCTGAATGGCGCGGGCAATGTCATCGGCACGATGACGTTCTCCAATATCGAAAACGTCATTCCCTGCTTTACCCCCGGCACCCTGATCCAGTCCCTGAATGGTGACGTGGCGGTCGAAACCCTGGTCGCGGGTGACATGGTGCTGACGCGCGATCACGGATACCAGCCGTTGCGTTGGACGGGTCGGCGCGATCTGTCGGTTGCTGAACTGGCGGCACAAACCAAGTTGCACCCTGTTGTGATCCGCGCCGGCGCGCTGGGCCGCAATCTGCCCGCGCAAGACATGATGGTATCGCCGCAGCACCGGATGCTGATCACCGGCCCGCGTGTCGAGATGATGTTCGGCGAGCCTGAGGTGCTGGTTGCCGCAACCCATCTGGTCGGGCAGGCTGGCATCAGCCGCGCGCATCCGGCATCCGTCAGCTATATTCATATCATGTTCGATCAGCACCAGATCATCCGGGCGAACGGCTGCTGGACGGAAAGTTTCCAGCCGGGGGCCCTGACACTGCAATCGATGCAGCAGGATCAGCGCGACGAACTGATGACCCTGTTTCCCGCACTTGAAGCGGTCGCCCCGCTTTACCCGTCCGCCCGTCTGTCGCTGAAGGCGCACGAGGCACGTGTGCTGATGGCCGCCTGACGGGGCCGCCCGATTTATTGGCTGACGGCGCGTTTAGGACCATCGATCCGGTTTCGGCAGAAAGTGGCCCGCTCCACAAGTTTGCCTTGATGGCACCACATTATCGCCCAGCGTCACGGTATTTTATCGTAAGTGTTGCAACCTAGGGTTGTACATATCATCACTTGCCCGGGGGCGACGCAGACATGACAACACTGTTGGTTCAAGCCGGCACCAGTGCCGCAGCTTTGCAAAACATCATTGACACTGCACCCGATGGGGCGCGGATCGTGCTGGAAGAGGGCACATATCGGTTTACCCAGACGGTGGAGATCGACCGCGACGGCATCACCCTGGAAGGCCAGGGACAGGTGACGATCATCGCCGATGCCCGCCTGAACGGCGAGCCCGCGATCCAGATCGGCGCCCCACTTTACACCGAGGTCACGGCTGATCCGGTGCGCATCACGGCCAACGCCGATGCCGGTGCCAGAACCATTTCGCTGCAAACCGGGCACGGGGTGCAGGTTGGCGATGTCATCTGGGTTGAACAGCCGAACGACGCCGCGCTGTTTGCAGAGATCGGCGATACGCTTTGGCGGCAGGACAAGCCATTGCGCACCGGACTTGCCGAGGTGCGGGCCGTAAACGGCGATACCATCACCCTTGATCGCGGGCTACCGTTCGACTTTGACGCAACTGTGACAACCGTCGAAGTGACGCAGATGGTGCGGAATGTTACGGTCAAGGGCCTTACCCTGCGTGGCGATTTCGGTGCGTCGAACAAAGCGGACTTCAGCAACGGGATCGCCAGCGAGGCGGGTGGCATGCTGATGGTGGTGAACGCGTCTGTCGGCACCGTGCTTTCAGACATTGATCTGGTAGAACCGGGGTCAAACGGGCTTGTGCTGGGTCGATCGATGGACGCGGTAGTAAAGGATGTCTCGGTGACCGGGGCACACAACAAAGGCGACGGCGGCAACGGGTATGCGTTCTGGCTGCGCGATATCACCGACTGCACCTTCACCGATCTGCGCGCCGTCGATACCCGCCATGCCGTGCTCTTTGCCAGCTATACCTCGGCTACCGGCAATGACGTGCATGTGTCTTACACGAACCGGGACATAAATTTTCACGGCGGGTTGGACAGTGGCAATTCGGTGGTTGTTGACCATTCGATCCGCACTGTCGAGGAACAGCGGTTTCTGGGGGCGGTCAGTTTCGTCAATCCCGGCACCGAATATGGCGCGCCGACCAACGGTGGCGCGAACAGCATCACATTTCGAAATGTCATCGGGACCGTTCGTTCGGACCTTATCGCCGCGCAAAACGGGGGGACTACGATTGCCGCGCTGGGGGGCAATGACACGCTGATCGGTGGCGCGGGCAGTGACGAACTGGATGCAGGCACGGGAAACGACTGGATTGTCGCATCGCGCGGCTACGACGTCGTGCTTGGTGGGGCGGGATCGGACACCTTTGAATTTGCCTTTGAACGCGATCAGGCCATCGTCCAGACAGCGGGCACCAAGACTGTGGTGACAACCGCACTTGGCACCGCTTCCCTGACGGATGTCGAGATGCTTAAGTTCACCAGCGGCACCGTCACCATTGCCGCCGCCGTCACGCCAACTTTGCGGGGCGACGCAGGGTACGAGCGGACCGATATAACCTTGACGCTGGTGGCCGATGATCTGGTCAATGCCGTAACCATGGTCGGCAGCCGCAACATCGGATTTATGGGCAATGCGCTGGCCAATAATGTGATCGGGAACGCGGGCGACAATCAGATCTACGGCGAGGGTGGCAATGACCGGCTGTTTGGCGGTCTGGGTCACGACGTCGTCTCAGGCGGGGCGGGTGACGACTATCTGCATGGCGGATCGGGCAATGATACTTTGACCGGCGGGTCGGGCAACGACACGCTGGCCGGCCGGCAGGATGCCGATCTGTTCGTTGCGAGCGATGGCAGCAACTTAGTCGAGGATTTCAGCATTGCCCAAGGCGACAGCGTTGTTTTCCGGGGGTTCTCGACCGCTGATCTGATCACGTCACTGGGCAATCACCTTGATGGTCGCAGCTTTTCGACGGATTACTTCACAGTGGCGACGCAATACATTAACGGCAAGCAGACGCTGCTGATCGTGTCGGACGCGGGCGACAGCCTGGCCTTGCAGAACCTCCAGGCTGCGGACCTTTATGCGTATCTGATTGCGTAAACGTGGCCGTATCACGACGACTTACAGCCGCAAGTAGGGCCGCCGCGACTCGCTGCAATCCCCAAGCGATTCGCACATCATGTTGTCTGCACCAGAACAATCCTTCAAATGCGGATAATTTTGGCTTGTTTATCAACAATAAGCCGCAAGTTTATGCCGAGTTTGGAAGAAATCCCTAGATTGCACCGGCATTTTATAACAGTGTCATTGCTCCGACACGCAGTTGCGGTATTGTGAACACGAAATCGTCAGAATGCGCATAATTCTGACAATATGTGAACCGTGGGGTGGGGATCTTACGGAGCGAAGTCGTGAATACACACACACCTGTCATCCAGATTGCTGTCATTGATCAGAATCCGATGCTCGCATCGGGCATCTGTTCCTTGCTGGAAAAGCGCCCGAATGTGCGCGCCACCCGACTGGACATTCCAGAACAAGGTGAGCTTGTGATCACAACAAATTTTGATGTGGTGATCATTGATCCGACGCAAACCGATCTGTCTCCGGCGGAGCTTTGCTTGATCCTGGGTATCCGGTCGGGGTCGCCCAACGTGATCGGCTACTTCAGTGATGTCTCTGCCGCGCCGGCACGCGCCTGCATTGCCGCTGGCTTTCGCGGATTCCTCCCAAAGACGACCGCCTTTGAGGCGCTGCAAACGGCAATCGATGCCGTGCTGGTTGGGGCGCTTTATATCGACGCGGCGTTCGCCGATCTACTTTTCGAACCCGCAAGACCGCTTCCGGGCCTGCGGCCGCGCGACCTGACCGACCGCGAGGCATATGTCCTGAAATCCGTGGCGCGCGGCAAAAGCCTGAAGGAAATTGGTATAGAACTGGCATTATCGTCCAAGACCATCGAAACCTACAAGGCGCGGGGCAGCACGAAGCTAAACCTGCAAGGGCGGCGTGCGATCGTGGAATATGCGATTCGCAGCGGCTGGGTGCAATAGCGCCGGGGAATCTGCCTCCCAAATGTGTTGCTCATTGTTGAAGAAATGGAAACGCCAAGGCGTTACAGGCCGCATGACGGGTCTCGCCGCGTTGCAGCGTAGCCTCCGGGTTTTCCTTACAAGATTTTCGCCGGACTTGTAAGGTTTTTCCGAAAACTTAATAGATTATTCAGGGTTTACCCCGACTTTCCAATGCCCCACAGAACAACTTATGGTTGTTTTACGCCGCGCTGCCGCAATCGGCGCGGATAGCAATCAGCTCGTTGGGATGCATGAATATGGCAACAATCGCGGTTTTTGGAATTGGGTATGTCGGGGTCGTCTCGGCGGCCTGTCTGGCGAAGGACGGGCATCAGGTTATTGCCGTTGACGTGGACCCCGCCAAGGTTGCCGCGATAAATGCAGGCCTTTCTCCCATCGTGGAGCATGGGCTGAACGATTTGATAGCCGAGGTTGTGGCCGCGGGCAATCTTACGGCCACACTGGACGGCATGGCGGCCGTCCGCGCGGCAGATGCATCCTTCGTCTGTGTCGGCACCCCGTCGGCGCCTGACGGATCGATCAGCCTGGGCTATATCGACGGCGTGTGCCGGACCATCGCGGCGGCACTTCCCGGCAAAGACGCGTTTCATTCGGTCATCCTGCGATCCACCATCGTGCCCGGCACGATGGAGAAAACCTGCGTTCCGACCCTGGAGCAGGTATCGGGCATGACAGCGGGTAAAGACTTCGGGGTTGGCTACTATCCCGAATTTCTGCGCGAAAGCACTGCCATTCAGGACTATTACGATCCCGGCCTCATCGTGTTCGGCGCGCTTGATCCGCAAACCGCGGATTTCCTGACAGCGCTGAACAAGGATCTGGACTGCGACATCCATATGGTCGACCTGCGGTCTGCCGAAATGGTGAAGTACACCTCGAACTCCTGGCGCGCGGTGAAGGTCACCTTTGCCAATGAAATCGGCAATATCGCCAAGGCCTGCGGTCTGGATGGGCAGCAGATCATGAAGATCCTGTGTTCCGATCACAAGGTTTCGATGAGCCCGTATTTCATGCGGCCGGGATTTGCCTTTGGCGGGTCATGCCTGCCCAAGGACGTGCGCGCACTGCGGGCCATAGCGGCGGATATCAAGGTGGCCTCGCCGCTGCTGGATGCGGTGCTGATCGCCAACGCCGAACAGATTAACCGCGCGGAACGCATGATCCATGCCTCGGGGTCAACTTCGGTAGGTATGGTTGGCATCAGCTTCAAACCTGGCACAGATGACATGCGCGAAAGCCCGCTGGCCGAACTTGCCTCGCGGCTGATCGACCGGGGCATTTCGCTGACCGTCTATGACCCTTTCGTGCACGAAGCCTATGCCAATGACCAAAACGCAGCTGGCCGTGGCAATGACTACAACATCGATCTGAAAGATCGCCTCGTGCCAACCATCGCGGAATTGCTTGCCAAGTCCGACATCGTGCTGGTCGGCAACAAGTATGACGAGACGATCGAGGCGTTGCAGGCGGCGGTCAGTGACCGGCTAGTGATCGACCTTGCCCGTATCATGCCGGGCGCGCGGTCCGGTGGCAGCTATCAAGGTATCTGCTGGTAAAATGGGCATGCTCGCACATATCGCCTACATCTGCGTTTTCTTCGGCCTCGGCCTGAGCATTCCGATCCATTCGTTCGCGGATGTCTCGGGTGCTTTGGCGGTGGTCGGCGTCATCGGGCTGTGGCGTTATTCCTGGGCATTGCTCAATTTCCTGCGGGCATCGCTGTTCCTGAAATGGGTGCACCCCAGACGCAAGGCGCGTGCGATGGCGGCCTACGCGGCGCGGCCCTATGCCGCGCATGCGTTTTTCATGGTCACCAGCTACAAGATCGAACCCGAGGTAACGACGCGGGTCTACCAATCCATATTCCGGGCGGCGGCCCGATCCGAAGGCGGGGCAACGGTTGTGGCATCCGTCGTCGACAGTGCCGACAGCCGCTTGATCCGACAGATGTTCGACGCCAATCCAGAGGCATCGACCACGGTACGGCTGATCATCGACCAGATCCCCGGCACCGGCAAACGCGACGCGCTGGCGCGGTCTCTGCGGCTGATCGCACGAGAAGCCCCGACTGCGCGCGATATCGTGTTGTTCGTGGATGGCGACAGCTGCGTGCCGGTCGATATCGTTGCAGCGACGGCACCCTTCTTTACAGACCCCGATATGGGTGCTGTCACCACCGATGAACAAGTGGAAATCAAGGACAGCGCGCTGTTCCGCGACTGGTTTTCCCTGCGCTTCAATCAGCGGCAGGTGATGATGTCGTCGATGGGCCTGTCAAACCGGGTGCTGACCCTGACCGGCCGGATGAGCGTGGTGCGCGCCGATCTGGCGACGGATGCCGGGTTCATCAATCAGGTGCAATCCGACTTCATTGATCACTGGCGTCTGGGGCGGGTGAACTTCCTGACCGGCGATGACAAGTCGACGTGGTTCTGGCTGCTGAAGAACGGCTACAAGATGGGCTATCTGCCCGATGTCGCCTCGGTTTCAATGGAAAGCCAGCCGCTGCCCGGGTTCGTGGACAGCGCCGTTACGCTGATGATCCGCTGGTTCGGCAACATGCTGCGCACCAACGGACGGGCACTTGCCCTGCCACCATCAAAGATCGGCTATTTCACCTGGTGGTCCATTCTTGATCAGCGGGTGGGGATCTGGACGACGCTTGCCGGCCCGATCTCGGTTCTGTTCGGGGCCATCTTTCTGGAACCGCTGGTGCTGCCCGCCTACGTGGCCTGGGTCATGTTCACCCGCTACATTTATTGCTGCATCCTGTCGCTGGTCCGGCTGGAGCGGTTTCCGATCACCTATCCGTTCTTGCTGTACTTCAGCCAGATCGGCGGCGCGGCGGTGAAAAGCTTTGTGCTGTTCCGGTTGGATAAACAGCGCTGGACCCGGCAATCAAGTGTAACCGCCGCGCAAAAGACCGACCTGCCATTTGGCGCGCGGCTGAAGAAACTCTCCTCGATCTACACCCATGCGCTGGCCCTTGGATGGCTGACATTGGGTGTCGTCGTTCTGTCTGGCGTTGTCTGAAACACGTGAAGGAAAATCGAATGGAACCCAGTACTGCATTGGAACTGACCAAGGAACAATTGTCATTCCTTCCCAGCAAGGGCGACCATCCGATGATGGACATCCCTTTCATGGTAGGTATCGACGGTCGGCAGTACCGGGGCATGCGGCTGTCGCTGGTGATGGCCGAAATCGGCGGCCTTATGGACCCCGGCCTTGAAAATGCGACACGGCTGATGCGGCTGGTGTTCCCATTTCACGGCTTCAGCGTGACCTTGGGCGTGCTTGGTCTGATCAAGCATGTCGATCGGGAAAAAGGTCTTGCCTCAGTCAGTTTCGTTGATCCGGGCGGCGAGCATCTGCCGCAGATGCGCCATATCCTGAATTCCTACATCGCCGGTGATCTTGTGGCACTTGGCGGGGTCATTGGCGTGGGGTCCACCTTGCCATCGCCAGCGAAACGGGCGGCGAATGACGCGGCCAAGCGCAAGTTTACGCTGGGGCGCCTGTTTGGCAGCGCCGGCATGGTTCTGGCCACGGTGCTGCTGGTAGGTGGTGCAGGCACGCTAGCCTACAGCCGCATCTTCACCCAGCAGATCGAAACGCCCGGTCGTGCCATGCAAGACGGCCTGACACTTGGCGCGATTGCCGCGGGGCAGTTGGACTATGTGAACCTGGAGGCAAGCGAAGGCGAGGTTGCGTTTTCGATCCGCACCATTTCGGGTGATTTGCTGTCCATCGCCATGCCTTGCACCTGCGATGCGACGTTGCAGGGAACCGAGGTTGGGGCAACTGTGCAGGCGGGTGACGCCGTGCTTGGGGTATCCGCACCCGATGCGCCGCTGGTGGTGAACACGCAGGTCACGTCGGACGAGTTGCTGCAACTGGCCTTTGCCGACCATGTCAGCATCCGCTTTGCCGACGGCGAGACGATCCGTGCGCGCGCCGAAACAGAAGGCCTGCGCGGCCAATCCGGCGATGCGCTGATCCCGGTGCGCCTTGTTCCCGATGTTGCTCTGCCCGCCAGCCGCGCCGGCCAGTTGGGCAAGGTGACCATCATCCGGCCGCTGCCTTTCGGTCTTGGCACTGCTTCCGCCCCTGTCCCCATCTCTGGCAATTGAATTGGATGTGATCCGATGAGCAAACCGATTTATCCCCTCGTTCTTTGCGGTGGCATGGGCGCACGGCTGTGGCCAATGTCACGGATCGAACAGCCGAAACAGTTTCAACCTGTCCGTGGCAAAGGCAGCCTGTCCTATTTCCAGACCACGGTGCAGCGTCATCGCGGCGACGATTTCCATGCCCCAATCGTGGTGACCAGTGCGGCGCAGACCGTGCTGGTGCACCGGCAACTGCAAGACCTGCAGATCCGGTCAACCGTCATCGCCGAACCGATGGGCCGCAACACCGGGCCTGCGGTTCTGGCCGCAGCCTTGACGATTGCAAAAACCGATCCCGAGGCACTGTTGCTGGTCTTGCCATCGGATCACATCATCACCGGCAACCTGAACGCCACGATCCTTGCCATGCGCGAAGCTGCGGATGACGGCCGGATCGTACTGTTCGGCATTCCGCCGACCTATCCGGAAACCGGCTATGGCTATATCGTCGATGGCGGTGGTTATGGGTTCATTCCCGGCCTGCACAGGGTTGATCGTTTCATCGAAAAGCCGCCCTCCGAAGTCGCAAAATCGCTGATCGCAGGTGGTCATGCCTATTGGGCGTCGGGCATCAGCCTGTTCCGCGCCGATGTGATCATCGAAGAATTCCTGCGCTTCGATCCGCAAACCTTTTACTCGGTGTCCGAGGCGGTTAGCAGCGGCACGCTGATCGACGACTCCCTGCATCTGGAAGCGCGCGCCTTCGCCAAAGCCACGTCAGAGCCGACTGAACGGCTGGTGTTCGAACGCTCGCCAACCACGGCGCTGGCACCCGCACTGAACATCGAATGGGATGATGTCGGCGCCTGGAATGCGGTGCAGAAAATCTCGGCCAAGGCCGATGATGGCAACGTCAAGACCGGCGATGTCTATGCGATGGATACCAAGGATTCGCTGATCCAAAGCGATGGCCGTCTGGTTGCGGTCATCGGTCTGCGCGACATGATCGTGATTGACACACCGGATGCCCTGCTGGTGACCAACCGCGAAAATGCTCAGAACGTGAAGCAGATGGTTGATCAGCTGAAAAAGCATTCGCGCCGCGAAGTGCAAAGCCACGTCATCCGCGAAACCAGCTGGGGCCGGGTTGAACCCCTGTCAACGGCGCACGGCTATGACATGCAGATGATTGTGGTCGCTCCCGGTGCCACGGTGCGGGTCAACGGCACCGGGCTAGGCCCCAGCCTGCTGACCTTCATCAACGGTGGTGCTGTTTACGAGGTTGACGGCCGCCCGGTTACGGCCAAGCGCGGCGAAAGTGTCACCATTGCCGCTGACGTCACCTTGCCGATGACCAATGTCACCGGGCGTGAACTGCGCGCCATGCAACTGATGCTGACAACGGGCGGTGAAGAACACGAAGAATGCGCAGGCTTGGGAGCCATCGCTATTGCCCCGATGTTCGCAAACCCGAACCCGCCGCATGTGGCCGATCACAAGCGTGACGCCACACCCGTCGCCAAACTTGTACGGGCGGTCGTCTGATATGAAAATACTGATTGGCCCCATCGCGTTGCTTTGCCTGCTGGCCCCCGGCCTGGGCCTTGCCACGCCGGTCTGGAAAGATGCCACCAGAACGCAGGCGCTGATCGAGGCGGTGGTGGCGAATGCCACGGATGCCGGACAAACCGTCGGGCAACTGGCAGGAATATTGCAGCTGAAGGAAAGCGCCCCCGAGGCACCCTTGGCCCCGCATATCCCGATTGACCAAGGCGTGCCGGGCAAGCTGATATCGGCCGACCTGCAACTGGCAATGACGCAGCTGTCGATCCACATCGGCACAAATAACCAGATCAGGGTCCTTCGCGCGCAGGGTGACCGGCGTGATGTGCTGATCCTCGAGGGCGGTTTTTCCAGTTTGCAAGATGTTGCGATCGCTGCCGAGACGCAGGGACTTGATGGCATTCGACTGGTGGATGGCATCGTGCATCTCAGCCGGCCACTGGTGGTCTGGCTTGGCGCGGGGTTAAAGCTTGAACCCGACGACCTGCTGCAAATGGACGCCTCAAGCGGCGCGTTCCTGCTTGGATTTGGCCAGATCGAAATGATCGGGGCGACGGTACGCGCGGTCAACACGCAAAGCCCGCCGGAAACCTACCGTCCGTTTATGTTAGTGACGGGTCAGGGCACCTTGTTTGCCAAGGGCAACCGGTTTGACGGCCTTGGCATGGTGGCGGCTGATCCGTTCAGTGGGGTGATGGTTTCGGAACGCGGGCTGTTCGCGCCGGCCATTCCGCCAACCCTTGTCGAAAACACGTTCGAGGATCTGGGTGTTGTCGGCATGACAGGCGTCACCGACGGGGTGATCCATGGCAATCTGGTCAAGGCCGGGCGCGGCGGCGGGATTGCCTTGTCGGCGGTTCAGGGCATGCGCATTACCGGCAACACGGTCACCGGCACCAAGGGCGGGGCCGGTGTGAAAGTGACCAATGGCACCGATGTGGCGCTGACTGGCAATTTGGTGTCGGCGGGCGCGCGCAACGGAATATCGGTGGGCGGCAACAGCAAAGGCATCGAAATCAGCGGCAACGCGGTTCTGACCAACGCGGAAACCGGCATCGCCATGCAACGGGCAACCTGCGTGCTGGTCGCCGACAATTCCATTGCCCGCAACGGTGCCTCGGGTCTGCGCCTGAATGAAAGCGGCGTGTCGCGGGTGCAAGGCAACGCGCTGGTCCTGAACACGAATTCCGGTCTGCAAGTGGGTGCGCAACGCAAAGGCGGACGCATCGAAGTGACCGACAACCTGCTTGCGGGCAATCGCGTCGGCCTGACGGGTGTCGCGATCGGCGAGGTGGAGCTGGATCAAAACAACCTGACCGCGCAGATGCCGCGCCTGTTTGACGGCGAATTTTCGCAATATCTGGCGGCCTACCTGAAGCAGGTTCAGCAGCAGTCGGGCGAAAGCTACCTCATCTCGGGCGCCAGTGGCACCGGAACCGATACATATCTCACTGCCTGCAACAAGGGTTAAGCCGATGGTCTTTTCGTCCGAAACATTCCTCTTCCTGTTCCTGCCGCTGTTCATGGTGATCTATTACCTGACACCGACAAAGGGCAAATCCTTGGTGATCCTGTTCGCGTCTTACCTGTTTTATGGCTGGTGGCGGTTCGACTTTCTGCTGCTGCTGTTCCTGACCACGCTTTGGACTTTTGGCATCGGCCTTTTGATCCGCAACAACATCGGCACGCAGCGTGCGCAGCTGTGGTGCACCATTGGTGTGATCGGCTGCCTTGGTGTTCTGGGCGTGTTCAAGTACCTGAATTTCTTCATCGACTCGATTGCGGAACTGGTCGGCACCGATGCCGCTGGCCTTGGCGTGCACTGGCGGCTGATCCTGCCAATTGGCGTGTCGTTCTACGTGTTCCATTCGATCAGCTATCTGGTCGATGTCACCCGCCGCGATGCGGATGCGACGCTGAACTTCTTTGATTTCGCGGCGTTTATCGCACTGTTCCCGCAATTGGTGGCCGGCCCCATCCTGCGCTTCAAGGATCTGGCGGACCAATTCAAGCACCGCACCCATTCGTTGCAAATGTTCGCTGATGGCACGGCGTTGTTCATCATCGGTCTGGGCAAGAAGGTTATCCTTGCCGACAGCGTGGCACCGATTGCCGATCTGGCCTTTGCCACGCCCGACCCGTCGCTGGCACTCGCGTGGATCGGGTCGATCGCCTACATGATGCAGTTGTACTTCGATTTTTCGGGCTACAGCGACATGGCCATGGGACTTGGCCTGATGATGGGCTTCCACTTCCGCGCCAATTTCAACATGCCCTACATCAGCCGCTCGATCACCGAATTCTGGCGGCGCTGGCACATCAGTCTGTCGGTCTGGCTGCGCGACTACCTCTATATCCCGCTGGGCGGCAACCGCATCTCGGAACGCCGGACCTATATCAACCTGACGCTGGTGATGGTTCTGGGCGGGTTGTGGCATGGGGCAAACGGCACCTTCCTGGCCTGGGGTATCTGGCATGGTGTCTGGCTGGCACTGGAACGGCGCACCGGCTGGGCCAACCGCACCAGCATGGTTGGCCTTGTCCAGACCCTGCTGATCGTCCTGATCGGCTGGGTTGCCTTCCGCGCCGCCGACATGACCCAAGCGATGGATGTCTACGCCGGCATGATCGGCCTGCACGGCTTTGCCATCCCGCTGGAGGTTGCCCTGCAGATCAGCAGCGAAAGCCTGATGTTGCTGGTCTTGGCCATGGTCGTCGCCGCCACCGAACCGCAGCTGAACGCTATCGCGCGCCAGATGTATTTCACCCCTTCCGATCCGCAGGTGGGCGGCACTGGAACTGGCACCCTGACCGCTGCCACGTCGCTGTTGCCGACCATGCTGCTGGGTGTGATCGGCGTTCTGAGCATCATGAAACTGGCCGAGGCCAGCTTCTCCCCCTTCCTGTACTTCCAATTCTAGGAGCGTGCCCGCAATGCAAAAACTATACCGCATGTCCCGCTACGTTCTGCCGGTGGTGTTCTTTGGCTACGCGCCGTTCGCGAACCTCGCGTATTTCGAGGAACCGGGCGGCAAGCTTGCGCCGTTTGATATGGGCGTTCTGAAAGGCACGCTGACGGCCAGCTTCGATCACGCCTACAAAACCGCCATGCCGCACCGGGATGCGTCGATCGGCCTGATCGGCGCGGCGCGCTACGTGCTGTCCGGCGAAGGGCGCAAGGGCGTTATTGCGGGCAACGACGGCTGGCTTTTCACCGCCGAAGAGGCCCGCCCGGTGATCAGCGACCTTACCCCCAGCTTGAAACAAATCTCCATAATCCGCGATCAACTCTCCGCTGCCGGGTCAACCTTGGTGCTGGTCCCAGTACCCGCCAAAGTCGATGTCGCCGCTGCCAAAGCCAGCATGCCCGAACTTTCCGGCAAAATGGAAAACCTCTACGCCACCTTTATTGACGGCCTGCGCAGCCAGAACATCGACGTCGTCGATACCCGGTCATCCCTGCTGGCAATGGCCGAAACCACCCCCGCCTTCTTCGCCACCGATACACACTGGACGCTGGAAGGCGCCTCTGCGGTCGCCCAAACGGTCGCCGCCTCTGGCCTTCTTGCGGCGGGCACCACCGAAATGGCGGTTGAATCGCTGCCCGGCAAAACCATCACCGGTGATCTGGTATCCTATGTCACCACCGATGGCATGGCGCCCTTCGTGGGCCTCGCTCAGGAACACCTGTCGCCTTATACCGCAAATCCGCCGGTGACCGCCGATCTTGGCGATATCTTCGGTGCACAAGCGGTTGATGTCGTCCTGATCGGTACGTCCTACAGCGCCAACCCGGACTGGAGCTTTGCCGAAGCCCTGAAGCTGTCGCTGAAATCCGATGTGCTGAATGCCGCGGCCCAAGGCCTTGGCCCGGTTCAGCCGATGACCGACTACCTTGCATCCGACGCGTTTCGCGATTCCCCGCCAAAGGTGGTGCTGTGGGAATTCCCGCTGCGGTACCTGACCGACGCCAACCTTTGGTCTGATCCCGTCGAACCGGTGGAGTTGGCAAGTGCAGATTAACCGGCACTCCCTCGGGTTTCTTGTCGTGGCGATGGCAATCGCGCTGGGGCCAATGGCTCTGCCGGTGCCTGCGCTTGCGCAAAGCAACGGCATTTCGCGCACCAACCAGTTGCCGACCGAACATCTGCGCAATCTGCGGCGCAAAATGACGGCGGGCCGGGAACTTTCCACCCGCGATCTGCGCGCATTGGCAGATGCCGCCGACGGGCTGGCCGCGTTCAAATACGGCAAATGGCTGGAAGAACAGGGCAAGCCGCAGCTGTTGCCCGATGCCGCGCATTACTTCGCGATTGCGTCCTACACTGACCGCGATTTTGCGGTGCGCCGGCTGGTGGCGCTTTTGAAATTGCCTGATCTTGAACTGTCCGCGTCCCGGCAAAAGGAGGCGCTGGACGCGTTGACCCGTCAGGCGCAGACCGGCAATGCCGATGCCGCGGTTGCCCTGAGTGACTTGTATGCTGCGGGCAAGCCGTTTGGCAAAGACCCCGAGGCGGTGCGCCACTGGCTGAACGTTGCTGCCACTGACGGGCGCGGGGATGCTGCGATCAAGCTGGCACTGGCCTACATGTTGCCAACCGACGGCATGGCCGCCGATCCGGTCAAGGCGCGCGCGGCGCTGGATCTGGCGGCGACACAACCCGATCCTGGCACCAAAGCCATGGCACAGACCCTGTTGGCACGACTGGGCGACCAGCCAGCCCCCCTGCTGAATGTCAGCGAAGGAGTTTCCGAATGACCCATGCACCGATCCTTGCCCTTGGCTTAGCCATAGTTGCCGGTCTGGCACCGCTGAAGGCACTGGCAAATCCGGCATCCAGCTTTGAATGCTCGGCTTATGAGTTTTCATCTGTCCTGCCATCGATCGAAGGCAAGGATGGCGTGTTCTTTCGCACCTTTGCCGATCTTCGCCTGCAACACCCGATGGATCAACGGACGGTCGCCCTGCTTGGGCAGCTGGCCAAGGTGCTAAAGGAAAACGGCACGACGCTGGTTTACGTGATCATCCCGGCAAAAAGTCAGGTGATGGTGGAACAACTGCCAGAGCGCGCCAAGGACTACGGGTTTGACCCCGAAATGGCGCAGATGATCTATATCGATATTGTATCGCGTCTTGCTGGTGTCGGTATCGTTGCCCCCGACGTGATGGCAGCACTGCAAAGCGTGAAGGGCGATGAACACCCGTTCTTTGGCGCTGATTTCCACTGGACATCGCAAGGTGCGCGCGCAGCGGCCGAGGCGATTGCCGCTGCAATCAAGGTGCATCCGTCCTATGCCGATCTGACGCCGCAGACCTTTGAAAGCAAGCCGCAAGGCAAGCAGGTTGCGTTTTCAGGCATGCGCCGGTCGTTGCAATCGTTTTGCAAGGATGCCCTGCCGCCGACCGAAACCGTGGTCTACAAGACTTCACCGGTCGAAAACACTTCCGGCGACGCGGCAGCCTTGGATATCTTTGCCGACTCGGATGCGGCCGTACCTGCGGTGCTGATCGGCACCTCGTTTTCGGATTCCGCCATCAACAATTTCGCGGGGTTCCTGACGGAAAGCACCGGCCTTGATGTCGTCAACTATGCCATCACCGGCGGCAACCAGTTTGGTGCCATGACATCCTATCTGACATCGGAAGAATTCAGGGATCAACGGCCGCGGTTCCTGATCTGGGAAAATCCGATCTACAACAATCTGGCGCAGTACGGGTCCGCGCCGCTGGAAGAACTGATCGCGGCGGCGGGCACCACCTGTACCGATGCCCTGCCCGTGACCAAGGTCGATGATTACACTCTGTCCGCTTCGTTGGACGGGATCACGGTGCGCCCGGAAGACGCAATCTTTGCCAAATACGGTGCCGAAGGCGCGCGCGTCGCAAGTTTTGCGCTGCAAACAACCGACGGCATTACCCGGAAATCGAAGATCGACCGGTCTGAACGTCTGCGGGGTACTGGCAATTTCTATCTGGGGATGAGCCCGTTTCGGCACCCCGGATTCACGCAAGTGTCGGTGCGGTTCGATCGCCCCATTACCGACGCCACCACACTCAGTTTCTGCACAGGCCCTAAAGGAGATGCCTCATGACTATGAATCACGGCTGGATCAAAGCCTTCACTCTGACCCTCGCTGTAACCGTGGCATTGCCCGCGTTGGCCCAGGACGGCGGGCTCTATGAAGATGTGCCCGACCCGAACGCCAGTTTTGTGCGCGTGGTTGCCGCGAACCTGACCAATGCCGTCATTCAGAACACGTCGTTCACCGACATGTCCTCGGGCGTCTCTGGCTATGTGGTGGTCAATGAACCCGGTGAGGTTTCGATCACCGCAGGGGTGGATGAAACCACGGTCACGGTTGAGCCCGGCAAGTATTATTCTTTTGTCGTTGGCGCGGATGGCACCGGAACACTGGTCGCCGAAGACATCTCTAGCAGTCCTGCACAGGCGGTGGTGACGGTGTTCAACCTGTCGGACAAGCCGATGGTTGATCTGTTTGTGCCCGCCGCAAGTGCCGTGGCCGTCAAGGGCGTGGGCATCAACACTTCTGCGTCGGTTGCGCTGAAAGCGCCGTTGACGCTCGATTTCGAGGTGCGCGAAGGAGACGCGGCTTTGGCGTCCCTGCCCGCCGTCGATCTGCAACGCCGTGCCGGCGTGGCAATCGTGTTTCGCGGCAGCGCCGGGGCCTATGACGTCGTAATGGAACCCAGCACGCTGGCCAATTGAGCCCTGTCCCGCTGGCCGCCAATCGGGTGCGCCAGCGGGAAACCGATCCGACCCGTGCCGATCCCAAGAAAGGCTATTCCATGCAGATGCCCGCCCTTTTCGCCCCCGCCCGTACCCGACTGACCGCAGGGCTTTGCCTGCTGGGCGTCAGTCTTGTGGCTGGATCCATGGCCTCTGCCGAAACCGTAGCGCTGGTGTTTGAGCCGCCGGGGATTGCGCGCGAACCGATCTGTATTGCCGGTCTTGCAGACGAGCAACTGGAGGCGATGTGGTCGCAATGGCCGGGCGATCTGCTGCCTGACCGTTCCCCGGACCTGATCCGGCGCGATATGAAGCGCCTGATGGAACTGGACGCGGTCAATTGGTTTGCCACCATCGAAAAAGTCTATGCGCAACTGCCATCGGTCGATAGCAACTTTGGCCCCGACAAGGCGATGCTGGAACGTGCGGCGTTGCTGATCGCCGCCGGCCGGTTGAAAGAGCTGACAAATCAGCGGCTGGTTGACCAGTTGATGACCTCTGAACAGGGCAGTTCGCCGCGGATGATGAACACATTGTCGGACTATCTGATGCAGGGTATCGGCATCAAGCAGGACAAGGAAAAAGGCATCGCCATGCTGGTTGCGGCTGGCTATGGCGGCAATGCGGATGCGCTGTTGAAGATTGTGGCGCTGGAACAGGCGGGCACCGAAGTGGCGGGTTGGGATGTGCCGCAAGATATTGCTGTGACGATGGCGTTTGGCGCTTTGGTAGGCAAGCTGGACCCCTTGATCTGCGACCGCGTCTCGCGCATCGCGCGTGAATACATGAATGGCACGATTGTGACCCGCGATGTCGCCATGGCCGAGACATGGTTCAAGTTTGCCGCCGATCTGGGCGACACCACCTCTGCCTGGAAAGTGGCGGAAATGCACATGCGGTCTGAGGATCTGGTAAAATCCAATGATGTCCTGATCGAATATCTGACCAAGGCTGCCGATGGCGGATTGCCCTTTGCGCAGGTCACCCTTGGCCGTGCCTATGAACTGGGCGCATTGGTGCCACAGGATATCGCCCGGGCGCGCGCGCTTTATGCGAAGTCCGCGCAATACGGTGACCGGGCGGGCGTTGTGCGTAACGTATTGTTCTTGCAGGCCGAAGCCAAGGCAAACAAGGAAAAACTGCCGGCCTATCGCGCAGCACTGGCCGAACTTGCCAAACGCGACGACGCGCCGGGATGGGCGTTCATCGGTCTGGCCGAAGTGGTGCTGGAACAAAAGGGCCGCTGGGCGGGCGAGAAAGAAGCGGTCGCACTGCTGGAAAAAGCCGCAGCACTGGGCGATGCCGATGCGGCAAAGCGGCTGACGCCGATCCGGTTCCGGCATGCCACGACGCCAGCGGCGTTCTACGAGATCATTGATGAGGTGATCGAAACCGTCCACCTGCAAGGCGAGATTGACCCGATGAACGGCCTGAAAAGCGCCTTCACCTGCCGGTCCCCCAACGCACCACAACGCGAAGAGGCGAATTACTGGCAGAACATCAGCGCCGCCACAGGCACGAAGACGGTGGAATTTTCACCCGAGGAACTGCTGGGGCTGATCGCGCGGCCCGATGTTCAGGAACTGGCACGTCTGCAAACCCAGGCGCTGTATGGTCGCCCGACGGCCTTGGCGCAGTACATGGCCATTCTTGACCGCGTCGAGACATCGCCCGAACAAAAGGCTTTCTGGCAAGACTATGCCCAGCATTACGAAAAGGTTGCCCTGTCGCGGGGACGACTGGAGCGCAAGTTCGCTGAAATTGGCCAGAACATCGGGGATCCGGGCACCTATTTCCGCATCGCGCTTGCCGAAGGCGATATTGGCGCCGGCATCGAACTGGCCGAGACCCTGCTGGAAACCGATCCGCAGACCTTTGGCCCCGAAGCAACGGCGGTACTTTTGCCGCTTGCCGCAACCGGCAATGGTGCCGCGATGATGCTGCTGCCGCAATCGGACCCCGCGCGTTTCCCCGACGTGCGGTCGGTCTACGAGGCTTATGCACAGGTGATCGAAGATCGTGGCGACTTTGACGCCACCCTGTTGGCATTGCCGTTCCTGACCACGCCGCAAGAGGTCGAAGACTACAAGACCCGCGCCCGCACGCTGACCGATTGCAGCTTTGACCAGGTCATGCAGATGGTGCGCACCATGGGCGACATCGGCGACGCCAAAACCTTTGCTCAATGGATGGATATTGCCGAATTCCTCAGCGAAAGCGACAGCTGGCGCATGGTCAAGATGGGCGACACGCTGCGCCAGTTCGGTGACGCGCGTACGATCTCGGACCAGATCGAATTCTTCGAGGTCGGTTACAAGGCGGGCAGCATCACCGCCATTCACCGGCTGCTTGAGACATTCTCGAAACCCGGCACGCCCAACTACAACCCCGGGAAAGCCGCCGACCTGTTTGTCGATCTGGTAGACCGCGTCGATGTGCTGGAGGTGCCGCATGTGCTGAAGCGGATCGCCATGGCGACGCCTGCCATCAACTCTGACGTCTATGCGCGCATCAATGTCGAAGAGCTTTACCTGATATCGGCCAATGCCAATTCAGCCGAGGCGATGCTTGAACTGGGCAAGTTGATCCGCATTCGGGCAACTTCCGCCGATGATCTGGCGCTAGCAACCGATTGGATTGGCAAATCCGCCGATCTGGGCGATGTTGATGCAATGATGGCCTACGCAGATGCGTTGGCCTTCGGGATCGGCATCGAGGCATCGCGCGAAAAGGCGCTTGCCTCGCTGACCAAAGCGGCTGAAGCCGGAAATGCAGATGCCGCCGCGAAAGTGCGCGGGCTGACGCTGGAAACGAAGGTAACACAATGACGATTGCAGGAATGCTTAAAGGCCTGAGTGTGGCGGGACTGGTTGCCATTTGCAGCCTGCCCGTGCAGGCCGACCCGCCGGGACCGCCAAAGACCGCCTGCTTTGACCAGATTGCGCCGGTCACCCAGCTTGCCTACCCAAGCAGGTACCTGAAGGATAGCAAGTCGCGGTCGGATTTTGACGAAAAGGCAAATGTGGCCGTTGATGCCGCTTTGAAGCCGGTCGATGATTTCATCAAGAAACTGGCAGTCGAGGCAAACAATTCGTTGACCAAAGGCGAACAAAAGGCCGAACGGTCCGCCGATTGCGTGGTCGAGCGGGTCTATCAATGGGCGGTGGTGGATGCGTTGGGCGATCTGGACAGCGAAGGCGCACAACTGTCGGTGCCAAGCCGGGTTGCCGCCATCGCCATCGCCTATGCGCAGGCCCTGCCAAAGGCCACCAAGCTTGATCGGACCGAAGTGATCGAAGACTGGCTGCGCGTGCGGGTTCAGGACAGCATGACCTATTTCGACACCAAGGCCCCGCCACGCGCCAGCAGCAACAATCTGCGGGCCTGGGCCGGGCTTGGGGCAGCACAGATCGGGCTGATCCTGGATGATCCGGTGATAACCGACTGGGCAATCGCGTCGGTGAAACTGGTGGCCTGCGCCGCCAACGCTGATGGCAGCCTGCCAAACGAGATGTGGCGCGGCAAGTTGGCGCTTCACTACCAGATACACGCCGTCGGGCCGTTGGTGTTCGCGGCGGCCCTGCTGAAAGACAAGGATCCGGGCCTGCTGCAAGCTTGCGATGGTGCGATTATCCGGGCTGCAAAATTTGCGGTTGCGGGCGCGAAAGACCCCAAGATTGTCGAAGCGATTACTGGCGAGAAACAGAAGTTCGACCCCGATCCGGCCAAGTTGCGCGCCCACGAGTTTGCCTGGATCGCGGCCTTTCTGTCGCAGGTTGAAGACCCGGAAATCAAGGCGTTCGCGCTGAACTTCGAGGTGCTGAGCAATTCGAAACTCGGCGGCAAGCAAAACCTGATCTGGAACTGATGCCGCGTCGCCCGCTGTCGCCCATACCGGGATGGACAGTAGGGCGGGCTGCGCGCTACCCTCGCGCAACTCCGATGCCCGAGGTCCCCATGCCAGCGCCGCACAATCTGTTGAAACACCGACTCGCACAGGGGGAGGTTCTGCATGGCTGCTGGTTGGGCATGGCCGATGCCTATGTGGCAGAAATGGCCGCCACCTGCGGGTTTGACTGGCTGCTGATCGACGGTGAACATGCACCCAATGATCTGCGGTCGCTGTCGGCGCAACTGGCAGCGGTGATGGGCAGCGCCAGTCTGCCGATCGTCCGGCTGCCGGATGATGATCCTGCATCGATAAAGCAGATCCTTGATATCAGCGCGCAAAGCCTGCTTATTCCGATGGTCGAAACGGCCGCTCAGGCGCAACGCATCTTTCGCGCCACGCGGTATCCACCACAGGGCATGCGCGGCGTCGGATCATCAATGGCGCGGGCGTCCAGGTTTTCGGCGATCCCCGACTACCTGACCACCGCCAATGATCAGATTTGCGTGATCCTTCAGGTCGAAAGTCGCGCAGGGCTGGCAGCGCTAGATGACATTCTGGCCGTCACGGGCATCGACGGCGTGTTCATCGGCCCCTCCGATCTGGCGGCAGATATGGGGTATCTGGGGCAGTCCGATCATCCCGACGTCCGGGCCGCCGTGCTTGACTCCTTGCGGCGCATTCGCAAGGCGGGGCTGACCGCAGGGGTTTTGGCAACTGACGCGGGCTTTATCCGCGAGTGCAAGGTTGCCGGGGCCAATTTCGTTGGCGTGGGGGTTGATGTCAGCCTTTACACTGGTGCCATGCGGGATCTGGCCAGCGTGTGGTGCACGACCAAAGCGTGACTACAGCACCCCCCCCCCGGGAAAACAGGAAACGGCAATGGCGACAACTGCATATACCGGGGTGCACTGCGTCCTTTTCGCCTTGTTCGACGCAGGCGGCCAACTGGACCGGGCAGCCATGGCAGCACAGGTTGACTATGTCAGATCGGCGGGGGCCGAAGGTCTGGTCGTGCTGGGTCTGGCAACCGAGGTTGGCAAGCTGTCGTTTCAGGAACGCTGTGCCATCATTCATTGGGCCCGGGCAGATGCGCCTGACCTGCCACTGGGTGTTGCGATCTGCGGCAATTCGGTTGCCGAACAGCACGCGCTGATTGGCGTGGGTCAAGCAACCGGCGCGGATTGGCTGATCTTGCAGCCGCCGCTGGCCGGTACCTATGCTGCGTCGGAATATGTGAATTTCTTTGCCGATGTCGGCCAGCTCGCGGCTCTGCCCTTCGCCATCCAGAATGCGCCGCAGTATCTGGGGCGGTCCTTGTCTGGCGATGATATTGCCGCCCTGCGGCTGCGGTGCCCCGGTTTCACGATGATCAAATCCGAAACCGGGCCAATGGATCTGGCGGCGCTGGTGGCGCGTCAGGGTCACGCACTGACGGTGCTGACCGGGCGCGGCGGGCTTGAGATGACCGATTGCCTGCGGGCCGGCTGCAAGGGGTTCGTCGTGGCCCCGGACGTGCTGCCCGGTGTTCTGCGCTGCTGGACGGCGTGGCAAAGCGGCGATGAACTGGCGGCCGAGGCGGCCTACGCGGCCTTTCTTCCGGCGGCGATATTCGCGATGCAGTCGCTGGAAACACTGGCCTGCTATGGCAAGCGCATCTTCGGCGCGAGGGCAGGCATAGCGATCCATGACCGCGCACCGGCCCTGCGCCCGGATGACTTCGGTCTGGCGATGGCGGCCCGCTGGACGAGGATCACGGATTAGCTGCGCGCGGCCGGATCGGTCGCAAGGATCAGTTCTGCCAGCCTTTGCGCCACCGGTGTCAGCACCATATGGCTGCGGGTCAGCAACCCGAACGGCGGCACTTCGATGCCAAGATCGATGGGCAATTGCACATAGGCCGCATCCGGCGCGCGGGCAAAGGTGTCGGCGACGGCACGGGCCAGCGGTGCGATAGCGTTGGATTGTTGCAACAAGGCAAGCGTCAGCAGAAACGACGCCGTGGCAAGCCGCTGTGGCGGATGCGGCATGCCATGTTCCGACAGCCGGGCCAGCACGGCGCGGCACAAAATGGATTCTGGCCCCGGCATGATCCAATCATAGATCAGCAGATCCATCGGCCCGACCGGCTGGGCCCGGTCAAGCGCCGGGTCAAGCGGATGGCCCCGGCGCACCACCAGAGACACAGGTTCGGCGGCGATGGGCACCATCTGCAGCAAATGGCGCTCCTGCCCCTCGGGCATCCGGCCGATCGCGAAATCGATGCGACCCGACAAAAGCTGCTGGCACAGAATGTCGGACGTGGCGACGATCACCTCGACCGTCACCTGCGGCTGGGCCAGCCGCACGGTGCGTAACGAGGGCAGTACGCGGTCCAGTGCCGGGCCAGTGACCGCCCCGATGCGCACGTGGCCGGCCCCGCCCGCAATGATTTCCGCCATGTCGCGGGCGGCGTCACGCAGTTCCATCTGCACGCGCTGTGCCCGGATGGTCAAAGCCTCGCCCACCGGGGTCAGCGTGATGCCCCGGCCAGTGCGGGCGTGAACGGGGCTGCCGACGATCTGCTCGACTTCCGCCAGAAGGCGCGATGCGGCGGGCTGAGCTACCCCGATCCGTTCGGCGGCAAGGCCGATCTGGCGCGTTTCACCCAATGCCGCCAGCAGGCGCAAATGACCAAGCTTCAGGCCGCGTTGCAACAAAGCGTCTGCCCGGTTCTGATTTGACATATCTGTTTCGCCATGAGTGCATTCCTAAACACTAGTTGACGGATATATGGCCCTGTTGCAACAGTTGCGTCGCGGGGTGGGGTATGGCTGTAAGTACCCCGGTCCGACGGGTCAAGCGCCGCGCCCTGACTGCGGCCGAGGGAGGATACACAATGCTACTTTCAAGAAGGGCGCTGTTGGCGCTTGCAACGGCTGCGTCGCTGATCGGTGCTCCGACCTTTGCGCAAGACAAGGGCACTGTCGGAATTGCCATGCCGACAAAATCATCCGCGCGCTGGATTTCGGACGGCAATGCCATGGTGGAACAGTTCACCGCCGCAGGCTACGCCACCGATCTGCAATATGCCGAGGATGACATTCCAAACCAGTTGGCGCAGATCGAGAACATGATCACCAAAGGCGTCAAGGTTCTGGTCATCGCGGCAATTGATGGCACCACCCTATCGAACGCGCTGGACAATGCGGCGGCGGCGGGCATCAAGGTCATCGCCTATGACCGCCTGATCCGGGATAGCGGGTCGGTTGATTACTATGCCACATTCGACAACTTCAAGGTCGGCGTGCAGCAGGCGGGAAGTCTGGTTGCGGGCCTGAAGGAACGTTTCCCGGATGTGAAGCCATGGAATGTGGAACTGTTCGGCGGATCGCCCGACGATAACAACGCGTTCTTCTTCTACAACGGCGCGATGTCGGTACTGGACCCGTTGATCGCGTCGGGTGATATTGTCGTGCCGTCCGGCCAGATGGGCATGGATGTGGTCGGCACCCTGCGTTGGGACGGTGCGGTTGCGCAGGCGCGCATGGATAACCTGCTGTCGGCAAACTATGGCGACAAGGCCCTGCACGGCGCGCTGTCGCCCTATGACGGGCTGTCGATCGGCATTCTGTCATCGGTCAAGGGCGTGGGCTATGGCTCAGGCGATCTGATGATGCCGATCGTCACCGGGCAGGATGCCGAAGTGCCGTCGGTAAAATCGATGATCGCGGGTGAGCAGTATTCGACCGTGTTCAAGGACACCCGCACCCTCGCCGGTGTTACGGTCAAGATGGTCGATGCCCTGCTTGCCGGTGGCGAGCCGGAAATCAACGATACCACTACCTACGATAACGGCGTCAAGGTTGTGCCGTCTTATCTGCTGGAACCGGTTTCGGTAGACATCAACAACTACGAAGAGGTCCTCGTTGGGTCTGGCTATTACACCGCCGATCAGTTGAAGTGATCTGATCGAAGGGCGCGGGCCCGCTGCCGGGCATCGGCGGCGGGTCTGTTACAGCGGGGGAAAACACCATGACAACGCTTCTGGAAATGCGCGGGATCAGCAAAGTGTTCCCCGGTGTGCGCGCCCTTGATCATGTCAATCTGTCGGTCGAAGACGGCGAGATACACGCCATCTGCGGCGAGAATGGCGCAGGCAAATCAACCCTGATGAAGGTGCTGTCCGGCGTCTATCCGCATGGGTCGTACGAAGGCGACATCCTTTATGATGGCGCGCCGCTGACCTGCCGCAATATCCGTGACAGCGAAGACAAAGGTATCATCATCATCCATCAGGAACTGGCGCTGGTACCGTTGCTGTCCATCGCGGAAAACCTGTTTCTGGGCAACGAGGTAGCGAAGCGCGGTGTCATCAACTGGCCGCAAGCCTATCAGAAAACCGAAAGCCTGCTGCGCAAGGTGGGCCTGAGCGAGGCGCCGACCACCAAGGTCGAAAAGCTGGGCGTCGGCAAACAGCAACTGATCGAGATTGCGAAGGCGCTGGCCAAGGATGTGCGTCTGCTGATCCTCGATGAACCGACCGCTGCCCTGCAGGAAAATGACAGCCAGAAATTGCTGGATCTGCTGTTGGAGTTGAAGGCGCAAGGCATCACCTCGATCCTGATTTCGCACAAGCTGAACGAAATATCCCGCGTCGCCGACCGCATCACCATCCTGCGCGATGGGGCGACCGTGTCTACCTTGACGGCGGCTGAAATCAGCGAGGAACGCATCATCCGCGATATGGTGGGGCGCGACATGGCGCACCGCTATCCCGACCGTGTTCCGCAAATTGGCGAGGTGCTGTTGGACGTGCAGGGCTGGAATGTCTGGCACCCTGATCAACAGGGCCGCCAGATGATCCGCGATGTGTCCTTCACCGTCCGCAAGGGCGAGATCGTCGGCATCGCGGGCCTGATGGGCACCGGACGCACCGAACTGGCCATGAGCCTGTTCGGCCACAGCTACGGGCGCAATATATCCGGACAAGTGAAAATCGGCGGCAAGCCTGCTGATACCTCGACGGTCGCGAAGGCCATTGCGGCGGGCCTGTCTTACGTGACCGAAGACCGCAAGGCGCTGGGTCTGGTGCTGGAAGAGCCCATCGTGCGCAATGTGACGCTGGCCAATCTCTTTGGCGTCTCCAACCGGGGCGTGCTGAACAAACGGCGCGAGACGCAGGTGGCCGAACGCTACCGCGATGCCATGGCCATCCGCACGCCGGGGGTGTTTCAGAAGGTGGTGAACCTGTCGGGCGGCAATCAGCAAAAGGTCGTGCTGTCAAAGTGGCTTTTCACCGATCCGCAGGTGCTGATCCTGGATGAACCCACACGCGGCATCGACGTCGGTGCCAAGTTCGAGATTTACACCATCATGAACGATCTGGCCGCCCAGGGGCGCGGCGTGGTGATGATCAGTTCCGAAATGCCGGAACTCTTGGGCATGTGCGACCGCATCTATGTGATGAACGAAGGCCGCATGATGGGCGAGTTGACACGGGCCGAAGCCAGCCAGGAACGCATCATGTCTTTGATCCTGAAGAATGAACGACCCGCAAGCAACGGGGCAAACAGCACAGAAAAGGTTGCATGATGGCGGAAAAAGGCATGGGCGCCCATCTGGGCGGGCACCTTCGCGAAAACGGAATGCTGATGGCGCTGGTTGCCATCGTCACTTTCTTCACGATCGTGGTCCGGGTGGTGCTGGATGTCGATTTCCTGTCGGCGCAGAACATCACCAACCTGTTCTTGCAAAACTCCTACGTCATCATCATGGCGCTTGGCATGCTTCTGGTCATCGTGGCAGGTCATATCGATCTGTCGGTCGGATCTGTCGTGGGCTTTACCGGGGCGGTTGCCGCCTATCTGACCGTGACGCTGGGCTGGCCGGTCATTGCGGTGGTGCCGTCCTGCCTGATCGTGGGCTTTCTGATCGGGGCCGCGCAGGGCTACTGGATCGCCTATTGGCGCATTCCATCGTTCATCGTGACGCTGGCGGGCATGCTGGTGTTCCGCGGCCTGACGCTGTGGTTGCTGGCGGGGCAGAACATCGGGCCGTTTCCGAAAGCGTTTCAGTCCCTGTCGACCGGGTTCATCCCGGATGCGTTCGGGGTGGGCAAACCGAACATGACGGCGATTGTGCTGGTAGTGCTGTGCGCCCTTGCGATCATCTGGATGGGCTGGCGTGCGCGCACCCGCGACGGCGAGTTTGGCATCGCACAGGAACCGATGCTGATCTTCACGATCCGCAACCTGATCGTGTCGGCGGCGCTGATCTTCGTCGGCTATAAGCTTGCCACCTTCCGGGGGCTGCCGAATGTCGTGATCATTCTGACCGCGCTGACGCTGCTTTACGGTTTCTTCACCGAATCGATGACCACGGGGCGGCGCATCTATGCGCTGGGTGGCAACGAAAAGGCGGCCAGACTTTCCGGCATCAAGACCGACCGGCTGGTGTTCCTGACGTTCTGCAACATGGGCGTTCTGGCGGCATTGGCGGGCATGATCGTGGCGGCGCGGTTGAATTCATCCACCCCCAAGGCCGGCAACGGGTTCGAGCTGGACGTGATCGCCGCCGTGTTCATCGGCGGCGCATCGATGTCAGGCGGGGTCGGCAAGATCCTTGGCGTCGTGGTCGGCGCGTTGATCATGGGGGTGATGAACAACGGCATGTCGATCCTTGGCATCGGCATTGACTATCAACAGGTGATCAAGGGCCTTGTGCTGCTGGCTGCGGTCATCTTCGACGTCTACAACAAATCGAAATAGGGGGTGGGCATGCTGCTGTCACAAATCGTCCGCCCCGATGGAAGCGTCGGTGTCGTGCTGCGCGACGGGCCAGAGGCAGCCCTGATCCGGGGGGCGGACAGCACGTATGCGCTGGCCATGCAGGCGGCAACCACCGGGCGCAGTCTGGCGGGCGTGATCGCCGAACATGGGCTGGGCGACGCGGTCGATCTGCCACGACTGGCCGACGAAGGCCGCATGACCCTGCCCGTCACCCATCCGGACCCGGCACACATGCACCTTACCGGCACCGGACTTACGCATCTTGGATCGGCCAGTGCGCGCGATGCCATGCACGCCACTTTGCAGGCCGACACCCTGACCGACAGCATGAAGATGTTCCGCATGGGGCTGGAGGGTGGTCGACCGGCGCCCGGTAAGGTGGGTGTGCAGCCGGAATGGTTCTACAAGGGCAATGGCCACACCGCCGTGGCACCCGGAGCACCCCTAACTACGCCCGGCTTTGCGCTGGATGGCGGCGAAGAGCCTGAAATTGCCGGCGTCTACATCATCGGGCCGGGGGGCCAGCCGTTTCGCATCGGCTGGGCGCTGGCAAACGAATTTTCCGATCATGTCACCGAACGGATCAACTACCTGTTTCTTGCCCATTCGAAACTGCGCGACGCCTCGTTCGGGCCGGAAATCCTTGTCGGCCCCCTGCCCGCCGATGTCCGTGGCACTAGCCGCATCCGCCGGGATGGCGCGATCATCTGGGAAAAGCCGTTCCTGTCGGGCGAGGCAAACATGTCGCACACGCTTGCCAATCTGGAACATCACCACTTCAAATACGCGCTGTTCCGCCAGCCCGGCGATGTACACATCCATATGTTCGGCACCGCCACGCTGAGCTTTGCCGATGGCATCAAGCCCGCGCCCGGCGATGTGTTCGAGATCGAGGCCGCCCCATTTGGCCTGCCCCTGAAAAACCCGCTTGCCTTTGCCGCCGCTGAAACGGATGCAGTGGCAATCACCGCCCTGTGAGGAAAACATGACCTTCAAACCCGCCAAATGGCCCCGCGAATTACGCTCTCAGCACTGGTTCGGCGGCACGTCGCGCGATGCGATCTATCACCGTGGCTGGATGAAAAATCAGGGCCTGCCGCATGATCTGTTCGATGGCCGCCCGGTGATCGGCATCCTGAACACATGGTCGGAACTGACGCCGTGCAACGCGCATCTGAACGATTTGGCGCAGCGCGTGAAGCACGGGATTTATGAGGCGGGCGGCTTTCCGGTCGAAGTGCCAGTGTTCAGCGCGTCCGAATCCGCCTTCCGCCCCACCGCAATGATGTTTCGCAATCTGGCGGCCATGGCGGTCGAAGAGGCGATGCGCGGCCAGCCGATGGACGGCTGCGTGCTGATGGTCGGCTGTGATAAGACCACGCCGTCGCTGCTGATGGCCGCCGCATCCACGGATTTGCCATCCATCGTCGTCACCGGCGGGCCGATGCTGAACGGTTATTTCAAGAACGAACGGGTGGGGTCCGGCACGCATCTATGGAAGTTCTCGGAAGCCGTGAAGGCAGGCGAGATGACCCCAGCCGAGTTTGCCGAAGCCGAAGCCTCGATGTCCCGCTCGCCGGGATCGTGCAACACCATGGGCACTGCCAGCACAATGGCAAGCATGGCCGAGGCATTGGGCATGGCGCTGTCCGGCAACGCGGCCATTCCGGCAGTAGACAGTCGCCGCCGCGTGATGGCGCAGATCACGGGTCGGCGCATCGTGCAGATGGTAAAGGACGATCTGAAGCCATCTTATATCCTGAAAAAAGAGGCGTTTGAAAACGCTATCCGCACCAATGGCGCGATTGGTGGCTCGACCAATGCGGTGATCCATCTGCTGGCCATTGCAGGCCGTGTCGGCATTGATCTGACGCTGGACGACTGGGATCGTTGCGGTCGCGATGTGCCGACAATCGTAAATCTGATGCCGTCGGGGAAATATCTGATGGAGGAGTTTTTCTATGCGGGCGGCCTGCCTGTGGTGATCAAACGTCTGGGCGAAGCCGGCTTACTCCACAAAGATGCACTGACCGTCAGCGGCGAGACGATGTGGGATCAGGTCAAGGATGTAGTCAACCACAACGATGATGTCATCCTGCCAACCGACCGCGCGCTTGCCAAATCCGGTGGCGTGGTGGTTCTGCGCGGCAATCTGGCGCCAAAAGGTGCCGTGCTGAAACCCTCTGCCGCCACGCAATCCTTGCTGGTTCACCGGGGCCGCGCCGTGGTTTTTGAAGACATCGACGACTACAAGGCCAAGATCAATGACGAGGCACTGGATATAGATGAGACCTGCGTGATGGTGCTGAAAAACTGTGGGCCAAAGGGCTATCCCGGCATGGCGGAGGTCGGCAATATGGGCTTGCCGCCCAAAGTGCTGCGCAAGGGCATCACCGATATGGTCCGCATTTCCGATGCGCGCATGTCGGGCACGGCTTATGGCACGGTGGTGCTGCACACATCGCCTGAAGCGGCTGCGGGTGGCCCGCTGGCCGTGGTTCAGAACGGCGATTTCATCGAGTTGGATGTGCCGAACCGCCGCCTTCATCTGGACATTTCCGATGTGGACCTTGCCGCCCGTCTGGCGAAATGGACGCCGCGCGACGCCCCGCCCGACAGTGGCTATGCCTATCTGCACAATGCCCACGTGATGGGGGCGGATACCGGCGCAGACCTCGATTTCCTGAAAGGCTGCCGTGGCGCGCCTGTCGGCAAGGATTCGCATTGATGAAGATCGCGCTCGTCGGCATCGGCAAGATCGCTGTGGATCAACATGTGCCAGCCATCGCCAATAGCCCCGACTGGGAACTGGCGGCGACGGTCAGCCGGTCTGGCACAGTTGACGGCGTGCAGGCCTTTACCGATTTTGCCGCCATGCTGGCCGCGCGGCCCGACATTCCCGCCGTGTCCCTTTGCCTGCCGCCGCAGCCGCGTTTCCCGTATGCCGAGGCGGCGCTGAAAGCTGGCCGCCATGTCATGCTGGAAAAGCCGCCCGGACAGACCCTTGCCGAAGTGCATGCGTTGCAAGCCTTGGCCTACCCCAATGGCGTATCTCTGTTCGCCACCTGGCACAGCCGCATGGCGCATGGCGTGGCGGCGGCCAAGGCATGGCTTGCGGATCGCAACGTCACTTCGGCCCATATCACGTGGAAAGAGGATGTCCGCAAATGGCATCCGGGCCAGGATTGGGTGTTCGAGCCGGGTGGCATGGGTGTCTTTGATCCCGGCATCAACGCCCTGTCGATCCTGACGGAAATTCTGCCTGCCCCGGTTCACCTGACCGCAGCAAGCCTGACCTATCCCGAAAACCGCCAGACCCCGATTGCCGCAAACTTGACTTTCAGCGGCAATGTCACCGCCGATTTCGACTGGCGGCAAACCGGCCCGCAAACCTGGGATATCGAGGTGCAAACCGCTACCGGCACCCTGACCCTGCGCATGGGTGGCAACGTGCTGGAGATCGACGGAAAACCCGTTTCAGGCGAAAACACGATCATGGGCGAGTATCCCGCCCTTTACGCCCGGATGGCAAGCCTTGTGGCCAGCGCCAAAAGCGATGTCGATCTTGCCCCCATGGTGCATGTGGCGGATGCAATGACGCTGGGCCGACGGCTGTTCACAGAAGCGTTCGAGTTCTGACGGCTGGAGGCTCGTTCATACACCTCGGACTGCGCGGGCTTTAAGGTGTCTGCGCACCGTTTCTGTTCAGGGAAACCGCGTAAAGGCTGGTGGTCGCGGTGATGAACAACTGATGCTTGGCCCGCCCACCAAAGCAGATGTTCGAGACCACCTCGGGCACAAGAACCTTGCCCAGCACCTGCCCGTCCGGTGCAATGCAATGCACGCCATCCCCCGCTGAAGACCACAGATTGCCATCAGTATCGGTGCGGATACCGTCCGCACAGCCATGGCTGACCGTATGAAAGACCGCACCCCCGGAAAGCCTGTCACCCGCCACGTCGAACATGCGGATATGCTGCGGGTCGGAGTGGAACATGCGGCCTGTGTCGGCGATGTATAGGCGCGTCTCGTCCGGGGAAAACGCAAGCCCGTTCGGGCATCGAAAATCATCCGCCACCACCGAAATGCCGCCCGATGCATCCACACGGTACACCTGACAGGGCAGGTCTTGCGGTGATTTATGCCCTTCGTAATCGGTCACGATCCCGTAGTGCGGATCGGTAAACCAGATTGAGCCATCGGATTTCACCACCACATCATTGGGCGAATTGAACCGCTTGCCGTTGTAGCTGTCGGCAATCACCGTCACGCGTCCGTCAAGCTCGGTTCGGGTCACCCGGCGCAGGCCATGCTCGCACGACACCAGCCGGCCCTCGCGATCACGCGTGTGGCCGTTGGAATAGTTCGACGGCTCGCGGTAGGTCGAAAGGCCAAGACCTGGCGTCCAGCGGAGTATTTTGTTGTTCGGAATGTCGGAAAACAGTAGGCATCCGGCATCACCAAACCAGACCGGCCCTTCCGCCCAATCAAAGCCTGTGGCCAGCTTTTTCAAGGGCGCATTGCCCATCACATAGCTGCCAAAACGCGGATCAATGATCTCGAAAGACGTCATCTGGTTAACCTCCCGCCGTTTTTGCAGTGCGCATTCCAGCCTGCGCGATCACCCGCACTTTGCCATCTTAGCTTTGCGAAGCGATTCGCGTAAAATCCTTACGGAATAAGCGTCAATAATGGCTGCCCGGCAAAATGTGCGATCAGGTTATCGCGCACCAGCTTGCCCATTGCCTGACGTGTCTCGACCGTGCCGGACGCGTGATGGGGTTGCAGCAATACGTTTGGCAGGGCAACAAACCGCGGGTTCAATCGCGGCTCGCCCTCGAACACATCCAATGCGGCCGAGCCCAGCGCCCCGGTTTCCAGTGCGTCCAGCAGGGCATCTTCATCGACATTTGCTGCCCGCGAGATGTTGATCAGCATTCCTTGTGGACCAAGGGCTGCAAGCACCGGCCCGCTTACGATATGACGGGTCGCAGCCGAGGCATCGACTGTGACAAACAAGAAATCCGAGCGGTCCGCCAAAGCCACCGGATCGGCGATATAGGCCCAATCGGCTGGTGTGGCCTTGGCACTGCGCGCGCTGTAGGCGATATCCATACCAAAGCCCTGCAACCGCTTGGCAACCTCCAGCCCGATGCGCCCCAGACCCAGAACGCCCGCGCGTTTGCCCCAGACGCGACGCTGCAACGGATAACCGCCCTTGGCTGCCCAAGACCCGCTCCGCGCCCAGGCTTCGGCACCGACCATGCCGCGTGCAAGGCACAGCATCATGCCGATCGCCAGATCCGCGCAATCCTCGCTCAGAACATCGGGGGTATTGGTCACCTTGATACCGCGTGCACGGCAAGCCGCGATATCCACTGCGTCATAGCCCACACCGTAGACCGAGATCAGTTCCAGTTTCGGGCAGGCATCGATGATTGCTTGCGTGGCGCCCAGATCACCGCGCGTAGCAATGGCGCGCACGTTCGGGCCAATTTCGACCAGATACGCCGCCTTGTCCGCCGCCTCGAAGTAGCGATGGCAACTGAATGCGGCGTCCAGCGGCACTTGATCCCATTCAGGATAGCTGCCGATCTGCAAAATCTGTGGTTTTGTCACGGCTGGCTCCGTCCTTGAATGTTATCGTTAACGTAGCGACTTTCGTGCAGGGTTGTCGAGTTGGAAATCCTTGATACGGCTCTGGTGCGTTTGCAAAGTTTGGTGAACCTCGACGTTTCGGCGGTGTCCGCCGGACACTGTCTAGGACCACCCCTGTTTCCGTTGACTTTGGCCCGACTTTCCAGCATCGGGAGTGCGTTGGAAAAAATACGTCAGAGGTGCTTGTCGTGAAGATTGCAGTTATCGGAACCGGATATGTCGGCCTTGTTTCTGGCGTCTGCTTTTCCGACTTTGGCCACGAGGTTGTCTGCGTCGACAAAAATCTGAGCAAGCTGGAATTGCTGCAAAAAGGTGGCGTTCCAATCTACGAGCCGGGGCTTGACGCGCTGATGGCCAAAAACGTGGCAGCGGGGCGTTTGTCTTTTACCGACGATCTGGCAAAGGCTGTTGACGGTGCCGGTGCGGTGTTCATCGCGGTCGGCACGCCGACCCGGCGCGGCGATGGCCATGCGGATCTGACCTATGTGATGGCGGCCGCCGCCGAAGTGGCGCAGTGCCTCACGGGCTATACGGTCGTCGTCACCAAATCCACTGTTCCGGTCGGCACCAACCGTCAGGTGCAATCTGTTATCGCCACCACCAACCCGAAAGCTGAATTTGACGTGGCTTCAAACCCCGAATTCCTGCGCGAAGGTGCGGCAATCGACGATTTCATGCGCCCTGACCGCGTGGTTGTCGGCGTCGAATCAGATCGCGCGAAAGAGGTGATGGCCGAGGTTTACCGCCCGCTCTTCCTGCGCGATTTTCCCGTGGTCTACACCGGCCTCGAATCCGCCGAGATGATCAAATACGCGGCCAACGCGTTTCTGGCCACTAAGATCACCTTCATCAATGAAATCGCCGCCCTGTGCGAACGGGTAGGGGCGGATATCAAGGCGGTGTCCAAGGGCATGGGCATGGATGGCCGCATCGGCAACAAGTTCCTGCATGCCGGTCCCGGCTATGGCGGGTCGTGTTTCCCCAAGGATACCAAAGCGTTGGCGCGCATGGGTCAGGAACACGCGGTGCCCATGCAGATCACCGAGACCGTGATCAAGGTAAATGACGAGGTCAAGCGCCGGATGATCAGCAAGATTGAGGATCTGTGCGACGGTGTGATGCGCGACAAGGTCATTGCGGTTCTGGGTGTTACCTTCAAACCCAACACCGATGACATGCGCGATGCGCCGTCACTAACCATCGTGCCGGCACTGGTGGGGGCCGGTGCACGGGTGCGCGTGGTCGATCCGCAAGGCAGGCACGAAGGCGAAGCGTTGCTGCCCGGAGTCAAATGGCACGACAGCCCCTATCAGGCCACACAAGGGGCCGATCTGGTCGTGATCCTGACCGAATGGAACGAGTTTCGGGCGCTGGATCTGGCCAAAATGGCGCGCAAGATGGCGACACCCCGGATGGCAGATCTGCGCAACCTCTATAGCGATGCGGAGGCGACACGCGCCGGATTTGACGCTTATGCCGGCGTCGGGCGCTGATTATTCCGGCATGTTACCCGCTGGCGTGATCAAGGTCACGGCACGGGGGATCGAGTTCGGATTTGTTCCGAACTGCGGGATAGTTTCGAACCTGAGCGTCGAAGATCAGGGCCGCCGAATATCGATGATGCACCGGGCCCCGTGGGTGGTACCAGGTGCCCCTTTGCCCGCCGACGCACCACCGCATCAGGCCAGCCTGGAAGGCGATTTCTTTTGTGCACCGTTTTCGGACGCCTCTGCCGACGGTGCGCCTTTGCATGGATGGCCTGCTAATGGCCATTGGCAGGTGTCGCACCGCACAGACCCCCGGTCGCTGCGCTGCACGCTCGATCATACCGTCATGGGCGCAAGTGTGGTCAAGGAACTGTCATTGTCTGACGACCACCCGTTTCTTTACCAGCGGCACATCTTTACCGGCGGGAATGGTGCCATTTCCGCAGCCAATCATGCGATGATTTCGCTGCCAAACGGCGGGCACTTGCGGTTCTCTGCCAAGCGATGGTTTGAAACCCCTTCGATGCCGCCAGAAACAGACCCCGGGCGCGGCCGATCTTGCCTGCGCTACCCCGCGCGCAGCACCGATCCGCGGCAGTTTCCAAACGCAAATGGCGACGCAATCGATCTGACCCGCTATCCCTTTGGCCCCGCCCACGAAGATTTCGTCATGGCGATTGAATCGCCCGAAAGCCCGCTCGGCTGGACGGCCGTCACCCGCCCCACCGAGGGCGATCTATACCTTAGCCTTCGCAACCCGCACCGCTTGCCGATGACGATGCTGTGGCATTCGAATGGCGGGCGCGATTATGCACCGTGGCTTGGCCGTCATTTCGGCTGTCTGGGGATCGAGGAAGGCATAGCGCTGCCCCTGCTGGACATCTCGGCCCGCGAAGACCCCGATCTTTTCGCCCGCGCTGGCCAAGCGTCCGCCCTTGTGATGGCACCGGGCACGCAGACCGACATTTGCCACGTAACGGGGTGCATCGCGTGGCCATCGGGTGAAGCCGTGCTTGATGTGCGCCTGTTGAACGACCAGATCATCGTGCTGGGGGAACAAGGGGCCGCGCGCACCCTGCCTTTCCACGGTGCATTTCTTTTTAACTAATCGCGGTCGTGCCCGGCGACATATCCGGCCCCGTCTGCGCCGCCAGCGACGATAGGAACAGCTCAATCTCGCGGCGTGCCACCTCCCATGCCGGCTCGTGGCCGAGCAGGATATGGTTGCGGCTTTCCAGCGTCACAAATCGCGCGCCTGCGATACCCATCGCCAGTTCGCGCCCCTGATCCATACGGATGCGTTGATCATGCCGGGCATGCAGCACAAGCGTAGGCGCATTGATCAGCGGCAGGCAATCGCGCACATCGATATCGCCGAACGCATCCTGAAACCGGACCGCATTTTCCGCCGAGGTGGTCTGGCGCTGAAATTCATCGAACCATGCCAGTTCTTCGGTCGTGCCGTCGGGCATGAATGTCTGCGAGAAAATATGCCGATACGCCGCCGTGCTGCTGCCCCAGCCAAGCCGGGTCAGCGTCATCACCGCTTCGCGCCGCTCGCGTTCTTCCGGCGTTGCCCCGATACGCCATCCGGTCGCATAGCCCCCGATCAGGATCAGGCCAGACACCCGTTCTGGATGGCGCGCGGCATAGGCAATCGCCACTGCACAGCCCTGCGACAGACCCAACAGTGGAAATCGCTGCAGTCCCAAATTATCGACAACCGTTTCAAGGTCTTGCACGAAGGCATCCATGCTCAGGTCGGCCACTGCCCAATCCGATAGCCCATTGCCGCGTTCATCATAGCGGACAAGGGTGTTCCGACTGGCCAGTGCCCCGAATGTCTTGCTCCAGATCGGGCTTTCCCAATCCAGTTCGAGATGGTTCAGCCAATTCGCCGTCTTCACGATGGCCGGGCCAGACCCGACCGAAGCATAGGCGATGCGCACGCCATCTTGCGCCGTGCAAAACCCGATGGTCTGACGCAACGTTGCGGAAGCCTGCGGATTTTCGGTGGCGGGTTCCTGAAACAGGTCATCGTTGACGGCAATCCCGGCTTCCGCCGCCACTGCACGGAAGTTTTCGACGACGGTCTCAGCCTCGGCCTTGCGTCCCGACCGACCCAGATACAGCGCCAAAGCGCCTGCCGCCCGGCTGGAAAACGGTGCGGCTGAAAGCCAGAGGCGGGCCCATTTTACCCTTTCATGGTCGTCCGCATCGGGGTGTAGAACGATCCGTTCCAACACCGATCGATAGAGCCCCGCAGCCTCTTCCCGCTCAGCAATCAGCCATGTCTGGAAGACCTCAGAGCCCGGAATGTCTAGGCCGTCCAGAAAAGGTTGTGCCAAGGTTGTGGCGATATCGCACAGCACGGGCAGTTTTGTCTTGCCCTCCGACAGGGTCGATTTGATTTCTGCGTAATCGATCTTCACAGCCCGCGGGGCGAAGGCCACCCTGTCGCGGTCCGCCTCGATTCGTGTGGTGACGGGATCATTCACCAACGCGCGGATCTTGCTTAACGCCCAGCGCAATGATCCGCGCGGATCATCGGGCAGATCCCAGAACATCTCACACAGCCGTTCGCGCCGCTGTGGCCTGTTGGTCAGGATCAGATAGGCAAGCACGGCGCGCGCCTTTCGCGATGGCGGCAAGACAGTGTCCACGCCGGATCTGATCAGGCGCAATTCCCCGAACAATCGTATTTCAAGGTCAACGTTCATGTCGTGTCCCGTGGAATGCAGTTCAAAAATACCATGTTTACCCAAGGTAATACCACGCTGGTTACAACGCTGGCTACAACCGCAAGTCGTGATACCCCCGCCTGACGATCCGCAGGCCATGCAGCGCACGGGCAGGGTGGGGGCATCCATTGCTTTTCCAACTGCGGCATCGTTGGCAGTACGACCGTCTCGCATTTCTGAGGCGGGCTTGCTGGTCTGCAGTGGTACCTATTCTTCCCCGCCATTGCATCTTGCAAGAACCGGCGTCTGGTAATTTTTCGACGGCCAGACGCCGAAACTTCCAAAGTCTTGAACGCGAGATAGAAAAACGAAAGGCATTTACATGACAATTCTTCAAATCAAATTTGGCCGTTTCGGTCAATTCGTTGCCAACCGGCGTCTTTACGCAAACCGAATCCGCCATTTTCGCCGCCTGTTGCAACTGTCGGACGCTGATCTGGCGGGGCTTGACATCACCCGCGCCGAGATCCGCAACCGCATGGCGCGACTGCACATCTGGCTGAAGGCACAATCTGTCCGCTGATTCCACTTTTCCGTTCGTGCCTACCGAAGGATACACTCCATGCGCATCGCATATCTCTGCTTCATTCTGGCCGCACTTGCCGGAACAACCGGTATTTCCATGGGCATCTACATGGGCATCAATCAGGATTTTACCCTTGCCCCCAGCCACGCCCACCTTAACCTTCTGGGCTGGGTTACAATGTCGATCTACGGCCTTTATCACCGTGCCGCGACATCCCCATCCCGGCCGCTCGACTGGACACAAGCCCTATGCGGCGGTCTCGGGTTTCCGCTGATGGCAGGTGGCCTTGGCCACTATCTGGCGACGGGTAGCGATGCGCTTGCCCCGGTAGTTATCGTCGGCTCATTGGCTTGCCTTCTGTCCATGGTGTTGTTCGTGGCCATCCTGATCCGGGACGCCTTTGCCGGAACGTTCAAGGACAAGATCCCAGTGAACCAGCGGGCGCATGGGTGGTGATGCGGCCGCCGGCTGTCGGCCTGCGCCGGATCAAGCGGCGCGGGCCCACCAACGCAAACGCCTTGGCCGCGGCGTTTATTCACCCGCGTGACGCTTTGATCGTGATCGGGGCCATGGCCCCGGCTGTCTGCCGCCCCGTGCAGACAATTTTCGCTGCCCGCTGAATAAACCCGCCCCGCAAGGCGTTGTTTGATCATGGGCAGCATCTGCCCGGACACAACGCTGATTCAAGCGTTCCCCATGTAGCATAAAGGACCTTTCAGATGACCCCTATACAAACACTTCTCGCCGGCGTTTTCGCAGCGTCAATTGCCACCATGGGCTTTGCCGCCGGATCGGATTCAACCGAACCCCCGGTGCGCACCGAAACCACCAAAAAATGCAAAGACGGCAAAGTTTGGGACAAGGAAAAACGCCGCTGTGTCAAAGCCCAAAGCGGTGCCATGTCGGATGACAATATTTACGATGCGGCGCGCGAACTGGCTTATGATGGGCAATATGACAATGCCTTGCAGGTGCTTGAAGCCGCTGCCAACCCGAACGATCCGCGCATCTTGAACTACAAGGGTTTCTCGCTGCGCAAGTCTGGCAGGCTGGAAGAAGGCATGGCGTTCTATCAGGCTGCGCTGAAGATTGATCCCGATTACATTCTGGCCCGGTCCTACATGGGGCAGGCGATGATCTCTGAGGGCAATGCTGACGGTGCCAAGGAACAGCTGCGCCAGATCGCGGATCGCGGCGGCAAGGATACCTGGGCCTATGCAGCCTTGGACAAAGCCCTGCGCGGCGAAGCGACTACCTGGTAAGACCGCATGCCGAAGCCATCCCCCAACCTGTTTCCGCCGGCCCGAAAGGTCGGCGGTTGCACCCCTGCCCGCGACTGTGTTCACCTGAAACTGGTTGGCCGCGCGCACCATGAACACGACCGGGGATTGCAGATCGTGACGGAAATGGCTCAATTCACGAAGGATCTGGTGCAGATGATTCCGCGCCTCAGGCGATTTGCCTTAACCCTGACCCGCAACCGCGAAGACAGTGATGATCTGGTCCAAACCGCTTGCGAGCGCGCGATATTGCGCATCTCGCAGTGGCACTCCGGCACAAAACTGGACAGCTGGCTATACACCATGATGCGCAATCTGTGGATATCGGAACTGCGCAGCCGCCGGGTGCGGCTGGGCCAGGGCCAGATCGACGCCGCCAGTACCGATGAACTGACCACCCCGATTGGCGGGCCGGATCACGTTTATGGCAACGAAATGGTCAACATGGTGTTGTCCCTGTCCGATGGGCTGTCTTCGACCTTGCTTTTGGTCGCGGTAGAGGGGCATTCCTATCAGGAAACCGCCGATATTCTGGATATACCGATCGGAACCGTGATGAGTAGAATGTCGCGCGCCCGCCAGATGATGAAGGAAAAGCTGGCCGCAACTGGGGGCGTGGTTTTGCAATGACGCGCATGATCGACCAGCGCCTGCGCGATCAGCTTTCCGCCTATCTGGATGGGGCGCTTTCTGCGGGCGATACCCGGGCCATCGAAGACCTGATCAAGACCGACCCCGCCATTGCCACCGAGATCGAGGCCCTGTCACACGTCGATGACATTGCGAAAGACGCGTTTGAAGCGATGCTTGCCGACCCGGTTCCCGTTGCCCTGGCGCTGGCGATTGACCGCTCGCCGCTTGGCGAAAACGACGGCCCCGCGATGCAGGCGGCAAATCTGCCGACAAGGCCCGGATGGCAAACTCTGGTTGCAGCGTTGGCTTTGTTGGCGATCGGCGGGGCCGGCGGCGCGGTCCTGACCGGCAGCTTTGCCCAGACACCCCGGCAGGTTGCCGCTGCCATGGGTTGGCTTGATCAGGTGGCGGAGTATCACCTTGTTTACGCGGCCCAGCAACGCCACCTCGTCGAAGTGCCCGCATCCGACACAGACCATCTGCAGAAGTGGCTTTCAGACACGACGGGCGTGCCTTTCGTGGTGCCCGACCTTTCTGCCAGCGGCCTCACGTTTCAAGGCGCGCGTCTGCTGGTTGCGGCTGGCAAGCCGGTGGCACAATTGCTGTACACCGATACCAGCAAACAGGTGGTCGCATTGTGCTTTCTGGCGGGGGGTGACCCTTCGATGGCTGACGGCCACACGACGCCGGTTTCGCACCGCGCAAATGGCGTCGATATGGTCTGGTGGAAAAGCGTCAACGCCTCTTACGTTGTCGTCGGCCCCGCGACCGGCGTTGACCTTCAATCCATCGCGTTAGCGGCCGCGACCGTCCTCTAAGGCCGCGCATCAACGCCGATCACGCCAGCAGCGCTGCGGCCTCGCTCGGTCCAAGCGGTGCGGGCTGGGTGCAGGTTGTCTGCAGGCTGACAAACTGCCCGGTTTCCCCCGATCGCAGCACCGCCAGCATCACCTCGACCCCGTGCAGGGTGCGGTCGAGCGACGCCCGGTGATCACGCCCGTCGCGCATCGCCGCGGCCATATCGGCCAAGCCGGCGCTGCGATAGTTCGCCCGCGCCACCCCACCATGATCCTGGTTCGCCCGCCCGAACGGATGATCCCAAAGTGCTGCTTCCTTGATGATGCCGTCAGTTCCCGCCATTTCGACAGCACCGCCAAAGAAATTCGGGTCCGGCACAAAAAGCGACCCCTGATCGCCATAAATCTCCATGTTCGCCCGTTTGTGCGACCACACATCCCAACTGGTCGAAAGATTCACCGTTGCGCCATTGTGAAATTCCAGCAGCGCATGAATGTTCGTTGGCGTCTTGACGGGGATGGTTTCCCCCGCCCTCGGTTGGCTTGAAATCGTCCGCGTCGGGCTGGACGCATTCGCCAGTGCTGCCACCCGCTTGATAGGGCCGATCAGGTTGATCAGATTGGCGATGTAGTACGGCCCCAAATCCAGCATCGGCCCACCGCTTGGTAGAAAAAAGAAATCCGGGTTCGGATGCCAATGCTCCATCCCGTGGCTCATCACGGCACTGGATCCCGCCACGATCCGCCCGATCTTGCCGTCGTCAATCATCGCGCGGGCAAACTGGTGCGATCCACCAAGAAACGTGTCGGGCGCGCAGCCGACGCGCAAACCACCCGCCGCCGCCAGTGCGCGCAACTCCAGCCCCTCGGCCATCGACAGCACTAGGGGCTTCTCACTCCAGACATGCTTACCCGCCTGCAACGCCGCCTTCGACACCCCAAAATGCGCATTGGGCACCGTCAGGTTGATCACTACATCGACCGCAGGATTGCCCAGCAAATCCTCGACCGACTGCGCCACCACGCCGTATTCAATCGCACGCGCCTGCGCTGCGGCCATGTTCACGTCTGCGCAGGCCCGCACTTCGATGCCTTTGAACATCGGGACAAGCTTGAAATAGGTGGTAGAGATGTTGCCACACCCGATGATGCCGATGCCCAGTTTATCCATGTTCAGAACCCTTTAGCCGCAGCGATAGACCGCGTGGCGAAGCGCACATGATCCGACGGATTGTCATGCTCCATCACAAAATTACTGCACTTGGTCCCGCGCAAAGCCGCCATCAACCCAGCCCAATCCACTGTGCCATGGCCGACATCAGCCCAGCCATCCTCGTCTTCATTCTGGCCCTCGGGTGCGATGTCCTTCACATGCACTGCAGTTATGCGCGCGCCGTACCACTTGAACCACTCCAGCGGGTCGGCCCGACCGCGAATGATCCAGGCAACATCCGCTTCCCATTCCAGTTCCGGCCCGCCTTCAAAGATCAGGTCCTGCGGAATGCTGCCATCGGGCAAAGCCACAAATTCGAACGCATGGTTGTGCCAGCCAAAGCCAAAGCCGGCTTCGCGGTAGGGCTTGCCCACGGCCTGCAGATGCGCGCCAAATTCGCGCCAGCCATCCGCAGTTTTCGGCCTGTCGCCGGGCATCAGATGCGGGCAATAAATCCGCTCCAACCCCAGCGTCGTCGCGATGGTCAGTGCGTGGGAAACCTCATGTTCCAGCATCGTCAGCCCGAAATGCCCGGTCAGCATTTTCAGATGGTTAGCCTTCAGCAGGTCCGCCAGCCCCGCCGCATCTTCATAGATGCCGCCATACCCCTCGACCGAGGTGTAGCCCGCCTTGGCAACCATCGCCAACGTGTCCGCCAGCGGGGGGAAATTGCGGCTGCTGAACAACTGGTACGAAAAGTCGGTCATGATGATGTCCTTTCAGACGGGGCCATAGGTGGCCGAATGAAGATCGCGCAGGGTGAACTGCGGCACTGGCCCGGGCATTGCCGGGGTGAAGGTCACTGTCGCAGAATGCCCCGGAAACAGCGTGAAGGCGTTGGTCGAAAAGCGCCCCGGCACATCGGATTCGAGTGATACGAACAGCGCAAGCGCCGTTGCCTCGATGCTGATTTGCCAGTCTTCCCCTTGCGGCGCCATGACATGCGTCAATTCAGGGGGCAGCAGATCATAGGCTTTGTAGGGCCTTGGTGCGAAGACATCGCCTGAAACAGGCGTGCCATCCGCGTGGTGCCAGACGTAGGCCAGCATCTCATCCGCGGCGATATCGATTGCCGGAATATGTATCACCCGCACGGCGCTGTCGGCAGATACGGTCACCGTTGCGCCCGCCAGTGGCCGGGTTTTCCCCGACATATCAACCGCCAGCGTGTTCACTGTCAGGGTCACGGTTTCGGCAGCGTCATTCACCGCGCGCAGATCGAAACCGCCTGTCACCGGAACGGCGGTCACCAGAAGGGGCTGATAAAACTGCTTGGCCATATGGTGTAGCAGCTTCCAGCCACCCCCATGATCGAGGCTGGACCAGCTGCAAACCGGCCAGGTGTCGTTCAATTGCCAGATCAGCGTGCCCATGCAATGCGGCTTCAGGCTGCGCCAATGGGTTACGGCAGTTTTGATGGCAAGGCCCTGTTGCACCTGGCTTAAGTAGACGAAATTCTCAAAGTCCACCGGAAAGCGGAAGTAGCGGAACATCGTCTCGGCGATCCGGGCGTTGCCTCCGGCGTTTTTCTGATGGCTTTCCATCACGGGGGCAGCGATGTTCCAGTCTTTCGGATCGGCAAAACGACGGATCACGTCCATCGAAGGATAGGACTGAAATCCGAACTCTGAACAAAACCGAGGGCGTACATCGCGGTAGTGGTCGAAATCCCGGCCTTCATGCCATACGCTCCAAAAGTGCATGTCGCCCTTGCTGTCGTCATGCCACGCGTCGCCGAAATCCATCGGCCCCGGAGAGGGTGAGGATGGCCACCAAACCGCGCCCGGAACGGCAGCTTTCAATGCGGTTTCGATCGTTCGGTTCAGCCGGTCATAACCCACAAGATACCGATCCCGGTTCGCCCGCGTCTCGGGAAACCACGTTAGCGCGCCGATCAACTCGTTGTCACCACACCATAAAATCAGGCTGGCATGGTGATGCAACCGTAGCGCCTGTTCGCGCGTTTCGATGGCGACGTCGGCCAGAAAGGCATCATTCGCGGGGTAGATGTGGCAGGAAAACATGAAGTCTTGCCAGACCATCAGTCCCAATTCATCGCACAGGTCATAGAACCAGTCGGGTTCATACCGACCGCCACCCCAGACCCGGATCATGTTCATGTTTGCATCCACCGCCGATTGCAGCAGATCGCGCGCCGCCCCGACCGTTATCCGCCCCGCCAGCGCATCGGCGGGTATCCAGTTTGCGCCACGCGCAAAGATATCCCGGCCATTGATGGCGAATTTGAAACCAAGCCCGGCGGCGTCTTTTTCGGTGATCAGACGGGCGTCGCGCAGCCCGAAGCGTCTGTGCACCGCCTGTGCACCCAGCGTCACAACAAGATCGTGCAGCACTTGGGCCCCAGAACCGGCTGGCCACCACAAAACCGGGTTGTTGATCGTGAGGTCCGCCCGCGCCACACCGCGCGTGATCACCGCTGTCGCCGACACACCAGCCAGATCAAAGGTGACTGTCTTCCCCTCGGCGTCGCCCTCGATCTGTGCTTCAACGCTGACAACCACCCGACCCGGCGCATGCACCTGATCAATCACCAGCGACGCCACGCGCGCGGCCACCACAGGCTCCAACCCGATGTCGCCATAAACCCCGAACGGAGCCAGCGCGATGTTCCAATCCCAGCCGAAATCACACGCGGGTTTACGCAGCATGTTGCCGTTGTGAATGGGGGTGTTGTTCGCGCTGAACGGTACGAAATACGGCTGCGCCGCCTGCAAGCGCGCAGCCTCTGCCACCACATTGCCAAAGCGGATTTCGATGTCGTTCGAGCCGACGCGGAGTACGTCCGACAGATCGATACGGAACGACCGGAACATGTTCGCCGTACGCAACACGGGCACGCCATTTACCACCACCTCGGCCAGCGTATCCAGCATGGAGACCACAAACACCAGATCGGTACGGTCCACCACAAAACTGCGACTGATCACCCACTCGGAGGCACAAATCCAGCGCAGATCATACTCGTTGCGGCCAAAATACGGATCGGGGATCAGCCGAGCCGCATGCAGCGCCGAGATGCCGTCGCCCGGTATCTGCATCGGTGCGGACAGCCCTTTGGCAGCATCCGTCAGATGCCATTCACCATTCAAATCCACCAGCATTCTGATCAGAGCCTTTCTTCGGTGCCCTTGTCGAACATCGACGCGCGGATCGGGTCGAACCCGATATGCAGCGCGTCACCTGGGGCGACCTTGGCCTGCCCTTCCATCCGCAGACGGAAATCCTGCCCTGCGACCTTGGTCCAGACCAGCGTGTCTGCCCCCATCGGTTCCACAATCTCGACCACGCTGTCCATATGCACCGGGCAGGTATTTGCCGCATCGCCGGTCAGCACCGCTTCGGGTCGCACACCCAGCCATGCAGGCCCGGCTGGCCATTTGGCAAAGGGATAGCGCGCGACATCCATGGTGACATCGCCGGTGTGAAAGGCTTTGCTTTCCAGCAAGCCATCCAGAAAGTTGATTTCCGGGCTGCCGATAAAGCCGGCGACGTATTTGTTCACCGGCCGATTATAAATCTCATCCGGGCTGGCCAGTTGCTGGATCAAACCGGACCGCATCACGGCAATCCGGTCGGCCAGCGTCAGCGCCTCGATCTGGTCATGCGTCACGTAGATCATGGTGTTCTTCAGCCGTTGATGCAGGCGCTTGATCTCTACCCGCAGATCGGCGCGCAGTTTGGCATCAAGGTTCGACAAAGGCTCGTCGAACAGGAACACATCGACATCGCGCACCAGTGCCCGACCGATCGCCACGCGCTGGCGCTGCCCACCTGACAATGCGCCGGGCTTGCGGTCCAGCAGCGGGCCGATCTGCAATATCCCGGACGCGCGGGCCACGCGTTTTTCGATCTCCTGCCGGGGCAACCCCGCGATTTTTAGCCCGAAGGACAGGTTGCCGCGCACCGTCATCTGGGGATAAAGCGCGTAGGACTGGAACACCATGCCGATGCCACGTTCAGACGGTTCCACCCAGGTGACGTTCTTGCCCTTGATGAAAATCTGCCCCTCGGACGGCTCCAGCAGGCCCGCAAGACAATTCAGCAAAGTTGATTTGCCGCAACCCGACGGCCCCAGCAGCACGATGAACTCGCCCTCGCCGACATCGAGGTTCAGGTCTTGCAGGACCGTGACCGCGCCAAACTTGAGGGACAGGTTCTTGACAGAGACTGAGTGCATCGGATCAACCCTTGACGGCGCCGGCTGCAATGCCGCGCACGAAATATTTGCCGGAAACGAAGTAAATGGTCAGGGGCACCAGCCCCGTCAGGATGGTTGCCGCCATCTCGACATTGTATTCCTTTACCCCCTGCAGCGAGTTGACAATGTTGTTCAACTGCACCGTCATCGGGTAGTTGGTCGGCCCGGCATAGATCACCCCGAACAGGAAATCGTTCCAGATGCCGGTGACTTGCAAGATCACCGCAACCGTGAAGATCGGCAGCGACATCGGTGCCAGAACGCGGAAGAAGATACGCCAGTAGCCCGCCCCATCGACGCGCGCAGCCTTGAACAATTCGTCCGGCAGGGATGCAAAGTAGTTGCGGAACAGCAGTGTCAGGATCGGCAGGCCGAACACGGTATGCACAAAAATCACCGCATAAAGCGTGGAATAGATGCCCATCTCGCGGGTGATGATGACCAACGGGTACAGAAACACCTGATAGGGAATGAACGACCCGACCAGCAGGATGGTAAAGCACCATTCCGCCATTTTGAACGGCCAGTTCGCCAGCGAATAGCCCGAGATCGAGGCCACCGCGATGGACACGATCACCGACGGGATGGTGATGAACACCGAATTCCAGAAGCCGGGGGCAAGCCCGGTGCAGTTCAGCCCGGTACAGGCGGCTGACCAGGCCTTGACCCAGGCATCGAACGTCGGCCGCGCGGTCGGAATGAAAATGTTGCCCTCGCGGATCTGGTCCAGATCCTTGAGCGAGGTGATGATCATCACATAAAGCGGGATGAGATAGTAGATCGAGGTGACGATCAGCAAGGCGTAGATCAGCACCCGACCGGGGGCGAAAAACGGCTTCGGCTTGGGGCCGGACGGGTCATCTATGGATGCGGTTGAATTGGCATTCATGCGCTTAGCCCCTGCTTTTCTTGCCGAATTCGACGATGATCCAAGGAACCAGAATGATGGCCGTCGCCAGCAGCAGCACCGAAGACGCCGCCGTACCCTGCGCAAGCGCACCAACAAACAGCTTTTCGTAGATGTACATCGAGGGCACTTGCGACGAATTGCCCGGGCCGCCCTGGGTCATTGCCACCACCAGATCGTAAACCCGCACCGACCCTGACGCCACAATGACGAAGATCGTGATCATCACAGGGCGCATCATCGGCACCACGATCTGCAGATAGATCCGCCATTTCGGAATGCCGTCAACGCGGGCTGCGCGCCAGATTTCGTCATCGATGCTGCGCAACCCCGCCAGCATCAGCGCCATCACAAGCCCGGTGCCCTGCCATAGGCCAGCAATGACGATCGTATAAATCGACATGTCGCGGTTGGTCAGCCAGTCGAAGGAAAAGCTGGCCCAACCCATATCGCGGACAGATTTTTCCAGCCCGAATGCCGGGTTCAGGATCCAGGCCCAGACCTTGCCAGTTACGATAAAGGACAGCGCGAAGGGATACAGATAGATTGTGCGGAACACCCCCTCGGCGCGGATCTTCTGATCCATCAGCACCGCCAGCAAAAAGCCGATGATGAAGGCAAAACCCGAAAAGAGAATGCCGTAGATCGCCAGATTGGTGATCGAGGTGATCCAGCGCGGCGTGTTCCACAGCCGTTCGTATTGCGCAAATCCGACAAAGGCATCGTAAAATTCACGCGGGGTGAAGATCGGCAGCGTCTTGATGTTGGTGAAGGACGAAGCGACTGTCCACATCGTGCTGCCGACAAAGACAATCAGCACGATGAAGATCATCGGCGATGCGGCCAACTTGGAGGTCAAGTTCCGGAAAAGGCGGTTTGGCCGCTTCATTTCAGACATCGTTGTTTTTCCCACCCCGGTCGAACACGGCCCGGCATTTCTGCCGGGCCGGTTGTCACATTGCGCCTGATCAGAAGATCACTTCGGTGCCGCTTCGATGATCGCTGCGAACTGCTCCTGCGCATCCGCCGGCGTGATCGAGAGGTCCGAGAAGAACTCTTTCATCACGTCGTTGATCTGGTTGAGCGAGTCGCGATCCAGCATCTGCGAGTTGTTGGGGAACACTTTCGTGCCTTTGTCGAGAATCTCGAGGCCCTTCTGCATGCAGTCATTGGCCGCGGTCAGGTCCACGTCGGCGCGCATCGGCAGCGAGCCTTTCTTCAGGTTGAAGGCGACCTGAACTTCCTTGGTCACCATCATCGAGGCCATGGCCAGCTGTGCCTTGGTCACTTCGGGATCTTCGTTTTTCGGGAAGTAGAACACATCCCCGCCCGTTCCCAGAACCGGTTCGACGCCCAGACCCGGCAGGCAATCGAAGTCCTTGCCGGCAACCATGCCCGCCACGGCAAACTCGCCGCCAGCCCAGTCACCCATCACGTTGGCACCGGCCTTGCCCTGGATCACCAGCGCCACGGCGTCGTTCCACTGCGGAACGGTCGCTTTGGGATCGGCGATCTGGCGCGCCTCGTCAATTGCCTTGAAGACGGCTGCGAATTCGGGACCGCGCGCCATCTCAAGGTTGCGGTCCTGGTAGACGGCCACGTAGTTGTCCAC
>JANOGW010000101.1:0-80423 GCA_031406155.1 Pseudorhodobacter sp.
CTGATCCATCAGCACCGCCAGAAGGAACCCGATGACAAAGGCAAAGCCCGAGTAGAAAATCCCGTAGATCGCCAGGTTTGTGATCGAGGTGATCCAGCGCGGCGTGTTCCACAGCCGGACATACTGGTCCCATCCCACCCAGGCATCATAGAATTCGCGCGGGGTGAAGATCGGCAGCGTCTTGATGTTGGTAAAGGATGACGCAACGGTCCAGAGGGTGCTGCCGATGAACACCACCAGCACGATGAAGATCATCGGTGATGCGGCCATCTTGGAGGTCATATTCCGGAAAAGGGGATTTGGCCGCTTCATCGTGTCATTTTCCTCGCCCGCCCGGCGCTCTTGGCACGCGGCCTGGCATTTCTGCCAGGCCCGTTGTCAGTTTGCGATCGATCCGAAGATCACTTCGGCGCGGCTTCGATGATGGCTGCGAACTGCTCTTGCGCCTGCTCTGGCGTGATCGAGAGGTCCGAAAAGAACTCCTTCATCACGTCGTTGATCTGGTTGAGCGAGTCACGATCCAGCATCTGAGAGTTATTCGGGAACACTTTCGTGCCCTTGTCCAAAATCTCAAGGCCCTTCTTCATGCAGTCGTTGGCCGCGGACAGGTCCACGTCAGCGCGCATCGGCAGCGAACCTTTTTTCAGGTTGAAGGCGACCTGCACTTCCTTGGTCACCATCACCGAGGCAAGGGCCAGCTGCGCCTTGGTCACTTCGGGATCTTCGCTCTTCGGGAAATAGAACACGTCCCCGCCGGTGCCCAGTACCGGTTCCACCCCCAGACCCGGCAGGCAGTCATAGTCCTTGCCCGCAACCAGACCTGCTACGGCAAATTCGCCGCCAGCCCAGTCTCCCATGACGTTGGCCGCAGCCTTGCCCTGGATAACCAGCGACACGGCGTCGTTCCACTGCGGAACCACGGTCTTGGGGTCGATGATCTGGCGCGCCTCGTCAATCGCGGCGAAGACCGCTGCGAATTCCGCGCCGCGTGCCATCTCCATGTTGCGGTCCTGATAGACGGCGACGTAGTTGTCGACGCCCGCAATTGCGACAATCAGATCTTCGGTCAACAGACCAATCGGCCAGCCTTCTGCCAGCGACAGCGGAATGATGCCCTTTTCCTTCAGCGCAGGGGCTGCCGCGACCATCTCGGCCCAGTTTTGCGGCGGTGCGATGCCGGCATCTTCATAGACTTTGCGGTTGGTCCACATCCATTGGCCCGAATGCAGGTTCACCGGAACGCAGTAGACCTTGCCATCCAGCGTGCAGCTATCCATCTGCGATTTCGGGCGAAGGATGGTGGCCCAGTCTTCGGCGGTCGCAAGCTCGGTCAGGTCCTGCATCAGGCCCGCCGCGATCAGATCGTCAGCATCCTTGCCGGGGTTAAGTTGCGTGGCCCCCATCGGGTTGCCGCCCAGAATCCGGCTGATGATGATCGGGCGCGCGACGTCGCCGGAACCGGCAATTGCGCCATCGACCCATTTGTTGCCAGTGGCATCGAACGCCTTGGCAAATTCGGCCACGGCAGCCGCTTCACCGCCCGAAGTCCACCAATGGGTGACCTCAAGATCGGCTGCATGTGCAGCACTTGTCAGTGCAGTTGCAGCAAGCAAGCCTGCTGCGAGATATTTATATTTCATTGATTCCTCCCTGACGTAATCGTTATAGTGATCACTATAACGGTGAAGTCCGGCCTATCAAGAAAAAAGAATGTCGCTATCCGTAGCAATCAGTGCGACAGCCCGATGCCATTCAAATCCCGAGCTTTTGCAGTTTGACGGAGTATGCAGTGCCAGAGTCTGACGATCTTGCCGCAGAACGGCCCACGCTGAAAACCATCGCAAACCTGACAGGTCTGTCGATTGCATCGGTTTCGCGTGCGCTGAAGGACGCGTCCGACATTGGCGAAGTTACCAAGGCCCGTGTCCGCGATGTTGCCTTGCAGATCGGCTATCGCCCGAACCGGGCCGGGGTTCGCCTTCGTACCGGGCGCACCAATGTCATCGCGCTGGTACTGTCAGCGGAATCAGATGTGATGAACCACACCGCAAAGCTGATCCATTCCATCGCCTATTCGTTGCGCGGTACGCCCTATCATTTGATCGTGATGCCCTACTTTTCCGAAGAGGACCCACTGACACCGATCCGCTACATCTGGGAAACCGGATCAGCGGATGGCGTGATCATCAATCAGATCCAGCCGAACGACAGCCGCGTCGCCTTCATGACCGAACATGGCATCGCATTCGCAACGCATGGCCGGTCCGACATGGGCATCGATCACCCGTATTTCGACTATGACAACGAAACCTACGGGCGATTGATGGTCCGCGCGCTTGTCGCCCGGGGCCGCAGCAATCTTGCTCTGCTAAGCCCGCCCACAAGCCAAAGCTATGGCAGGCACATGGTGTCGGGGTTCATGGAGGAAGCCGGGCATCTGGGCGTGCGGGCGCAGGTGCTGGCGGGCACGACCAGCGACCAGCCGGGCCAGCAGATTCTGGCCCAAATGAAAGGTGTGTTCGCTGCGGCAGACCAGCCGGACGGCATTGTCGTCGGGTCCACCACTGCCGCGATGTGCGTTGTCGCAGCGGCGGAAGGCGCAGGGCTTGTTTTCAACAAGGACTTCGATGTGGCCGCAAAAGAGGCTATCCCGATCCTTGGACTGTTCCGCCAGGGCATCATCGTGGTACATGAAGACGTCGGTCAGGCCGGTGCATTTCTTGCCCGCGCGGTGATGGCGGCAATCGAGGATCGTACCGCCCCGGTGCTTCAGAAGCTGGATATTCCCGAACTGACCTGATCGGCGCTACATTCGCCCTGCAACCAGATGCGAAACGCCTGCAGCGGCGGGTACCAGGCCCCGGTGTTGGGCCACACCAGATAGTAGCTGCCCTGCGCGGCCACCGCCCCGCCGCATAACCCGATCAGCCGCCCGTCGGCAATTTCAGCCCGCGCCAGAAACTTGGGCAGCAGCGCCACACCAAGGCCATGTATCGCCGCCTCGATCATTGGTGCGAATTGGTCAAACAGCATTCCCTGCGGGCTTTGCGCCGCCAGGCCATGATGCTGAAACCACGCGGGCCAGGCCATTGGCCGCGATTCAAGTTGTAACAATGGCAGCATCAGCAAATCTTCCGCCCTCACGATCAAATGCCGCGCAAGATAGTCAGGCGAACAGACTGCGACCGATGCCTCGTCAAACAGCTTGGCAAAGCCCGCATTTGGCCAGTCCTGACTACCAAAATGAATGGCCGCATCAAAGCCTTCTTCCTCGAAATCAAACGGCCGTACCCGTGTGCCCAGATTGATCGTGATACCGGGATGCGCCGCCAGAAACTCCGGTAACCGTGGCGTCAACCAGCGCGTGCCAAATGCGGGCAGTACTGACAGAGAAAACACTCCGCCGCTGGTGTTCGACCGCAGCCGCATGGCCCCCCGCGTGATCAGGTCCAGCGCCTTCACGACATCGCGCCGGTAAGCCAGCGCCGCGTCAGTTGGTACAAGTCGGCGCCGATCACGCAGGAACAGTGTCACGCCCAACTGTCCCTCAAGGTTCTGGATCAGACGGCTGACGGCACCTTGCGAAAGATCAAGGTCTCGGGCTGCCGCAAGTGTTGATCCGGTCCGGCAAACCGCCTCGAATGCCGATAGCAGGCTAAGTGACGGGATCAGGCGGCGCGGGCTGGGCATGACTATTCCTTTTAGGCATATAACTGTGCCCATATATCAGTAGTCTTCGACAGTTGAATACCAGATAGAGCATTGCGTGACCCGGCCCTTGGCCCACTTGGCCACGCGCGGGTTGCGTGGCGTCAAACCCGCATACATGATGCAGTCACCCGCAAAGAAGAACCACACGATGGACCGCGCCGATATAGTTCATGAAAACTTCCTCGCCCGCGTTGCGGCGCGGGATTTTCCCAACGGTAGCGCGCCGTCCGGCACCCTGACCGCCGCCGATGCCGTGACCATCTTTCGCGCCGCCTGCACCAGCCGCGCGCTGGACCGCACGTCGCGCGCCATGCAGCGGGCGGGCACCGGGTTCTATACTATCGGGTCATCGGGGCATGAAGGCATGGCCGCAGTGGCGCTGGCGCTCCGCCCGACCGACATGGCGTTTCTGCACTACCGCGATGCCGCGTTCCAGATCGCCCGCGCGGGGCAGGTGCCGGGGCAATCGATCACCTGGGACATGCTGCTGAGCTTTGCTGCGTCGTCGGATGACCCTATTTCGGGTGGCCGCCACAAGGTGCTGGGATCACGCGCCTTGAACATCCCTCCGCAAACCTCGACTATCGCCAGCCATTTGCCCAAAGCCGTTGGTGCCGCCTATTCCATCGCCGCCGCCAAACGCCGCCCGCCGGAGCATCGGCACCTGCCCGATGACGCGCTGATCATGTGTTCGTTCGGCGATGCCTCGGCCAACCATTCGACCGCGCAAGGCGCGTTCAATACGGCGGGCTGGACGGCGTATCAGGGCATTCCGCTGCCACTGCTGTTCGTCTGCGAAGATAACGGCATCGGCATTTCCACCAAGACTCCGAAAGGCTGGATCGCGGCAAGTTTTCAGAACCGCCCCGGCCTTGAGTACTTCGCAGCCAATGGCCTTGACATATATGAAACCTACCAGGTGGTCACAAAAGCCGCACACTTCGCCCGCGCCCGTCGCAAGCCGGTGTTCTTGCACCTCAACACCATTCGCCTTTACGGCCATGCCGGGGCCGACATGCCGACCACCTATCTGCCGAAAGCGGAAGTTGAGGCCGAAGAAGCGAACGATCCCTTGCTGCATGCCGTTCGCCAACTTGACCAGTCCGGCGCGTTGCCTGCCGCCGAGGCGCTGAATATCTACCAGCAAACGTTGTGCCGCGTCGCGCGTATTGCGGATCAGGCTACCAAACGCCCGCGCCTGAAAACTGCGGCCGATGTGATGGCCAGCATCGTTCCGCCAAAGCGTCCATGCAAACCCACCAACGGGCCCAGCGCCGATGCACGCGCCGGTGCCTTCGGGTCCGATCTGAAACAGATGACCGAGGCGCAACCGATGAGCAGGATCATCGACTGGGCGCTGACCGATCTGATGCTTGCACACCCCGACATCGTGATGATGGGCGAAGATGTGGGTCGCAAGGGGGGCGTCTACGGCGTCACGCAAAAGCTGCAAGCGCGGTTCGGGGCCGACCGGATGATCGACACGCTGCTGGATGAGCAGTCCATTCTGGGCCTTGCTATCGGCATGGCGCAAAACGGCTTTACGCCGATGCCAGAGATCCAGTTTCTGGCCTATCTGCACAACGCCGAAGACCAGATCCGGGGGGAGGCGGCAACGTTGCCGTTCTTCTCGCAAGGCCAGTACACCAACCCGATGGTGCTGCGCATCGCGGGGCTGGGGTATCAAAAAGGCTTTGGTGGCCATTTCCACAATGACAATTCCATTGCCGTTCTGCGCGATATTCCGGGCTTGATTCTGGCCTGCCCGTCGAATGGTGCCGATGCGGCGATGATGCTGCGCGAATGCGTTCGGCTGGCCCGAGAGGAACAACGCCTTGTCGTCTTCCTCGAACCCATTGCCCTTTACCCGATGCGCGACCTGCATGCAGACAAGGACGGCGCGTGGATGACGACCTACCCCGCCCGTGACCAAACTATTCCGCTGGGCGAAGTTGGCGTTCATGGCACCGGCAACGACCTTGCCATCGTCACCTTCGCCAACGGCAACTACCTGTCGCACCAAACCCTGCCGCGCCTGATGGCCGCTGGCATCAAGACCCGCGTCATCGACATGCGTTGGTTGTCACCGCTGCCCGCCGATGCGCTGATCAAGGCGACCAAAGGCTGCAAACACATCCTGATCGTCGATGAAACCCGCCATTCCGGTGGCATTGCCGAGGCGCTGATGGCGCTGTTCGCCGAACGCACATCGGTGCCGGTCGCGCGCCTGACCGCGCAAGACAGCTTCATCGCCACCGGGCCCGCCTATGCCGCGACCATGCCATCGGCAGATGATATCGTCGCCGCTGCAACCGCTTTGGTGCGGAAATGAAAACCGCAGTCGTCATCTGCCCCGGTCGCGGCACCTATGGCAAACCCGAACTTGGCACCCTTGCGCGCCACTTCAAGGAGCGCGCGCTATTGGCGCATTTTGATACCCGTCGCAACGAGTTAGGGCAGGAAACCCTGACTGCGCTGGATGGTGCCGCAACCTATTCCGTCGCCAAGCACACCCGAGGCGACAACGCCTCGGCCCTGATCTACGCCGCCACAATTGCCGATTTTGCGGCCCTGCAAGGCATCGAAATTCTGGCGGTCACCGGCAATTCCATGGGCTGGTATTCCGCGCTCGCCTGCGCAGGTGCCCTGACCCCCGAAAATGGCTTCGAGGTGGTCAACACAATGGGCACCCTGATGCAAACCCATCTGATCGGTGGTCAGTTGATCTACCCCTTCATGGATGAAAACTGGCACAATAACCCCACTCAAAAAGCCGCCCTCCTATCCTTGACGGCCGAGATTGACACCCGCCCCAGCCACACCCTGGCCCAATCCATCAACCTGGGCGGCATGTTGGTTCTGGCAGGCAACGACCAAGGTCTAGCCGCGTTCGAAGCGGCAGTCCCGCAAGCCCAATCCCGCTTTCCCATGCGCCTTGCCAACCACGCTGCTTTCCACACTGCACTGCAAGCCCCCGTCGCTGCGCAAGGCCGCGCCAAACTGCCCGCCAGCCTGTTCACCCAACCCAAACACCCCTTAATCGACGGTCGTGGCGCGATCTGGTGGCCAAATGCCATCGACCCCGCCGCGCTTTGGGATTACACGCTTGGCCATCAAGTGACCGAACCCTACGATTTCACCCACGCCATCACCGTCGCCGCCCGCGAATTCGCGCCGGATCTGTTCATCATCACCGGCCCCGGAACCACGCTTGGCGGTGCCACTGCGCAATCGCTTATTATCGCCAACTGGCAAGGTCTTGCCTCGAAATCCGACTTCCAAACCGCACAGCAATTGGCCCCGTTCCTGATCTCTATGGGCATGGATGATCAGCGCCGCCTCGTTTCAGGAGAAATATCATGACCCACGCCGAAACCTTGGCCGCCGCTGGCCTGACATCTGCCGACCTGACCGGCGGCACTCTGCCCGTACATTCCCCCATCGACGGCGCCGAGGTTGCCCGCATTGCTGAAACCGCCCTTGATGACATGCCCAAAATCATCGCCGCCAGCCAGGCCGCCTTCAGAGTATGGCGTGATGTCCCCGCCCCCCGGCGTGGCGAACTGGTCCGCCTGCTGGGCGAGGAACTGCGTGCATCCAAGGCCGAACTGGGGGCAGCGGTGACGCTGGAGGCCGCCAAGATCACCTCCGAAGGTCTTGGCGAAGTGCAGGAGATGATCGACATCTGCGATTTCGCGGTTGGCCTTTCGCGCCAGATTTACGGCCTGACCATCGCGTCTGAACGCCCCGGCCACCGGATGATGGAAACCTGGCACCCGCTTGGCCCCTGCGCCATCATTTCCGCTTTCAACTTCCCCGTCGCGGTCTGGTCTTGGAATGCTGCCCTTGCGCTGGTAACCGGCAACCCGGTGATCTGGAAGCCGTCTGAGAAAACCCCGCTCACTGCGATGGCCTGCATGAAGATCATGGATCGCGCCCTTGCACGTTTCGGCGACGCGCCCGCAGGGTTGGCGCAACTGGTGATCGGTGGCCCGGCGATTGGCGAGGCACTGGTGGCATCGAAAGACATCCCCGTCGTTTCCGCCACCGGATCCACCCGCATGGGATCCATCGTCAGCCCAAAAGTCGCCGCCCGCTTTGGCCGGTCAATCCTTGAACTCGGTGGCAACAACGCCATGATCGTCGCCCCCTCGGCCGACCTCGACATGGCCGTGCGCGCCATCGTGTTTTCCGCTGTCGGTACCGCGGGCCAGCGTTGTACGAGCCTGCGCCGCCTGATCGCGCATAATTCGATCCGTGCCGATCTTGTGGCGAAACTGTCGAAAGCCTATGCCAGCCTGCCCATCGGCGACCCGCGCCAATCGACCACACTGATCGGCCCGCTGGTCGATCACGGCGCAAAGGACCGAATGATCGCCGCCCTAACCGCCGCAAAGGCCGAAGGCGGCATCGTGCATGGCGGCCATCCGGTTACCAAAGGCGTTCCCGGAGGTGGCGCATACATCGCACCCGCGCTGGTCGAAATGCCCGCCCAAACGGCAGTGGTCAAAACCGAAACCTTCGCGCCGATCCTGTACGTTCTGGGCTACGACACGCTGGATGAGGCGATCCATCTGCAAAACGATGTGCCGCAGGGCCTGTCGTCGTGCATCTTCACGCTGAACATGCGCGAGGCAGGCGAGTTCCTTGGCTCCGCAGGGTCTGATTGCGGTATCGCCAACGTCAACATCGGCCCATCGGGTGCCGAAATCGGCGGGGCATTCGGCGGCGAGAAAGAAACCGGCGGTGGCCGCGAAAGCGGGTCTGACGCTTGGAAGGGCTATATGCGCCGGCAGACCAACACGGTGAACTACTCCGCCCAACTGCCGCTGGCGCAGGGCGTGAAATTTGATTTTTGAAGGGGCTGGGCATGTCATTTGATAAAATTGCCGTTCTCGGCCTTGGCAAGGTTGGGCATCTTGCCGCCCAACTGCTGGTGGACGCAGGCTTCACCGTCACCGGCATCGACAGCCGTGATGTAAACGCCCCGTTCCAAACCCGCACGGCAGACCTGACCAATATCGCAGGCCTGCCGAACGTGCTGCAAGGCCAGGACGCGGTGTTGTCGTGCCTGCCCTACCACGTCAACATCGGCGTCAGTACGGCGGCGCATGCGCTGGGCCTGCACTATTTCGACCTGACCGAAGACGTGCCCACCACCAAACACATCCGGGAGCTGGCAAAAACGTCGAAGGGCCTGATGGCCCCGCAATGCGGGCTGGCACCGGGGTTTGTCGGCATAGTGGCCGCTGATCTGGCGGCGCAGTTTGACAAGGTTCGCTCCATCCGCCTGCGTGTCGGCGCGCTACCGCAGAACCCAACCGGTCTGCTGGGCTATGCCTTCAACTGGTCGCCCGAAGGTGTGGTCAACGAATACCTGAACGATTGTGAGGTTATAGAAGAAGGCACGTTGAAAACCGTTTCTGCCATGGAATGGCTGGAGACGATCTATATCGACGGGATGCAACTGGAGGCTTTCACCACCTCTGGTGGGCTTGGCACGATGTGCGAAACCTATGCCGGCGTGATTGAGAACCTTGATTACAAAACGATGCGCTATCCTGGCCATGTGGCCCTCATGAACTTTTTCTTCCACGAGTTGCTGATGCGCGAAAACCGCACCGAGGCTGGCCGCATATTGACCAACGCCAAACCCCCGGTTGACGAAGACGTCGTCTACGTCCACGTCGCCGCCGAAGGCTGGGTCGGCGGAGCACTGCGCCGCAAAGAATTCGTGCGCGCCTATTACCCATTTGATATCGCGGGAAAATCTCGCACTGCAATCGCCTGGACAACCTCGGCTTCCGTCGTTGCCGTCATCGAAATGGTCCGCGATGGCAAACTGCCGCAGCACGGGTTTTTGAAGCAGGAAGACATTCCGCTGGCGCCATATTTGGCCACCACAACCGGCAATTTCTACCAGATCGGCCACCGCAGTCGGCATGGAGGGTAAAGGGTGGCCAGGAAATTGGCCGCTTCGAACTGCAGTCAGATCCTTCAGCCACCAATTTGCAAGGCAAGGCGGCTGCCAAGATAATCGCTTGTCCTGTCAAAGGCCAGATCAGCAGACTGCAAATTGTACTCGGCCACTCTGTCGGTTTCTGCAAACCAATGTCCGGTGCCGGGGTAGTCGAACGCCCGGTAAGGGCACCCGGCTTTTGCAATCGCTTTTTCCATGCCGCGCCGGGCGCTTGCACTAACCCAATGATCCTTGTCGGCGAAATGCGCGAGATAAGACGATTTGGTAGCCGAGAAATCGCCGCCGCGCGCAGCATAATGCAAGACTGTCGCACTGATATTCAATTCGGGCCGTTGCGACAGCCAAACCGCCCAGTGCCCCCCCATGGAAAACCCGACAAGGCCAATACCCTGCGAGACGGAACAGGTCTCCTCACGCAGTTCGCTGATGTTGTGCACCAAGGTCTTATAAGCCGGTTCACGTCGCCGAGCCTGCCTTAAGCGGCGCGCTTCGGTTTCCGTTTCAGCGGTCCGTCCACCAAAAAGATCAGCAAGCCCGACGGCAAAGCCCGCATTGGCAAGCGATTGCCCGTAATTCACAAAGCTGGCGGTCAACCCCCACCACGAGTGCAGAACCAGGATGCAGGGGCCTTTGGCAGAGTGTTTTGACAGGATCTTCACGGGTAACTTTCAAGTGCAGGACTTGGATCAGAATCTCGACGTCGAGCCCGATTATTCTGCGCCCTGATCCCTTCGCAAGCAAGATGCAGAGGTATCGGGTGGTCGTGGGTCATGTGCAAGGCACTGCGCAGATGTATAGTTTCGAAAGCATCGCGCATTCGCGGATTTCTGAAAGCGAACCTTGGCCAAGTCTCCGCTTCTTTCCTGCACAGCAGACTTCAAAAAGCGATTGTTGCGCGTAATACCAAACCAGCACCCGGCAACCATAATGCGCCCGCACAGCCCAAGCGAGGCAAGTAGTAAGTCACCGGTAACACGCTACCAAAACGCTAACAAAACGAACATACTGTTGCAATATCAATAACATAGAAATCATAACGCACGTGTTATCCCGCCAAATTCAGTTTCAAAACCCCCTCAATCCGGGCTTGCATCGCGGCGGGCATCAAATGATGATCCGCACATGAAATTGATCTTTCTCATCCTCTGCCAAACCTTCGCCGCCCTCTGTCCGGCCGCGTTTTCAACCCCCGTTTCCGCCGACACCGTCCTAATCGCCGTCGCTGCAAATTTCGCCGGGGTGGCAGAAAAAATCGCCGAAGACTTCACCGGCGAAACTAACCACGAGGCGCTGATTACGACCGGATCAACTGGCAAGTTATACTCTCAGATCACCGAAGGCGCCCCCTTCGACGTGCTTCTTTCGGCAGACACAAAAACTCCCGCCCGCCTGGAAGCGGAAGGCCTCGTCGTGCCTGGATCAGTCTTCACCTACGCCATCGGAAAGCTGACCCTGTGGAGCGCCGACCCCGCCCGCATAGGCCCTGATCTCCGCGCCGCCCTCACTGACGCCACCGTGCGTTTCATAGCGATAGCCAACTCCGACCTTGCGCCTTACGGGCAAGCCGCGCGCGAGGTTTTGCAAGGGATGGGGCTATGGGACGGCTTTCGGGGCCGCATCGTGCAGGGCCAGAATATCGGGCAGACCTTCGGGCTTGTCCAATCCGGTGCTGCCGAACTGGGGTTCGTGGCCCGTTCTGCGCTGGATGCGCCGGGGGCAGACCATGGCGGGGCGCGCTGGGACGTGCCGGATGATCTGTTCACGCCACTGCAACAGGATGCGGCACTTCTGATGCACGGGGCCGACAATCCGGCAGCGCGGGCCTTTCTGGGGTATCTGGCCGGACCGGAGGCCCGCGCCACGATCGTCGGGTTTGGCTACGGCGTGCCAGAGTGAGCCTGCCTGACCTCTCCCCCTTGTGGCTAACGCTGCAATTGGCCGCTGTCACCACGCTGGTCCTGCTGGCCATCGGTACGCCGCTGGCATGGTGGCTGTCGCAGACGGCAAGCCGCCTGAAGCCGGTGGTGGAGACGATCACCGCCCTGCCCTTGGTGTTGCCGCCGACCGTGCTGGGGTTCTATCTGTTGATCCTCCTGAGCCCGAAATCGCCTGTCGGCGCGCTTTGGGTCGACGTGACGGGCAGCACGCTTACCTTTTCGTTTACCGGGCTGGTCATCGCGTCGGTTCTGTATTCGCTGCCCTTTGCGGTGCAACCCCTGCAAGCCGCGTTCGAGGCGCTGGGCCGCGCGCCGTTCGAATTGGCGGCCACCCTGCGGGCCGGGCCACTTGACCGGTTTGCAACCATCGCCGTGCCGATGGCCGGGCGCGGCTTTCTGACGGCGGCAGTGCTGAGCTTTGCGCATACCATCGGCGAGTTTGGCGTGGTGCTGATGGTGGGCGGCAATATTCCGGGGCAGACCAAGGTCATCTCGATTGCCATTTATGAACAGGTTGAAACCATCAATTATGCCGATGCGCATGTTCTGTCGGCGATCATGCTGGTGTTTGCTTTTGCCGTTCTGTTGTTCGTCTACACCCTGAATCGCCGGTTTCCGGTACGGGTGGGCTAAGACATGGCGCTGGAGGTGGACATATCGCTGTCGTACCCGGGGTTTGATCTGGCGGTGAAGCACCGGTTTGCGCCAGGGCGGATCACGGCCATCTTCGGGCGGTCCGGGTCCGGCAAGAGCACGCTTTTGCGCATCATTGCCGGGTTGGAGACGGGGGCAGCGGGCAGCGTCACGATGGGCGGCACCGTGTGGCAGGCACCGGGCATTCGGCTGGCACCGGAGGCGCGCGGCGTCGGCTTCGTGTTTCAGGACGCGCGGCTGTTTGCGCATCTGACCGTGGACGGAAATCTGTCCTATGCGGCCAATCGGGCAAAAGGCCTGAAGGGGCCGGGGCTTGATATGATTGCGCATGATTTTGACCTAGGATCGCTTCTGCAGCGACGCCCTGTGGGTCTGTCGGGGGGGGAACGCCAGCGCGTTGCACTGGCGCGCGCACTGCTGATGTCGCCGCGTGTGCTGCTGCTGGACGAACCGCTTGCAGCCCTCGACGACGCCCGCAAGCATGAAATCCTGCCGTATCTGGAACGGCTGCGCGATCACAGCGATCTGCCCATTCTCTATGTCAGCCATTCGATGGCCGAGGTGGCACGTATTGCGTCCGACATTGTGGTGATGCAAGCTGGCAATGTGCTGCGATCCGGCACCATCGAAGATGTGCTGTCCGACCCGTCCGCCGTGCCTGTTCTTGGTGTGCGCGATGCAGGAGCGGTGATCGCAGCGCGCGTGGTGACACATCATGCCGATGGATTGACCGAGCTTGCGGTATCACAAAGCGTGTTGTTGCTGCCGCGGATGGATGCAAAAATCGGGGCGATGGTGCGCGTGCGCATTCCCGCGCAGGACGTTATCCTGTCGCTGCATCGGCCCGAGGGGTTATCGGCGCTGAACATCCTGCCAGTGGTTATCGCAGCTATCTATCAGGGCGATGGCCCCGGGGTCGCAATCGGGCTGCGTTCCGGTGAGGACCGCTTGCTTGCCCGCGTGACGCAGCGGTCCGCCGCAGCACTTCATCTGACGGAAGGTCTGGCGTGTTTCGCGGTGATTAAATCGGTCGCGGTTGCGCATGGTGACATTGGTGCCGCGCGTTAGGGTAGTTTGCGCGGGTCGGCTCTGGATCTTTGAGCAATAAACATTAAAATCCAACAGGTTAAATCGATCTTCATGCTGATGCCGTAAAGCTGGCCTTGGGTGTGATGAATTGGGTGGTGGAATGGCAGGGCCGTCAAATGCCGCGCCAGTCATTATCAAACGGAAGAAGATCATTCAGGGCGGCGGTCACCACGGTGGGGCGTGGAAGGTTGCCTATGCTGATTTCGTGACGGCCATGATGGCCTTCTTCATGTTGATGTGGCTGCTGAACGCGACAACGGAAAAACAACGCAAGGGCATTGCGGATTATTTCAATCCGGCGATCCCCATTGTGCGCATTTCAGGCGGTGGATCGGGCGCTTTTGGCGGCGATTCCGTCTTTTCGGAAGAACAGCTGGCGCAGACCGGCACGGGGGCGTCGGCTCGTACCCCGTCCGATCAGGACAAAGCGAACGGTGCGGCCAAATCCGCCGATGGTACCGGCGATGGCGAAATGGCCGAGCTGCAGGAGATAGAGAAGAAACTGCTGGCCCGCGGCGGTGAAAGCATGACCATGGAAACCATGCTGCGCCATGTCGTCACGCGCGTAACCGACGAAGGGCTTGTCATCGAGATCTTTGATCTGCCCGGAACGCCGCTGTTTGCCGAAGGCTCTGCGACGGCCGAGCCGGTGACACAAAAGGTCACCGCGATGCTGGCCGAGGTGCTGTCACTGACCAACAACAAGATCGCCATCAGCGGCCATGTGAAGGCTTACCCGATCACTCTGGTCGACAACCCCGCCTGGGATCTGTCGGCGGGGCGTGCGCAGGCCTTGCGCGAACTGATCGAATCGGCCGGGCTTGCCGGAAGCCGGATGCGGCGAATATCAGGCTATAGCGACAGCATATCGGTAACGCCGAACCCGACGGACACCCGAAACAACCGCATCGAGGTGATCTTGCTGCGCAAGGACCGATAGGAAAAAGATCGCATTTTATCCGTTAGCCCGATCTTAAGACCGCGCGCCGCAGGTTGTGACTTGACCAAGAGTCTCAGCAGCAGAAAGGCGCTATTTCATGACAATTTCCTCCGCGCTCAACGCCGGGGTGGCGGGGCTTAATGCCAATGCCACCCGGCTTGCCACCATTTCCGACAACATCGCAAACTCTGCCACCTACGGCTACAAACGCGCGGCGACCGATTTCGAAAGCATGGTGATCACCGAAGCGCCCGGTGCTGGCAGCTATTCGGCAGGCGGTGTACGCGCCACCACGACGCGGTTGATCAACGAACGCGGTGGACTTGTGTCAACCGCCAATGCCCTTGATATCGCGATCGCAGGGCGCGGCATGCTGCCGGTTACGCAATCTGCCGGCCTTGGCGGGGCGGTTGGCGGCGGCACGTTGATGATGACCACGACGGGGTCTTTCAACCCCGATGCAAACGGCACCTTGCGCACGAAATCCGGCCTCGTGCTGCTGGGCTGGCCCGCGAATGCCGATGGCACGATCCCGGTGCTGCCGCGCGACACGATTGCCGGATTGGTGCCCGTGGTGGTGAATGCCAACCAGCAGGCGGGTGATCCGACCACCGAAATGAAGCTTGGCGTGAACCTTCCCGCAACCAACACCGTGGCAGGCGCGCCCGGCACATCGCTGCCGCTGTCGGTGGAATATTTCGGCAATCTTGGCACGTCCGAATCGCTGGGCGTGACGTTCACTCCAACGGTGCCGGGGACGGGATCGTCGAATGAATGGACGCTGGTGTTGCGCGATTCCGCACAGGGCAATGCGGTTGTGGGCGAATATACCCTGACATTTGACGAAACGCGCGGCAATGGCGGCACACTTGCCAATGTCGCTGTCGTGTCGGGCGGCGGTTATAACGTGACGGACGGAACCCTTGCCCTTACGGTTGCGGGCGGCCCGCTAACGCTGACCATCGGCAAGCTTGGCGATCCCAACGGGTTGACGCAGCTTTCCGACAGCTTCGCGCCGACATCCATCACCAAGAACGGCTCGCCCGTTGGCAATCTGACGGCGGTTGAAATCGATGAGAACGGCTATATCACGGCCACGTATGACACCGGCTTTACCCGTCGGCTGTACCAGGTGCCGCTGGTCGATATGCCGAACCTGAACGGACTTATCGCGCTGGACAATCAAACCTATGAAGTGTCGCCCAATTCGGGATCGTTCTTCTTGTGGGATGCAGGTGATGGCCCGACAGGATCTGTCGTGGGGTACGCCCGCGAAGGATCGACCACTGATGTTGCCGCCGAACTGACCAACCTGATCCAGACGCAGCGCGCCTATTCGTCCAACGCCAAGGTCATCCAGACCGTTGATGAAATGTTGCAAGAAACCACCAACATCAAGCGATAGGGGTAACGGATGAGCATTTCCGGCGCCCTTTCGAACGCGCTTTCGGGGCTGACAGCCTCGTCACGGTCGGCCGAGCTGGTGTCGAACAATATTGCAAACGCGCTGACCGAAGGCTACGGGCGGCGCGATCTGACGCTGGGCCCGCGCAGTCTTGGTGGCATCGGGCAGGGTGTCAGCGTCACCGGGGTGACACGGGCGGTGAACCAGATCCTGCTGTCGGACCGGCGCGTGGCGCAAGCTGGCACCGGTGACCGGCAGGCACGGGCGACGTTTCTGGCAAATCTTGAAGCGGCCCTTGGGGTGCCCGGTGCAGAAGGCGCGCTGACGGGGCGCGTTGGTGCACTGGAAACCGCGCTGATCGAGGCGGCAAGCAGGCCCGAGGCGGAGGGCCGTCTTGCTAGGGTCGCCGACACCGCGCGCGCGCTTATCTCGCAGATCGGGGCCGCTGCTGCCTCGGTGCAGACCGCGCGTGCACAGGCGGATCGCAGCATTGGCGAAGACGTCAAAGGGGTGAACTCTGCGATGGCGCGCGTCGCCGAAATGAACGTCGAGATTCGCAGCCACCTCAGTTCGGGGCGTGATCCGTCGGCCTTGATGGATCAACGCCAACAGTTGATTGACCAGATTGCCGCCGTGGTGCCGCTGCGCGAAGTGCAGCGCGACCATGGCCAGATCGCGCTGTTCACGACCGGTGGCGCAGTGCTGGTCGATGGGCGCGCTGCCGAGTTCGGCTTTACGAGCGTTGGTGTGATCGAGCCTGCGATGACGGTTGGATCGGGTGGTCTGTCGGGGCTGACGTTGAATGGATTGCCGATTGCAACATCCGGCCCCTACAGCACCATTTCCGGAGGCACCCTTGCGGCCAATTTTGCGATCCGTGATGACCTGGCCCCTGCAGCGCAGACCCGGCTTGACGCTGTCGCGCGCGATCTGGTGGGCCGGTTCAACGGCCTTGATACGACAGTTGGCCTTGGTGATCCGGGGCTTTTTACCGACGCCGGGGCCGCGTTCCTGCCCGCCGACGAGTTGGGCCTTGCGCAACGCCTGCGCCTGAACGCCGCCGCCGACCCGCAGCAGGGCGGTCAATTGTGGCGGTTGCGCGATGGGTTGGGGGCGCCGGCCTCTGGCCCAAGCGGCAATTCATCCTTGCTAAGTGCGCTACATGCCGCGCTGACCACACGGCAACCGCAGGTTTCCGGCGATTTCCCGCCCGGAGCGCGAAGCTTTGCCACCCTGAACGCCGACATGCTGTCCGCCGTTGGCACGGCACGGCTTTCGGCGGACAGCGAGGCCAGTTTTGCGGCTGCAAGGTCTGAAGGGTTGAAGGTGCAGGAATTGCAGGGCGGCGTCGATACCGACCGCGAACTGCAGGACCTGCTGCAAATAGAAAAGGCGTATGCGGCCAATGCGAAGGTTATTCAGACGGTTGACGCAATGCTTGATCTGTTGCTGGGGATATAATCCATGTCAATGATATCATTGGGCGATCTGGCGCAGTCGTTCATGCTGCGGCGACAGAACACTGACCTAAAGTCCGATCTGCAGCGCTTGACGACCGAACTTTCCACCGGCAATGCCGCCGATCTGGGGCGGCATGTCGGCGGGGACTATTCACCGCTTGCCGGCATCGATGCGTCCCTTTCGCGCTTGCAGGGTTTCAAAGCGACCACATCGGAGGCCGCCCTGCTAAGCGGCGCCATGCAAACCGTGCTAAGCACTGTCGAGGGCATGGCCAGCAGTCTTGGGCCCACCTTGCTTGCGGCGTCTAGTGCGGCCAGCACCGCGCAAGTCAATGCGGTTGGCGCAGAGGCACGCCAAAAACTGGGAACCGCTATTGCGCTGTTCAACACAGATATCAGCGGGCGCGCGCTTTTTGCGGGCATGGCCACCGACGCGAATGCCGTGGTCGATACCGAAACCCTGCTAGCAACGCTTGAGACGGAAATTGCCGGCGCAACCTCGGCCTCTGATATCGCCACCCGCGTTTCGGCATGGTTTGCGGCGGCAACCGGGTATGCGGCGACGGGCTATCTGGGCAGCGCACCTCTTTCGCCGACGATGATAGCCCCCGGCGAGACGGCTGATCTTGGCTTTACCGCCGGGGATGCGAGTATCCGCGATACGCTGAAAGGTCTTGCCTTGGCGGCATTGCTGGACCGTGGTGCATTGGCGGGCAATGCCACGGGGCGTGCCGAACTGGCGCGCCGTGCGGGTGAAAGCCTGATCAACAGCCAGTCTAGCCGCACCGATATGGCGGCACGCCTTGGCACTGCCGAGGGGCAGATCGATGCGGCGTCGGCGCGCAACAGCGCCGAAGTGTCATCGCTGCAGATTGCCCGCAACGGGATTACAGCGGTTGACCCTTATGAGACCGCATCCCGGCTGGAGGCGACGCGCCAACAGCTTGAAACGCTTTATGCCTTAACCGCGCGTATCTCGCGCCTGAGCCTGGTGGATTTCCTGCGATGATCCGATTTCTGATCTGTTTTCTATGTATGGCCTTGCCCGCCACAGCCGGTCCGATCCGGATCAAGGATCTAGTCGAATTTGACGGGGTGCGCGGCAATGATCTGGTGGGCTACGGCCTTGTGGTGGGCCTCAACGGCACGGGGGATGGGTTGCGAAATGCGCCCTTCACGGAAGAGATCATGTCGAACCTGCTGGAACGGCTGGGCGTCAACGTGGCAGGCGAAGAGTATCGCCCGAAAAACGTGGCCGCCGTCTTTGTGACCGCGACCCTGCCCGCCTTTGCCCGCGCGGGGGGGCGCATCGACATCACCGTTTCCGCCATCGGCGATTCCAAAAGCCTGCTGGGCGGGACGCTGGTCATGACGCCGCTGAATGGTGCGGACGGCCAGATCTACGCCGTGGCACAGGGCACCATCATTGCCGGGGGCATTTCGGCGGAAGGCGATGCCGCACGGGTGGTGCAAGGGGTGCCGACTGCGGGCACGATCCCGTCGGGCGCCCGGGTGGAGCGGGAGGTCGAGTTTGATTTCACTTCGCTATTGTCGATTCGGATGGCGCTTCGGACACCGGATTTCACCACTGCCGGGCGCATCGAGACGGCGATAAATGCGGATTTTGGCGGCCCCGTCGCAACCATGCTGGATGCAGGGACAGTGGCCATTGACCTTGCCGCCGCCCGGATGGCATCGCCGGCACATGTGCTGGGGCGGGTCGAAAACATCCGTGTCGAACCCGAGGCGCGCGCGCGGGTGGTAGTGGATCAGCGATCGGGCACCATCGTGATGGGGGAAGATGTCAGGATCAGCCGCGTCGCCGTGGCACAGGGCAATCTGACTCTACGCATCGAAGAGGCCCCGATTGCCGTGCAGCCCAACCCGTTCAGCGAAGGCGAGACGATTGTGCTGCCGCGCACAACCGCGGGGCTTGATGTTGAGCAGGGCAATGGTCTGGCGGAAATCACCGGGGGCACCAATCTGTCAGAGGTCGTGGCGGGCCTTAACGCGCTGGGTGTAGCCCCCTATGACATGATCGACATTCTCAAAAGCATCAACGCCGCGGGCGCGCTGCATGCCGAGTTTCTGGTGAATTGACCGGGCTAGCAGGCCTCGCAGGACCACGGCCCGCACGGCAGGACCGATATGGAAAGTGGCCGATACGGGAAATCGTATCGGCCCCTATCGCTATAACCGGCTGTCATTTCGTAGCGCCCCAGCTTACTGGGGTTGGCCGTCAGAAATAGCTTCGCACCAACGCCCCTGATATCAGCGACCAGCCGTCTGCTACCACGAAAAAGGCCAGCTTGAAAGGCAATGACACGGCCGCCGGCGGCACCATCATCATCCCCATCGACATCAACACTGCCGCCACGACAAGATCGATGATGAGAAACGGCAGAAAGACCAGAAAGCCGATTTCAAACGCGCGCTGCACTTCGCTCAGCAGGAACGACGGGATCAGCAGGGACAGGGGCGCATCGATCGGCGCACTCACCTCGCCCGGCCGCAAGGATTGCAGCGAAACGAACGTATCTGCATCAAGCCGGTCTGCCATGAACACACGAAACGGCGCCATTGTCGCCTCGAACGCGGCGGGCAGTTCCAGCGTGCCTTCTGACAGCGGCTGCAACCCTTTGGCCCATGCTTCGGTAAACACCGGGTCCATAACGTACCAAGTCAGAAACATCGCAAGGCTGACGATCAGCATGTTCGGCGGCGCCTGCTGCAAGCCGATGGCCTGCCGCAGGATCGACAAAACCGTGACGATAAAGGGAAAGCATGTCACCATCACCGCAAGACCAGGCACCAGACTAAGCACGGTGATCAGCAGGATCAGTTGCACCGAACGCGCCGCAAGGGATCCATCATCACCAAGGTTGAGCGTCAGTTCCTGTGCGCCAGCGGGCCCGGCAAGACCCAGAAGAATGACCGCGATGACAAGATGCCGCGTCAAAGCCCGCCCCGCAGATTGGCAACCTCGGTCAGCCGGACGGCCAGTTGGCCCGCCTGATCGCCGTCAAGCTCCTGCAACTCGCCGCGCGCGATCAGCCTGTCACCGATGTACAGTTCCACCGGGTCATCGACCTTTCGGTCAAGCGGCAACACGGCATCCCGGCCCATGCGCAACAGATCCCTGACCAGCGGGCGGGCCTTGCCGACGGAGATAGTAATTTCAATGGGAACCTGCGAAAACGGGTTGGCATCTGCATCATCCATAGCTTTGGTCTTTCTCTGTTGTGTCGAAAAAATCGCGGACAGCGCGGGTGATTTCGGCGGTTGCATGGTCCAGATCGACGCGCGTCTCGACCTCGCCCATCCGGATATAGACCTGACCTTCGCCAAGGGTCGGCTCTTCGATCACCGTCAGCGGAAGGCCGGTCGCCTGATCCAGCAGGGTCTCAACCGCCGCACGCGACGCCGGGTTCAGCACCAGCGTCACCGGCGCATCGGCCATATCATCGGCAATCGGCATCAGAACCTCCAGCGCGACCGAGGCCAGCGCTTCGCGCGCAACTTCGGGCAGCAGCTTGGTGAGAACCTCGTTCAGCAGCGGTTGCATGGCGCGCAGCACGTGCATCCGGGCTTCCTGAAAGGTGAAGCCAAGGCTTTGCAGATTGCGGGCGAAATCGCTTTTGATCCGGGTCTGATCGTCCGACTGCGCCGATGCGGCATCGTCCCAGCCGGCGGTATAGCCCTGTTCATAGGCCTGCATGCGGATGTCTTCCAATCTGCCCGCATCCATCACGACCGTTGACCGGGCAGCCGGGGCATCGGGGGTTTCAAATACTTCTAACCGCAGGGCGCACATCAGCTTTTCTCCTCTGCGGATTCCATCCAGCCGCGCAGGATTTCAACGGATTCCGTCTGCCGCTCTTCGATCAGGCGTCGCAAGCGGGCAACGGGGTCGTTTGAAAGTTCCGTCGCCGCATCGGATGAACCGACCGAAAACGGTGGCAGACCGGATCCATCATCAATTTCACCGCTCAGCACGCGGGGTGAATTTCTGGCGGCACCGGGCAAGGCAAGGGGCACCGCTTGCCGCCCGAGTTCGGGCAGACCGCGCGCCTGAGCGGTCAGGATCGGGCGGATCACGAACAGTCCAAGGATCAGCGCCACAATGGTCAGCGCCGCAATCTGGATTGCAGTCATGATGTTGATGGGGGCGAACAGGGAGAACATGCTTGCCTTGGCCATCGTGCCGGCCTCAGCAACCGGTTCAAACGCCAGGGATTTCAGCGTCAGCACATCACCGCGCGCGGTATCAAGACCAACGGCAGAGCTAACCAGTTCGCGCAAGGTGGCCAGTTCTTCGTCGGTGCGCGCGGTCCATGTCACGGTGCCATCTTCGGCGACGATCTGCTGGCCATCGACCAGAACGGCAACGCTTAACTTGCGGATCGAACCCGGCAGGCTTTGCACTTCGCGGGTGGTTTCGGACACTTCGAAATTCAGACGCTCGCTGGTTTCGGTGGTCTCGCTTTTGCCATTCGCACCAGCTGCCGCATCGCCGTCAGGCAGGTTCGAGGCGACGGTCACCTCACCGCCCGGTTCCGTGCTGGAGCCAGTTTTCTCATTCGTTTCGGAGGAAATCGCCACCCGACCTTGCGGATCGAACCGCCGTTCGATTCTCTTTTCGCTGTCCGTGACCAGATCCAGCGCAACCTCGACCACGGCGCGGCCGGGGCCGACGCGGGCGGCCAGCATTCGCTCCACATTCGCCCGAATCTCTTGCGCCCGGGTCTGTGCGTCGCCCCCTGCCATCGCGTCATCGCCGCCGGTATCGATCAGGCCGCCGACCGTGTCGATTACCGCCACATCTTCGGGCAGCAGCCCCGCAACGGCGGCGGCAACCAGATGCTTGAGCGCATCGGCCTGTGCGGCGGGCAGATTGCCCTGTGCCGTTGTGACCGTAACGCTTGCCGATGGTCGCAGATCACGCCGGAAAACCTGCGTCGGGGCCTGCGCGATATGCACGCGTGCGGCCTTGATTTGCGGGTTTGCCAGCACGGTGCGTGCAAGTTCGCCCTCTTTCGCGCGCCAGTAGGCGGCATCGAACATCTGCGATGTGGTCCCAAAGCCGGACAGGCCGTCGAGCAACTCGTAACCCGCCGCCCCCATCGCGGGCAGCCCTTCGGATGCCAGCGTCATGCGAAGACTGTCGCGCTGCGATGCATCGACATAGATCGAATCACCGCGCACTTCATAGGCAACGCCGCGCTGATCCAATGCCGATACCACTTCGCCGGCGGCAGCCCCGTCAAGCCCGGCATAGAGCAGCCCCATTCCGGGCGTTCCGGCCATCCGCGCAAGTCCGATGACCGCAAGAAACACCGCAATCGTCGCGCCCACGATGATCATACGGCGGCGAGCGTCAAAGGATGACCACAGCGATATCAAGTTTTGCACGTTGTTCATCCGATCCTGAGGCTTCTGCCCGTTCGAAAATCAGCTTTGCCGCAACTGGCTTAACAATCGGTTAGTGACCTGCGTTCTATATCTGTTCGGGCAATATGATCGGAGGTGGCCCTTGGCAGAGCCGGACGAAGCGCCCGAGGCGCCAGTAAAGAAGACATCAAAGCTGCCCATGATCATCGGGCTGGCGCTGGCGCTGGCGCTGGGGGGCGCCGGGTTTTATGCCGCGTTTTCAGGCATGATCCTTGGCGCTGACGGGGAACATGCAGCCGGGGATGAGGTGACTGCCCTGCCCGATATCGCGTTCGTGCCGATCGAGCCGATGGTGGTGTCGCTTGGGGCCGCCGGGCAAAGCCGTTACCTGCGCTTTACCGCACAGCTGGAAGTGGCGGGCGCCCACACCGCCGATGTGATGCTGCTGCAGCCCCGCATTCTGGACGTGCTGAACAGCTATTTGCGCGCCGTCGATGTGGCCGAACTGGAAGACCCCTCGGCACTGGTCCGGATCCGCGCTCAGATGCTGCGGCGCATTCAGATCGTCACGGGCGAGGGGCGCGTGCGCGACCTGCTGATCGCCGAATTTGTCCTGAACTGAAAAGGTGCCGCATGGAACTGATTGCCGATTTCCTGATGGTTGCGGGGGCGTTTGGTGCCGCAAGCTATTGTTATGTCCTGTCGGCCCGCCTGAAGCGGTTTTCGACACTGGAAACCGGCATGGGTGGTGCGATTGCCGTCCTTTCGGCGCAGGTTGATGACATGACCCGTGCGCTTGAACGGGCGAGCGTTGCAGCCAAGGGGTCTGCCAGCGGGCTGGACGCACAGACCGGTCGGGCGGAGGAGGTTTCGGCGAAGCTGGAGATTTTGCTGGCCTCGATGCATGATCTGCCGGACCCCGGCAGTACTGCCTCCATGGACAGCGATCAGGCGTCAGGCGAGCGCAAGCTGCGTTTCATGCGCCGCCGCCCTGCCCGCGATGATCTGGAGCCAGCGGAATGACCGCGCTGCGCAGGCGCGGTGGCCGAGGCACGCTAGTGATCCTCGCGTTGCTGTTTGCGTCGTCGGGGGCCATGCGGATGGGCGCGGGAGTAGGCGTTGCCATGGCAAGCGGCCCGGACACTGCCGCATCAGCGACCGAACCCCTGAATTGCCCCGAACCCCCGATTGCATTGGTCGCAGCCTTGACGGCGCGTGAAGACCACGTCTTGGCGCAGGAAGCGACCCTTGCGGACCGCATGGCGGCGCTTGCCCTTGCCGAAAGTGCCATGCAGGCGCGGATGACCGAAATGGTCGCCGTCGAGGCTAAGCTGTCCGAAACACTGGCACTGGCGGACGGAGCCGCCGAGGATGATCTGGCACGCCTGACCGCCGTCTATGAGGCGATGAAACCTAAAGACGCCGCAGCCCTGTTCGAAACCATGGCACCGGAATTTGCCGCGGGCTTTCTCGGCCGCATGCGCGCAGACGCTGCCGCCGCCGTGATGACGGGCCTGTCACCAAAAGCGGCCTACGGGATCAGCGTCCTGCTTGCCGGGCGAAATGCGCTTGTTCCAAAGGAATGAAGTGAGGGTTTCTTAACACGGATTTGCGAACCTGCCGCAGCGACAAATTTATTGAGGATCACGACATGTTTGGCATGATTGGTATCGTCGTCATCTTCATCACGGTCTTTGGCGGCTATGTGCTGGCCGGGGGCAAGATGGGGATCATCCTGCACGCCCTTCCGTTCGAGATGATTATGATCGCCGGCGCGGCCATTGGGGCGTTCTTGCTGTCGAACGACTTGGCCGGCGTCAAACAGACGATGCGGGATGTCGGAAAGGTGTTCAAAGGCCCGAAGTGGAAACCCGAAGATTACCGCGATCTGTTGTGCCTGCTGTTCGAACTGATCCGGGTCGCGCGCACCAATCCGGTCGCGCTGGAAGAGCACATTGAAAACGCACACGCTTCGGCGATTTTCGGGCGTTACCCCAAGATCCAGCACGACCATGAAACGGTGGATCTTATCTGCGATACCTTTCGCGCGGCATCGATGAATTATGACGATCCCCATCAGGTTGAAGAGGTGCTGGATAAACGCATGGAAAACAACCACAGTCACGCCCTTCATTCCAGCCATGCCTTGCAAACCATGGCCGATGCGCTGCCCGCACTTGGCATTGTTGCGGCGGTTCTAGGGGTGATCAAGACGATGGCATCCATTGACCAGCCGCCCGAAATTCTCGGCAAGATGATCGGCGGCGCATTGGTCGGCACCTTCCTCGGGGTGTTTCTGGCCTACGGTCTGGTGGGCCCGTTTGCCGGCCGGGTCAAGGCGGTGGTCGATGATGACGGGCATTTCTACCTTTTGATCCGCGAAGTGCTGGTGGCAAACCTGCACAATCATGCGCCCAACATCTGTATCGAGGTTGGCCGGCAGAACACACCACATCATGTGCGCCCGACGTTTGGCGATCTGGAGACAGCCCTGCGCGCCCTGAAACAGGAGGCTGCATGAAAAGCCTTTCCGTCCTGATCTGGCTGCTACTTGCGCAAATGGCTTTGGGTCAGATGGTCGTCGTGAAGGCGGGCGATCACCCCGGGTTTACCAGGTTGGTGCTGGAATTGCCAAAAGTCACCGATTGGCGGCTTGGCCGTACGGCCGATGGATATGATCTGCGCATCGCCGGGGATCGCTTGCGGTTCGATGTGACAGGTGTCTTCACGGACATCGGGCGCAGCCGACTTGCCGCCATCTGGGTGGACCCTGCAACCAATGATCTGCGGCTTGGCATTGCCTGCGCCTGCCACGCGATGCCGTTTGAATTTCGCCCCGGCATCATCGTCATCGATCTGCGCGAGGGCCCGCCCCCGAAGGGATCGTCGTTTGAACTGGCGCTGGATGGCACGAACGCCGAACAACTGGCGGCCCGGCCAACGCGGCGACCCCGCTCACGGCCGCAACCGGTGACCGTGACAAATGCGCCTGCAATGACGACAGGGCCGGCCTATGACTGGCTGCAGCCGGGCAGCCTGGAAAGGGATCAAAAGCCCTTAAATTCAATATCGTTGCTCGGCACGGTCACCGCGCAATACCATGATATAGCGCCGCTGAAACAGGCGTTGCTGCATCAGCTGAGCAGGGGCGCGGCGCAGGGCATCGTGCAGATGACCGCGCCAAGCCTTGCATCGCGCAAAAGCGGCGATCCATTACCAACCGGGCCGCGTGCGAACATCCATATAGGCGAGGCACCCGGTTTTGCAGCGACCACCCAACGGGCGCCAGACGATACATTGATCGATGGCGGTGCAGACTGCCTGCCCGATGATGCCCTTGATCTGACCAGTTGGGGCGATGATCAACCCGTTCCCCTCCAACTGGCCAAAGCGCGTGGCAGCCTGCTTGGTGAATTCGACCGGCCCGATCCCGATGCCGTGATCGCCACAACCAAGCTGTTCATCCACCTTGGGTTTGGCGCAGAAGCGCTGCAATTGATGGCACAAATGCCGGTTGACGACCCGCAAACCGAGGTCCGGATCAGTCTGGCAAAGCTGGTTGACGGGGGAACGGACGCCACGGGCCCCTTCGCCGGCATGCAGACCTGCGAGACCGCTGCAGCACTTTGGGCGACCCTGGCTTTGCCCAAGGTCAGCCTTGCCGACAAACCGCGCCTTGAGGCCGTTTTGCGAGCCTTTTCCGCACTTCCCGCGCATATGCGCCGCAACCTCGGCCCAACACTTGCCGAAAGGTTTCTTGCCTTGGGTGACACGGCGACCGCCAGATCGATCAGCGCCGCCACCCAGCGCGGAATGACCACGACCGAGCCCGCGATTGCCGTGATGGACGCCACCATAAACCTTGCTGCCGGCGATCCGACCAAGGCTGCCGCGCAGCTGGCGCCCATTGTCGTGGACGCGGGCCCGGTCACCGGCGACGCGCTGATTGCCCTTGTGGATGCGCGGATTGCAGCCGGCAAGGCGGTCGATCCTGAAACTCCGGTCGCCCTCGCTGCACTGGTTCGCGAACAATCTGGCAGCGATCTTGAACCCGCGCTGCGGCGTGCGCAGATCCTGGCGCTGGGGTCTTCGGGGGATTTTGACCAGGCCTTTGCCCTGCTGCCGCAAATGGCCGGGGCGACCGGTGATCTTTGGGCACTGCTTGCGAACTCGGGTCAGGCTACCGCGATCCTCAACCATGCAGTTGTCGGATCTGACACAGACCTTCCGGCACTTCCGGCCAAGGATCGCAGCAAGATCGCCGCGCATCTGCGGGATCTCGGCCTGTCTGACGCGGCACTTGAGTGGATCGGCCCACAGACCGACGCGACATCAGCGGATGACCGTCTGATTGCCGCAAAAGCCAACCTTTCAAACGGTCAGCCTGATGCGAGCCTTGCCTGGATTGCCGGGATGGAGGATGCCGCCGCGATCGAACTTCGCGCGCGCGCGCTGTCGCAGCTTGGCAAACCCGGGGATGCAGCAAAGGCTTGGGCAGAAATCGGCAATGACGAGGCTGCCCTGCGGGCGCTCGGCTGGGCGCGAAACTGGGAAGACCTGTCGAAAAGCGACGCCTCCGCCTGGCAGGCCGCCGCCGGTTTGCTGGACGCAGTTGCCAATCCGGTGGGCGCGGATGCGCCCGGCCCGCTCGCCAGAGGTGCGGCACTGGTCGCAGACAGTGCCGCCGCTCGTGCCACGTTGACCGACCTTCTGGCAAATGTCCTCGGTCCGCCCGTCGGCAAATAGTCTTTCGGCAATTGGTCTTTTGGGCGTTTTGCGGCAAATCGCCCGCTTGCTTACCGATTGGAAAGATTCGCGCACTAGGTTCGGATCAGGCGGGGCGAATGACCCGCCCGTGAAGGGTGAAACCCGGGGATGTTTTCAATGTGTCCAGTGCAACTGCCAAGGGCCGGCCTTTACCTTGCATTCATGGGTTCGGTCTTGCTTTGGACTGGCGCTGCAACCGCCAGCACTAGTCTGAACGCGCCTGATCTTTGCATCGCCGCCGCCCGCACTGCCGCCGACCAGACCGGGGTGCCGCTGGCAGTGTTGATCACCATCACCCTGACCGAGACCGGCCGTTCCACCGAAGACGGGCTTGCGCCTTGGCCATGGGCCATCAATCAGGCGGGCGAGGGGCATTGGTTTCCGACACCCGACGAGGCGGTTCGATTTGCCGAGGATCAACTTGATCTGGGCTTGCGGAACTTCGATGTCGGCTGTTTTCAGTTGAACCATCGCTGGCATTCCAAGGGCTTCAGCTCCACGATCGACATGTTCGATCCGGCCAGCAACGCCCTTTATGCCGCGCGCTTTCTTGCCGATCTTTACGCCGAACAGGGGGATTGGTCGTTGGCAGCCGCCACCTATCATTCGCGCACACCAGAATTCGCCGACCGCTACCGCGCCAAGTTCGATGCCATTCTGGCGGACGTGACGGATGGGCCGCTGCCGGCGCTGGCCAGCCAGGTGCAACCGCCCCGCGTCAACCGCTTTCCCTTGCTGCAAGCGGGGTCAAGTGGCAACTCCGGATCGCTGGTACCGCTGATATCAAACGGCATCCGGTTGATCGGCGGCACAGAGTGAAAACGACAGGACTTACCCTCGGGGGCGTGTTCAGCCCGACGATCCTGCTGGCGCTGGCGCTGATGTCGGTGATCATCATGATGATCCTGCCGGTCCCTGCCTGGGTGTTGGACGTGGGCCTCGCCCTGTCATTCGCGCTTGCGATCCTGATGCTGACGGTGACACTCTTCCTTGAACGCCCGCTGGATTTTTCGGCGTTCCCGACCATTCTGCTGGCTTCGCTGATGCTGCGGCTGTCGCTGAACGTGTCGTCGACCAAGCTGATTATCGGCAATGGCCATACCGGCACCGATGCTGCAGGGCACGTGATCGAGGGCTTTGCGAATTTCATCATGGCGGGCAACGTCCTGCTTGGCGTGGTCATTTTCCTGGTGCTGATGATCGTGAACTTTGTCGTCATCTCCAAGGGTGCAGGTCGGATGGCCGAAGTTGGCGCGCGATTTGCGCTTGACGGCATGCCCGGCAAGCAACTGGCCATCGACAGTGACATGGCCGCAGGCGCGATAGACCATGCCGAGGCAAAGCGCCGGCGTGAACAGGAACTGGCCGAGACGAATTTCTTCGGCTCGCTGGACGGGGTGTCGAAATTCGTCAAGGGTGACGCGGTTGCTGGCTTGCTGATCACCGGGTTGAACATCGTCGTCGGCCTGATCATGGGCATCGTCGTGCACGACATGCCAGCGGGGCTGGCGTTCGAAACCTACGCGATCCTGACGGTCGGCGATGGTCTGGTCAGCCAGATCCCCGCCGTCATCATTTCGGTGGCCGTGGCGCTTTTGCTGGCGCGGGGCGGCACTACAGGGGCGACCGATGTTTCGTTCTTTGCGCAGCTTGGCCGCTATCCCGGGGCACTTGGAACAGTGGCCGCCCTGATGGCGGTATTTGCCGTGGTGCCGGGCATGCCGTTTCTGCCCTTCATGCTTGGCGCGGCCGGGTTGGCCGCCGCGGCGTACTATGGCCACCAAAGATCCATCCGCCCGGCCGCACCGACGCTTGCCGCACCCGAGCCACAGCGCCCGCGCCAGATGGGGGATATCCTTGATTTCGATGATATTCACATTGAATTCGCGCCCAATCTTGTAGCCATGGTGCTGGATCCGGCAACCGGGCTGGAGGCGCGCATTGCCAATATGCGTACCCATGTCGCCAGCGCGTTCGGCCTGATCATCCCCGAGATCCGCCTGACCGACGAGGCGAGCCTTGCGCCGGGAAACTACCGCATTCGCCTTCAGGGCGTCGAACGGGTCCGCGACAGGCTGGTGCCGGACCGGGTACTGGTGCTGCTGATGGACGGAACTCCTGCCCCCGCTGGCGAGGATGTGAAGGAGCCAGTTTACGGTGCGCCCGCCCGCTGGATCAAGGCAGACGATCAGGAGGAGGCCGCCCTTGCTGGCCTGACGGTCGTAGCCCCGCCCGAGGTGTTGGCGACCCACCTGCTGGAAGTGATGAAGACCAACCTCGCACGATTGCTGACATTGCGAGGCCTGCGGCGTTTGCTGCATGAATTTGTCAGCCTGTCCGACCCGGTGCGCGCCGAAGCAAACCGCCGGTTTCTGGATGAACTTGTTCCCGAAAAAGTGCCCGTCGATCTGTTGCTGTCAGTGCTTCGGCTGCTGCTGGAAGAACGCGTGTCGATCCGCAACCTGCCGTTGATCCTTGAATCCATTGCCGAATCGCGTGGTTTCGGGTCGCCGGAGGCGGTTTGCGAACATGTCCGCCAACGGCTTGGCTTTCAGATCGTGGCCGAACTGAAACGCGCCGATGGCACGATCCCGTTGATCCAGCTAGCGCCGGAATGGGAAAAGACATTCACCGCATTCCAGATCGAGGGGGATCGCGGGCAACGCGATGTGGCCCTGCCCCCCGAAGACTTCAGCCGTCTTGCCAATGCTCTTGCGGATCGGCTGAACCGGTCGGCCGAGGCGGGGGTTTATCCTGCACTTGTCACTTCGACCCTGCGCAGGCGGTTCTTGCGCACTGTAGTTGGCGCAAAGGGTCTTGGCGCACCGGTGCTGTCCTACGAGGAAATCGGCATGGATGCGCGCCCGGCGATGGTGGGACAGGTTCCCGCATGACCGAACTGATCACCTTGCTAACCCAGCTTTCCGGCCTTGGGCTGGATGTCATGTGGGTTGGCTTTGTCGTCTTTCTGCGGGTGGGTGCCGCAATGGCCCTGCTGCCGGCCTTTGGTGAACAGGCCGTGCCGCAACGCATCAAGCTGGGTCTGGCGCTGGCGTTTACCGCTGTGGTCGCCCCTGCGGTTTCGGCCGAGGTGGCGCTGCTTGAACCCGGCACAGTGATGCCCCTGGTGACCGAAGTGATCGCAGGGCTGGTGATCGGCATCGGTCTGCGCTTCTTTATCCACGCGCTGCAGATTGCAGGCACCATCATAGCGCAAGCGACAACGCTGTCGCAACTGTTTGCGGGCACCGGGCCGGACCCGCAACCTGCAATCGGGAACCTTCTGGTGATGGCGGGCCTGGCACTTGCCGTCATGGCCGGGTTGCATCTGCATGTCGCCAAACTGCTGATCCTGTCCTATGAGGCGTTACCCGCCGGGCAGTTTCCGGGTGCTGCCGACATGGGCGATTGGGGGCTCCATCAAATCGCGCGGGCATTCTCGCTGGGCTTTTGCATAGCCGCGCCCTTCGTTGGCGCATCGTTCATCTACAATGTGGCAATCGGCGTCATCAACCGCTCGATGCCGTCGCTGATGGTTTCATTTGTCGGAGCACCAGCCTTGGCGGCGGGGGGGCTGGTGCTGTTGGCCGTGGTCACGCCGCTTGGCCTTACGGTGTGGATGGCCGCCCTTGAAGACTATGTCGCAGATCCGTTCACGGTTGCCCCATGAGCGAGGAGGACAACGATGAAAAGGAACATGACCCATCCCAGAAGCGGCTGGATGACGCGCGCGAGAAGGGAGAGATTGCCCGATCAGCCGATCTGGTAACCGCGTGCAGCTACAGCGGGCTATTGCTCGCCTGTGCCGCCCTGGGTGCGCAATCCCTGCTCGATATCGGCAGCACGGCCACCGTTTTTCTGGATCAGGCAGACCGTCTTGCGCCGTTGTTCATGCGGGGCGGTGCGGCCCCCTTTGCCGGACTGATGTCGTCAATCGGCTGGGCGCTTATACCGTTTCTGGTTCTGCCGGGGCTGGCGGCGCTGGCTTATCTTGTTGCCAGCAAGACGCTGATCTTCACGGCAGACAATTTGGCCCCGAAGCTTTCTCGAATTTCCCCGCTTGCCACTGCAAAGCACAAGTTCGGGCGGGCTGGGCTGTTTGAGTTTGCTAAAAGCTTTACCAAAATGATCGTGATTTCGACGCTGCTCGCGGTGTTTCTGATCTACCGGTCGGATGATGTGATCGGCATGTTGTATCTGACACCGGCGATATCGACGGCGCTTTTGATGGATCTTTCCCTGCAGTTCATCTCTATTGTTCTTGTCATCGCGGTGGTCACCGGCGGCATCGATTTCTTGTGGCAGCGTGCACAACACATCCGGAAAAACCGCATGTCACGCAAGGATTTGCAGGACGAATCGCGCGATCAGGACGGCGATCCGCACATGAAGGCGCAGCGGCGGCAGCGTGGCCATGACATCGCTACAAATCAGATGCTTGCCGATGTCGCCAAGGCCGATGTCATCGTGGTGAACCCGACGCATTACGCCGTCGCGCTGAAATGGAACCGCGCTGCACGTCAGGCACCGGTCTGTGTTGCAAAGGGCACGGACGAAATTGCAGCCCGTATACGCGAAAAGGCCGCAGAGGCGGGTATTGCCATTCATTCCGATCCACCGACCGCGCGCGCCCTGCACGCCAGCGTCGACATCGGTCAGGAAATCAGTCCCGAACACTACCGCGCCGTTGCTGCCGCGATCCGCTTTGCCGAGGCAATGCGCAAACGTGCAAGGGCGGCCCGCCGATGACAAAAGCCAACGATCTGGCACGGCTTGGCACGATTTCGCAGCTTGTTCTCGACGTGAAACTTGCCGCTCTGCAATCGGCTGCGGCCAAACGCCAGCAAAGCCTTGATCAGATTGATGGCCTGAATGCACCGGTCGGGGCGGGCGATCTGCCCCCGGTTGCCGCCTATCATGCACAACTGCGCTATCAACACTGGGCAGATGCGCGACGCGCCGAACTGAATCTGGTTCTTGCGCGGCAGACTGCGGAGATGCTCGTTGCGCGTGATGACGCAGCGCAGGCCTTTGGCAAGGATCAGGCCCTGCGCGGTCTGCAGGCAAAGCTGCGCTAGAGCCTGTCTGACGATCACAGTATCGCCAGGCAAGCTCTAGCCCTTTGATTTTACGCTTGTCTTTCGACAGAACCGGTATCCACTTTTGTCGGACAAGCTTTAGCTGTCTTGCCGGGCGATATCCATGATCAGCACGTCGCGCACCAAGTCGCCAAGCACCGGCGTCGCCACCTCTTTCAGGGCCTGACGCAGCGCCACGAGGTTCGAGCCATCGGTAAAGGATCCGCGAAAGCCGCCCGCATTCGCGTGATCGAACAGCACTTGCAGGAACACGTCGCGCAGTTTCGGCTCGCGGGCGAAGACGGTTTCAGTACTGCCGGGCGTCACTTCAAGGCTTAGCGAGACGACCACAAGGGCCGCCACCTGACCCGCTTCCACCACCGGAATAACAAACTGATTGTTCAGTTTGACGTATTCAGGCGGCTCTGTCGGCTCGGCCTCGGCTATTTCGACAGGCTCCGGCGGTGCGGGGCGCAAGAAGACGCCCGCACCAATGCCGATGCCAAGGCCCGCCAAAGTCAGGATCAAGGGGATCAGTTTCTTCATCATGGCTGTCAGAACGGCAACAGGACATCAGTGATTTGCTGGCCATAGCGCGGTTGCTGGACATCGGTGATCTGCCCGCGCCCGCCGTAGGAAATCTGTGCGCCGGCGATCTTGTCATAGGTGATCTCGTTCTGGCGCGACACATCGACCGGGCGCACATAGCCGGAGACCAGCAATTCGCGCAATTCGTTGTTCACACGCACCTCTTGCCGCCCTTCGATGCGCAGAACACCGTTCGGCAATTCTTCAACAACCGTTGCCGCAACCCGCAGCGTCAGCTTTTCATTGCGCGCCACCGACCCGTTGCCAGAATAGGATGAAGCCGATGTTGCATCGACGGCATCTGCCGTCGTCGCACCGTCTGGCAAGACGGCATCAAGCCGCTCCGGGATACCAAACAGCGATGGAATGCCCAGCTTTTCCTTGCCAGACCGGCTGCGCCCAGTCGAATTTGAGATTTCCGCCTTGTCGTCAATCTCGATCACGACGGTCAGGATATCGCCGCGTGCCTGCGCGCGCCTGTCGCTGAAGAGCGAACTTTGCCCGGCCGTCCAAAGCGAGGATGCATCGGCGGCACCGTCCAACGCGGTTTCTTCAGGCAAAGCGCTGGAATACAAGGCATGGTGCTGATAGCTGCCTTCCAGCGGCTCGAATTCAGGCGCGCGGCCAACCTGATCAAGCCGGGCACAGCCTGCCACCAAAACCACACTCAGCATCAAAATTTTCATCGTTTGTCCTTCAAGGATTTGGGCCAACAACAACCGTGCCATCGACCGAAATTCGGCCTGACACGGTGTTGCGCGAGACAAGGTTCATCACCCGGATAACGTCGCCGACGCCGCCACGAGCCAGCGCGCGGCCTTCGGTCAGGATGGCAAGCCCGCCCGAATGATAGGCCAGTTGAACTATCTGATTGCGATCCAGAATCGAGGCCGCACCAATATCGCCCGCACTGATCGGTCGGCCGGCATAGATCGCGACGCGCGCCTCAAGGCCTACTGCTTCTGAAGTTTGCGTCAGTGCGCCCGGAATTTCTGCCGGTACCAGCATCACGTCTTCGGCCTGCAGGACGGTCTGCGCGGGCAGGGTGCGGGTGGCGACCAGACTGTCAGCCATTGCCATGCCGGGCATCACGAAAAGGAGGAGCCGCCACATCATCGCAACTGCGTCGTTGCAGACAGCATCTGGTCGGCGGCAGTGATGACCTTGGCGTTCAGTTCATAGCCTCGCTGGGCCTTGATCAGTTCGGTCACTTCGCGCACGGCATCGACCGAGCTGTCTTCGAGGTAACCCTGCCGCACGGTTGCCAGCCCGTCTTGACCCGGCACACCGACCTGCGCCGATCCTGAAGCCGGCGTTTCCAGAAACAGGTTCGATCCCATCGCCTCCAGGCCCTTTTCATTGGTGAAACCGGCAAGGCTTAGCTGGCCAAGCAGTTGCGGGGCGACCTGATCGGTGAAATAGGCATAAATCTCGCCATCGGCATTGATCGACAGGCTGCGCGCGTCTGACGGAATGGTGATACCCGGCGCAACTTGAAAGCCATCGGATGTCACGATCAGACCGTCACCGGTGCGTTTCAGGGCACCATCGCGGGTGTAGGCGGAAAGCCCCGATGGCAGCGTCACCTCCAGATAGCCCTTGCCTTCAAGGGCGATATCCAGATCCCCGCCGGTCTGCGACAGCGAGCCCTGCGCCAGCACTACCGACACTGCGGAGGGCCGCACGCCCAAGCCGATCTGCACGCCTGTGGGCAGAACCGTACCATCGGCTGCGGTCACCGAGCCCGGCTTTGCAAGCTGCTGATAGGTCAGATCAGCAAAATCTGCCCGGCGAGCATTGTAGCCGGTTGTCGACATGTTGGCCAAATTGTTCGAGACCACGTCAACACGCATTTGTTGCGCGCTCATCCCGCTGGCGGCGATCTGGAGGGCTTTCATCGGATGTTCCTATCGGCCAAGCGTTTGCACGACATCGCGCACACGCGCATCTTCGCGGTCCAGAAAGGTCTGGCCCAGTTCATAGGCGCGCTGCACGGTGATCATGCGGGCGATTTCCGACACCGCATCAACATTGCTGTCTTCCAGAAAGCCCTGCATCATGGTGCCGCCCTCGGCCGGTTCAACACCACTGGGGGAGCCAAAGTTCGTGCCCGATTGATGCTGCAATTGTTTGGCATCAATGGGTTGCCAAAGCCCGATCTTGGCCAGCGGCACACCGCTGGCAGATAAAGTGCCATCAGTTCCCATCGCCACCGGTCCTGCATCGGGGGGCACGAACACCGGGGCGCCACCCTCATCCAGCAAACGAAAGCCATCCGCCGTCATCAACTCGCCCGTCGGCGACGGGGTGAAACTACCGGCCCGGGTCAATTGCTGGCCCTGCGGTGTGTCCAGCAGGAAAAACCCGTCGCCCTGAATGGCAAAGTCGAACGCGCCGCCGGTCTGCGAAAGCCCGGCCTGACCCAGATCGACGATCCGCCCGGTGGCATGGGCCATTGACAGCGACGGTGCGTCATCCAGATTTGCCATGTATTCCGCAAAGACCACGCCTTCGCGCCGGAAACCGTTGGTCGAGATGTTGGCGATGTTGTTCGCCACCACCTGCATTTCACGCATCAAACCCGCCTGCCGGGTCAGCGTTGTGTATCCCGCCGCATCCATGCGTCAGCCCCCCGCTATCAGGGGAATGATCTGGTCCTGGAAAAAGTTGACCAGCGAGGTTGTCATGAAGCTCATCGAGACCCAGAACACGATCAGCATTGCACCCACTTTGGGCACGAAGGTCAGCGTCATTTCCTGCACCGATGTCAGCGCCTGAAACAGGCCGATGGTGACACCGGCAATCAGCGCCATCGCCAGAAGCGGCGCAGAAATGACGACCGAGATCCAAAGACCTTGGCGTAGGATGTCGAATATGGCGGCTTCGGTCATACCGGCATCCTCAGGATTTCCTGATAGGCTTCCACCACCTTGTCGCGCACCGTGACGGCGGTTTCGACCGCCAGTTCCGACGCGGCCAGCGCCTGCACCAATGAATGCGGATCGGCCCCGCCGGTCATGGCCGCGCGCGCGGTCTGTTCGCCATTCGCCAGCGTTTCGGCAAAGCTGCCTGCCATTTTGGCAAACCCGCCATCGGCCCCGCCGGTCTGCGCCTTTGGGGCAGAAGCCGACCGGGCTTGCGCGTAACTTTGGGTAGCAATCGAGGTTCTGATATCCATTCTGGACCCTTCCTATCGACGCAATAATTCAAACAGGCTTTGCGTCATCTGCCGGGCCTGATCGAAGATTTTGAGGTTCGCCTCATAGCTGCGCTGCGCTTCGCGTGCGTCAGCGATTTCGATCACCAGATCGACGTTCGATCCATCATAGTGACCAGTTTCATCGGCCATCGGGTGGCCGGGATCGTAAATTTTCACCAGGTCGCTGCGGTCCAGTTTCACCGGGCCCGCCGTTACCCGCCCGTCATCAAGGGTGGATTGAAAGCTCATGGTCTTGCGGTGGTAGCCGGGAGTATCGGCGTTTGCGATGTTTTCGGATACATGCCGTAGCCGCATGGATTGCGCTTCCATGCCAGAGGCGGCAAAGGACAGGGATTTCAACAGATCGCTCATCTATGCCCCCCTACCTGCGGCCAAGCGAGGCGCGGATGATGTCGGATGTGTTGCGATAGATGGCCAGCGCCATGTCATGCTGCTGGCGCACCTCGACCGCCTTGACCATCTCGCCTTCCAGCGAAACCGAGTTGCCATTGGGTGCCGCCGCACCGCTGGACGGCACGGTCATCGGCGCCATGATCTGCGCGGCACTGCCCAGATGGCCGGCCCGCGTGGCCCGCATGCCGCCGTCCTGCCCGGCGTCCCAGACATCGGCAAATTCCGCGACGTCACGGGCCTTGTAGCCCGGCGTGTCCGCATTCGCCATGTTCTGGGAAATCGCGCCAAGGCGCGCCCCTGCATGGGATGCCATGGCCTGCGCCATCGCGGTGATTTCGAGTTTCTCAAACATCGGGGCTTCTCCCTCGACCAACTTCACCAAGGCTTAATGGTGATTCCTTTAGAAAGGGTAAGCAGCGAACAAAGAGAGAATCCGGTGGCTGATATTTTTGCAAATCTGGTGTCCGAAATCCGTGGCGTGGCGCTTTCAACCCGCATAGGCCGCGTGATTGAACTGGGTCGTGGCACCTTGCGGGTGACCGGGCTGGAGCGGGCCGCCACCTTGGGTGACCGCGTGCTGATCCGGGGCAGCAGTGCCGCCATCGGGGGCGAGGTTTTGCGGCTTGCCCGCGACGGGGCGACCATTCTGCCCGACGGGTCCGCCGAAGGTCTTGCCATCGGGGATATGGTCGATCTGGTCGGTGCGACCGCGATTTCGCCAGATGACAGCTGGATCGGCAGGATCGTCGATCCGATGGGCCGCCCGTTGGATGGCCGCCCGCTGCCGCGCGGATCCGTGCCGCGCGCGCTGCGTGCCGAGGCCCCTGCTGCCGCCACACGTCGGCGCATCGGGCCGCGACTAGAAACCGGGGTCGCAGTGTTCGATACGTTGCTTCCGCTGGCGCGCGGGCAACGCATTGGCCTTTTCGCGGGCTCGGGTGTCGGAAAATCGTCGTTGCTGGCAAAATTTGCCAAAGGTGTTGCAGCCGATGTGGTGGTGATTGCCCTGATCGGTGAACGCGGCCGCGAACTGCGAGAGTTTACCGAGAACGTGCTGGGTCCGGCAGGAATGGCGCGGTCGGTGGTTGTAACGGCAACATCCGATCAATCGCCGCTTTTGCGCCGCCGGTGTGCCTGGGCTGCGATGGCCGTAGCCGAGCATTTTCGCGATCAGGGGCTGCAGGTGTTGTTTCTGGCCGATTCCGTCACGCGATTTGCCGAAGCACACCGCGAAATAGCTCTTGCGGCCGGCGAAGAGGCAAGCCTGCGCGGTTATCCACCTTCGGTATCGCACGCCATCATGTCTTTGGCCGAACGATCCGGCCCCGGACCGGAAGGGTCGGGTGACATCACGGCGGTGTTTTCGGTTCTGGTACCGGGATCGGATATGGATGAACCCGTCGCCGACATCTTGCGCGGTGTGCTGGACGGCCATGTCGTTATGGACCGCAGAATCGCCGAACGCGGGCGCTATCCGGCAATCGATTTGTTGCGTTCCGTATCCCGCAGCCTGCCTGACGCGGCAACGGCTGATGAAAACCTGTTGATCAGCGACGCGCGCCGCCTGCTTGGTGCATGGGACCGGGCCGAATTGATGGTGCAGGCGGGGCTTTATGTGAAGGGTTCCGATCCGCAGGTTGATCAGGCGATCAAAGTCTGGCCTGCGCTTGATGCCTTTCTTGCCGAAGCGGCCCCAGCCACTGGCATCGCGGGCAGTTTTGCACGGCTTGCCGCCAGTCTCACCGTTCGCTGATACATCGGCTCACAAGATTTCCCCGAAAACCAAACTACCGCGTTCTGTTGCGAAACCCACCGGCCTGCAGCAATTCCAGCGCCGATGATTGCGAGGTCTGGCCCGAGGCGTTGGCGATGTCGGATTGCACAAGGAAGCGGCGGATGATGCTTTCCACCTTGGCCGGGTCGGAAAACTGGCGCACCGAATCCGATCCGAACCGGGCCTCAAGGCGGGTCTTCATGGTTGCGAGTTGCTGATCAAGATCGATGGTGCCAAAGCTTTGCGGCAGCCCCAGCGCACGTTCGAACACCCGGCGCAGGGGCACGTTGCCCAAAACGGTGTACCATAACGTGTCTTCGCTGCCGGATTTCCGCGCGAGGGTGGGCAATTCGCGTTCCGCATTCAAGGCGATCCGGTAGTCACCATTTTGGGCCCCGACAGCGGTTTCGAACTGGCGTTCCTTGAACAGCGCCAGCGTCTTGTCGGCGAAATCCGAAAGCTTGTTTCGGGGTGTGGCGAAGTCACCAAAGCCGAATGCAGCCGACATTTTTTCGTACTGCTTGTTGGACAGCCGGTTCGCCAGGGTGCCGTCCTTCAGCGTGCCGTCGGCGAGCACCTTCTTGATGAAGTACTTGTTGTTGATATCACTTTCCAGCCCGTAGGCACCCAAGGCCACCTGCAACAAGCGACGATCGGCGACCAGCTCTTCCGCCGAGTTGATCTTGCCGATGGTCTTGCGGAAGTAGTCTTCTTCGCGTTTCAGCGTGGCCGTCGCATCAAAGGCGGCACGCTGGGTCGGCATGGTGCGCTTCAGGAATGCCCAGCCGGAAAAGCCACCGAACGGGACGATCGGCGAAAAGGTCATATCGGCCGTGCTGCCATCAGTCGTTCTTCGCGCGGAAGCAGGCTGCGCAGGGCTTTGAGCACCTGATAATGCTGCTCTTCCAAGACCGCCGCAGTTGCCTGTGACAGCAGGTTACGACTGTCGTAATCGGTCAGAACCTGGCTAAGCTGTTCGATCCCGCGCAGCAGTTGCATACGCGCATCTTTCGGGTCGGCATCGCCGGACAGCACCAGTTGCGCGATATAGCATACCCGCCTGACCGGCGTGTTCACCTCTTCGGGGTGGATCGCATCGCGCAGGCGCAGGATATTGGCGTTTGGTGTCATCACGGCCAACCGGGACCGGCGGTCGCCATTTTCAATCACCGCACCATTGATCAAGACCCGCTCATGCGGCCCGAGTTTCAGGACGAGGCCGCTCATGTGCCGCTTCCTTCGCCGCGAAGGCCGCGCATGACGGCGGTGTTGATATCGACCAGCACCTCGACACTGGCCTGATCATCCAGGATCTTCGGGCTGTGCTGGGCCGTGAATTCGTAAAGATAGAACAATCTGGCGCGCAGTTGCTTTGGCAGGCCGTTTTCGGGCTCGGCCACGTCGGCGGCCAAAGTGCGCCACATCGTGGTGTTGTCGTGCAAGGCCCGCACGAGGCCAGAAAAGTCGCTGCTGCGCGTCGCCCATGCTGCGGTCATCCGTTTGGTAACGCGCGCGAATAGATCATACTCGATGCTGCGTTGCGACCGAACGGGCGTCTCGGGTCGGCCATAAGCACTGTGCGCCATGTTGTGTGTGTTCACGGAAAAGTCTTTCGGGGAATTGGGGCCGTTACGATCAAGGGCCGGTGACACTAGGGGTCAGGAAGTTGCTCGGGGCACCTAGTTGGATGCCCCGAGCGATGCCTTTAGCGGAACAGCGACAGCACGTTCTGCGGCGCCTGATTGGCGATCGACAAGGCCTGCGTGCCAAGCTGCTGCTGCACCTGAAGCGACTGCAAACGCGCAGACGCCTCTTCCATGTCCGCATCCACCAAGGAACCGATCCCGGCTTTCAGGGCATCGGTCAGTTCACCGACAAACTCTTTCTGAATCTCGATCCGCTTCTGATCGGAACCGAAAGATGCGGCGGAATCGATTGCAGAGTCGATCATGCCTTCGATTGCAGTCAGTGCCGCCGCCGGTGCAGTTTCCACATCGATGGTGTTCAAACCGGCCAACGCACCTGTTCCCCGCGTAGCCGCCACGGACACAGCGGCGGCAGTATTTGTGTTGTTGGCCACGGACAGTTCACCGGCAGCAAGTGTCAGGGTGAAGTCGGTGTCGGACAAGCCATTTGACGTCAGCGAACTTTTCAAGCCGCTGACGAGCGAGTCCGCAGTGTCACCCTTTTGAATGACGTACTTCCCCTCGGTCGAACCAATCTTCAGGCTGATCTGATCGCCTTCAATCAGACCAGTGAGCGTTGCAGGCGCAGCCGTTGGCGCATTCTTTGCCAATGCCGGGCCAGCACCCTGAAACGTGAAGCCGTTCAAAGTCGTTGGCGTGCCGGTGACAACTGTGGCAGCACTCAGCGTACCGCCGCCAGCCGTCAGCGAAGCGCCAGCCGTTGTCGACAGGTTCTGCGCGTCAATAGCGATGCTGCTGGACGTCACGCTTGTGCCACTACGATCCAGCGACGACAGCACGTTGACCGTCGATTGCGACCCATCGACAAGGTTCAAACCGTTGAATTGCGCGGCACCAACCACCGAGGTGATCTGGTCACGCAGGGCAACGATATCGGTCTGGATCTTGCCACGGTCAACGTTGGATTCCTGCGCCGCAACGATCTTGCCCTTGATTTCCGTCAGCAGGTTCGTCACGGTTTCCGATGCCTTGCGGGCCACGGTAACGGTCGAAGACCCCAGCGCCAAACTGTCGCTGATGCCCTTGAAGCCCTTCACATCGGATTCCATCACCTTGGAAATCGCCCAGACAGCGGAGTTATCCTTGGCGCTGGACACCGATTTGCCGGTCGAAATCTCGGCCTGAACCATGCCGAGGTTCTTGTTGATGCTTTTCATCGACTGCAGTGCAACCATGGCACCGGTGTTGGTCAGAATGGACGACATTGTCGTTTCCTTTATATGGCCGGCGGTTTAAGCACGGCGAGTTGAACCAGCCATTACGGCGGCAAAGCGGGTTTTTCATCCCCTTGCGTCAGGACTGCCCCCAAACGCGCCACCCCATCTGGAATGCCTGATCAGAATTGCCGGTGAAGTTCTAACGCTTTGCTAAGTCCCGAGCCCGCAATGCAGCGAATTTGAACGATTGGTCACAAACGCTGTGCAAGCGTTCCGGGCGTGGTTTCTATCGCTGCCCGCTGGCCATGGCTGGTGTAGGTGGAAAGACCGCTGGCGGCGTTGCTGATCTCGCCCATGCGGCGCTGTGCGGCACGCAGGCCACGCGCGGCGGCCTGAAGGCAAAGCCTGTTGCGGTTTGCCTTGTGGCGCAACCGATCCAAAGCGGCTTTGTCTTTCAGGGCACCGATTCGCGCCATCAGTTCCTCTGTTTTCAACACAATTTTAGGTAAGTCGCTGAAATCCGCCGTCAGAACGCAGCGATAGGTTTCATCAAGGGCGGCCTCTAGGGCAATGGCATCAGTCATTGCTGCGCTCCGACAGGGCGCGGAACAGGCTTTCACCAAGGCCGATGCCACCCCGCGCGACCATCAGCTTTGCCTGCTCTTCGCGCAAGAATGACCCGAACTGATCTTCGCCGATGCCGCCGCCAAAACTTTCGCTGGCAGCATCAAGCCCGGTATGGGCCAGCATTTCCGCAAGAAACGCAGCTTCTAGCGCCTGAGCCTGCTTGCGCATTGCGTAATCTTTGCCGGTCGGAATGGGGTGCGTTTGCGCAAGGGCGGGTTGGGCGGGGGAGACATACATTTTGGGGCCGCTGGTTGTTTCAGATTTTTCAGACAATGCCGCATGCCGGTAAACAGGTGGTAACCACTTGCCGCGATAAAGGCATTGATCCGGCAGAAGTCGTGGAAGAAAAAAGATGATCGCAGTCTCGCAGAACCTCGCGCTTGGAATACCGGTTGCAATCGCAGGCGCAGGCGGGGTGTTGGCCGAAAACACCGGTACTGTCGAAAATGGGTTTCTGGATGCGTTTGTCGCAACTGGTACGGCGGTCGCAGTGACGCTCCCCCCGGATCAGGTTGCGGATAGCCAAGCCGTGGACACTGTGCTTACCGAGAAGTCGTCCGTTGACGCGATGTTCGAGGCCGCATTGGTGCCCTCCGCGATCTGGCAGCCTTTCTTGCAGGTGACCCCAACGTCACCGGCGCAAAGTTCTGGCGCCGCGACGCCCGAAATTGCCGCAAAGCCGCCGTCACCGGCGTCTGGGGCGGCGTCTGGCGCTGCCGCCGTCTCATTGGTTGCGGACCCATCGGGCGATGCGCCGCCCAAACCGGCAAGTCCGGCCCTTGACCAGCCATGGCCGGGAGTTTTCCCGCAGACCGCCACAACCCCGAACCAAAACCCGGCGTTGCCAGCACCGATGACAAACCAGCGCGCGGACCTCGCCGTTTCTCCGGCCGATACTGTACCGGAGGGGGCGATGGCGCAGGCAGCCCCGCCAGCACACCCGACCGATCAGCAAAGTAGATTGCCCAGAGCGGCTGGCAGCGATGCAGGGTTAATGGGATTGCCACCCCCCGCGCAGGCGCAGTACGGGGCAGTCGTGTCCGCAACCCAGCCAAGCCCAGCCGATCCGCCAAGCACGCCTTCACAGAACAGCAAGGATCCGCAATCCGTGGTGCAATTGCCCGCCGACGCCACCAAAGCCGTTCAGAACGCGTCGGCGGTTGAAAACGCGTGGCGGCAGAAATGGCTGGGCGCGGGTGACATTGTGCCGGAGGACAGCCGCGGCATTCCGGCACAAGCTATTGCGCCGGGCAAGGCTCATGTTCCAAACCAGACCGTGCCGCCCACGGGGTGGATACCGTCACCGATCGCTGCCGCGCAGACCGCTCAAAGTCTTGCGAAGGCGGCACCACTGGCCGATGGCTGGTTGGCCGAAAAAATGCTCGCAGCCAGTGCGACCGCACCAGTAATCAAGAACGGACCCGAAGCCACACCGGCGGAGCCAGCTTCCGCTGGTCAGCCCATGCCGGGCATGTCATCCGGCGTGCAGTCTTTGGATGTGATGGGTTTTGGCGTGGCTGCGTCAGCCGGAACCGCATCGCACGACGCGGCCATGGGGCTGTCACCTGCCGCCCCGGTGGCTAGCGCGCCCCCCGTCATCACGCCCCCCGTCATCACGCCCACGATCATCGATATGGTAAAAACCGGCAATGACGGGCCGGTGGACCTGACGCTTTCGCCCGAGGAATTGGGTCGGCTGACGATTTCGTTGAAACGGGACGGGGATTTCGTCCATGTCACAGTAATCGCCGATCGCCCCGAAACACTTGATCTGATGCGCCGTCACGCTGGCGATCTGATCGCCGATCTGCGTCAGGCGGGTTTTTCCGGCGCGTCACTGAACTTTGGGCAAGGTGGCAAGGACCATCAGGCCCAAGGCCCCGAAAGTACGCAGGATGCCGATACCGTCGCGTCCACCCTGACGCCCCCACCCGACACCAGATTGCCAAATCCCGGCCGATCCCGAACAGGGTCCGGCGTGGATTTGCGGCTCTAACGCCCCTTTTTAATGTCCGCCGGTCGTTCGACAAAACCGGTATCCACATTTGCCGCACAGGCGACCAACGGAGACGATCATGGAAATTGCCCCCACAACCCCGAACCCCGCTGCTACCCCTGCTCCCGCAAAGGCCGCGTCGATTAGTTCGGATTTTGACACGTTCCTGAAAATGCTGACCACTCAGCTAAAGAATCAGGACCCTCTGAAGCCCATCGATTCGGCGGATTATGCGGTTCAGTTGGCCACCTTTTCCGGGGTCGAACAGCAGGTGAAAACCAACGATCTGCTACAGGCCCTGTCCAGTCAGTTTGGCGTCATGGGCATGTCGCAGCTTGCGGCCTGGGTCGGACAAGAAGCGCGCGCTGCCGGCCCGGTCTGGATGGACGGCGACGCCGTTACCCTTGCGCCGGACCCGAAAGCCGGGGCCGACCGGGCCGTACTTGTGGTGCGTGATGCGGCGGGCACACTTGTGTCGCGTGAAGACTTGCCAGCCAGCACAGATGCTTACGAATGGTTCGGCACCGATATCGAGGGCAATCCCTTGCCGACAGGCAAATACAGCCTGACGTTGGAAAGCTATTCCGGCGAGCGCCTGCTGGGAGCCAATGACGTGCAGGCCTATGCCCGGATCATGGAGGCGAAAAATGGCCCCCTGGGGACCACCCTGATCCTTGAGGGCGGGATCGAGGTGGCGGCAAAAGACATCGCCGCGTTGCGGGTGCCGTGACTATAGCTGAGTGCCGACCCATATCCCCGCCAGAACCAGCGCCACGGCGCTCGCACCCCATGCCAGCGCGCGCCTGCGCCCGCGCGTGCGGCGCGGCTCTGGGTTCACCGCCTGACGTATCAGGGCGGCCTCGACCAATCCGGGCAAGCGCGGGCCGAATCGTGACAGGATGCGCGCGGTTTTCGCCAGATCGCGCAGCAACGCCTTTGGCCCGATGTTTTCCTTGATGTAGCCTTCGACAATCGGCTGGGCGACCTGCCAGATGTTGATGTGCTGGTCCAGACCTCGCGCCACACCTTCGACCACAACCATCGTGCGTTGCAGCAAGATCAGCTCTGTCCGCGTCTCCATCCCGAAGCGTTCGGTCACCTCAAACAGATAGGCCAGCAGCCGCGCCATCGAGATGCGGCTGGCATCCATGCCGAAAATCGGCTCGCCAACAGCGCGCAGGGCCCGGGCGAATTCGTCGATATCGCGGTCTGCGGGCACATAGCCTGCTTCGAAATGCACCTCGGCCACGCGGCGGTAATCCTTCCGGATGAAGCCGAAAAGGATCTCGGCATAGACGCGCCGGGTGTATTGGTCCAATCGCCCCATGATGCCGAAATCAAAGGCGATGATGTCACCGTTCGGTGCGACCTTCAGATTGCCCTGATGCATGTCGGCATGAAAATATCCGTCCCGCAGCGCGTGGCGCAGAAACAGCTGCAGCACGCGCGCGGCAAGCGCCTGCCTGTCATGCCCGGCCGCATCAATCGCCGCATTGTCGGCCATATTGGCCCCTTCGGCCCAATCCAGCGTCATCACCCTGCGGGCCGACAGATGCCACACCGGGCGCGGCACCTGAAAGCCCGCATCCTTGGCGGTGTTTGCCGCAAATTCTGCCGCGGCAGAGCTTTCAAGCCGGAAGTCCAACTCGCCCAGAACGACGCCCTCGAAATGGGTAATGACATCCACCGGCCGCAACCGCCGGGCTGACGGGGCAAGAAGATCGACCACCCGGGCCGCAAAATAGAACGCGTCAATGTCCTTGCGAAAGGCTTTCTCGATCCCTGGCCGCAGCACCTTCACCGCGACGTCCGCCCCGTTTTCGGCTAGCTTTGCCCGGTGAACCTGCGCGATGGATGCGGCGGCAACCGGATCTGAAAACTCTGAAAAAATCTGATCGACGGGCATTTCAAGCTCTGCCTCGATCATCTTCTTGGCAACTGCAGTGGGAAAGGGGGGCAGTTTGTCTTGCAGGTATTTCAACTGCAAAGCCAACTCGTCACCCACGATATCGGGACGCGTCGAGAGGATCTGCCCGAACTTGATATAGGCCGGGCCAAGTGCTGTCAGCGCACGCGTTGCGGGCGGCAGTGCCGGGTCACCCTTCAGCCCCAGCCATTTGAACGGCCAGCCCAGCACCCTTGCCGCAAACCGTAACCGGGGTGGCGCCTTGAACGCCTCCAGCACGACGCCGATGCCGCCCGACCGCTCAAACGTTGCCAATGTCCGAACAAGGCGCCAGATGTTATGCGGTCCACGCACCTAAAGCTTCCAGCCGGAATGCAGGGCCGCAACACCCATGGTCAAATTGCGATACTTCACCTGCCCGAACCCGGCCTTCCGGATCATTTCCGCAAACTTATGCTGATCCGGGAACTTACGAATGGATTCAACAAGGTACTGATAGCTGTCCCGATCGCCCGCGACCACCTGCCCCATCACGGGAATGACGTTGAAGGAATAGCGGTCATAGGCCCATTGCAACGCGTCATTCGGGATCTGGCTGAATTCCAGCACCATCAGGCGCCCGCCGGGGCGAAGCACGCGGTAGGCCTCGGTCAGGGCGTCCTCGATTCGGGTGACGTTCCGGATGCCAAAGCTGATGGTGTAGACATCGAATGTATTCGCAGCAAATGGCAGCGCCATTGCATCGCCGACGACCCAAGACAGCCGGTCTGCCATGCTGTCTGCATCGGCGCGCTGCCGCCCGGCCACCAGCATGTTTTCGGTCATGTCCAGCACCGTGGCCGCGGCAAGCGGGGCGCGTTTCAGAAACCGGAACGCCACATCACCAGTGCCGCCCGCCACATCAAGCAAGCTTTGCCCTGCGCGCGGCGCGAGCCAATCCATCATCGCGTCTTTCCACAGCCGGTGCATACCACCCGACATCAGATCATTCATGATGTCATATCTGGAGGCGACGCGGGTAAATACCCCATGCACCATACCGGCCTTTTCAGCCTCGGGCACGGTTTGAAACCCGAAATGCGTGGTGCCGTGCCCGTCGTCGATCATCGCCTACCCGCCAAAAATGCGCAGTCTTGGGGATATATGGAACGCGGCCCGGTGAAAACCACAATATGCCAGCGGCCCCTGCGGCAAGGCGACCGAAAAGCCTTGTTAAGACGATGGGTTTCCTTTTCTTTGCGCTCCATGCGCCAGACGGAGTGCACCCAACCATGCCGGAACTGCCCGAAGTTGAAACCGTGAGGCGTGGCCTTTTGCCGGTGATGGAAGGACATCAGATCGTGCAGGCTGCCGTCAACCGCCCGGATCTGCGCTGGCCGTTTCCGGCAGGCATGGCTGAAAGGCTGACGGGCAAGCGCGTTCTGGCGCTGCGCCGGCGGTCGAAATATATTTTGGCGGATTTGGATTCCGGCGAAACCCTGCTCATTCATTTGGGGATGTCGGGACGCATGCTGGTGTCGGGTGCCATTTTGGGCGACTTCCACCATGCCCATCCTGCCCCCGCCAAACACGATCATGTGGTACTGGATATGGAAGGCGGCGCGCGGGTTACCTTCAACGATGCGCGCAGGTTCGGCTCGATGGACCTGATCGCGACCGATGCGGCCGACCAGCACCCGTTGCTGCGCAATCTTGGCCCCGAACCTTTGGGGAATGCGTTTTCCGGCCCCTATCTTGTGGATCGCCTGAAGGACCGCAACACCCCGGTCAAGTCGGCATTGCTGGATCAGGGCATCGTTGCGGGTCTTGGCAATATTTATGTCTGCGAGGTGCTGTTTCGGGCGGGCATCAGACCGTCGCGCAAAGCAGGCCAGATCGCAGCCCTGCGCGTGGCTGGCCTAGTGCCGATCATCCGCGATGTACTGGCCGAGGCGATAGAGGCGGGCGGGTCATCCCTGCGCGACTACCGTCAGACCGACGGTGAGCTGGGCTATTTCCAGCATGCGTTCAAGGTTTACGGCCGCGAGGGCGACGCTTGCGTTTCACCCGGTTGCACATCGACAGTTGCACGGATTGTCCAATCGGGCCGGTCGTCATTCTTCTGTCCCACCTGCCAAAGATAGCTTGATCCGACCCCCGGGCCTGTTACACCTCGATATCTGCCAGTTCGGGGATATCTTGATGACCTACACGACCCTGATCGTCGAGATTGAAGATGATGTCGCCTTGATACGGCTGAACCGCCCCGATGCCCTGAATGCCCTGAACTCGGTGCTGATGGCGGAACTGGCGCAGGCTTTGACCGACGCCGATGCCAGCGATCACGTGCGCTGCATCGTGTTGACCGGGTCGGAAAAGGCCTTCGCCGCCGGGGCGGATGTGCGCGAAATGGCGGACAAAAGCTTTGTCGATGTGTTTGCCGGCGACCTGTTCGGCGCACAAACAGAAGCGATCCAACGGGTCCGCAAGCCGATCATCGCCGCGGTGTCGGGTTACGCGCTGGGCGGTGGCTGCGAACTGGCGATGATGTGCGATTTCATCCTGGCCTCCGACACCGCCAAGTTTGGCCAGCCAGAAATAAACCTTGGTATCGTGGCGGGCCTTGGTGGCACGCAGCGGCTGACGCGGTTTGTCGGCAAGTCGAAATCGATGGAAATGCATCTGACAGGCCGTCTGATGGACGCAGCCGAGGCTGAACGTTGCGGGCTGGTCAGCCGGGTGGTGCCTGCCGCAGACCTTCTGGACGAGGCAATGAAGGTGGCGCGCAAGATTGCGCAGAAATCCGCCATTTCAGTGATGGCAGTCAAAGAGGCGGTAAGCCGGGCGCAGGAAGGCACGCTGCGCGAGGGCCTGCTGTTCGAACGCCGGCTTTTCCATGCCCTGTTTGCGACCGAGGATCAAAAAGAAGGCATGGCCGCTTTCCTTGAAAAGCGTCCCCCGCAGTTTCGTGACAAATGAACGTCACAATCCACGCGTGCCCGGTTGACTTGGGCGCGAGTCGCCCTTAAAGACCCGATTTCAGATTTATCGTATGCGAAAACCCGAAAGCCGACATCAATGGCCAACACATCACAATCGAAGAAACGCGCCCGCCAGTCAGAGGCACGTGCAGACATCAACAAGGCGCGCCGTTCGCGGATCCGCACCTTCCTGCGCAAGGTCGAAGAAGCGCTGGCTTCCGGCAATCAGGACGCAGCAGCGACTGCTCTGAAGCTGGTTCAGCCAGAACTGGCACGCGGCATCACCAAGGGTGTCATGCACAAGAACACTGTGGCGCGCAAAATGTCACGCCTCTCGTCTCGGGTGAAAGGTCTTGCGGCAGTTGCCGCCTGATCATTGACCGCGAAAGACCGTCAGCTTGGGACGCACCTTAAGAGGTGCGTCTTTTTGCGTTTTGGAAGACTTTTCTGGCCGCCGTTGCCAATTTGCACGGTCAAAAAGATTCGCCACACCAAAGTCCTGTCAAGCGAGATGTTCGGTTGCGGTGAGGGCAACCGGCTTGCTAGCTTAGGTCAGCGATTCACTTCGTCTTGGGGGACATGACGCAGTCGAGAACTGAAGGTTGAAGGTCCGGCGCTGCTAACGCCACTGTGGACCCAGACGGATGGTTCAAGGCTGACAGGCCGGCTTGCGTTGCATGATCTTCATGCGGCACTCGATTTTTGACGCTGCGGGTCTGCCTCGCAGTTTTGATTTCGGTTTGTTTCTGCGCTGCACACGGCTGACGCTTTTTTGGTTGCATATTGCGGCCAGAAGCGCGGTTTGGGCGGCTTCCCCGGCACAAGACGACGTCTGAGCCGTGATAAATATCAGCATGACCGACCAGATCGGATATCGTGCTTGGGGGACGGGCAAAGATAATGACGAACGAGACCTGGGGACATGTGCAGCAAGAATTGCTCAAGCAGATCGGCAAGAACAACTATGTGACTTGGATTGAACCCCTGAAGCTGACCGCGCTCAAGAACGGTGTGGCATCGTTCGAGGTCCCGTCGCAATTCCATGGCAACTGGGTATCGCGCAATTATTCGGACCAGATTCAGCTTCATATGAACGGTGCCGGAGCTGCCGTCGAACGGCTTGAATTTGTGGCTGGGCTGATCACTGATGCATCGCCACCGAAAAGATCACCCGCAAAGTCAGTACCGAACGGTTTGAAGAAACCCCGCGCGCCCGGGCAAGACGAGGTGCTTGGCGCACCTCTGGATGCGCGCTTCACGTTTGAGACATTTGTTGTCGGCAAGCCAAACGAACTGGCCCATGCCGCGGCCCGCCGGGTGGCCGAAGGCGGCCCAGTATCGTTCAACCCGCTTTTTCTTTATGGCGGCGTCGGGCTTGGCAAGACCCATCTGATGCATGCTATCGCCCATGAGATACATCTGCGCCGGCCGGACCTTCGGGTACTTTATCTGTCTGCCGAACAGTTCATGTACCGCTTCGTGCAGGCCCTGCGGGAACGCCAGATCATGGATTTCAAAGAGCTTTTCCGTTCCGTCGATGTGCTGATGGTGGATGATGTGCAATTCATTGCCGGCAAGGATTCGACGCAGGAAGAATTTTTCCACACGTTCAACGCTCTGGTTGATCAAAACAAGCAGATCGTCATTTCCGCAGACCGCGCGCCGGGCGAGATCAAGGATCTGGAAGAGCGTATCAAAAGCCGCTTGCAATGTGGTCTGGTTGTCGATCTGCATCCGACGGATTACGAGTTGCGCCTTGGCATCATGCAGCAAAAGGCCGAATTCTACCGCCAGCAATACCGTGGTCTGGTGTTGGCGGACGGCGTGGTCGAATTTCTGGCGCACCGGATTACCACCAATGTCCGCGTTCTCGAAGGAGCGCTGATGCGTCTGTTTGCCTTTGCCAGCTTGGTGGGGCGCGAAATTACGCTGGATCTGGCGCAAGACTGCCTTGCCGACATTCTGCGCGCGTCAGACCGCAAGGTTACGATCGAAGAGATCCAGCGCAAGGTGGCCGAGCATTACAACATACGCCTGTCCGACATGATCGGCCCAAAGCGGGTGCGCACGATCGCCCGGCCGCGCCAGATTGCCATGTATCTGTCAAAGCAACTGACGCCGCGCAGCCTGCCGGAAATCGGCCGTCGCTTTGGCGGGCGTGATCACACCACGATCATGCATGGGGTGCGCAAGATTGAGGAACTGATGTCAACGGACAGCCAGTTGTCGGACGATCTGCAACTGCTGCGCCGCTTGTTGCAGGGTTAGCGCCTGCCCGACAAAAGCGGTTACCGGTGCGGCTGAAAGTCGGGCGTAAAATCAGAAGGCTAAACTCTGCTTGCCGACATCGTCTCGACCGACAGGACTGTCGGCAGATGACGCGCAACTTCGGTCCAGTGATCGCCCTCATCCGCGCTGGCAAAGACCGAGCCTGAATTGGTGCCGAAGTAAACGCCGACGGGTGTGCCATGATCAACAGCCATGGCTTGCCGCAGGACGGTAAAGAAACAGTCCTTGTCGGGCAGGCCGTTTTGCAGTGCCTGCCAAGCAGCACCGCCATCGCGCGACCGCCAGACCGCCGCCGATGCCCCGGGCGGAAAGCGGCCTTGTGTATCGCCGTTCAGTGGGAACACCCAGATCGTGCCCGGGTCTGCGGGATGTACGGCGATCGGAAAACCAAACGTGGAGGGCAGGCCTGCGGTCACCTCCTCCCAACTGCGCCCACCGTCGGGGCTGCGAAACACACCGTGATGGTTTTGCTGATACATCAGATCAGACGCATCTACCGGTGCCCGCACGATATTGTGCACACAAAGACCGGTCTCATGCGTGCCGTCATCGCCCTGCGGGGCCGCATGGGCGTGGTCGTGGTCGTGGCCGATATTGGACATCCGATTGCGCCGGTCCCAAGATGCGCCGCCGTTTTCGGTCGCAAAGACCCCGGCCGCGGAAATGCCAACCCACAGCTTGGCCGGATCGCCCGTATCGCCGACGATACTGTGCAGCACCAACCCGGCCGCACCCGGTTCCCAACCATCGCGCGAGGGATGGTCGCTCAGGCCCTGGACCCGGGCCCAGCTTGCCCCCCGATCGGCGCTGGAAAACAGTGATGCGGGCTTTGCCCCGGCATAAAGCGCCGCGCCCGACCGGCCAAGCGACCACAGCGCCGTAATCTCTCCAGTGAACGGCGCAGGCGGGGATGGGGACATTCCGAGATCAGCGGCAAAGGCAGGGTCACGGGCGATCCATTCATCCATCTGCCCATTGGAAAGCTTCGACAAAGTCCAGGTCTCGCCGCCATCTTCAGACCGCCAGACGCCGGCCCCATGCCAGTCACTGCCGCCCGCCGCCCAGATATGCCCCGAACTTGCGTCGCCGATGACATGGTTGATCGGCCAACCATCGCAGAACGGTCCGCGCACCGACCATGCCGATCTGTCGGCTGGCGCGTCGACCAAGAACACTCCTTTGGTGGTCCCCACCAGTATCGTGAAATGGCGCATGATCGATCCTCCCTCGAGCACAACGTCACGCTATCATGAATCGCCGCCCTGAACGGAGAGCATTTTTGCGAACTGACCCGGCAATTCGGCCTGAACCGGTTCAAACCCCTTGTGAAACCCTCGGAAACCGCTAGTTTCGGCGTCCCGCAGGGGCGCTTGGGTTGGGAGAAAAGACCATGAAAATCAGCATCGAACGAGGCAGCCTTCTGAAGGCCCTCAGCCAGGCCCAGTCGGTGGTGGAGCGTCGCAACACGATCCCGATTCTGGCGAATGTTCTGATCGAGGCAGAGGGCGCGCAAGTCAGCTTTCGCGCCACCGATCTTGATATCGAAGTGGTTGATCGAGCCCCCGCCGTGGTGGAACGGCCCGGTGCCACGACGGTTTCCGCCGTCATGCTGCATGAAATCACCCGCAAACTGCCAGATGGCGCGTTGGTCAGCCTGACGGATGACAGTGCAACCGGGCGGCTGACCATTGCCGCCGGGCGGTCAACCTTCAGCCTCGCGACGCTTCCGCGCGAAGACTTTCCGGTGATGGCATCGTCGGAATATGTTACCAACTTTTCCGCGCCGGCACCGCTGTTGCGCCGCCTGTTCGATAAGGCGAAGTTCGCGATATCGACCGAAGAAACCCGCTATTACCTGAATGGCGTCTACATGCATGTAGCGACCGGCGACAGCGGCCCGGTCTTGCGCTGTGTGGCGACCGACGGGCATCGGCTGGCACGGATCGACGCCCCTCTGCCCGATAATGCGCAAGGCATGGCCGGGGTGATCGTGCCGCGCAAGACGGTGGGCGAATTGCGCAAGCTGCTGGATGATGATGAAGCGACCATCGCGGTATCGGTGTCTGAAACCAAGGTGCGCTTTGCAACCCCGGCGATTACCCTGACCTCAAAGGTGATAGATGGCACCTTCCCTGACTACACGCGTGTGATCCCGACCGGCAACACCCGGCGGCTGGAAGTGGACGCATCGGAATTTGCCAGGGCGGTTGACCGCGTGGCCACCGTTTCATCCGAAAGATCGCGCGCCGTGAAACTGTCGCTGGACGAGGATCGGCTGATCCTTTCGGTCAATGCACCAGACAGCGGAGCGGCCGAGGAAGAACTGGCCGTGGCCTACGCGGATGAGCATCTGGAAATCGGGTTCAACGCCAAATACCTGCTGGAAATCGCCAGTCAGGTCGACCGCGAAAATGCGGTGTTCCTGTTCAACTCCTCAGGCGATCCGACGCTGATGCGCGAAGGCAATGACATGTCGGCGGTCTATGTCGTCATGCCGATGCGCGTCTGACGAAAGCCGGGGGCCAGCCCTCGTCGCCGGTTGGTTCTCGAACCAATGGCGCACCAACCGTCAACCCCCGGGATATTTAGACCAAAATGAAAGGCCGAAATAGTTTGGCCGGGCTTGCAATCACATCCCTGACCTTGTCGCATTTTCGCAGCCACCGCGCCGCGCGGATTTCTTTTGATGGCCGGCCCGTTGCGATTGTGGGGGCCAATGGTGCAGGAAAGACCAATATTTTGGAAGCCATTTCCCTGCTGTCGCCCGGTCGCGGGCTTCGGCGCGCCACGGCAGACGAGCTGGCCCGCAAGCAAGAAGGGATTGGTTGGAAGGTTGTCGCCGAAATACGCGGCCCCGGCTCAACCCATCAGATTGAAACCTGGGCCAATCCTGGTGAAAGACGGCAGGTTCTGGTGGACGGCAAGTCTGCAACGCAAGTCAGCCTTGCCCGCATTCTGCGAATGGTCTGGCTGGTGCCGGCGATGGACCGGCTGTGGATCGAGGCCGCAGAAGGCCGCCGCCGGTTTCTGGACCGCATGACGCTAAGTTTTTTTCCCGATCATGCCGAGGCGGTTCTGGCCTATGAAAAAGCCATGCGCGATCGCAACCGGATGCTGAAAGATCAGGTTTCCGATGCCCACTGGTTTGGCGCGTTGGAAAGCCAGATGGCGAGTGCCGGAACCGCCATCATGCAAAACCGCGACGCCACCCTTGCGCGCCTTTTGCGTGCCCAGACCGATGCGGAAACCGCGTTCCCGAAGGCCGAACTTGGCCTGACCGGGCCGGACGGCGAAGATATCATTCCCGTTGAACATCTGGCGCAGGCCCTGTCGGACAACCGCCGTCGCGACATGGCCGCGGGCCGCACGCTGATCGGGCCGCACCGCGCCGATATGGCGGCCACTTATGCGGCCAAGGGCATGCCCGCAGATCAGTGTTCAACAGGCGAGCAGAAGGCGTTGCTGATCAGCCTGATCCTGGCAAATGCGCGTGCGCTTGCCGCTGATCTGGGTGCGGCCCCGATTGTCTTGCTGGATGAAGTCGCGGCCCATCTGGATGCCGACCGCCGCGCCGCCCTTTATGACGAATTGTGCCGGCTTGGCGCGCAGGCGCTGATGACCGGCACCGGGGCAGAATTGTTCGACACGCTCGGTGCGCGCGCGCAGTGCTTTGCCGTCACCGACAACGGCGGTCTGTCGCAGATCACGGAAGTTGCGCCATGACGGTATCATTCACCGACCTGCTGTTCTACGCAGGCGCGCTTCTGGTCCTGTTCGCGACACCCGGCCCGGTTTGGGTGGCCTTGCTGGCCCGTGCCATGTCGGGCGGCTTTGCCGCAGCCTGGCCGCTGGCCGTAGGCGTCACGGTTGGCGACGCGCTTTGGCCGCTGGTCGCGATCTATGGCCTGACTTGGATCGTCGCCCAGTTTGCGCAGTTCATGGTTGTGATGCACTGGATTGCGGCGGTCACTTTCGTTGTCATGGGCACACTGTTGATCCGCCATGCGGGCAAGGCAATCTCGGCTGATAGCCGGCTGACCAGACCGGGGCTTTGGGCAGGCTTTGCCACCGGTGTTGCCGTGGTGATCGGCAATCCCAAAGCGATTCTGTTCTACATGGGTGTGCTTCCGGGTTTCTTCGATCTGACACGTGTGAACGCTGCCGATATCACCGCCATCGTAGCCCTTTCCATCGCCATTCCGCTGGCCGGAAATCTGGTGCTGGCCGCGTCCATAGATCGCGCACGCCGGCTGCTGACGTCCCGTGCCGCGCTGCGCCGGACGAACATCATTGCCGGTGGGCTGATGATCGCCGTTGGCGTTGCAATTGCTGTGACCTGACCGCTAAATCTTGTGTCGGCTGCGTGACATTGCCACCTTGAACCGCTATAAGTCGCGTGCAACACAAGGGTTCTGTCCGCATGTCTGACGTCGAAATCAATACTCAGGCCTATGATGCCGATTCTATCAAGGTTCTCAGAGGGTTAGAAGCGGTTCGCAAACGCCCGGGCATGTACATCGGCGATACGGATGATGGGTCGGGTCTGCACCATATGGTGTACGAGGTGGTGGACAACGGCATTGACGAGGCGCTGGCAGGCCACGCCACGGCAGTGACGGTAAAAATTCACGCCGACAACTCGGTTTCGGTGCGCGACAACGGCCGTGGCATCCCGGTTGATATCCACGCCGAAGAAGGTGTTTCCGCCGCCGAAGTGATCATGACGCAGCTGCACGCGGGCGGCAAATTCAACAATACCGACGACAGCGGCAATGCCTACAAGGTATCGGGCGGCTTGCACGGCGTTGGCGTGTCGGTGGTCAACGCGCTGTCAGAATGGCTGGAACTGCGGGTCTGGCGCAATGATACCGAATACCGCGCCCGCTTTGAACATGGCGACTGCACCGTCCACGTCTACCCCGTTGGCCCCGCACCCGGCGAGCGTGGCACCGAAGTGCGCTTTTTGGCATCGGCCAAGACCAATATCCCGGACGGCACGTTTTCCGACCTGAACTACCAGTTCAAGACGCTGGAAAATCGCCTGCGCGAACTGGCGTTCCTGAATTCCGGCGTCCGCATCATTATCGAAGACGAGCGTCACGTTGAACTGCTTAGGACAGAGCTGTTCTACGAAGGCGGCGTGCGCGAATATGTCAAATATCTGGATCGGTCGAAATCGTCGATTCTGGCAGAACCGATTTACATGATCGGTGAACGCAATGGCATGACCGTCGAAGTCGCGATGTGGTGGAACGACAGCTACAATGAAATGGTGCTGCCGTTCACGAACAACATCCCCCAGCGTGATGGCGGCACCCATATTGCGGGCTTTCGCGGTGCGCTGACGCGCACGATCAATAATTATGCGCAGACATCCGGCATCGCAAAGCGTGAAAAGATCGATTTCACCGGCGATGACGCGCGCGAAGGGCTGACGTGCGTGCTTTCGGTCAAGGTGCCGGACCCCAAGTTTTCCAGCCAGACCAAGGACAAGCTGGTCTCTTCGGAAGTGCGGCCTGCGGTTGAAAATCTGGTCAACGAAAAGCTGTCAGAATGGTTTGAGGAAAATCCAAGTCAGGCCAAGATCATTGTCGGCAAGATCATCGAGGCCGCGATGGCCCGTGAAGCTGCCCGCAAGGCGCGCGAACTGACCCGCCGCAAATCGGCGCTGGACGTCTCTAACCTGCCCGGCAAACTGGCCGACTGTCAGGAGAAAGACCCGTCGAAATCCGAGATCTTTCTGGTCGAGGGGGATTCGGCCGGCGGGTCTGCCAAACAGGGCCGTTCGCGCTCCAATCAGGCCGTGCTGCCACTGAAGGGAAAAATCCTGAACGTCGAGCGCGCCCGTTTCGACCGGATGCTCGGCTCACAAGAGATCGGCACGCTGATCACCGCCCTTGGCACCGGCATCGGGCGTGATGAGTTCAACATCGCCAAATTGCGCTACCACAAGATCGTGATCATGACCGACGCCGATGTTGACGGCGCGCATATCCGCACGCTGCTGCTGACCTTTTTCTTTCGCCAGATGCCGCAGGTTATCGAAGGCGGTTTCCTCTATATCGCGCAGCCGCCGCTGTACAAGGTCGCACGCGGCAAGTCCGAGGTGTACCTGAAAGATCAGGCCGCGTTAGAGGATTACCTGATCGAAATGGGGATCGAAGGCGCGGTCCTGCGGCTTGGCAATGGCGAAGAGATCGCCGGCGCAGACCTGATGCGCGTGATTGACGGGGCACGCGCGTTCCGCCGCATTCTGGATGCCTTCCCGACGCATTATCCGCGCGGCATCCTGGAACAGGCGGCCCTTGCCGGGGCGTTTGATCCGGGTCAGGCCGACGACGATCTGCAGTACGTATCCGACACAGTGGCGCGGCGGCTGAACCTGATCGCCGCCGAGTATGAAAAGGGCTGGACCGGTCGTATCACCCAAGATCACGGCATTCGGTTGTCGCGCATTCTGCGCGGGGTCGAGGAATTGCGCACGCTCGACGGCGCTGTGCTGCGATCGGGTGAGGCGCGACGCCTGTCGCAAGCTTCGTCCAACACGCGGGATGTCTATACCGACCCGGCGCGGCTGGTCAGGAAGGATCGCGAAGCTATGATCCACGGGCCGATTGATCTGCTGAAATCCATTCTGGCAGAGGGCGAAAAGGGGCTTTCCTTGCAGCGCTACAAGGGCTTGGGGGAAATGAACCCCGAACAGCTGTGGGAAACCACGCTGGACCCAGAAGCGCGGACTTTGTTGCAGGTCAAGGTCGATGATCTGGTGGAGGCCGACGATATCTTCACGAAACTGATGGGCGACGTCGTCGAGCCGCGCCGCGAATTCATCCAGCAAAACGCGCTGAATGTGGAGCATCTGGATATCTAGTGTCTGTCTGACGATCATCGTATCGGGCAACCGACTCTAGCCCTTGGATTCTACGCTTGTCTTTCGACAGAACCGGTATCCGCTTTTGTCGGACAAGCTCTAAGGAAATGGTGACCCCGGATGGATTCGAACCATCGACCTGCCGCTTAGGAGGCGGCCGCTCTATCCCCTGAGCTACGAGGCCTGATCAGGCTTGGCTTGGATAGAAGGGTCCGGGGGCTGTTGCAAGATAAATGCTGCGGCAAGGCGCAGCCAATGCGCGCATCATGATGTTTATCTATATGATTTCGTTCCATGTATTTCATATTGCGGCGGCAATTGTGGTAGCTTTATCGCGTGCGCTTGCATGTTTGTTCGATCTATGTTCTTCTTTTTCAAAGGGTGATTGGAGGGCGAATTGGGAACCGGACACCAGTTGAACAACACGCTGAAAGCATTCAGCACGCGGCAGCCGCTGTTTTTCGTGGCGACCGCCGATCAAACTGGCCGCGTCAATCTGTCGCCCAAAGGGATGAATACGCTTAGAATTATTGATGATGCCCGCATCCTTTGGCTGAACCTGAGCGGCAGCGGCAATGAAACTGCGGCCCATGTCGGCGCCACCGGCCGCATGACCTTGATGTTCTGCGCGTTCGAGGGCGAGGCCCTGATCCTGCGCCTCTATGGGCAGGCGAAGGTGTTTCACCCGCGAAACCCGGAATGGCAGGAATTGATCCTGGCATTCCCCGAGATTGCTGGCAGCCGCCAGATATTCGAGCTGACCATTGATCTGGTTCAAACGTCATGCGGCACCGGCGTACCAATTATGGAGTTTCGCAAATCCCGCGCTGAACAGGAACTTTTGCCCTTCTACGAACAGATGGGGGCGGCCGGGGTGGAGGACTACTGGCGAAGGAAGAACACGCAAACCATCGACGGAAGACCAACCGGCATGTTCGAGGATATCTGAGCGCATATTCATCATCTTCGGCAGGTCTTCCAAAGACGCGGGCATGCCGGGATCAGACGAAAAAAGGCTTCAGGCACAAAGTTGCCCTGCTAATGTGTCTATCTGCTACTGATTGCAGAACCAGTTGCAATTCGCGGCTGACAGTGTAGACGTACCAATCGCGTGACACAATTTCGAGGTGTTGGAGATGTCGGGCACGATAGATCTGATTGCAGAAACTGATGAGATCGGGCGGATTGCATGGGTCTGGCGACGTGGTCCCAATGACCGCCACGCGCGCCCGATTGCAGAACCATCCAGACATCTGGATGAACTGGGTCATTCAAAGTGTCATGGTGCAACGCCGCTGGCAATTTCAGACTGGTTCGACCAGCACGTGCGTGCACGCTGATCGGGATACCTTGGTTCGCATCAGCAAATCGGTGCCGAACCGGCGCGCAGCGGCAAGAGGCGCAGTTACCAGGCCCGGTTTGGGCGGCTGATCGGCAACAGAATGGTTTGGGCCATGAGACGTTCTTTGACCTCTGAAAAAGGTGCGGCACTTTGCATCTCGGCCTGTCTCGCCCAGATCGAGGCGGGGTGTGCCGCAACACTGACGACGGACGATCTGGAAGGCCCGCACGAGCTTAGAATAGGTCTTCGCAGGCTTCGTACGGCGCTTGGTCTGTTTCGCCGCGCCATCGACGCGCCACAAACCCGCGAATTGGCGGAGCAGGCGAAATGGCTTGGTCAAGAGGTTGGCAAGACCCGAGATCTTGAAGTGGTGCTATTTGAGATTTTCGAACCTGCCTTAGGCGATGGCAGCGCCAATCGGGGCGGGCATCCGTTTCTGCGCGCCTGCCGCACCGATGCGGACCGCGAGCGGAGCCGTTTGAGAAAACTGCTTGCTGGCAGTCGTGCCCGCAAGTTTCTGATAGGCCTTCAGGATTATGTCACGCATCGCGGGTGGCTGCTGCCCGACGACATCTCGCAGACCGAACGGTTGGCCAAGCCGCTTGGCGACCTTGCCGCCGCCGCCCTCAGCGATCGCTGGAAAAAGGTGACCGGGAAAGCCAAGCATCTGGAACTGCTGTCGGTGGTGCAAAGCCACGAGCTGCGCAAAGAGCTGAAAAAGCTTCGATACTCGGTCGAGTTTCTTGCGCCGCTTTATCCGGCGCGCAGGGTCGCACCTTTTCTGAAGCGGCTAAAGGCATTGCAAACGGCGTACGGCGATTGGAATGATGCAGCGATTGCCAGAAGGGTATTCGAGGCAATGATGGTGCGGGATATGTCAGAGCTTGGCGATCTGAGACCAGTAGCGGATGTCATGGAGGACCTGCAGGCGCGGGCTGCCGAAAAGATCGCGAACGCCGCGAGGCTTTGGGGCAAGCTGCACTCGTCGGGCAAACCTTGGGCGTGACTGGTTTAGTCACGCCCGGACGATCTTCCGTAGGAAGATCGTCCGGGGCACCTTACCCCTTTTTCAGATGTTTGCTGCCCAGCAGTTCTGCGATCTGTACGGCATTCAACGCCGCACCTTTGCGCAGGTTGTCGGACACGCACCATAGATTGATGCCGTTGTCGATGGTGCTGTCCTGGCGGATGCGGCTGATGTAGGTGGCGTAATCGCCGACGCATTCGATGGGGGTGATGTAGCCGCCGTCTTCGCGTTTATCGATGACCATCACGCCGGGGGATTCGCGCAGGATGTCGCGCGCCTCGTGTTCATCGAGAAAATCGTGAAACTCGATATTGATGGATTCCGAATGGCCGACGAATACCGGCACACGCACGCAGGTGGCGGTGACTTTGATGGCTTTGTCGAGGATTTTCTTGGTTTCGGCGACCATTTTCCATTCTTCCTTGGTCGAGCCGTCATCCATGAAGACATCGATATGCGGGATCACGTTGAAGGCGATTTGTTTGGTAAATTTGGAAGGCGCGACCTCTTGGCCATGCACATAGATGCCTTTGGTCTGATCCCAAAGTTCATCAATGCCTTCTTTACCGGCACCGGACACGGACTGATAGGTAGAGACGACGACGCGCTTGATACGGGCGCGGTCATGTAGCGGCTTTAGCGCCACCACCATTTGGGCGGTGCTGCAATTCGGGTTGGCGATGATCATCTTGTTCTTGTAGCCAGCGATCGCATCCGCGTTCACTTCCGGCACGATCAGCGGCACGGCAGGATCGTAGCGATAAAGCGACGAGTTATCGATGACAACGCAGCCGGCTGCGGCGGCCTTTGGCGCGTAGATCTTGGTTGCCTCGGAACCCACCGCAAACAGGGCGATATCCCAGCCAGTGAAATCGAATGTATCAAGGTCTTTGGTCTTGAGGGTCTTGTCGCCAAAACTGATTTCTGTGCCAAGCGACCGACGAGACGCAAGGGCCACGATTTCATCGACCGGGAACTCGCGTTCGGCCAGGATGTTCAGCATTTCGCGACCAACGTTACCGGTGGCACCTGCGACGACGATTTTATAGCCCATTCGGACAACTCCTTCAGTATGGCAGCGGCTGTAGCGCAATGGCAGGCGGGGGGAAAGGGGGTCAGTCGGTGCGATCTTTGCTGAAGGCGTAGATGGCGCAGCCAACCAGCAACAGGATGGCAAAGAACAGGAAGATTGCGCTGTAGGGGGTTTCGGGCGGGGTTGACGGCAGGCTGGCATGCAAGCGGCCGGTGACAATTTGCGCCACGCCGATAAAGCCGATGCCAAACAGGTTCAGTAAGGTTACACCGCGCCCCATCAGATGTGCCGGCACAAAGGCGCGGCCATGCGCCATGACCATGGGAAAGGACGCGCCGAACAGCCCGACACCGGCGAGCAATGCAGTAGTAAGCAAGCCGCCAAGCGTGGGCAGAGCCCAAAGTGCAAGCAGGCAGGCGGCAGCGCATAAGTTGCCGGCCAGCACCACGCCTTTGCGGGTGCCAAAGATGCGGTCCAGCACCCCGTAGGCGAAGTTGCCCGCCACCATGGCCAGACCCATGATCAGGGTCACGCGGCCAATGCCCGATGCGTCCGCGCCGAACACATCGGTGTAATAGGGCCCGACCCACAGGCCGCGCAGCGCCGCCACCGGGGCATAGTTCGCGGCCATCATCGGCAGGATCAGCCATAGCGCGGGCATGCGCAGCAGATCCATCAGCGAGCCTTGTGCGGCCCCCTTTGCACGCGGCGGATCGCGCACAAGTGCTGCCACGGCCACCGCAACGCCGGCAGTGAACAGCGCCAACCCCGCCACGCTTGCGCGCCAGCCGAAATACTCGGCTGCGGCGGCCAGCGGAACAGAGCTTGCTATGTTGCCCAGACTGCCGATCCCGATCAGCGCGCCCGCAAGCGTACCGAATACCGCGGGGCGAAAGGCCCGCGCAAAGATGAAATAGCTGGCCATCAGCACCGGTGCACAGCCGATGCCGATCAGACCCATCGCAAGTTTCAGATCGAACGGCGTGCTGGCCATGGCAAACAGCGCGGCACCCCCTGCCCCCCCCGCCAACAGCAGCACCGATGCCGTCCAACGCGGCCCGACGCGGTCCAGCGCCCAACCGATGGGAATTTGCATCAAAGTGAAGGTCAGAAACCAGATGCCAGACGCAGCAGACAGATCCTGTGCCGTGGCGCCAAGATCCACCTTCAGCACAGGGGTCAGCACGGCCAGAAATGCCCGGTAAAACTGGCTGAGCATATAGGCCGCGATCAGCGCGGCGATACCGATCTTCATGCCGCTTGGGCGGTCATGCTGCGTTCGCGGATCGGCAGATGCAAAAGCGCAGACAGAGCGCCGACGCCAATACCCACCCACCAGACAGCCGTGTAATTTCCGGTCAGGTCATAAAGGCGCCCCCCCAGCCAGACGCCAAGAAACGAGCCGACCTGATGGCTGAAAAATACAAATCCGTACAGCGTGCCCATGTAGCGCAGCCCGTAAATCTGCGCGACGAGGCCAGAGGTCAACGGCACCGTGGCCAGCCACAGCGACCCCATGACCAGCGAGTAGATCACGACCGTAGCGGGTATCATCGGGGCCATGATGAACAGGATCGAGGCTATTGTGCGGGCCGTATAGATGCCTGCCAGCAGGTACTTCTTGAGGTATGTCTTGCCAAGCCACCCTGCCAGAACCGACCCGCCGATATTGGCAAACCCGATCAGGGCAATCGCAATGGCCCCCAAGGCAGAGGTGTCTGCAACGCCAAGCCCGGCCAAAAGGCTGCCGGGGGTGATGGCGCTGCACATCTCGGCGATGAAGGCGGGGAAATGGGCGGTGATAAAGCCCAACTGATAGCCGCAGGAAAAGAACCCAAGGAAGATAAGGGTAAAGGACGGATCGCGGAACGCGCGCATCAGGACGGTGCCAAGCGATTCGTCGCGCTCTGTGCTCGCGGTTTTTGCCGGCGCGCGCAGGAAGGGCAGTGCGAACAGCACGCACAGGATCAGCAGCGCGAAAATCATAAACACCCACTGCCACGTATAGTAGCGCAGCAAGAACTGCGCCGCGATGGGCCCGAAGATCTGGCCCGCCGACCCAAGCCCGGTGGCGATACCCAATGCAAGACTGCGGTTCTCGGCCGATGCGGCACGCCCGACGATGGCGAGGATCATGCCAAAGCCGGTGCCCGCGATGCCAAAGCCCACCAGAATCTCCAGCAACTGGTGCTGACCCGGCGTCACCGCAAAACTGGACAGGACAAGACCCAACGCATAAAGCATTGCCCCCGCGATGATGGCCCGCCGGTCGCCGAAACGTTCCGATATCGCGCCGAAAATGGGCTGGCCAACCCCCCAGGCCAGGTTCTGAATGGCAATCGCCATGGAGAAATCGGCGCGAAGCCAGCCAAATTCGTTGGCGATGGGCAACTGGAACACCCCAAAGCTGGACCGGATGCCGAAACTCACGATCAGGATCATCGAGGCGGCAATCAGGACCGGTGTGAAAAGGGGGGATTTGGTCATGTGACGCTCCGCCAATGGGTTGTGCAGGCTGCGATGGGGCGCTGAATTGGTCAAATGGAAAATTGTGATATCGGCTATGCGTTTTTGGAAAGGGTGGGCGTCTTTGGAAAGGGTGGGCGTTTTCAAAAAGGGTCAGGGCTGTTCGCAATCAGGTTGCGCCTGTTCTGCGCCCTGCATAGCCTTTGGAAAATGGCACAGCACGGGGCGAAGATGAAAGATTGGTGGCGGGGATCGGTGACCTATCAGGTCTATCCACGGTCGTTTCAAGACAGCGTCGGTAATGGCATCGGTGATCTTGCGGGAATAACCGGCCGGCTGGGTTATATCGCACGCCTTGGCGTGGATGCGATCTGGCTGTCGCCGTTCTTCACCTCGCCAATGGCCGACATGGGGTACGATGTTTCGGATTACACCGATGTGGACCCGCTGTTTGGCACACTGGCGGATTTCGACACGCTGATCGCGCGGGCACATGAACTGGGGCTGCGGGTTATCATTGATCAGGTGATCAGCCATTCGTCAGCCAAGCATCCTTTCTTCAAGGAAAGCCGGGCCAGCCAGGACAACGCCCGCGCCGATTGGTATGTCTGGGCCGACCCGAAACCCGATGGATCGGTGCCCAACAACTGGCTTTCGGTGTTTGGCGGATCGGCTTGGGAATGGGATACAAGGCGCAGGCAGTACTACCTGCACAACTTTCTGGCCAGCCAGCCGGATTTCAACTTTCACAACCCCGATGTGCAGGATTGGCTGCTGGACACCCTGCGGTTCTGGCTGGATCGCGGGGTAGACGGCTTTCGCCTCGACACCGCGAATTTCTATTTTCACGACGCGCAGTTGCGGTCCAACCCGCCGCTCGCCAGCAATGACCCCGCGCCCGCCGTGAACCCCTATGAAATGCAGGATCATCTCTATTCCAAGACCCAGCCGGAGAATTTGGTGTTTCTGGCGCGGATCAGGGCGTTGTTAGACCAATATGACGGCCGCACCATGGTGGGTGAAGTTGGGGAAAGCCAGCGCGCGGTGCAAGTGATGGCGGATTATACCGCCGGGTCATCACGCCTGCACATGGCTTACAGTTTCGATATGTTGGGGCCACAGTTCACGCCCGCGCATTTCCGGGGCAAGATCGAGGCGTTTTTCAAGGGTGCGCCGGATGGCTGGCCGGCCTGGGCGTTTTCCAACCATGACGTGATCCGGCATGTAACGCGCTGGTCGGATCATGGCGCGTCTGACGACGTGGCAAAGCTGGCGGCGGCGATGCTGCTCAGCTTCGAGGGCACGATCTATCTCTATCAGGGCGAGGAACTGGGTCAGACCGAAACCGAGATCGAGTTTCACGAAGTGACCGACCCGCCGGGCATTACCTTCTGGCCCGATTACAAGGGCCGCGATGGCTGCCGCACACCGATGGTTTGGGATGGCGGACCGCAGGGTGGGTTCACCACCGGCGTGCCATGGTTGCCGCTGAAAGCGCCGCAACTGGCAAGGAACGTCACGGCGCAAGACGGTGTGGCGAGGTCAGTGTTGGAGTTTTATCGCGCCATGTTGGCGTACCGTGCGGGGTCTGCGGCATTGCTGTCTGGCCGGACGCGGTTCTTGGATGTCGCGGAACCGGTTCTGGCGTTTTTCAGGGGTGACGGGGCGGACGCCGTGCTCTGCGTTTTCAATCTTTCGGCCACGGCACAAAGCATCGTGATTAACCACGCGTCGAGGTTGATCGGCCCTTGTCACGCCGCCGGTCTGGCTGGGAATACTCTTGCGATAGGGCCAAATGGCTTTGCCTGGCTACATGTCAGCGATGCTGCGAAGAGGTGAGCGGCGAAAATTGTTCGTGCGAAAAATTTTCCGCCCCGACCCGGTTACAGTGCTTCCCAGTACACCCCGGCGGCGGGGATCACCGTCTTGCCCCATTCCATGTCAACCGGGTTGTAGTTGAACCAGAACCGATGGGTTGGCGTATCGCGACGGCGCAGGCCTTCGGGCAGCATGTCGGTTTCCAGCCCAATGGCCTCGCAGGTGGTCAGCAAGATACGGTCAAGTGCTTCGTTATCGGGCCAGCCGGCAAGATAGTTGATAGCGTCGTTTGCCATGATGACCGGAAAGCCATCTTCGGAGGTTTCGACAACGGTGGCCGTGCCTTCCAGCTTTTCGCGCCAATGCAGGAAATTGCCCCCTTCAGCCAGCGGCACAGGCAAATCCGGCGGCAGGCTTTCGACGCGCATGACCCGGGCATCAAGACCGGGCAAGTTGGGGGCCAGTGGCACGGGCGTGGCGAAGTTCGTCGTCTTGGCATTGGTGCGCGGGCCAAGCAGAGCGTGCCCCTTGTAAGTGGCAAGGGCCGCAAGAAGTTGCAAGGAAAGCGTCGCCACGCCTGGGGCCACGACGAGTTTGTATTGGCCCAGATCAGCAGTGTCCGGGGCGATGATATCGATGTTCAACCCAAGGCGGCGAAGGCCTTTGTAAAAGGCGAAGGCAAGCCGGAAATAGTCAAAATCGCGGCCCTGTGGTTGGGTTTCCCATGCCCAGGCCGAGGCGTAGTCGAACACCAATGCCACTTGTGCGGCGGCGGTGCCGACATCGGGCAGTTCGGCCAGTTCGCGGGCCACTTGGGCAGCTTCGTCATGTGCGGGAGCAGCGACACTGTCTGACCGCAGCAGGCCCGCGTGCATCTGTTCTTGCGCAAACGGGGCCTGACGCCAGCGGAAATAGCACACCACCTCTGCGCCATGCGCAAACGCCTCCCACGCCCAGAGGCGGGCCATGCCGGGCAAGGGGTCGGGGTTGTAGGGGGCCCAGTTTACCGGGCCGGGCTGTTGTTCCATGATCCACCAGCGGCCCGCCGCGGCAGGGCCGCCAGAACGTCTTGCTCCGACAGCGCGATAAAGATCATGGTGAAAGGCTTGCAGGTCGGGATCACCCTGCCGGGCAAAGCGGCGCTTGTGATCGGGGGTGGCCTCCAGCCGGTCTGACAGGAAACCAAGCGGATAGCTGTCCCACGCTGCGATATCCAGATCGGCACCGGTGCCGAAATGATCGAAATCGGTGACGCGGCCCATGTAATTGTGGGCGATCGGCGCGGATGAATGTTTGCGGATGATATCGGTCTGGATGCGGTTGTAGCTGATCACCTGATCCGACGAGAAGCGCCGGAAATCCATCACATGCGCAGGGTTCGCTTCGGTCACCGTCAGGTTCGGCAGAGCGATGTCATCAAAGTTGTCGTAGTCCATCGACCAGAACACGTTGCCCCACGCACGGTTAAGGGCGGCGGGAGATTGATACTTCTGCGCCAGCCAGTTGCGAAAGGCGCGCAGGGCGGAAGGGGAATAAGACAGGGTGGTGTCGTGGCAGGCGTATTCGTTATCGGTTTGCCAGGCGGCAATATGCGGGTTCTTGCCATAGCGTTCGGCCATCAGCGCAACTATGCTGGCGGATTCGCGGCGGTATCCTTCGTGGCTGAAACAGTAGTGGCGACGCGATCCGAAACCGCGAGTTTTGCCGTCTCGGCCCACCGGTAGCATGTCGGGGTGTTTGGTCAGCATCCAGCGCGGCGGGGTGGCGGTGGGGGTTCCCAGCACCACCTTCAGGCCAGCGTTGCCCAACGTATCAACGGCGCGGTCAAGCCAGCCCCAATCCATGCGCCCCGGTTCTGGTTCCATCCGGCCCCAGGCAAATTCACCGATGCGCACCCATGTCAGGCCGAGCGCGGCCATGCGGGCGGCGTCTTCGACCCATTGGGTTTCCGGCCAGTGTTCAGGGTAGTAGCAGACGCCAAGGGTGCGTTTCAGGGTCATAGGATCACTTTGTTTTCGGGTTGGCCACGGGCGGGCGCATCAGCGGAAAAAGTCATGCCCGCATTTGGGTATGCAGCGCGCGCAGCTGCATCCATGCCTTGCAAGGCCGAGGTGCAATACAACGTAGACAGACCCTCGCCGCCAAAGGCCGGGCAGGACGTGTGAGGGGCATCAAACTTGACGGTGTGTTGCACGGTGCCGTCGGGTGCGAAGGCCCGCACCCCCGCAGCCCCCCACTCGGCAAGCCATAGCATGCCCTCGGCGTCAATCACCGCACCGTCAGGTTCGGGGGTGGCGGCAGTCAGATCAAGGAACACCTCCGGTTCGCCTTTAGGCCAGCCATCGGCATCAAGGCCCACGCGAATCACCTTGCGGGCGGCGCTGTCGGAAAAATGCGCGAACTGGCCATGGGCGGGAAAGCAGATCGAATTGGGGATGCTGATGCCGGAATACAGGCGGCGCAGTTCGCCGCGATAGTAGCGCCAGATCGCCCCCGCCCCGGGTTGCGCCTGTTTGCCCATGGTGCCGATCCAGAAGCCGCCGAACGGATCGGCGCGGCCGTCGTTGGACCGGGTGGCGGGATTGTCAGCCTCCAGCGCCACGACCTCGCGTTTGGTGCCGGTTTCCAGATTAAAGCGGAACAGCGCAGTTTCGGACGCGATCATCAGGGTATCACGGTCTATCCAGCCCGCCGCCGAGACACATTCGGGGAAATGCCACTCCTGCGGGCCATGGCCATTTTGCGTCAGCAGGCGTTTGCCGAGGATGTCGAACCAGAACAGTTGGCTGCGCTCGGGGTGCCACAGCGGGCCTTCACCAAGCTCGCAGATGCGGGTGTCGAAGACGGCAGTCATTCGACGGCTGCTTCATAGGCGGCCACAATTTCGCTGGCACGTGCAGCAATTTCGGCAACGGTCAGGCCGGGCGTGTAAAGCGCCGTGCCGATACCAAAGCCGTCGGCCCCGGCGGCGATCCATTCGGCGAAATTGTCCGGGCCCGCACCACCCACGACATAGACCTGGGTCATACGCGGCAGAACGGCGCGGATGGCCTTGATGCCCTGCGGGCCGATCAGGCTGGCCGGGAATATCTTCAGCCCGTCAGCCCCGGCTTTGAGGGCGGCAAAGCACTCGGTCGGGGTCATCACACCGGGCCAGCTTGCCATCCCGGCGGCTTTGGTGGCAGCAATCACTTCCGCGTCGCAATTGGGCGAAACGATCAGCGTGCCCCCGGCATCACGGACTTCTTGCACGTCGCGGGTGCTTAGCACAGTGCCCGCACCGATCTGCGCCTGAGAGCCGAAACCGCGCACCATGGCGCGGATCGAGGTCAGCGGATGCGGCGAGTTCAGTGGCACTTCGATACGGGTGATGCCCGCCTCGATCAGTACTTCGGTGACGGCTTCGGCCTCGTCCGGCGAGATGCCGCGCAGAATGGCAATCAGCGGAAGGTGGGTCATGGTGCAACCTCCATCACGGTCTTGTGGGCAAGGCTCAGGCCCGCGAGCACGGTTTCGGAGGCCGCGATCAGGCTTGGTGTGGCCCCTTGCGCTGTCAGGGCCCGGGCATAGATGGCGGATAGCGCATCGGCCCCGATGATGGCAATGGGTTGGCCCAGCCAATAGGGCTTGGCGGCGGCGAGTTCAATGCCGATCAGCAGCCCCGACAGGCGGGCGCGGGCTTGGGGTGCCGCAAGATTTGACAAAAGCCCTTCGGCACGCAACGAGAACAGGTTGGCCGCGATTTTTTCAGGGCGCGACAGGGCATCGGACAGGGCGATATCAAAGGCCCCATCGTCCCAACCACCCCCCGCCATGCCGTGCCTTAGGACGGACTGTTCGGACATCAGAGCAAACAATTCGCCGGTCATGAAGGTTTGAAAGCTGACCACCTCGCCTGCCGACACATGCACCCATTTTGTATGGGTGCCTGGCAGGCAGAACACGCCATCAAAGCCGGGGTTAAGCGCCAACGCCCCGGCAATCTGGGTTTCCTCGCCGCGCATTACATCGGCGGGTTTCACTTGTCGCAGGCCGGGTACGATGCGCATGGTGATCCGCGGGTCTGCGGTGGGGACAGCGACAAGGGCGGTTGGATCAAGCGGGGTGCAGGGAACGGTGCGGTAGGGGGCCTCGTGCCAGCCTTGGCGGCTGCCGACCATGCCGCAGGCGGTGACCGGGGTAGTCCGCGTGGCAGACAGCCATGGCGCAATTAGCCGGATCAGCGCGGGTTCGAACGCATCGCGGGCAAGCTTGCCCATACCGTCCTCCGACACCGCCTCGGCGACGGCGACGCCCTGCCGCATGGCGAAGGCGCGCAGGTTGGTGGTGCCCCAATCGACCGCGATCCAGTCTGGTACTACATCCTGCGTCATCCGGTTACCACCACGCCACCATCAATGACCAGCGCCTGCCCGGTCATCATCTTCGAGGTGCGGGAGGCAAGAAACAGCACGCCGCCGACGATATCTTCCGGCTCCAGTGTGTCGGTCAGGCATTGGCGCGCGACATGGGCGGCAAGGGTTTCGGGCGTGACCCAGAGGTCTTTTTGCTTTTGCGTCAGCACCCAGCCCGGCGCCAGCGCGTTGACGCGGATGCGGTCCGGCCCGAATTCGCGGGCGAGGCTGCGGGTCATGCCGTTGATGCCGGAATTGGCAGAGGTGTAGGCGGCATAGCCCGCGTTGCCCATCATGTAGCTGATCGAGGTGAAATTGATGATCGAACCGCCGCCCGCCGCCTGCATGCCGGGTATGACGGCTTGTGCTGCAAAGAAATAGGCCTTGAGGTTGACGGCGATGGACCTGTCCCAATAGGCAGGTGTCACGTCCAGCGTTGCGTGGCGCTGGTCGTTGGCCGCGTTGTTGACCAGCACGGTGATCGGGCCGTGCGCCGTCGCAGCGGTGGCGAGGGTGGTTCGCAGGGCGGCGATATCAGTGATGTCGCAGGGCAGATAGAGCGGGCGGTTGCCGGTGGCTTGTGCCATCTCGTCACAAAATCCGGTGGCGTCGGAGCGTTGGCAAAAGGCGACCTTTGCGCCCTGACGCAGGAAGCCCTCGGTCAAAGCGGCGCCGATGCCGGACCCGCCGCCGGTGATGAACACCGACTGGCCTTTGAGATCGGGGTAGGTGGGAAGATCGGTCATGTCAGGGTCCGTTGGTGGGAGGCGGAAATTGCGCAATTTCCGAGACGAATTTTGCGCAAAATTCGGGCTCTGCGGGGCATCAGTGGCTTTCCCTTGTCACAGGGCGGGTGTCCTTGCCAACGAGGAAATCAAGGTCTGCGCCAAGATGTGCCTGTTGAACGTGATCGACATAGAGTTTGGCATAGCCACGGGTGTAGTGCGCCGGATCGGGTGCCCATTCGGCGCGACGGGTGGCAAGGTCTGCATCCGAGACCAGCAGTTGCAGCACACCTTCGCTGGCCGACACACGGATACGATCGCCGGTTTTGACAAGCGCCAGCGTGCCGCCGGCCTGCGCTTCGGGCGAGACATGCAAGATCACGGTGCCGTACGCGGTGCCCGACATCCGGGCATCCGACACGCGGATCATGTCGCGCACGCCTTGTTTCACCAGCGCTGCCGGGATCGGCATGTTGCCGACCTCCGGCATGCCGGGATAGCCCTTTGGGCCACAGCCTTTCAGGACAAGGATGGTGTCTGGCGTGACCGGCAGATCGTCGCGGTCGATATTGGCTTTCATGTCTTCGATCGTATCGAACACGTGGGCGGGGCCTTCGTGTTCCAGCAGCGCAGGTGTGGCCGCCGACGGTTTGACGATGGCCCCGTCAGGCGCGAGGTTGCCTTTCAGCACGCGGATACCGGCGGCCGGTTTCAGCGGGTTGTGGAACGGGCGGATTACATCGTCGTTCCAGTTTTCTGCGCCATTGGCGTAGTCGGATATATCTTTACCCATCACCGTTTTGGCGGCGCGCAGATTGCTGCCGAGTTCCTTCAGCACCACCGGCATACCGCCGGCATAGGCGAAATCTTCCATCAGGTATTTGCCCGATGGCATGCAGTTGACCAGCAGCGGAATGTCCGAACCAAGCTCGAAATCCTTCAGGGTCAGGTCAACACCCACCCGGCCTGCGATGGCCAGAAGGTGGATCACGGCATTGGTGGAGCCACCGACGGCGGCATTGGCAAGGATGGCGTTTTCGAACGCGGCGCGGGTCAGGATGTGGCTGGGGCGCAGGTCTTCCTCGACCATTTCGACAATGCGAATGCCGGTCATATGCGCAAGTGCCATACGGCGGGCATCGACGGCGGGCAGGGCGGCGTTGGTGGGCAGTGACATGCCCAACGCCTCGACCAGTGAGGCCATGGTCGAGGCCGTCCCCATGGTCATGCACACGCCTTTGGAGCGCGACATACCGGATTCGGCGGCCATGAAATCTTTCAACGTCATGTCGCCCGCGCGCACGCTTTCCGAAAACTTCCACACATCGGTGCCAGAGCCAATATCGCGGCCCTGCCACTTGCCGTTCAGCATGGGGCCGGAGGACACTACGATGGCAGGCAGATCGACGCTTGCCGCCCCCATCAATTGCCCTGGCGTAGTTTTGTCGCAGCCGCCCAACAGCACCACACCGTCGATGCCGTAAGCGCGGATGCATTCTTCGACATCCATTGCCAGCAGGTTGCGAAACAGCATGGCGGTGGGTTTCATCTGCGCCTCGCCCAGCGAGGTGACGGGGAATTCGACAGGGAAGCCACCCGCCTCCCACACGCCGCGTTTGACGCCTTCTGCAAGGTCGCGCAGGCCGGAATTGCAGGGCGAAAGTTCGGACCAGGTGTTGCAGATGCCAATGATCGGGCGGCCATCGAAAACATGGTCAGGGAAGCCCTGATTTTTCATCCAGGATCGATGGATGAAGCCGTGCTTATCCAGCTTGCCGTACCAGGCCTTGCTGCGGCGGGTTCTCGTCATTTGGGGCAGAGCCTCCGGCGGGGATAGTTAGACCAAAATGAAATCAGGCAGCCTTGCGGCCCTGCAACCATGCGGGCAGCCAATTACCATGCGCGGTGATCAGATCATCGATCAGCAATTTGATCTGGCGCAGGTCCAGTTCGGCTGCGGTATGCGGATCGAGCATGGCGGCATGGTAGATGTGATCGCGGTTTTCTTCCATCAGGGCGGCCACTGTCAGTTCCTGCACGTTCACGTTGGTGCGCATCATCGCGACAAGCTGTGGCGGGATGTTGGTGACATTCGTGGGTTGCAGTCCGTTTGCATCGACCAGCGTCGGCACCTCGACCGCCGCCCCCATCGGCAGTTGCGGTATATAGCCCCGGTTGGGCACATTGCCGTAGATCACGGAAGGCGCGCCGGTCAGCACCGAATTCATGATGGTGGCGGCATATTCGTGGGTGGGTTTCACGTCGATCCGGTCGGCCTTGGCATAGGTTTCGGCCTGTTTGGCCCATGCGGCAATCTGAATTTCGCAGCGATTGGGATATTCATCCAGCGGGATGCCAAATGCCTCGATCAGATCGGGGCGGTTATCCTTGATGAACCAAGGTACGTATTCGGCGAAATGTTCAGAGCTTTCGGTGACGAAATGGCCGAAGTGCATCATCACTTCGTAGCGGACCTTGTTGAGGCAATGCGGCCGTTCAAGCGGGGTCTTGGGGATGCGACCGGCGCGGTAGCCGTCGCGCAAGGCAGGATAGAGATCGCGGTAGCTGCCATCGGGGCTTTTCGCCTCGAGGTTCAGGAAAAACGCCATGTGGTTGATGCCAGCGGCGCGAAAGCGCAGATCGCTGACCAGGATATCAAGATCGTAGGCCAGTTCTTCAGAGGTGTTCTGCACGGAATGGCAAAGGCCCACCTGTTTCAGGTCCGGGTATTTTGCGCCCAGCGCCCATGTGTTTATGGCCATCGGGTTGACGTATTGCAGCAACGTCGCATCGGGGCAGATCGCGGCCATATCTTCGGCCAGTTTCCACAGGTGCGGCACGGTGCGCAGGCCGCGCATGATACCGCCGACGCCCAACGTATCAGCGATGGTCTGGCGCAGTCCATATTGCTTTGGCACATCGAAATCGACGACGGTGGAGGGTTTGTAGCCGCCGATCTGGAAGGCGGTGATGACGAAATCGGCACGCTGCAGGGCGCGGCGCTGGTCGGTGTGGGTTTCGATCTTTGCACCCACCCGCAGTGACGACACCATCTTGCGACACACGAGTTCGGATTCGGCAAGCCGTTTCGGATCAATATCCATCAACGCAATGGTGGCGTCCGACAGCGACGGCGTGTTCAGCGCGTCACCGATCAGGTTTTTCATGAAGATGGTCGAACCTGCGCCGATGAAGGCAATTCTGGTCATTTCACGGCTCCGAGGGTGAGGCCCGCGATGAAGTGCCGCTGCATCAGGAAGAACATCAGAACGGGGGGCAGGGCGGCGATGATGGAGCCTGCCGAAACGAGATGCCACTGCGCGATCCATTGGCCGTTCAGGCTCGACAAGCCTGCTGTGATCGGCTGGCTGTCGACCCCTTGCGTCAGGACCGTGGCCCAGAAGAAGTCATTCCAGATGAAGGTAAAAATCAAGACGCTAAGTGCAGCTATCGCGGGGCGCATCAGTGGCAACACTATGTACCAGAAGATGCGCCATTCGGTGACACCCTCGACCCGCGCGGCCTCGATCAGCTCAAACGGCAGCGCCTTGATGAAGTTGCGCATGAAAAGCGTGCAGAACCCGGTCTGGAACGCGATGTGAAAAAGCGCCAGGCCGTACCACGTGTCATACATGCCCAGCTGCAACGTCATGTCTCGAACCGGGACCATCAAGATCTGGAACGGCACGAAGTTGCCTGCAACAAACATGAAGAAAACCAGGATGTTGCTGCGAAAGCGGTACACCGCCAGGGCAAAGCCCGTCATCAGCGACAAGCTTACCGCACCGATGACCGTGGGGATCGTGACCCACAGCGAGTTGATCATGTACTGCCCAATGGGCGTTTTGGTGAAGATGTAGACGTAGTTTTCCCAGGCAATTCCGGATGGCGTGCCAAAGTAGTTGCCCTGCGCGAGGTCGGAGGCCGGGCGCAGCGAGGTCAGCGCCACACCGAGGAGCGGGAAGAGCCAGATGATCAAGGCAATCGGCAAGGCAATGGTATAAAGCCACTGTGTGCCGGTGCTGGTCTGCTGAATGGGACGTGGGAACATTTATCGCCCCTCCTTAACGTTCGGTCTCGTCGCGCCACATCTTCCAGATGAAGCCCGAGATGAAGATCATCATGATCGCAAACAACACGACCGCGATGGCCGCGCCATAGCCCATTCGAAAGCCGTATTCGCCCAGCGCCTTTTCAAACATGTAGTAGGAAAGCACGCGGCTTTCGCCGAAGGGGCCGCCTTTTGTCATGATCGAGACGAGGTCAAAACTGCGCAAGGCCCCGATGACGGTGACGATGACGGCGATGAAGGTTGCCGGGCGCAATTGCGGCAGGACGACATACCACAGCATCCGCCAGCCCTTGGCGCCATCCAGTCTAGCTGCCTCAATCTGGTCGGAGGCCACGTTGTTCAGGCCGGTCAAATACAGGATCATCACATAGGCGATCTGTGGCCAAAGGCCGGCGGCGATGATGCCGTATGTGACAAGGTCAGGGTCGGCAAGGATGGCGGTGCCCTTGCCCGAAATCCACTCGGTCAGAAGGTAGAAGAGGCCGAAGTTCGGCGCGTAAAACCAGGCGAACATCAGACCGACGACGACCTGGCTGATGACAAAGGGAAAAAAGAAGAGCGACTTGTAAAGCCGGATGCCGCGTACGGTCTGGTTCAGGAAGATCGCGATGAACAGGCCGATGGGCAGCGCAAGCATATAGAGAACCAGCCACTTTAGGTTGTTCCAAAGGCTGGTCTCAAAGGCCGGGTCGGTCATCAACTCGCGGTAATTGCCGACGCCGACAAAGGTTCCTGTAAAATCGCCAGCAGCGTTGTAAAGTCCGTTCCAGTCGTAGAATGACAGCGTAATGCTCTGAACAATCGGCCACAGGACATAGACCGTGAACATGAACAGGCCAGGTGCCAGGAACAGCCATGGCGCCACAGCGCGCTGGTTCCAACGTGACGGAACGCGGTGAACTGGGAGCGCCGCATCCAAGTCTGATGCCTGTGCCATGGATATCCCCCCGGAATGAAAGACGGGCGCCCCGGAACTGCTGGGGCGCCCGCGTCGTCAGATCACTGCGGGAACAGACGCATACGCGTTGCTTCCAGCCGCTCCAAGATCGCCTCAAGCTCTTCGGGCTGGACGAGGAACTGCTGGAACCCCTCCATCCCTGCCTTGGCGTATTCCGCATCGGCGTCGCGGTCCCAGAACTGTGCGATGCCTCCTGTCGCGGTCGAGAGCGACTCGAAGCCAGCAACGAGGAATGGATCGGCCGCATCAACCGTCGCGTTCTTGTTTGTCGGCAACTGCCCCTGTGCCGCGTTCCATTTGGTCTGCGCTTCTGCACTCGCCAAGTGGGCCAGGAACAGCTTCGCATCTTCGGGGTTCTTGGCACCCGAGGTCAGGTGGGTCGTATCAGTCGGGGCTTCCTCGGCGCGCGGGATTCCCGGAGTGATTTCGGGGAACACCATGAAGCCGAGGTTATCGTTCGTCATCCCGCCTTCCTTGAAGACGCCGACGGCGAAGTTGCCCATGACAAAGTTCGCGGCTTTGCCCTGCACGAGGAGCGCAGCAGCATCCTGCCACTTGATCGCAGCGTGGCCTTCGCTGACATAGGGCTGAAGCTTGGCAAACTCGGCAAATACTGCGCGCGCCTCGGGTGAAGTCCACGAAACTTTTCCACCTGCCAGATCGCTGTGGAACTGGTAACCGTTTGTGCGCAGAGACAGATAATCGAAGACCCCCGCGACCGGCCATTGCTCGAGGGATGATGTGGTCAAGCAATCAATCTCGGCAGCCTTGAACTTCTCGCAGTTTGACAGGAAGTCGGCCCAGGTCACGCCTTCGGGGCCCGGGGGCGTCACACCCGCAGCAGCATAAGCGTCGCGGTTAAAGTAGATGCCCCACTGGTAGTAGGTATAGGGGATCGCGTACTGCTTTCCGTCGATCGTGGACGACAACACCGAGGACGCCAGCGACTCGTTCAGTCCGTTCGCGGCCCAGACGTCTGAGATGTCGGCAAACAGACCGGCCTCGACGAACGGGCGCATCCGGTTAGCGGCATACCAGTTGGCCAGATCCGGCGCATCCGCCGTCAGGAAGTTGCGGATCGCGTTCTTGTAAGCCTCGTGGTCGAAGTTCGTTATCTGTACGTCAATCTCGGGGTTTGCAGCCTCGAAGTCGGTGACCATCGCCTCTGCCGCAGCCAGCGGGATCGGATCGTAGTCGGTATTCCAGGTGACGACGCGCTTTTCTTGCGCAAACGCCGATGTGGACAGCAACAATGCCGCCACAAGCGCCACTGCGCCGGTTTTCTTATGGACCATGGTTTCCTCCCTTAGGTTCCACTATTTGAAACTTAGTCTTGAATATTGAAAACTATGTCGCGTATCGTCTAAGCTGTCAACTGGGAGCGAGGGTTGATACGCGATGGGCGATGAAGGGCCAGGGGATGGCACGGTAGGCAAAGCACTTGATGTGCTGGACATGGTTGCCATGGCCGGGCGGCCGGTGCGGTTTACCGAATTGCTGGCGGCTGGCGCCTATCCCAAAGCCACAATGTACCGCTTTTTGCAGACCCTGACAAATCAAGGAATGCTGATCTACGATCCCGACCGGCAATCCTATGCGCTGGGGGTCAGGCTGGTGCGGCTGGCGCATGCGGCCTGGGCGCAAAGTTCGCTTGCGCCGATAGCAAGACCTTGGATTGATGCGCTTTCGGGTGAAGTGGGGGAAACCATTCACCTGGCACAGATGGATCAGGCGCAAGTGCTGTATGTTGACAAGCGACACGCAACGCGCGCGGTTGAAATGTTCAGTCAGGCCGGCAAGGTGGGGCCTGCGTATTGCACCGGGGTGGGCAAGGCGATGCTGGCCTTTCTGCCGCCCGAAGTGCAGGCCCGCGCGATTGATCGGCAGTCGTTTCATCGCTTTACCCCCAACACGATGACCACACGCGACGCACTGGTTGCCGAGTTACAGGTGATTCGAAAGCGCGGTTACGCTTTAGACAACGAGGAACACGAACCGGGCATCATCTGCGTCGCCTTGCCGATCCTGACGCATACCGGGCGGGTGATGGGGGCGCTTTCGGTTACATCGACAACATCGCGGTCAAGTCTGGCGGCGTTGGCACTGCTGGCCCCGCGCGTGACAGAAACGGCCAATGCGATTGCAAAGGAAGCGGAGAGTTGGCGCTTTCCAGAAGATCATTCGGGACTTTAATTGTTTGTTTTAACGCGCATTTCATCCGAAAACCGTGTCACAATCTTCGGAATGCGCTTAGAGGGAGGAAATCATGGCGGGTGTCGCGTTACAGAATGTGGTGAAGCAGTTCGGCGACGTGAAAGTTATTCACGGCATTGATCTGAAGATCGAGGATGGCGAGTTCTGCGTATTTGTCGGGCCGTCAGGATGCGGCAAATCCACCTTGCTGCGCATGGTGGCGGGACTGGAGGAAACGACCGCCGGTGCCATTCATATTGGTACGCGCGATGTCACCAAGGCAGACCCGTCAGATCGTGGCGTGGCGATGGTGTTTCAGACTTACGCTTTGTACCCGCACATGACGGTTGCCGAAAACATGGGATTTGGTCTGAAGATGACCGGGCATCCCAAGGAAGAAGTTGCCAGCAAGGTCAAGGAAGCCAGCCGTATCCTGAAGCTGGACGAGTATCTTGCGCGCAAACCGAAAGCCCTGTCGGGCGGGCAGCGCCAGCGGGTTGCTATTGGTCGGGCCATCGTGCGCGGGCCGCAGGTGTTTTTGTTCGACGAGCCCTTGTCGAACCTTGACGCGGAATTGCGCGTTGAAATGCGGGTGGAGATTGCCCGGTTGCACCGGGAAATCGGCGCCACGATGATCTACGTCACCCATGATCAGGTCGAAGCGATGACGCTGGCCGACAAGATTGTCGTGCTGCGCAAGGGCCGGATCGAACAGGTCGGAGCACCCTTGGAATTGTATCAGAACCCGGACAACCGCTTTGTTGCGGGCTTTATCGGCAGCCCGGCGATGAACTTCGTTGCAGGCAAGGTGGAACAGGCGGGAGTAGTAGCAGCAAAGGGCCTGTCGGCATCTGTCAGCACAGGCGTCGCCCTGCCCGGATCAGGCGCGGATGTGGTTGTCGGCTTTCGCCCGCAGCATCTGCGGCTGGATATGGCAGGCAAGACCCATAACGTCGAGTTGACCGAGGCTCTGGGCGGCGTGTCCTTCGTTCACCTGACTGCGCCATCGGGCGAAAAGCTGGTGATCGAGGCGCATGATGATCTGACCACCAAGCCCGGCACCAAAGTGGGTGTGACGTTCGACGCCAGCGATGCGATGTTCTTTGCCGCAGACACGGCGGGCTCGCGTTTCCGGTAGAGCAAGATGATGTTTGAAGGAAACAATATCCTGATCTCGTTTTTAGGTGGTCGCGTGATTGTTGGGGAAAACCCATACCCACTTTGCCTCATCACGCTCTAGTCGGCGAAATGGCGTTGGCCGCGTGCGGTGGCCAATGCCAACTGGCGATGCCGCTCGCGAAACCGCGCGCGGTCTTCGTTGGAGTGTTCGGCCATGCAGCGATGGCAACTGACGCCCTGTTCGTATAGCGGATTGGTTTTCTCGTCCGCTGACAACGGTCGGCGGCAAGCGTGGCAGGTGTCAAAATTGCCGGGCACGAGGCCGTGGCCCACCGACACGCGCTTGTCAAACACGAAGCACTGGCCTTGCCACAGGCTTTCGTCGGCGGGCACCTGTTCAAGATATTTCAGGATGCCGCCCTTCAGGTGAAACACGTCTTCAACCCCCTGCCCCAGCAGGTAGTTGGTTGATTTTTCACAGCGGATACCGCCGGTGCAGAACATGGCGATACGCTTGCCATCAAACCGGCCCTTGTTGGCCTGCCACCATGACGGGAAGTCGCGGAACGCATGGGTTTCAGGATCAACCGCGCCTTGGAAGCTGCCAATCGCGACCTCGAAATCATTGCGGGTGTCGATCACCGCCACGTCGGGGGCGACGATGAGGGCATTCCAGTCGGCGGCGTCAACATAATGGCCAACGCGGGCCATCGGATTGATGTCCGGTTGACCCATGGTGACAATTTCACGTTTCAGCCGCACTTTGACACGGCCAAAGGGCATGGTGTCAGCGTAGCTTTCTTTCCATTCCAGTGCATCACAACCCGGCAAAGCACGCAGGTGGGCCAGCACCGCATCAATGCCATCACGCGAACCCGCGATGGTGCCATTGATGCCTTCATGCGCCAGTAGAAGGGACCCCTTCACGCTTAGCGCCTTGCACAAAGCCAGCAGCGGGCCTTGCAGCGCTGCCGGATCGGGCAGCCGGGTAAAGTGATATAGGGCGGCGATGGTGAACATGGGGGCGTTATTGCCCCAGCTTGGCGGGTGGATCAATGCCGGAAAGCAGATTGCGGTGGTTGTGCTGTGCAGCAACTTGCGCAAGTCTGGGGAAAATTGGGGGGCGAGGATGGCAAGTTCAAACGACGCGCTGATTGTGATTGATGTGCAGAATGACTTTTGCCCTGGCGGGCTGCTGGCTGTGGCGGACGGCGATGCAGTTATCCCGCGGATCAACGGACTGATGGCCGATTTTGGCGTGCGGGTGCTGACGCAAGATTGGCACCCGGCGGACCACATGTCTTTTGCGGCCAATCATGCCGGAGCGGCGGCGTTCAGCATGGTGGATAAGCCCTATGGCCCGCAGGTTTTGTGGCC
>JANOGW010000070.1:0-4946 GCA_031406155.1 Pseudorhodobacter sp.
CGGGCTTCAACGCACAGCCCCTCGCCACAGGCTGCGAGACAGGCCATTTCGGGGGCTTCCCTCGCGTGCGTGTCATGCGTGCTCGCGTGCGTGCTACGCGCGGTAGCAGTTTCTTTCTTTCTTACTAAGTTAGTGTCCAGAATCCGGAGATTGCTTTGTTCGGAATCTGGACATGGCTTTGGGTGCTTTTGTTGCAAATCTGGACATGGCTTTGTGGGAGTTTGCGCCAAATCCGGAGATGGCTTTGCGGGCATTTGTGCCAAATCCGGAGATGGCTTTTGCCCGCTTTGCCGTCCGGAATCCGGAGATGGCTTTTGGGGAAAGTCGGCCTCGAAACCGAGAATGTAGCGGGTTGATTTCCACGGTGTTGGGCCGCGCCCCGGCCGCCTATGCCTGCGGATCAGGCCCGCCTCTTCCAACCTGCGCAACTGGATGTTCAGCGAGGCGCGCGAGATTTCGGTCTCGGCGGTCAGCTGGTCTTGTGACGGAAAGCAGCCGGACCCGAGGGTATGCCGGTTGCACAGATGCCAAAGCACCAGCTTGGCCGCGGGATGCAGCCCGCGCTGCTGGATCGCCCAATCGGTGGCCAGTTCGCTCATAGCGCGACCGTCACAGTCTGGCGAATAGTGTCCGCGCGGAGCCAGGACCAATGGTCCTGCCTGCGCTTGTTCGTCTTGTGCTGGGTCATAGCGATCAACGCGGCGATCGAGGTGGCATCGGTGGGGCTGGTGGTGCGTGCCATGATCACCCCCTCAGCGCCGACCGGCGACAGCGCGGCCGACGCCCGCCTTGCGGGCCTCCTGCTCACGCAACCAGTCCCTCACGGCCTCCATGCGGTAGAGCACCTTGCGCCCCACCCGGACGCAGGGCGGGCCCATGCGGCGGGTCTCCCAGCGCTGCAGCGTGTCGACCGACAGGGTCAGTTCGCGGGCAAGGTCAGTGCGGTTCAGCCAGCCGGTCAGCAGGCCGGAATCCATTTCCGGCGCAGTATCGTCAGGATCGCTTAAGCCAATCTTTTTCATGTCTTTTCTCCATGCCCGGCGCTCCCCGATCGGCGCGCTGAAATCGGTCAGGGGAGACAAGCACGGGCAGGGCACCGGCAAAGAGGCGGAAACCGGCGGAAACAAACCTGCGGTTGATCCGGGGTGATTGCGGTCGAATGCGGCCTCGTGCCGATCAAACAGAGAGGTGTTTATGTCCGAAACCGCAAACACCGCGCGAACACCGCAAAACCCGTGGTCAAAAGGGCGGATGAATGACCGGTTTGTTTCCGCCGGTTTCCGCCTCTTCGCCGGTGCCATGCGTGGAGCAGGTTGCTCTTTGCCGATTCTCGATCCTCAGTAGGCCTGAACTGGAGGGCCCGCATGGGAACGCATCTGACGGAACGGATTGTAAAAGCTGCGGAAATCGGCACGCGCAAATACGTCGTATTCGACGAGGACTGCGCGGGCTTCGGCCTTTGTGTCTTCCTGTCGGGCCGCAAGGGGTTCGTTCTGATCTACTGCGTAGCCGGACGGCAGCGGCGCATGACGATCGGCACATGGCCCGCCTGGTCGGTCGTGGTTGCCCGGGAAGAGGCCAAACGCCTGAAGCGCGACATCGATCGCGGCGAAGACCCGATGGACACGCGGACCAATGCCCGGCACGCGCCTACCGTTGATGAACTGGTCGATCGGTACGTCGACGAACATCTGCCGAAACTGTCCGCATCCAGTGGCAAGGATCAGGCGAGCATGCTCAGGACTTTGGTCGTGTCGGAATGGCGATCGCGGAAGGTCTCCGACATCACGCCGACCGATGTCGACCGGTTGCTGACCAAGGTCGCGGCGGGGCGGCCGCGGGTCTGGAAGAAAACCGTGAAGCCGATAAAGATGCCTCGCGCTATCAAATCAAAACCGGCCAAACCAAAGCCCCCGCCAAAGACCTTCAAGCCGACGCCGGTGCGGGCAAACCGCGTGGGTGAGGTGCTGCGCAAGATGTTCAGCCTCGCCGTCACATGGAAAATGTGCACCGACAATCCCGCCACCAGCTTCCGCAAGCGCCCCGAAACCGCCCGCGAGCGGTTCCTGTCCTTCGACGAAATCCAGCGCCTCGCCGACGCCCTCTGCGCCGATCCCGATCAGCGCGCCGCGGGGATCATCCGCCTTTGCATGCTGACCGGCGCCCGTTGCGGCGAGGCCCGCACCGCCACCTTCGACCAGTTCAACCTTGATCTGGCAATCTGGACCAAGCAGGCCGCGTACACCAAGCAGCGCCGCGTCCACCGCGTGCCGATCTCGCACGAGGCCGTGGCCCTGATCCGTCTGCGCGGCGATGCGGTGCCCAAGGGTTGCCGCTTCCTCTTCCCCGGTGATGTGCCTGGCCAGCCGGTAGTCGATCTCAAGCGGTTCTGGGAACGGATGCGCGTGCAGGCCGATATCCCCGACGTCCGCATCCACGACCTGCGCCATACCTTCGCCTCGCTGCTGGTCTCTGGCGGCGCCTCGCTGGAAATGATCGGGCGGCTGCTCGGCCACACCCAGATCGGCACAACCCAGCGCTATGCCCACCTGATCGACTCGCCCTTGCGGGCTGGTGTGAACGCTGTGGGCGAGATGCTAAAGCCGCGGTTGAAAGTGGTGGGGGATAGTTGAAATTGTGCGAACCCGATCCAGCGGTTGATGCCGAGAAGGGCGGAAAGCCAACTTTCGACGGACGCGGGGCTCATTTCCGATGCTTCAAAAGCGGCCACTTGGCGGAGGGAACGGGGCTGCCGTCTAACTTTCTTGACGCGAAACCTGCCGACCGGGCGTTTCGCCGGTGTAAGTTATTTAGCTTCCCATGGTCCTTGGAGAAAGGAAGAAAATTGCGGCACCAATCACGCAGATTGCTGCCCCTGTCACATCCCACGTGTCAGGGCGCTGCTTTTTGGTACCCAAAGCCAGCCCAGCGAGGCGGCGATGTAGACGCCCCCATAGGCAGCATAGGAGCGACCTGCGAACTCTGACGGCGCTAAGGTCAGGAGCCAAGCAAAGACTGTAACACTGGCCAAGCCCTGGATCAGCGGCAGTACGCTCGCGCCCTGCCGCACCCACACGGTCCGCTGCGCGGTGCATCGGAGTGAACTGCCCAGACCTTCCGGTGCTGAACAGCCCGCCGCCTTGACGTTGGCCTAAGTCATCCCCCGATGCTTTGCACACGCCGCATCATCCCCTCGGACCCGCACCGCTAAATCGAGAACGCATCGGCTGGGTCTATCGTCAATGCGTCTGCAACAAACGCGCCGCTGACAAGGTCTTGCCGGTAGGTCGCCCCCAGACAGCCTGCGGAAATGCGTTCAAGCGCTGTGGCAAGCTGATCAATATCATCCAGCGAATTATACATCCCAAAGCTGATCCGCACCAATCCCGGCACGGTGCTGCGGTCGCCGCTGGCCATGTTGGCGCGCACGTCCTCAACCTCGCACTGCGAAAGTCCAAGCAACCGGATAAGGTAGGGATGCGCGCAAAAGCAGCCGTTTCTGACCCCGATCCCGTATTCGGCCGCAAGTGCAGCAGCGACCAGCCCGTGCGGCTGCGAGGCCAGCGTGAACGCTATTACCCCCAGATGGCGAAGCCCGCCCGACGCATCGCCTGCGCCGTAAAACCGAATTCCGTCGATCCGCCCAAGACGTTCAAGCGCATGGGCCCTGAGCTCGGCCTCATGCGCCGCGATGTGATCCATGCCGATGTCGGATAAGGCCCGGATCGCGGCAGCAAGTGCCACCGCCCCCACCACATTGGGCGTTCCTGCCTCGTCGCGGTCGGGGGCCGGTGCCCAGGACACGCTGTCCAGCGCCACAAAGTCGATGGTGCCGCCGCCGCGATGCTCCGGCTCGCCCTGTTCAAACGTATCGCGGCGGCCGATCAGCGCACCGGTGCCAAAGGGGGCATACATCTTGTGGGCAGACAGCGTGACGTAATCCAGATGCTCAGGGTCATCCAGGCCGCGCATGTCGATCGTGCGATGGGGCGCAAGCTGCGCGCAATCGACCAGGATCTGCGCACCGGCAGCGTGAACCCGGCGGGCCAAAGCGTGAATGTCGGGCATGTAGCCGGTCACGTTGGATGCCCCGGTCACCGCCACCAGCCGGACCCGCCCGGCATGTTGGTGCAAAAGGCTGTCCAGATGCGCAAGGTCCGGCGCGCCGTTGTCGTCGATGCCGATATGCTCGACCTGCGCCTGCGCCCGCCAGGGCAGATCATTGCTGTGATGCTCCATCTGCGAGACGAGAACGACATCATCGGGGCCAAGGTTCATGCGCCATGACACCTTGTTGATGGCTTCGGTCGCGTTCTTGCCAAAGATCACCACATGGTCGGCGCGGTTGGCCCCGACGAAATCCGCAACGATACCGCGCGCTTCCTCATAGGCATGGGTCGAAACCTGGCTCTTGAAGCCCGTGCCGCGATGGACCGACGAATACCAGTCCATGAACCGGTTCACGGTATCCAGCACCTCGCGCAGGACCGGTGTGCTGGCTGCATTGTCAAGGTTGACATAGGGCCGCGTTCCACCGCCGATGATCGGCACTGGCTGTTCAATTCCGACGATCCTGTTCCGCAGTGAAGCGGTTCGGGACGAGATGCGCATCTGATTCATGTGTTCACCTTGCAAATTGGGGTTGGGGCTGAACGGTGCACGACCCGTTCGTGCAGATCTCAAAATTCCTATCGGCTTGCATCCAGCCCCGTCGCACCAGCTGGCGGTGGATCTCGCAGCCCAGACACAGGCCAAGAACCGCCTCCAGCCACATCAAGGTCAGGCAGATCAGGCAGATCGTCAGGGGTAGCGGGCCGCGGATGCCGCTGTTGGTGATGATCATCATCGCCAAGGACATGACGAGGCCCATCGTCCAGGCGAACCGCTTGGGCTGGGCCGATACCCATTGCGGCGCTTGCCGACGGGTCATCCGATAGGCAATCAAT
>JANOGW010000023.1:0-14448 GCA_031406155.1 Pseudorhodobacter sp.
CCGTCACCCACTTCTTCAGGGTAAACATCCCGACCCCAAGATCGTCGGCAATCTGACGCCAGCCAGTCCGGCCATGGTCCTCTAAATAGACAACGAACTCTGAGTATTAGCAATAGACATCAACGGCTTGCGACTACACACCCGGCCGTTTCCATCGTACACACCTGCGCAACGAACGTTAGGCAGATGTGTACAGGAGGCATGGATGGCGGCATTGCAGCGGCTGGTGGCGTATGAGCGGGTCTCGACGGCGCGGCAGGGCGCGAGCGGGCTCGGTCTGGAGGCACAGCGCCAGACCATCGAGGCATTCGCGGCAACAAGAGGTGCCGAGGTTCTCGCCCGGTTCACAGAAGTCGAAAGCGGCAAACGCGCTGATCGGCCAGAACTTGCGAAAGCGCTGCATTTGGCCAAGGTCACGGGGGCGACGCTGGTCATTGCCAAGTTGGACCGGCTGTCGCGCAATGCGGCATTCCTGCTGGCCCTGCGGGATTCTGGCGTGCGGTTCGTCGCGGTTGATATGCCGGAGGCGAATGACCTGACGGTGGGCATCATGGCGCTGGTAGCACAGGCGGAACGGGAGGCAATCTCGCGGCGCACCAAGGAGGCCCTCGCGGTGGCAAAGGCGCGCGGGGTGAAGCTTGGCAATCCGAATGGCGCGGCGAGCCTCAGGAGAGCAGGGAAGGGCGGTGTGGCGCTGAGGGCCACCGTGGCGGCGAATGCGGATCAGTTCGCGAAGGACCTGGTGGCGGTGATCGAGGATATCCGGGCGGCTGGCCACTCCTCGCTGCGCACTATCGCCGCGGAACTGACCGCGCGCGGGATCCGGACGCGACGCTCAGGTGCCTGGCATGTGTCAAACGTGAAGGCCTTGTTTGAAAGGCTAGGTTCATCTAAAAAGTGAAGCTCCAAGGATCAGATTCAAACCAAACCGCGCCGCCGCTGGCGCAGAGTGGTGTGGCCTTCTCGCTACATGATCGACAAGCGGGGTAGGGGTAACGGAGACTGGTTCGCATTCGTCTGACAGCACCATCAGATCCAAATCTAACCTCTCTGCCGCGCTCGCCGAGTGGCGCGACCTTCTCGCTGATTGATAAACAAGTGGGGGAGGGGTAGTTGGGACTGCTTCGCTTTCAAGACGCTTGGCTGCACAGTCTGCGAAGATGATCAATCATCTGTTCGCGGGCGCCAGAGTATCCGTTTCTTGGGATCGGGTGCCATCGTGCAAGGCGAGATGTCTCAAGGGTCTGTTGCCAGCGTCATTTCGTATTCTACAGCCCGCGCAGACGCGTTGCCGAACCGACCCTGGCGGGCCCCTCAGGCGTTGATGTTGGCGTCCAGCCTTGATGGCAACACGCGCCAGAAGGCCGTTTGCTGCTGCGACAACGCCTTGTCCAGCTTCCGCAAATCCTCGAGGAACATCTTGAAGGCAGCCCTGCCCCGGTCGTCCAATGCAAGGTACGAGAAATCGACCATCAGTTTTGCACGGTCCACGTTCAGATTGAAATTGGCGTTCAGAAGCCTCTGGAACACATCCACCGACACCCGCCGTCCGTCGGTATGGATGCGGACCGGAATCTTGTCGACCCACATCTGGTAGTTCCACATCATGCTGCCCAGCAACTCGTGCTGGACCGCCGCCATGAAAATGAACCCCGCCGCAAGACGCGCGATGCTCGAGCGGGTAACCTCGCCCCCGGTGACGCCGCCAATACCGTTGGGAATGGTTGCCTCCAGCGCGCGAAGCCACGCCTGCACAGGTTCGTCGCGCTGCAGATTTTCGTCGCTGGGGTAGTAGGCCTCGATGTAGCGCGTCGTATGCGCCAGCATCACATCGAAGATCTGGGTGAGGTTGTCCTGCACCGGCGCGTCAAATCCGCCGTCTTCCAACCCCCGGTCGCGCCAGTCGAGCCTTGGCACCATGACCGAAGCGCGGTAGCCGTCATAACTGCGCGCGAAAAGGTTGCACATGCCGGCATGTGTGAAGGAAAACACCGTTTCGAAATCGCCACCGGGAAGCATCTGCCCTTCGGTCACTAGAAAATTCGAGTTCTGCGTGCCGAACATATGCGGCCACATCAGGCGGCACATCGGATGATGGAAACCCAGATTGTTCCGTGTCGCAATGGCAAACGGCCCGCCACAGGCCAGATGCACCCAATTGAAATGGTTGACCATCGAAACCTGCGTGGAGGCCGCGCACAGTGCTGTGCGCACGGCTTCGTTCCAGCGATCATCGCTTGCGTCGATGTCTCCCAACACGCATTCGATCCGGGTGGCCTTCAGCTTGCGCGCGGCCTTGTCCACCGCAAAGAACACCCGCGACCCCAAGGGGCGCAACCCGCCGTAAACTTCATGCGCGTCCAGATCGCGGAAATCCCAGACATAGGTGCCGTCGCCGTCGCGCGTCAGGAAACAGGCAAACGGGCTGGAAGTGGCCAGATCGCCGATTTCGGGCGACCCTGCATGGCCCAGTTCCGCTGGCAGACTTGGTGCCGGATAAAGTGCGCGGTAACAGCGGTTCAATGCCTGATCCATCGCCACGTTGATGTCGTCGGCGATCTCGGGCAGGCCCGTGACCACAGGCGGAAAGACCCGGCTGAGCCAGGTGCGCAGCGCAAAGGAATAGAACATCACTTTCGAGGTTTCGCCGGGCGGAATGTGATCGGCCATCCGGATGTTGTTGATCTCGATGCCCGGAATCCGCTGGCTGAGCGGGACCGCACGCAGTGGCTCGGGATTTTCTGGAGGCAGTGGGATTGGCTTGGCTTTCTTGAAGCGGAAAATCAGCAACGACATGCTGTTCCAGATGAACTTGCGGACAAACCAGCTGAAGGGCGGTCTAGGTGTCATGGCGCTGATGGCTCCGGTCTGGATCTGGGTTCGCATTCTCAGGGCGATGTCACGGCAAAGGCAGGATCGCTGGCCGCGCGGCGCTGTGGCACCCAGTCCAGAGAATAGTAGGTTCCGCGGTCGCGCGCCCAGGGGTCAAAGGCGTTGACCACGTACTCCAACTCTTCATCGAGGCCCGGCAAGTTGCGGATCAACAGCCGCTTCAGCGGCAGAACCGGTTGGCGGTGCCCGTTGACGCGGCCATGCTCCATCTGTCTGTCAGGCCCGTTGTTGTTCACCCAATCCAGCCCGAACCTGCTGTAGAATTCAGGCCGATAGCTCGAGGTAAAGAACCGGTCCGAAAACAGCCGCCGCGAAGCGTTGATGATAAAGATCTGAAACTGCGTTTCAGAGATGGCAAAGCCGTGTGGCCGGGTGGTCTCGGCCAGGTAGCCGACAACCGTGTCGATATCTTCGACGTTGTCGACAAGGCTGCCGTCCTTCTGGCCAAGGCAATCATTCGGGAAGGGAGATTGTTTGCTGCCGCCGCTGGCGAGGTCGGGGGACAACTGCACGCTGCTGATGATCTTGGACGCATCGCAAACATGCTGGCCGTAGACTTTGCGCAGCAGTTCGGCCAGACGCCGCTGATCTTCCAGTTCAGCCTGTTCGGCTGGCTTGCGGTTCTTGTTGGTCGCAAGATGGACATCGACAAAATCACTGAAGCTTGTCAACTGCCGCAGCCCGATCTGGCGGCGGAACTCGTTGAACTTCGGGACCCCGCGCTCGCGGTCGCGCAGAATGTCGAGTGCAACGACATCGATTGTCTTGGTAGGCCCCTCTGGGCGGCTTGGGATGGTGAGGTTTTGCAGAAACTGAGGGTGGTTCTGCAAGGCAAGTCGGCCAACCCGCTGTCGCCCCAAGCTGAGCGCGACATCCTCCAACCCATAGGCATGCATCGCCGCGGTCGCCTTGCTGCGGAACGTGCTGACAATCGGCAACATCCCGACGATGGCGTTCGGGTCCGCCTCGTGATCCCGCAACTCGATCAGATCGGGCAACATCGCGTGCAGTCGGTAGACGCTGACGAACTCTTCGGTAAAGTTGAAAGGCACGCCGAAATGGTTGGTACCGGCATTGTCGTAGTTGACCGATGCCACATCGCCATTCTTGTCAAGCGTTCCGGTGCCGACGATCCCGGCCCCCGAGGAAAACACCGAATACCAACTCGTTTCCTTGTCATCGTCGCCCGACTTGCCAAAATCACTCACCAGTTCTGACAAGATGCGTTTCATCTGCGGGTGATCGACAAACAGCCCGTCCCAGTTCGAATTCATCGCAACTCTGAGGGGCTCGTCGTACAGCAGTTGCGGGGTCCACTCGACGGTGTGGATCTTGGCGATCTCGGCGGCGATGACCAACCGGGCAATCTCGAAAATCTCGTCGGTGGTGACGTCCCTGTAAAGGACGGGCGCATCGGGCGCTTGCGGGCGGCGCAGGCCACTGTCGCGCGAAGGGCGGCGGCGGGCTTCTTCACGGAAGGCTGTGACAAAGGTGTTGTGTTCGCGGGCAAAAAGATTGTGAAAAAAGCTCATGCCGATGGACCAGTTTTCGGGGAACGCCGTCGCCTCCTGCCCGTTCCATTTCGGGTTCATTGGGTCGGGCTTGCAGCCGGGTTCATCCGCTGGGCAATCAAGCCGCAGGATCGGCAGATAGCCTGCGGTGTCGCCATGGTCCTTGCGGATGTCGACAGGACGCAGCAGCAGTTTCGCCAGGTCCTCGGGATCGCGCTTGACCCGTGCCCGCGAGCGGCCATCGTAGCCATAAATTTGCGAGGCGTCCCACCAGGCGGTTACCGTATTGGGCGACGTCTTGGGCGCGCGGGCAAGCCGGGTGTTGCCGTCGAACTTAAGCGGCAGGCCGATGTCCCGCTCGATCGCCGGATACTCGCGCATCTCTGGGTTGCACCCCAGTTTTTGCACCTCTTCCGGCGTCAGCGGCCGGGGCCTGCCATGCGCCAGACTTTCGAGGCACCCCATCGGGATCGTGTGGGACGTGTCATTCTCTCCCTCCTCCAGATGGCTGAACCAGTCATGGGTCATGAACTGTACCCAATAAGCGGCCAGCACGTTCATCGACGCGGCCTTCTTGTAGTCGCACTGCGCTTTGGGATCATTGCCCGGCAATCCAAGTCCCGCATTGCAGGTCTCGGTGGTCGATTGCCGGCGCGACAGCAGCAAGCGACTGATGACCTGCGGATCCGGCTGCAACATCCCGATGCGATTTCCATGGCGGTTGCGCACCAGCGTATCGCCGGCCTCGGCCGCAAGGATCGGAAATGTCGCCTCGAACTGAACGTTGCGCGCGAATGCCATTCCGGTCGCGCCCATGGCCGGATTGCGCATGTCGTTGCAGATGCCGTCCACCGTGCGAAACCGGATCAGTTCCCCCCGGCAGACCTGCAGGCCACTGCCGCCCACTGCGGCATAATCCTTGTTGTCGCTCTTGAGCCGCATCTGCGGCCAGATCTTCAAGGTTGGGCCGCTCTGCCCGTTCCGCCCCTGATCGTAGTCAGGATAGGTATAATTGTCGAACAGGCTGAACTTGATCAACTCGATCCGCTGCCGTTCCAGATCCATCAGCGCGCCATCCAGCCCGCGCCCGTTGCGGCTGAACAGCTGCCCCATCAGGGTTATCGGATTGTACGTGCTGGCGCGCGAGTCGTCATCGCCTGCCGACCAGTAGTTCGCCCAGTCCACCCAGGGAGTCTGGCGGTAACCGGCGGCAAGGTCGCCGCCGCGACACCGTGCGGTGTCTTCCTGCACCTTGCCCAGAAACCGTTCGGTCCGGTCCTTTGCGATAGGAGCCAATCCACGTTCCAGCATCGTCGTGCAGCTGGAAAAACTGCTGTCGGTTGCGATCCATACCGCAACCACGAAAACCAGAAAGACGCCCGATGCGGCTGCAAGATATCTGAACATCGACCGTCCGCCCTTTCCCGATTGGCGTTTCCGGTCTTCCGACCGGATCATTGTTTTGGAACCCATTCATCAGCCAGTGCGCCCCCACACCAGACGCCCTTCAGAAGGTCAACGACGCAGCAGATGCACAAGCAACAAGACCGCTACCGCAATCTGCAGCCAGATGATCGGAAAGAGCCACCAGGACGGGACCGCCAGATTCATTCGCGCCATCAAATACGCAATCCCAGCGCCGAGAAGCATTGTGGGGAAGGCGAACCTTGTCCAGTAGGTCGATCCTCGCAAGAACGACCGCGCGACCCCGAAAAAGGCGACCCCGATGGCAAGCAACATGATCGAGCTTGCATGCAACCCCGCGACCAGAACCGAAAGCACTAGAAACGCAGCAGACCAACAGAGCAATATCCCTGCAAAAGACAGGCTTGCGCTGTGACGCGTCATTGCCCAGCTTTCCCTTCCCCGACGATTCGGATTGAGCTTCCCGATGTGCACCAGCACAAATGTGGATCAGCATAAGACAAGCGGGGCTGCAATCAAGCGATTACAACAGCCGGTCGGGGCGCGAACACCGGCATTGACGCATGCCCTGCCGTTCCGGATAATGCCGCGTATAGCTTTAAGCGTTGCACAGAAAGTCCTGACAAGAATGTCGAACATTGCGGGCAAGGCTTACTCCTTGAATGTCGTCACCCCGTCGACGCGATGGCATGGATGGCTCAAACGCTTCATCTTCATCATCGTAAGGGCAGTCCCGCAACTGTTGGCAGGCTTGCAGGGGCTTTCGATCATCCAATTCGCGCGTTGGGTAATAATCAGCCCGAACCAGTGGCCAAAAGCAAATCCTGACGAAAAGATCCGACTCTATTATGACTACACGCTCTTTTGCAGCAATTTCAACGGAACCTGGGATCAATACATCGATGCCTTTTCGGACGGCATTCCCTATATGCTGGACCTCGCCTGGTATCGGGATTTCGGCTATCCCGCCTCGATCCCGTTGGAGCCGTTCCAGCGCTATATCCGGCACAACCAGTACCAGACCGATTACTTCTTCAACGCGACGCCTGGTGCCGCGCAGCGCGATATCAAGGCCGCCTTGCGGGTCTGGCGGGCGGTGCGGGCATTGTCCGACTTGCAACCCTACCTCGACCCCGCCTCGTTCGAACGGGAGTATCTGCGGATGGTCACAGGGGTGCAAAACGATCTGGGGTCGATGGGACCAGGAACCATGGCCAGCTTGCCAAGCCGCGCCGACAGCGAACATCGCCAGCGCATGGTGCGACAGCAATGGGACCCGACCCCACCTGGAAGTCCTGCGAAAACTGGAAGATCAAAGGGGAAGCCTGGTGGGTGACTACGATGCAGGACACTACTTTCTGACCATCGCCGCCCCCGTCGAACGCACCGGCACGGTCACTGTAAATGGCAAGCGACGCTCGCGGATCGACCATCTTCGTGATGCGCTGGCGTCACTTCCAACGGCCGAGCAGGACGAGTTCAGCCGCGAAACCCGGCTTAACAGCCCGTTTGCCCGCGTTCCGGGCACGCATTTCGCGCGATTATTTGTGCTGGACGACGTGCGTTACAATGGCCGTCGCCCTTCGAACCCGATCCTGAACCTGATCTTCAACGTCCAGATGACCGTGGCTGAACGGGTCGATCACCTGCCCCATGCCTATCTGATGATGACAATCGACTTTGATGCGGTGGACGGCAGCGACACCGCGCTGCGCGCCTACGCCAACGATTTGTGGCGCCATATGTCTGACGAACTTGGGCTCATCTTCGGCCATTGCATTGGATTCGAAGGCGTGAACAGCGAACAGAACTTCTTCGATTTCCTGCGGCGCACTCAATTGCACACGACCATGCCCTTCAACGACTACTGGACCAGCGCGCCTCCGGTCACCAATCCCTTGCCGCTCTTTGCAGCGATTGCCGCAGGTGTTACGGCTCTGGCGCTGGCGGCCTGGATCGGCGGGATCTGGGTCTGGAGCTTTTGGGGACTTGTCGCACTCGCGGTCACTACGGTCATCACCGCAATCGTCGCCATCACCGTCAAACGCGGCCTGACGCCGTTTCCCCGCGCGCCCGACAGCGATCTGGCCTCGGTGCTGAAGGCCGCCTACGTCCAGCAGATGTTTGTGGGCTTCATGATCGACAACCTCGGGCGCGGCGGCACTGACCTCTACAACGCGTTCGAGGCTTTTCGCGTCACCCATCAGCCGGCCAATCTTCAAGGGCCCACGCAGCCCTCGGGTGTGCTGACCTCGAAATGGCAATCCCGATGACGGCGCCGCTGGATCTTCACGACATACAGGGCAACATCGTGCGGGCCTATGGGCGCTACGGATTCCCGCATGCGCGCTATTTCCTGTTCCATTTCGACGACGCCGCGGCGGGCCGCAAGGCAGTACTTGACCTTCTGCCTCTCGTGACCACCGGCGAACGCTGGAGCGACTCGCCCGATGGGCCGGACAGATCGGGGGTAGGGCGCCCAATAGTGACGCTCAATCTGGCCTTCTCATGGCTCGGTCTGCTGGCGCTTGAGGTTCCTGTCGCGACGCTGGCGCAGTTTCCGCCCGAGTTCATTGAAGGCATGCCAGCCCGCGGTCCGATTCTTTCCGATACAGGCCCCAGCGCGCAGGAATTCTGGGATCCGGTCTGGCGCAATGCGGCAAAGGGCGCAAGCGGCGCGGCCATCCACATGCTCGTCACGCTGAACGCGCAAATGCAGGCGGACGCCACGCCGGTTTCCGAGCTTGACGCGATGACAGACCAGCTGCGCACCCTCGGTTCCGGGCACGGGGTGAGGCTGTTGAGCGGGCACGGGCAGGACGGGGCAGATCATCAGCAAGCCTGCGCGCGCATGGTCCGGGCTCCCGACGGCAGCTTGATGCCGGACGCAAAAGAGCATTTCGGCTTCGAAGATGGCACTGGCGATCCGGTCTTTGCGGGCCAATACAGCCTTGAAGACCAGGCGTACCGCGTGCACGGGCGGGGCAAATTGATGCCCGACCAGACCTGGAAACCGCTTGCCACCGGCGAGTTCCTGATGGGATATCCCGACGAGTCGCAGGAATTGCCACAGATGGTGCAGCCGCCGCGTTTCGTGAGGAACGGCACATTCATGGCCTTCCGAAAACTGCACGAGAATGTGCGCACTTTTGATGATTACGTGGCCGGGCAAAGCCGGCTTTACGCGCAGGTGAATGGCATCCCGGAGGATGTGGCCAACCTCACTTTGCGCGCAAAGATGGTTGGGCGCTGGCCCAATGGCGCGCCCCTGATCGCAGCGCCGACCTATGAAGACATGCTGCGGTTCGAGGTGGAATGGGCCGACATCCCAGCCCTTCAGGCCAAATCGGGTCGCCGCAACCAGGCCGAGGATGACCGGCTGGCCACCTATGACCGCTTCATGTCCGACTTTCGCTTTGCCGACGACCCGCAGGGCGTGCGCTGCCCGATCTCGGCCCATATCCGTCGCGGCAACATGCGCGACATGCTGGACCCATATCTGTCAGCGTCGAACCCCCGCCATCGCGACGGATCGGCCGTCACCAACCGGCGCCGCATCTTGCGGCGCGGTCTGCCCTATGGCCCCTTTGACCCACCCGAGAACGACGACAGCGTCGAACGCGGCGTGATCTTCATGGTCGTTTGTTCGGACCTGTTCCGGCAGTTCGAGTTTGTGCTGCAGCAATGGATCAACTTCGGTCTGGACTTCAGCGCAGGCAACGACACTTGTCCGCTGCTGGGACGGCATCATGCCGGTTCCAAGTTCATCATTCAGGCCGATCCCGAAGGCGAGGATACGCCCTGGATCATGAACGGCCTGCCGCAATTCGTGACAACACGGGGTGGCGAATACTTCTTTGTGCCCGGACTGAACACGTTGAGCATGATTGCCGAGGGGTCGGTTGATCCGACCTGAGGCCCGGGCATATCGGAGGACGCGCAGATGACCTACGACCCACAGCGATCCGATGCCGAACTGATCGCGGAACTGGTTGCGATCAATCTGGCCTATGTTCCCCGAAGCAAATGCCCGGCACTGCGCTCGGAACACGGCAAGGGTGTCGCCGACCTGGCCGCCACCTTCACGGTAATCGACCATATCCCTGCGGACCTGCGGCATGGCCTGTTCGCGCAGACCGCAAGTTACTCGGTCACATTGCGGTTCTCGAATGGGGCGGTCAGCAGGGACAGCCAGCGCGACACGCATGGCCTTGCGATCAAGGTCCAGGGCGTGCCGATGGACTCGGCACCGATGGGGCCTGACGGTCAAAGGTTTCAGGATTTCATCCTGCTGGACAGCCCGGTCTTCATCATGGGCGACCTCGCCGCCTATGTGCCTTTCAACCAGGCCTTCCTCGATTCAAAGCTGACGCTTGGCGGCAAACTGAAGATGCTGGCGCAGATGATCGCGAATCCGCGTGCGGGCTTTTTTGTCTTGCGACTTGCGCTTAATCGGCCGAACGCCCCGCTCTCAACGAACTACTGGAGCACGACGCCTTACAAACTGGGCCCACATGCCGTGAAATACATGGTCCGGGCCTTGCCCCGTCTGGCTCCTCCCCCGCGTATAAACGGCACCGACGGCAGGCGCGTGGCCTTGCAGCGGCAACTTCAATCCGAACCTGGCCGGTTCACTTTTGGTGTCCTTCTGCAATCGGACCCGGTCCTGCACCCGATCGAAGATCCGACGGTCGATTGGGCAAGGAATGGTGCAGCCTTCGTGCCCTTGGCCGAACTTTCAATCCCGTCGGATCAGCCGGTTGCAGCACCCAAAGCGACCGAGAATGCGTTGACCTATTCTCCGGGCCATGCGGCACTGGAACACTTTCCACTGGGGGCAATCAACCGGGCCCGGGTCGCAATCTATGCCGCCGCATCGCGTGCCAGAAAAGCCGCATCCGTCAAGGACGGCTGACACCTGCGCCAAGTGGGCAATCCCAGATTCCCCTTCTGGGAACCGGCCATCTTTGTTAACGTCTGGCGGATGTGGGGCAAGATTTCGGTGCGGCGAACCCGTGTGTCGGGAGGAACGCTGCATGAAGACCTTGCGCCCAGGCCGATCTGTCGCAGAAGTGGGGGTACGGGACGGATGCAGGTTGAAACGACAAGCAGCCAGAAGCGCAGGGGAACGGTCCTGTTCGCCGATGTGGCGGGCTTTACTCAATTTGCCGAAGAGGTTGGCGCCGAGGCTGCTTTCGAAGTGATTCAAGCCGTTTCCGGCAAGATGCAGGAAGCAGTCCATGGCCAGAACGGCACCATCGGAGAGTATCGCGGCGACGGGATCATGGCGCTGTTCAGCGTGACAACCGGGATCGAGGACGGACCGCTCAGCGCCTGTCGTGCCGCGTTGCAAATCCAGTCCTCGATGCTGGCCATGCAGAATGACTTGCAGCGGCGCTATGGTCGCGCGCCGCAGGTCCGGATCGGCATTCACAGCGGCCCGCTCGTCGTCGGGGATGTCGGCGATACCAGCAAGGCCCATGTGACCATCATCGGCGACACCGCCAATGTCGCCTCGCGGCTTGAAACTATGGCAGGCCATGGTGAGATCTTCATCAGCAGCGACTTGTTTGCCCTTGTCGAGGGCAGGATCGAGGCAACCGACCTGGGCGAGCGGGCAATGAAGGGCAAATCCGCCTCCCAACGGGTATATCGACTGATCGCTCTCAGGGACGGCGTGTCGCGGTTCGACGCGTCCGTCACGCGCGGGCTGTCGACCCTGACGGAACGCGACGAAGAGTTGACCCGGCTGCAGACGGTGTTTTCCGCCGTGTCGGAAGGTGCCATCAGGATTGCAAACATAAAGGGCGAAGCCGGCATCGGCAAATCCCGACTACTGTACGAGCTCGAACACCGCCTGTCTGGAAGTGCCCGCGTCCTGAAGGGCGAGTGCCGCGCCGATGGCACGACCGTGCCTTTCATGCCCTTCGCGGACATGTTGCGCGGCGCACTGTCCGCCGACGATACCACATCGGTGGCGAGCCTTGAACATCGCATAACCCGCTTGCTCCGGACCCTCGATCTCGACTGCGCGGCCAACCTTCCGTTTCTGATGACCCTGCTGGGCCGCAAGACCGAAAACGAGGCCGAACAAGGCCTGAGCGCCGAGATGGTCGGCGAAAGGATGCGTCAGGTTATCGTCGCAATCTTCGCCCAACTCGCTTCAACTTCCAATGTTGTGCTGATCGTCGAAGACCTGCACTGGGCCGACCCCGCCACGATCCAGATCATCGACCGTCTGGTCCGCTTGGACCAACCGATTCCGCTGATGATCATCTGCACCTATCGGCCCGAATTCGACCCGATCTGGCATATGCACCCACGGGCGTCATCCATCGATCCGAAGCCGCTGTCGGATGAAGGCATCGCTGCTTTGATCCGCCAGCGGCTGAGCGGGACCAGCGACAGCGAGGCCGTGGCCAATCTGGTGATCGAGAAAGCCGACGGCAATCCGCTTTATGCCGAGGAAATCGCAAAACTGCTGGTGCAGCGTCAACAGGCGAATGGCACGGCTGCGGCGGATGACGGTACGGTCGTTCTGCCGACCAACCTGCAGAACATGGTGATGGAGCGGTTCGACCGCTTGCCGGCAGAGTGTCGCAAGCTGCTTCAGGCCGCTGCCGTGATCGGCCGCCGCTTTGACTGCCGCCTTGCAGGCCGGATCATTGCAGGCTCTTCTTCCTTCCAACCTGCCCAGCTTGATGAAGCCTCGAGGGCAGAACTGATCATGCCACTTGGAGGCGCTGGCGTGGAATACCAGTTCAAACATGCGCTGGTGCAGGACGCCATCCGCGACACTTTGCTGCAGGGGCAAAAGCGACTGCTGCACGAAAGGATCGCAACCGAGCTGGAAGAAAGGTTCGCAGACCGCCTCGAAGAAGTCTCGGAAAGCCTCGCGCATCATTTCAGCCACGCAAGCATTCCTGACAAGGCCGCAACCTACCTGATCGCAGCGGGCGTGCGCAACCTCAGGCTGTTCTCACTGGCAACGGCCAATGATGCCTTTGCACAGGCGCACAGCCTGATCGACCAGCATCACATGGAGCTTGACGAAGATCAGATCGCCGAGCTGTTCGCCAGCTGGTTCGAGGTTCAGCAGTGGCGCGCCGAGTTCGGCAAAACCGCAACCTTGTTCGAAAGCCAGTCTGACCGAATGGTGGCGATTTCTGGCAACCGGCGCTATGCGCGGATCCTCGGACTGGTCGGCGTCGCCTATTGCCAGAACCTTCAATTCGATCGGGCCCGCCAGCACATCGGCGCGGCCATTGCCATCGGTGAACGAACCGCCGATCGCGACGCCATCGTCTATGGCTGCCTTGGATTGATGGTGCTGGAATGCAGCGCCCCGCGTCCCGGTTTTCTGGCCCGGACCCATGATCTGGCGGAACGGATCAACCGGCTCCTTGGCGACGGAGCGCAGCCCTATTACCGGACCTATTGCAATTTCTATGAAAACTGGAGCCACTCGATCTTCGGAAACATGGATCTGGCGCGCGACAATGGCCACACTCTGATCGAGATGGGCCGCCGTACGCATTTCACCGGGGCGACGGGCTGGGGCGCGATCTGCGTTGCGTTCAACGAGGCCTATTGCGAGAACTTTGAAACCGCCATCGAATTCGCCACGATCGGCGAACAGGCGGCGGGCGGGCAGGTGGATAAGCTGGTCTGCCAGGGGCTCAAGGGCTTTTCGATGGTGATGAACGGCGATGTTTCCGGCGGCGCCCGCATTCTGGACGACATCCGGGCCTTGCGCGAGGAACTGGACTATCTTGGGGTCGACAACATCGTCGATGGTCCTATTGGTCTGGCCCGGTTCCTGGGTGGCGACATGGCCGGCGGCGTCCGCTGGATCGCGGATACGAGCGCGCGCGCACGGGCAATTGGCAACACGCACGGCGCTGCCATGGCGCATATCTCGCTTGGAACCATCCATCTGTTGCTCGCTACCGGCACCCAGAAGCCGGACCTGTCGCTGTTGCGCCGCAACCTGTTGTTTCTGATGAAAACCCTGCCTTTTGCGAAATCGCGCGCTGTGGCACATTTTGATATCGCCATTGCGTTGGGGCGCGAAATCGGAATGCAGGGAGTTCTGGCTCAGGCGCTTTGCGGCAGGGGCCTCGCTCTCAAGGCAGCAAAACGTCTTGGCGCAGCGCGCGAAGCCCTGACCGAGGCCCGGCAGGTCGTAGCGGGCATCCGGTGGACCATGATGCGGGACCGGATCGAATGGGCTCTGAAAGAGCTGGGCTGACCCCGTGGCCCGCAGATTCTAGAACCTGCCGGGCGGTGTCAGAGAAAGATTCTTGAAGCGGTCAGGGCCGTCGCCTAGTCTCGCCGGATGACAAAACGCAGCCCCTTTCGCTACTTCAAAACCAGCCCGGAGATCATTCGTCTGGCGGTCATGCTCTATGTCCGCTACCCACTTTCGCTTCGCAACGTCGAGGACCTGCTACACGAGCGCGGCATTGAGGTAAGCCATGAAACGGTGCGGTTCTGGTGGAACAGGTTCGGCCCGATGTTTGCAGCAGACTAGCCAACACAACTTTCCAAGAATATTTTATAATTTGATATCAATATCTTAGGTGGAGAAGGTTCGACCGCAGTCGCGTTCCCTCCGCCA
>JANOGW010000024.1:0-42148 GCA_031406155.1 Pseudorhodobacter sp.
GGATTGAGTCGCCTGCGCGACAACATCATCACCGCCTATTCAACCGAAAATGGTTTGTCCGCCAATAACACCTACCCGATTTGTCAGGACAGGGAAGGGACAATCTGGATAGGCTCATGGACTGGACTGACCAAATATAAAGACGGCTCCTTCACCAAATGCGGCGAGCAGTACGGCGTGGCGAATGAACTGCTGACCGCTTTGATGACCGACAGAGAAGGCAATCTCTGGATTGGCAGTCTGGGTGGCGGCGCAACGCAGGCCAAAGACGGCAAAATCAGACGCTACCTGGTCAAAGATGGACTGCCTTCCAATGTTGTGCGGGCGATTTTGCAGGATCGTCAAGGGGCTATCTGGTTTGGCACTTCAGAGTCTAGTCGCAGATGGAGGAAAAATCCCATGGCAGGTCATATCGAGCACGAATGCATTGAGTGGGACAGTCGACTTCGGTCGATTTATGGTCTGCCAGAAGACGACACGCCGCTTCCTCGTGACGTTTGGGAAAAAGCCATTTATCCTGAAGATCTTGAGCGGGCTATGACGGTAACACAAGACGGGCTTGTTAAGCGCATCGATTATGACCTGAACTACCGAATTGTCCGGATTGATGGCGAGATACGCTACATTCGAAGTCGTGTCAGCTTCCAGGAAGATCCAATCGACGGTCCAATGTTGATAGGGATCAACTGGGACGCAACTCTCGAATACGAGCATTCCGCAGCTTTGGAGGCGGCGAACCAACTTGCAGCGACGCAAAATGCCGAGATTGAGGCAGCACGTGCCGAGATGGAACACAACTCACTTCACGATGCATTGACCGGCCTCCCCAACCGACGAAAACTCGACCAAGTTCAGCGGGATCGCATCATGCAGCCATCTGGACCGAAACTGCGCTGTGCTGTCCTTCATATTGATCTTGATCGTTTCAAACAGATAAATGACGCTTTTGGCCATGTTGTTGGCGATTTTGTGCTCCGGAAGACAGCAGAGATATTGACGGATTGCGCCGGGCCCGACGCCTTAGTTGCGCGAGTCGGTGGAGACGAGTTCGCAGTCTTTGTGCCTGATGCACCTTGCGATGCCGACTTACGGAGTCTCGCTGAGCGCATGATCCTCCAAGTGTCGCAGCCATTTTTCTTTGAGGGCCACGAATGCCGATTTGGGGCCAGCATCGGGATTGCTGTCTCTGCGGGCAACGAGATTGACGGGAAGGCCCTTTTTGTGAACGCGGACATGGCACTCTATCGGGCAAAGAACGAAGGACGTAGCCGCTTTTGCTTCTTTACCCCTTCGATGAAAAGTGCTGCTATTGCTCATAAGCTTCGATGTGATGATGTTATTTCCGGTCTCGAACGCGACGAGTTCTTTTGTATTTATCAACCGCAGTTTGACGCAAAGTCCCTTCGGATGTCAGGTGTCGAAGCTCTCGTTAGGTGGAGGCATCCAAGAGACGGGATACTGCTGCCTATCGAATTCTTGGAAACTGCGGAAGAGCTGAATGTCTTAACCAACATAGATCAGATCATATTGCGGAAGTCGATCGCAGATTTCAACTGTTGGCAAGCGCAAGGCCTTTTCGTTCCGCGCATTTCGGTGAACGTCTCAAAGGCTCGACTTCATGATCCCAATTTTCCAATAGAGTTAGCTGGTCTTGATATCGATTTGGCAAAGGTTTCTTTGGAGCTTATGGAGTCGAACTTCTTAGATGAACTACCAGAAATTGTGTCGACTAATATCTCTGCAATTAAGAAGTTAGGAATTGAAATCGAGGTCGACGATTTTGGAACAGGTTTTACTTCAATTGTCAGCTTGCTACGGTTAAAGCCAAATCGTTTGAAGATCGACAAAGCACTCGTCGCGCCCATTTCAGCGTCTGAAGTTCAGAGCCAGCTGCTCAAGTCGATCATCAAGATCGGGCACTTGCTAGGCATTTCGATTACCGCGGAAGGAGTCGAAACTAAAGAGCAAGTCAAAATATTGAAGTCAATCGGATGTGATGAACTGCAAGGATACGGACTCGGCATGCCAATGCTGTCTAGCGATTTAGTTCAGTGGTGGCGCCAGACTGGGTGACCTAACTGTCACATCCCGGAAGGTGGTAGGGCTCCCGAACAGGTGCTTGGGTAAGGTCACTCATGGGTCGCAAACCGACCCGGCTCGTTACCGTTGCCATCGCCAACAAGACCGCGCGCACCGCGTGGGCCATGCTGACACGTCGGGAAGACTATCGAGCCGCCGCTGTGGTTTGAACCGATCACGAGCGCGGCAGCCAACAGCTGCCGACAAGGAATGCAAGGGCAGAAGTGAGTGATGTTGATCAAACAGGACCGCAGCCGGGACACCCCGAGGTGCTGTCAGGGCTTCCGACCTCGTTAGTCGGCGCTGTCAGAGGAAGTTGTCTTGAGGCGGACGTGGTGGCCGGATAACCTCTTACCATGACCCATCGCAGCCCCTTCCGCTACTTCAAGACCTCGCCCGCCATCATCCGCCTAGCCGTGATGATGTACGTTCGGTTTCCACTGTCGCTGCGGAATGTCGAGGATTTGTTGCATGAGCGCGGCATCAACGTCAGCCATGAGGCGGTGCGCTTCTGGTGGAACAGGTTCGGCCCGATGTTCGCCGCCGAAATCCGAAAATGGCGCGTCGCGGGGATGCGGTCGAGCAAATGGCGGTGACATCTGGACGAGGTCTACGTGAAGATCAACGGGGTGACGCACTACCTTTGGCGGGCCGTCGATCACGAGGGCGAAGTGCTTGAAAGCTCTGTCACTAAGTGCCGGGACCGCAAGGCAGCGCTGAAATTCTTGAAGAAATCGATGAAGCGGCATGGCCGGCCGGAGAGTATCGTAACGGACAGGCTTCGGTCTTACGGCGCCGCTCTGAAGGATCCGGGCCGCGGGGATGATCGGGAAATGGGCCGCTGGCTCAACAACCGGGCCGAGAACTCGCACCTTCCGTTCCGACGACGGGAGCGGGCAATGTTGCGGTTCCGGCGCATGCGAACGTTACAGAAGTTCGTCTCAGTCCATGCCTCGGTCCACAACCACTTTCCGACGGAGCGCCACCTCCAGAACCGCAACGCCTACAAGAAGATCCGCGCCGCCGCTCTTGCAGAGTGGCGCGGCCTTCTCGCCGCCTAACATCCCACCGGGGTAGGGGAAACGGAGACTGGTTCGCATTCGTCTGACAGCACCCCCACTTGCCCTCACGAAAGCGTTCTCCCGATCTGGCGGTGGCCGGATTTTTCGTTGTTTTCGAGGGTTATGCGGGAAAAGCTGTTCACCGTCAGTACCTCCACCAGGCCCCTGAACGTTCTCTCCAGGCCGATGTTCTCCGTACCTGTTGCCTGTGCCGATTTAGTGTTCAGGTATTAACGCATTGTATTATAATCATTTTTCTGGGTGTTCTCTTGGTTTTCGAGCGGGGTGACGTTCGGGTTGAGATGCCACCCGGGTCCAACCTTCGATAATGGTCTTGGGGGACGATCCGAATAGCACTGAGGGGGGAAAGCGGACGGATGCAGGTGCGGCATTGCATCAGCAGCATTACGGGATAGCGGTCGTTCGCAGCGGCTGTTGCGCCTACACAAACCACATGGCAGAGCAGGGCGGAAAGCGGACATCGAAACTCTTAGGAAAAAACGGCCTTGTCCTACGAAAGCAGCCATTTTCAACAGTCAAACTTGGTGAGGCGGCATGTTACCGTCGGAGCTTACCCGGAGTTCACATGCCGGATCAGGCACGTTTGCTCAATGCAGGCCAAACTCTGTCATCAGTCTCTTCCACATCTCGACGAATTGCGGATCGCTGCGGTCTCTTGGGCGGCGGAGATCGACTTCGATCAAGCGAGGGACTGTTCCTTTCTCGTTTGGCAGAACCAGCACTCGATCAGCAAGATAGATCGCTTCCTCAAGATCATGCGTGACGAGGATCATCGCCACCTTCTCCTCGCGCCAGATGCGGGCCAGTTCTTCCTGCATGGTCGGCTTGGTCTGAGCTGCTGCCGGCTTCGCGGACACGACAATACGGTCGTGACCAAGGAACTGAAGAGTCGATTTGACGCGCTGGAAGGTTTGCCGCGTGGTTAAGATAACCGTCGTCATGCGCGGCGCACCCTCGGTTTGAGAAGTCCGTCCTGGTTCGACCATTTGAATAACACTCTGACCGAACACCTTTACTTCAAGCATAGGAAACAGTCAGCAAGGCACCGAACGCGATCAGGTAGGGGCGGACTGCATGGACTGGCGGTCGATGGGCCATCCTTTCTTGAATGAGCAGATGCGCCACCGCGAGCATCGGCACAACGCCGTGCCCCGACAGCATCGTGGCGAGCATGGCGGGCAGGCACGCCAGACAGCAGTACCAACCGTGGGCCATCCCGTAGCCGACAACGCCGCGCGCGGAGAGGAATGGAAAATGACTGCGGTGACAGAACCGAAGGGCGCGCTGCCGCAGCGGGTTGGCGTGCCAGAGTGCCGCAATCCCGAACCCCAGCAGCGCCGCCGCCGCTGTCAGGCCGGTGCCATCCAGCGCCGTCTTTCCAAGGATGGCAACGCAGATCATCGGCACCCCGGCCACACAAAGGACGAAGGCATAGGACAATGACACAAGGGCGATGTTGCGCTGGCGGTGTCGGCGGAAACTGTAGGCTGACAGGTTGTGCAAGACGGGGATGAAAAGCGGTGCCATCATCGCCACACACATCAGAACCCATTCGGCGGCCAGCAGTCGTGGGTCCAGCCAGACCAGTTGCGCCTGCAGGTTCGCCGTGAAGTTGGCCACCGAACCGCCGCCTTGGGACAGGCACAGCGCAAGAGGAACACCGGTTGCCGCAAATGATGCAAGCGTCAGCCAGGCCGCCGCAGCCAGCGCAAGCGGCCAGAATGCCTCGGCCCTCGGGTGCCACACCCGAAGTCGAGAAGCCGACCTTGCAACGGTCGGTGTCACCGGAAATAAACGCTGACGCGGCCAACCTGCAACGTGGAGTCGGCCAGCGGGGCGCGCCGGATGTCCGGCAGCCAATCAGGCACCGTTTCCGGAACCGCGCCATCCGGGATGCGCTGGAATGTCACCTGAAGCAGGGGGGCCGCCTCGGTGGTCAACCGCAACCGCGCGGCGGCCTGTGTGATGTCGAACACCTGCGTCGTCCCGGCCCCGGCATGGTCACGGTCGGGATTGCTGGCATTGGCAATCCCGAAGGTCGTCAGGATACCGACTTGGAGTGGCGGTTCGGTATCGCCCTCCAGATCGACCAGAACAAGATAATCATTGGGAATACCGGTGCCCCTGACACCTTCAAGCTGCAGATAGACCTGCATCGGGGTTGGCAAAGCGGACTCGACAAAAGATTTTCCGACAAGATCGGGGTGCATCACCACGCGCGACCGGACGATCTCGCCACCCAGTGTCACCGGCCCTTCGGAGGTGCCGGCAAGCTCGGACTCTTCGGTACTCGCGGCCATCAAAATCAGGTCTCCGGCTTCCGGGATTGCGCCTTCGGGTAGTGTATCGTAGCGGTAGCCATGCAGAACAGTCGTAGTGTCGATCATGTCGTTGCAGGTGAACCGGAACGGATTGCCAGCCCCGTCGTGCATGTCGAACGTCGTCCCCGTCAACCAGTGGACGTCGGTCGGATTGGCCCGGCCATTCCCAAGCGCCAGCCACTCCTCCCACAGTCGGTCGATGTTGCAATGGTGCAGCCAGAAAATCGGGTCGAGCGCGGCAAGGTCAGGATCGGCCATGTAGCCCGCGATCCGGCGGTGGATCGCATTGTGCGGCACCAGTTCAACTGCACCGGGCACCGACCCGAAATGCACAAAGCCGGTCTTGGAGCCGCCAAATTTGGTTGATACCTGAACCGGATCGGTAAAGACCGTTTCGTTCAGCGCGGTCAGGCTGATGTCCGAGGGCAGCATCTGAACCATGCCCTGACCATTCACGGCGCGCGGCGCCCATAGCCAGTTCGGGCTGCCGTCCGGCATCTGTTGATCGCGGAAGGCGGGCGGCAACAGCCTTGCCTGTGGCGTCTGGGTCAGGTCGGCGGAATAGTTCCAGTAGGGCAGAGCCCATTCTGCCGGGCCGCCCAGATCGATCACGGTGCTTTCGATCAGGGCCTCGAACGCGGCGACATACCCGCGATGCCAGGGCAGGAAGTACCAGGTGCCGTGCTGGCACTGATCCCAGAACTGCCGAAACTGCGGCGGCGTCGGCGGGCTGTGGTTGCCATGAACCGCGCCGACATAAAGCCAGCTCATTGGGTTGGTGCCGGGGCGCTGATACAAGCTGCCAACCGCTTTTCGATACCAGTCCAGGGTCTCGTCACCTGGGGGCAGATCATAAACACTGCGTCGAACCCGGACAGCCATGGCAAAATCCCCGTTTGAGATGGATAATCCTGAATAGTTGCAACCTTCTGGTGAAAACATGGCACGAAGCGCCGATTCGCTCAACGATCTGGCAGCGACCGCTTGGACGCTCGGGCAAGGCGATTGGCAGCGTCAGAGGGTCCCGCCGCCGTTGTCAGACTGTGGGCGGGTCGTCGAGCGCGTCGTCTGCAAAGAACCACGCGGTAATTCTGTCGTGCATGGCAACAAGGCGCGAACTGCGCGCATCATACTGCGCCATCACGTCACACAGTTCGCGCAGCAGCCCGCATTGATCGGCAATTTCGACGACTGTCGGGGCCTGCACATCGCGGTAGGCCCGGCTGTCGTCCAGCCGCAGTTCGCGGGGCCAGTTGGGGCTCAGCGATTCAAGATGCTGCATGATTCTGGTGACCTGTGCCACGTCGAGCGATACCAGCACGCTAATGACCGGGTTGTGCAGTTCGGGTGACAGCCCCCGCACCATGCGGCGCAGCAGGTCTTGCCGGTCGGGCTCCACGGCCGGCAGATCGGTTAGCAACAGCGAAAGACCCATCGACCGGGAATACGCCTCGCCAAACAACCGCAGCGAAGGTGGCTGGCGATTGTCGAGCGTGCCGCGCAACACCGCTGCAAGCCTGTCCAGCCCGGTTTCGTCAGGTGCGGCCTTTTCGGCCGGGCCGTCCGCGCCCGTCACCAGATCCGCCAGGGTCACGGGCCTGTCTCCGTCATAGATCGCAACCCCAAGCGCGAAGGCGTTGCACTGAAGCGTGGTTTCGGTGTGCGTCTCTTCCGCACGGTCCAGAACGAGATCGAATGGTCGGCTCGCGAGCCACCGGAACGCATTCCGCCTGACCAGGCGGTTGTGCAGGGTGGGGTTCAGGTCTGTGGGCGATCTGGATTGCGCGACCTTGAACGCATCGTGGATTGCCGGTCCCGTCGGACGCAGAATCGCCAGCGCGAAGGGGTATTGGTCCAGAGTTTCCGGTCGCACATAGTCGGGCACAAGCGCGAGCGGGTCGGACATCGTCGCCGCATAAAGCACCACGAACCAGATCGGATTGTCGATTGCGAACCCGGCGTCTGGCACAAAGGTGGTCGCATCGGACGGTCTGCCCGTCCTGCCTATCAAAATCAGACATTGCGTTACCAGATGCTGAAACGCGTTATCCTCAAAGCGCGCCGCATCAAAGGCGGCCCGCACTTCGGCGGCGAGTTCGGTCCACGCCGCCCCCGGCAAGGCCGAGATCCCGGATGGCGGGGCGGACCCCAGCGGCATCGCGTCCCCGTCGCTGCCAGCTATGCCGAAATTAAGAGGAGTGGCGCGGACGGAAAGGTTCGATGCCAGCAGCGTGTCGAATTCTTCGATCGACGGTATGGAGTCGTCCGTCGGTCCCGCGCCGGTTTGGGCCGGGGGGGCGTCAGGCCTTGAGCCGACCTTGGTCGCCGCCCCGGCCCCGACCTTGCGCGCGGCCTGCGACAGGCGTTGCAGCGCCTCCTGGCGAAGCGCGCCGTCCAGCAGGTCGATATCTTCCGCAGCGACATCTTGGCTGCGCAAGGCGCTGATGCGCACCTGCCAGTCGCGCGGCATCGTTTCGATGTCTTCGCCCAACGTCGCGAACATCACGCTGGCGAGGCGCTGGTCAAATGTCTCTACGGGGTCGCCCGCCAGGGCGCGATAATAGGCCGCCTCGGCGCTGCGGGTGTCCATGGGCATGTCGTTCCACCATGCAAAGGCTGCATCTTCGGCATGGGGGCCGGACTGGAACAGTTCTGCCGCACTGCGGGCGACCTGCCGCGCCTTGGCGGCAAGGCCTGTCTTGCGTTCGATGTCGTCGGGATGACTGTCAATCGCGCCGGGGCCTGCAAACAATCCGGGCAGCATCGGGCGGCGCAGATCGGGCTGGTGGCGCAAATCGAACGGGGCAGTTGCGGGTTCAACCAGCCAGTATTCTTCGCGCAACCGCTCGATCAGGTCCGCAGCTTCGGTTGGCGTGACCGGGTGGCCAAGGCAGGGTTCGGCCAGCACCAGCCGGATCAGATCCGCATTCAACCGCCGCAGCACCAGACCGGGATGCGCCAGCTTGCCGATTTCACCGTCCGAGATGCGGTCGAGGATACGGGTGTACAAGAACACCTGCGCGAATTCGGCCTTGAAGTTTGCATCCCTGGCTAGGTCACCCATCAGCTTCTCGGGCGGGTCCGACAGCCGTTGCACATAGCGGGCCAGCACGATCAACGCGAGCGGATGGCCGCCCAAGATCTGCGACGCCTGTTCTCGTTGCGCCGGGGTCTGAAAGAACCCTTTGGCATCGTGATCCTCGATCATCCGCCCGCCCGACACCGGCCCCAGACCACCCAAACGCAGACGGCGCGAGGGCGGACCCACCCGTTCGGTCAGTTCCGGCTCCTCCATCGGAGCGCTGCGCCCCGAAATGATGCAGCGAAGGTTCGGCAGCGCGATCCGCAATTCCTGCTCGAGATTGGCGACAGTGCTGACAGCCACACCGCTTTTTCGCCCCATCGCCTCAAAGCTGTCCATGATCAGCGCGATGTCGACGTCCTTCAGCGGCGCCGCCCAATCGTCTTGCAGGCGGCTGAGATACTCGGTGCTGAGGCGGCTGACCTGTGACTGGAAATCGCGCGATCTGCCCTGTTCGTCGGTTGCCGGCAGATCGTGGCGCAGCTGCGACAGGCCATCGACAAGCCGGTCAAGAACCGGCTTGTCCAAACCGCCGTCCTCCACCAGCGACGTAGCCAGTTGCCGCAACGCTTCGCCGACGATCCGGACCGGTTCACCGGCGCGCAGCACTTCGCGGTCGAAATCAAGACGCACAGTTAACGGGGCACCCGTTTTGTTGCGCCAGCCGTTCACCAGTTGCGCCAGCAATGCCGATTTCCCGGCACCGCCAATTCCGGTCAGCAGCAGGGGACGGCTGTCCGGGCCATCCTTGCCGCGCAGAAACCGTGACAGCCGATCCTGATAGTAGCTGCGGCCATGCAACCGGGTCGGTAGCACGATCTGAAGGTCGCGCCGTCGCTGCAGCAACTTGATCTGGCTTTGTGCGGTTCCGTCAATCTCTGCGATGGCCGTGGCATCGAGGGCGGGCACCACGGCTGCGACTTCGGCGGCGCTCAACACGTCGGCATGATGGATCGACAGGGTCCTCAACCAGTCCCCCTCGGATTGTCCTGCGGGGCGTTTTGGCGGCTGCGGAACCTGACCGGTCAGCAACGCCTGCAGTGCCGTGCCGAAACCATCCCCCTGACGCGCCGGGGGGCTTTCCCGCACCGCAAGCAACAGCGATGGCGCGCTGATGAAATCGCGCAGCACGGCCCGACGGCTATCTGCCGTCACCTCCCACAGCCAGGCGCCATCCAGCAAACGTTCGGTACATGACGGTGCCAGTTCGGCGATGATGGCATCGCGTCCGGTATCGTCGGCATCTGGCGGCAGAACGCCCGAGACAAGCGCATCGACATCGAACAGCCCCGTCAGGGCCCCGCGCCGCAGGGCAAGTTCGCCCAGCCGCCTCATGGCTCTGTCGTCCCGGACATGAAGGCCGCGACGGCAGCGGAAAGGTGGTTGGCGACAAAGCCCGACATCAGGCTCAGCGGTGCCCCGGTGGACGCATAAGACGCAAGTGCCGCCCCCAGTATGTCAAGCGCGCCCGGATCGATGTGCCGGTTGCGTTCGCCCTGCAACGCGATCCACCTGCGGAACAGGCCCTTGAGATCGCCGACGTCTTGCGGACCGATCACCGAGCGGATCGGCGCATCCGTCGGAATCCCGCCGATCTGTGTGTCGTGCGGCAGGCCGATCAGCACGATCCGCAGATTTACCAGCGTTCGGGAACTGGAATAGAGCGTCGCCAGCAACTCGCGCCCTGATCCATCCGCGACATGGGCGCGCTCCAGATCGTCCAGCACGATCCACACCAGTCGGTTGGCATAGCGCGGGCTGCGCACGGTCGCCTCGATCACGGCGGACAATGCCTTGACAAAGGCGGGCCCCGTGGTGTCCGCAGCGGTGGCAAGTTGTGCGATGCGATCAGGATCAAGCTGCATCAACATCGCTTCGGCCATCGGGCGCGCATCAACCTTGCGTTCCTTCGGCCCCAGCGTGACGTGATGATGATCGTCACCGGAAAAGATGCTACGGATGATGTCGCCCGAAAACGACTTGCCGGGCTTGCCGAAGCTTTCGAGTTCCGGCGCGACATGGACCATCAGGATGCGCCTGTCGCCGCGATGCAACTCTTCCAGATCACGGAAGAACGGCTCGCGGCCGAAAACCGGAATGTTGTCGCCCAACGTCCCGCGATAGGGCGCAATCGAGATCGTCTCGCGCAGTTCGGTGGTGGCGCCCTGCACCTTGAGGTCGTCGTAAATCCGGCTCAGCGGCACCGCGATGTTGATGAAGGTCTTTCCCTCTACCGGATCGGGCTGGCCCGGCTGCCGGTCCCCGAACACGTCGACCCCCAGACCCGCATGGTGCAACGCCATCGCCGCCCCGCGACTGTTCAGCAGCAGCCCGCCTGAGGACCCGTCCACCGTCGATGCAGAGTGAAAGATCCGGGGTCTTGCGGCATTGGCATTGAAGAAATACAGCCGACCCTCGGTGATCGTCTGATCCAGCCCCGTGGGGTGGTGCATTACCCAGCAGCCGTCGCGCAGGCCGCTCCCGGACAGCTCTTGCAGATCGTACCAGCCGCGCTGCAGGCCCGGCGCCCCGTCGACCCGGATCAGCGCATAGTCAAGATGGCCGCCGATAGTGCCAAGCCAGCCGTTGCGCTGATGCGGATCGGTCCACCAGTTGCCCTGCGCCCCGTCCGGTGCCAGTATGCCCTCCGGGCTGCGCGCCACGCACCAATCCGGCTTTGGCCCGAAGTGGGACGCTGCATTTTCCTTCTGGCCCGTGGTGGAAGAATAGTCGAACTCCAGACGAATCCGCCAGGGCTCGTCCAGCGGCGGCAGCGGACCGTTCAGCCCCGGCGTGATCAGCCCCTTGACCACGTGATAGTTGGTCAGGACCACGGACGGGCCGACCAGAAACCCGGTCCCGGTGGTGGTTTCCTCATTCAGGTCGCACACGACAATGCGGCAAAGCCTGCGCCGCGCCAGCATCATGGCCGGTGCGACATGGCCCGGATCGCTCCAAGTCTGGTTCAGCGAACGCGAAACCTGAAAGCTGCCCTTATGAAACCTAGCGATCCCGAAATCGAGACCGGTATTGAGGTGATAGCGTGCCAGATCGGTCAGATGCGCCCGCGTGGTGTGCGAATCGGTTCCCGGCATCGACGTGTCGAAAAGCCCGTGCGAAACGGCGGCGGTCACCCATTCCAAGGCGGTCTGACGCGGGCCAAGGGCGCTGACCGCCAGCGCCAGGGCATCGCCATCCTTGACCGGATCGTAGCCGGTCGCGGTGCGGCGCGCGCGGGCGATGGCATGCAGAAAATTCACCGGCAGGGCTGCGTCGCCCCGCTCCCGCACCCAGCCGTCAAAGAAACTGCGCAGCGCTGAGCGGGGTGCCTGCAGCTCAGCAAACAGCCGGCGTAGCGCCTCGAGCGTCTCGCGGTCTGCCTCGGCCGGACCATCGGCCGCCGCTGGGTCCTGCTTAACCATGGCCGCCCAGCAGGCTTGCGTCGAACACCCCGTCGCCGTTCGCCATCAGCGCCGCGATGTCGTGGGCCAGGTTCTGCGTCAGGGTAGAGCCGCCGAAATGCAGCCCGCAGTAGCCCATGTCCCCGGTCAGTGCCGCAATCGCCGATCCTGAATTGCCCCCCAGTGTTGTGGCATCATGCGAGAACACCCGCGCCCCGGTATCGCCAAAAATTGTTCCGGGACGGCCGATGATCTTGCCGGGGCTCATGTATTTGACACTGTACTCGTCCCCGAAAATCTCGTCAATGCGGGTCCAGAACGCGCCGATCTTGTCGGTGTCGGTGGGTTCGCTGGCCTCGTCGGGACGGGCGGGGTAGCCAGCGACTAGGATGTTCTCCAGGCTGCTGTTGCTCAGGCTGCCGGGAAAGCGGCCGATCGGCACCGGGTGCGGTGCGCTGCCGTTGTGGGCCTCGATCTGCAGCACTGCAATGTCGAGACTGCCGAGCCTGACCCTGCGCCCGATCCTGTCCTTGCCGGCCGACAGGATCGCGGTGAAGCTGTAGCGCGTTTTTTCGTTGGCCGCATCCGTGTCGAAAATGATCGACGCCTCATGCAGTTGCCGAAACGCCTGTTCGCCGGCAGGCATCGGCAGCGGTTCGGCAAAGGCGTCCAGCACATGCCGGTTGGTCACGACAATGCCCGCCCCCGCGACAAAGCCGGTCCCGGCATGCACCCATCGTCCGTCCGGCAGCTTCACATCGACCCGCCCGACCGCATCGGTGACCGGTCGCCAGCGATCCTCGGTCGGCTTTAGGAACGACGCCCATTCGCCCAGCTTCAGCGCCAGAACGCCGTCGCGGTCCGGCGGCACCTTGAAGGCGGGACGCCCGGTCAGCCGCACCAGCGCCTCGAGCGTCACTCGGCGGGCGGAATCGGACATCTCCTTCGGTGGCCCGTCCGACAGCGCGTCATCCAGCGCACGCCGCATATAGCCAAGCGCCTGTGCCTGCGTATCAGGATTGACAAGGTCCGGTGCGTTGGCCTTGCGGCTTTCCAGCATGCTGTGGGCAAGATCCAGAACGGTGTCGGTGCCTTCGGTCCGCAGCCGGTCGCGGGCCTGCGCCTCGGTCAGTGTCGTGGCGGATTCCAGCCCGCCACCAACAGATGCGCCCAGCTTGCGCAACGCCTCGTCCAGATCGGCCGGGGGCGTTGCGGGTGTGACGATCGCCGCCGGAGTTGGAAAGACCGTCGGCGACTGGCGTGACAGATGGGCGGCAAGCTGTGGCGACGGCACCTGCGGCATCGCGGTTTCCAGACCTGCGGCGCGTCCGGCGCTTTCCCGCAAGTTCCAGTCGAAGGCCAGAAATGATGTCTCTGCCGCGAACCTACCCTCCAGCCCGGTCGGCGCACCTGCCAGCAGCGGGATATCCAGCGACTCGGGCGCGGGCGGGGCCGGAATGTTCGCCAGCGGCATCCCGAGCAATGCTATCGCATCGACTATACCCGCCCCCATCCTGTTGCCGTCCCAGCCGTGCGGCGCATCCGCGGTTGCCCGCAGGGCGGCGCGGAACAGGTCCTGCACGGTCACGCCACGGCGGCGCGCCTCGTTGCGCACCGCGGTCGGGGTGAACTTTTCCAGCCACAGCGCCGCAACCCCTGCCGTCAGCGCCACCGCATAGCTGGTCCCCTGTCCGCGCCGGTCCACCAGCCGCGTCTCGTTCGGATCGATGGGCACCCCCGGCACCACGGCCTTGCGCCGGGCAATCGAGACGTTTTCCCCAGGCGCCGAGATATCCACCGCGGCCCCGCGCGACGATCCGCGCCAGCGATCGCGATGCTGATCAATCGCGGCAACGGCGATCACGGCAGGGTCGCTGGCCGGATAGACCACCAGCCGCACGCAATTGCCCGCCGCCGCAAGGACGATCATGTCGGCGGTCACCGCCCTGGCAATCGCCCGCCGCAACGCCGGTCCGACGAACGGGCCGCCAAGGCTCATCGTGATGATGTCGCAGCCGTTGGTGCGGCCATAGTCTATCGCCCGCGCAACCGCCGTGCCACTGCCGATCACCACACTGTCGATACAGCGCAGCGGCACCAGCGTAGCCCCCGGCGCGCTGCCCCGCACAACATGGCTGGCCCGCGATATCGCCACGCTTGACGTTCCGGTGCCATGCCCCGGCGATGCCATTTTCGGGGACAGCGGGTCGCGCCCGCCCGCAACATTTGCCACAAAGTCGAACCCTCGGGCGGTATCTACGCCGACGGCAATCTCGATATGGTCGGCCACGCCGGTATCGGGCTGTCCGATCACGATGCCTTTGCCGGTTATGCCTATGTCGTCGTGAACCGCCGTCGCCCTGATCAGGCGCGGTGCCCAGTCCGTCCGGTCCGGGGCATCGGCGCGCGAACTGCACAGGGCCCAGATGACATCGCCCAGACCTTCGGTATCTGGCGGAATGGTTTCGACGTCGGACCATGGCGGGTCGATATCGGGCGTCACCGATCGAAGGCCCAGGGCATCGGTCAGATCCTGCGCCGTCGAAAAGAGGAAAGAGGGGGACTGCTCTCGTATCACCTGCCTGAACTGCAGGACCAGCAGATTGGGGTCGTTTTCACGGGAGTAGTGTTGCAAATCAAAGCCGTTGCCGTCCAGCAGCAGGCCAATCCGCCTGCGTTCGGCTTCAATATTGGGTGGTTGCGGATAATCGAGCAGAAAAGTCAAGATATCCGTCGGAAGCGAAGTTTCAGATGTCGAAGATGTTACCCGTTGTGCAGCTTTCAAAAGTTCAAGCATGATCGTCTGCCTCTCAATAACTAGCAGCTAGTTCCTCTCGTTTATCACGGAAACGCCATAATCCCTACATGGAGCAACAATGCTGCGGAAAGTTCGGATGTCCGGTCTTGGGAGCTGCCCTTCGACATGCGTATTTGGCCGAAGTTCCGCAAAGGGCCGCGAGCGACCACACGGAAGCGAAGGGCGGAAAGCTGTCAGATGCTTGTGCAGCTTCGTTCTTGTTGCATTTAGCTGAAGCAGCCATTCGATCTGGACGTTTTGTGATCCGATGGCTTTCAACGTGTTGGTTGCAAAGACCGCGTTTCGTTCTGTAAAAACGATTGCTTTGCCGGCAAAGGGTCGCATCGTTGGTAGTTTCGGCAAACCGGGGCGGGAGTGGAGATAACGCGGTGGAGCCGTGCGCATCTCGCAGGGCACAGGTCTGAAACACCGCAATCTTGGGAGGATGCCTATGACAACCCCTCGGCGGCGCATGCGACAAACCGTTTTACCCGTTCCGGCTCGACCGCATTCCACCAGACACCGCCGACTTTCAGCGACGAGGCCACGATCACCCCATTCGTGCGTGAAAGGATCGACGCGATATTGTACTCGGTAACGCCCGACCCCACCAGCACTGGCAGGTGAGTCGCTGCGGCGATCTCGTCAATCTCCTCGGGGCTGGCGGAATGCCCGGTGCGCTGGCCGGTCGCAATCACACAATCCGCGTCGAAGAAGGCCAGGTCACGGGTCAACTCGGCCACAGTCCGGTCGGCCACGATGGCATGGCTTCCATGCTTGACATGGGCATCGGCAAAGATGCGCACACCTTCGGCGCGTAGTAGTGACCGATAGCGCAGCGCTTCGCCTGCCCGGCCCTCCATGAAGCCTTCGTTTGCAACATAGGCATTGGCCCACTGGTTGACCCGGATGAACGCAGCACCGCCTGCCACGGCCGTAGCTAGCGCCGGCAGTGGCGCATTCGCCAGCACGTTTATGCCGACTGGCACACCCGTCGCCCGGCGCACACGGTCAGTTACGACTGACAGGAAAGCTGGCGTTTCAGGCCCGATATCCTCGGGTTTTGAAAACGGAATATCACCATGGTTCTCGACGATCAGGCCATGCAGGCCACCGGCCACCAGTGCCTCGGCATCGCGCAGGCAGGTGTCGTAAAGACTGTCCATCGTCGCCCCACGATAGCGCGGTGCCCCGGGAAACGGCGGGCAATGGATCATTCCGATCAGAACCTTCTCGCGCCCGAAGATTTCGCCTATCGCCCCGGAACTACGGTTGGATATGGTTTGCATCAGATGACCTTCCGGATGGAGTACGACTGCGACATGCGAGTCTTTGTTATTGGAAACGTGGCACTGGACGAGACTCTGGCGGTGGATGACCTGCCCATTCGCGGCGAGTCGATCCACGGACAGGCGAGCAAGATGGATCTGGGTGGCAAAGGTGCCAACCAGGCCATCGTTCTGGGCCGCGCAGGGCTGGACTGTCGCCTTATTGCGGCGGTCGGCGATGACAGCCGCGCCGACGACATCCGCAGCCGGCTGGCCCGCGAACCCATCTCGGTGAACCTGGTGCGGATCGCGGGTGTGGCCAGCGACTTTTCCATCATCCTTCGCACGGGGTCAGGGGACAATGCGATCATCACTACCCATGCCGCCGCCATGGGGCTTTCGCCCGCGGCGGCCCGCGGCCTGTTGGCGGGGGCGGCGTCGGGCGATCTGCTGGTGATGCAGGGCAACCTTTCCGGCGAAACAAGCCTTGCCGCGCTGCACGAGGCCCGTGCCAAGGGGATGCGGACGGCTCTGAACCCGTCGCCGCTGCGACCATATTTCGTAGCGCTTTGGCCGCTGATCGATCTGGCATTCATGAACGAAAGCGAAGCCACAGCCCTTGGCGGCACGGCGGCCCTGGTGACGGCCGGTGTGCCCCAAGTCGTGCTGACCCTCGGGTCACAGGGGGCGCGTCTGATCACGCGCGATGGCAGCGTGACCGTCCCGGCACAGCCCTGCGCGGTGGTGGATACCACCGGGGCCGGCGATTGCTTCATGGCGACAGCGCTGGCGTCAGCCGCTTTGCGCGGTGTGTCCCTTGATGCCCGCGCCCTGCGCCATGCGGCGGCGGCGGCGGCTATCACCGTTTCCCGCCCGGGCACCGGTGCGGCCTTTCCGACCCAAGCCGAGTTGGCGACCCTGTTGACGCAACCGTAAGTCCGGTCCTCAGCCCCGGTCATGCGCCAACCAGCCCAGCAGGTTTTTCCACAGCGTCCCGTACCCCTGCCAACTGCAGAACGCCGGCGACAGCCAGTGCGGCCCGATGTCCGATGTCCAGGCCGCCGTCCGCCCCTTTCCAAACCCGCCCAGAACCAGCAGCGGGTGGCCGCCCTGATCCTGTGGTAGCCGCGCCAGCACCTGCGCGCCGGGGCGCAGTTCAACCTCGTTCACCCCCAGAACAAAGGGCCAGGGACCGTCTAGTCCAGCCAGCACCGGATGATCGGGTTGCAGCACCTCGGCCACAGCGCCTTCGGGCATTTCCACCCGATCATCCCAAGGGTGGCAGGTCACGGGCAGCACATCCTCGACCGGGGTCTTGCGCCAGCGCGCCTTTCCGTCAATCCCCTGAAAGCTGAAATACCCGCCTACCATCAACAGGCCACCGCCGCGCTCTACCCATGCCTTGATCAACCGCAGGCGGTTCGGCACGGTCTGCGACTTCAGCCAGACCGCGGGCGGCAGAAGAAACGAGTTGGCCCCGATGTCGGACAAGATGATCACGTCATAGGCGTCCAGTCCCTCCATCTCGAAGGGAAATGCCTCGACCGCCTCATGCGCCGGCATGTAGGTCAGCTCAAACCGCGATCCCTTTAGCGCGGCCACCAAAGGCTCCGCCCCAAGATGGAAGGTCACGCTGCCGAACTGGTCAAAGCCCTTGTAGTGGGTTGCCGAAGACACCCAGCTTTCGCCGACCAGAAGAACCTTGGTCATCATGGAAACACCTTCCCTCGCAACTCAGATCGCAGCGTCGAAAACGCGCCGCGGATTCGTGGTCAACAGCATGTCACGCGACGCGGCATCCATTCCGTGCCGGGCCAGACGCGGCAGAAAGTGGCGCTGCACAAAGGCATAGCCGTTTCCGCCATAGCGTGTCAGCATCATCTTGATGAACACGTCCTGTGACAGAAGTACCCTGTCCAGACGCCCCGCATCAGCCAGCCGCAGGATCGCCAGTGCCACGTCGTCATCGCTTGGGCATTGCACCTGCTGATCGGCATAGAAATAGTCCATCCCGATCATGTCGAATTCGATGAAAGCCCCCCGTTCCGCGACGGTGCGCTGATAGGCCCAGTCATCATGCGACGGGTTCATGTGGCATAGCACGGTATGGGCCAGATCGGCGCCTTCCGCCTCGACGATGTCCAGAACACGGTGGCCCAGCCGGAACCAGCCCGGCAGATGCACCATCAGGGGCAGGCCCGTGCGCACTTGCGCGCGGGCAGCACCGCGCAGGGATTTCTCTTCCTCTGGCGTAAAGTCCGACGACACGCCGATTTCCCCGATCAGCCCGATCTTAGCGTCAGTGCCGTCGGTGCCGCGCAACGCCTCAGCCACAATCTGGTCGGCGATGTCATCCGCTGACAGACGTGCAACTTCCTCGGGCATCGATGAGGCGAGGTAATAGCCCGCCCCCATCACGATGTTCAGCCCCGTCTCGGCCGCAATCCGGCGCAGTTTCACTGGGTCGCGCCCGATACCGCGGCAGGTCGGGTCCACCACCGTGCGCCCTCCGGCACGGTAAAAGTCACCCACCTCGGCGATGCACAGGTCCAGGTCATCCAGCGCAATGTTGTGCTTGTTCACGAACGGGTCCTGCCGCAGTTCGGACAGGATTTCCATCCGCACCGGCCCTTCGGCCAAATACGCCCGAGCGGGGTCCGTTGGCGGGTTCCACCAGCAGGAGCAGTCGTTCTGCAGGTGTTCGTGCATCAGGGTCACCCCCAGATCGGCGCTTTTGATCGGGCCGTTCACGGTCATCACCAGTCCAGACCCGACATGCGCCACTGACCGTTCCGTTGTCATTTCGGTCTCCTTCGAAGCCGCAAGCCACCGCTGAAAAGTTTGGTGTTCATCCAGATGGCCAGCAGGATGATCGTCCCAGTCACGATCTGGGTAAAGAAGGGCGAGATATGGACAAGGATCAGCCCGTTGCCGATCACCGCAATCGTCATGGTGCCAAGGACGGTGCCCAGCATGCTGGCCTTGCCGCCCATCAGCGAGGTGCCACCCAGAACGACGGCCGCGATGACCTGCAATTCGAACCCCACCGCCGCATTCGATGACCCCGACCCCAGCCGTGCCGCAATCAGCAAGCCCGCGATGGCGCAAGCCACGCCCGAAACAATGTAGACCGATGCCACTGTCCACAGCGCGGGCATGCCCACGCGGCGCGCGGCCTCCATGTTCGAACCCACCGCCACAACCTGCCGCCCATAGCGCGTGCGCAGCATGACGACAAAGCCAAGGATCGCCACCAGGATCGAGATCAGCGCCGGCACCGGGAAGCCGGCAAGCGTGCCACGTCCCAGCCAGAAGAATCCGGGCACATCCTTGATCGGGATCGAATAGCCTTCGGTCAGATAAAGTGCATAGCCCCGCAGGATCGACAGGCCCGCCAGCGTGACGATAAAGGCCGGGATGCCCTGATAGGCGATGAACCATCCCTGTACGGCCCCGATCAGCCCGCCCAGCACCAGCATCAGGACCGCGACAAGCGGCCAGTCCAGTCCCGCCGCCAATGCAATCGCCGCTACAGCATTGACCAGCGCGACCGTGGATCCAACCGACAGGTCGATCCCCGCCGTGGTAATCACCAGCGTCATCGCCACCGCCACGATCAGCACCGGTGCTGCCTGCCGCACGATGTTCAAAAGGTTGCCAGGCGTCAAAAATGTCGAAGACAGCAGGCTGAACAGCAGCATGCAGGCCAGAAAGAACACCGCGATCGACAGGACCTGAGCGTTTTCCCCCACGAAATCGGCCAGCGCCGACCCTTTGGCGCGTTCAGAGTAACCCTCCATCAATGCGCCCCCTTGCCAACGATCAGATCAACCAGTTCCTGCAGGTTCGTCTCTCCGATCATCCGCTCGGCCACCTTGGTGCCCTCATACATCACCGCAATACGGTCGCAGACGCGGAACAGGTCCTGCAGGCGGTGCGTGATCAGCACCACGCCCACACCCTTGGCCTTGACCCGGTTGATCAGCGCCAGTACGGCCTCCACCTCGGCCACCGCAAGGGCCGAGGTCGGCTCATCCATGATCAGCACGCGCGGCTGAAAGCTGGCCGCTCGCGCGATGGCAATGGCCTGCCGCTGGCCGCCCGACAACTTTTCCACCTTGGCCGTCAGGCGTGGAATGCGAATCTCCAGCGCGTCAAGCATCTGCCGCCCCTCGGCCAGCATGCGCTTCTGGTCCAGAAACGGGCCGCGCGTCAGTTCGCGCCCCAGAAAAAGGTTGCCCACTACATCGACATGGTCACACAGGCTAAGGTCCTGAAACACCATCTCGATAGCCCTAGCCCGGGCATCCGAGGGGCCGGAAAAGCGGACAGGCTCACCGTTGACGCTGATCGTTCCGGCATCGGGAATATAAGTGCCCGACATCACCTTCGACAGCGTTGATTTGCCCGCCGCATTGTCACCGATCAGCCCCAGACATTCCCCCGGGCGCACATCCAGATCAACCCCGCGCAGTGCCTGGTGCGAGCCGAAGGTCAGCATTATCCCACGCAGCGACACCAGCGGCACAGGTGCCATGCCTTGCGGAAGGGGGATACCCCCTTCCGCAGCGGACGCTTCAGCGTGAAGCGCCATTTCGGTCATTCGAACATTGACCGGAAGTCATCCACGTTCGCCTTGGTGACGATCGTGACGGGGACCGAGATGTTGCGTTCGACCGTGCCACCTTCGGTAATCGTCTTCAGAGCGTCAATGGCTGCACCCCCCATGCCTGCGGGGTCCTGTTGGATCACCGCTTCGACATAGCCTGCATCAATCCCGGCCACGGCCGAGGCGGTCAGGTCCCAGCCAAACACCTTGACATCGGCCTGCCGTCCCTGGCTTTCCACCGCGGCGACCGCGCCCAGAAGGGCCGGCTCACCCGTGGCATAGATCGCCGTCATGTCGGGGTTTGCCGTCATCAGGTTTTCCGCCGCCGCCAGCGCCGTGTCCTGCACGTTCTGGCCATCGACGGTTCCGGCCATCGTGATCCCCTCCACCCCCGCAAGGACGCCCTCGAACCCGTCCTTGCGCAGGTTCTGGATGAAAGAATTCAGCGCGCCCACGGTGCCGATCTTGGCCCCGCCTGTGCCCTTGGCGTATTCGACGAAGTAGGCGCCAAGATCGGCACCCGCCTTACCGTTGTCGACGCCGATCACCGCCGATTGCTTGCCGTCCTCGGGCAGGATCGCGTCGATGGCGACAACCGGAATCCCCGCCGCCACCGCCTGATCGACCGCCGGCATGATCCCGTTCACGTCGATGGCGACAATGGCGATGCCGTCCACGCCTTCCTGGATGTATGTCTCAATGGCGCTGTTCTGCGCCGCCGGGTCATTGTTGGCATTGAAAATCACCAGTTCGACCCCGGCCGCATCCGCCGCCTTCTGCGCGCCTTCGTTCATCTGGTTGAAGAACAGCGCCTGCTGGTTGATCTGGACAAGGGCGAACTTCTTCTTATCCTGAGCCAGACCCGGCACTGCCGCCAGCATGACGGCTGAGCCAAGTAGCACCCCAAGTCCCCGACGCGAGAGGGCAGTCATTTTGGTAGCGTTCATTGTAATCCCCTATGTTGGACGTTGCGGTTTAAGACCGGATCAGCGGTGCAACGGATTTCCGCGTGATCAGGGTGACAGGCATGATCTCCTCTGGTGGGAGATTGGTCGGGTCGGTCCAGTCGGTATCCAGAAGCAGGGCCAGAGCGCGAATGCCCAGTGCCCGGACCGGCTGGCGCACCGCTGTCACGGCGGGTGCAAAAAGATGGAGCGGGCCGACATCATCGAACCCGACAAGCGAAAGATCCTGCGGTACTCGAACGCCCGCTGCATTCAGCACTTCCAGCACCCCGATGGTGATTTCGTCGGAAGTCGCGAAAACGGCCGTAACCTTCACATCTGCGGCCAGCAGGCGTTGCGCCGCCGCGCGCCCGAACTCGGCCAGATACTCACCCTCATAGCGTTCGATCCGGGCATTCTCGCCCCAGACTTCCAATATGGCACGCCTGAAGCCGGCAAAGCGGCGCGCACCGCTGAGCATCGCATCGGCCCCGCCGATGAACAGCACATGGCGATGCCCGGCCTCGGCCAGATGCCGCCCGGCAAGGTAGCCACCGTGGTCGTTGTCGCAAAAAAGCTTGGGGACCGAGGTTCCCGCGACATCCTCGTCGAGGATCACCACCTGACCACTGGCGTTGATCGCCGCAGCCAGTGTGCCGTCATCGGGATGGTTCGTGACGAATATCAGGCCGTCAACCTGATTGCGCCGGACCGCTTGCAGATAGGATTGCTCGCGCTCTTTCCTGTTCAAGGTGGCATGCAGGGTCAGCCCCAGCCCGCGCCGGTCCGCCTCGGCCTCGACTGCGGCGACAAGGGTCGCGAAAAAAGGTGTCGCTACATCAGGGATGACCAGCCCTATCGTATCGGAACGTCCCCGGCTCAGACTGCGGGCATGTCGGTTGGGCAGGTAGTTCAGCGCTAGGATCGCGGCTTCCACAGCCGTTCGTGTCCGGTCCGGCAGGTCAAGGTTGCCGTTCAGAAAGCGTGACACCGTTGTCACTGACACACCGGCCGCCTGCGCCACATCCTTCAAGCTCGCCACTGTCATTGGCAGATCCGATCAGGTGAATCGGTTTACTAAACCGCTTTACAAATGCACCATACCGGAGGCCCGCGAGTCAAGGGTCTTCGAGGTCGTCCTGCATGGGTGTGTGGTATTGGCCCGGAGGCGTCCGATCTGTTTCAGATCTTTCAGTTCGTATCGGTGCGTGATCATCATCTTGGGCCTCAACAGGTTGAAGCAATTACAAGGACTCAGCATGGGATGATGGCTTTGTCTGCATCTTCGACGATGCCCTTCTCAGAAAAATGGCGGCACAAATGAAAGGCCGCTTCTGCGAAGCTGCGCTGCGGCACGCCACGCGCACCGAAAGTCCGCTTTGGGCCGAGCAAGACATATGTGCCATGAGCTATCGCTGCTTGTCCCACTCCACCGGGAACGACTCCATCAGCCCTGCCAGTGTCGTGTAGGTCCCTTGCTTCCCGTCGAGGATTGCCTCGACGATGTCCGGCGCAAGCAGGGTAAGCCGGAGGACGCGGGTCAGATAGGATGGCGCAATCTTCTCGCCGTCGGCCAGTTCAGCGATGGTCGCGAATTCCCCACTTTCCAGCATCCGCTTCCAGCGGAAAGCGCGCGCCAGCGCCTTGACGAGCGCGTTGTCGATTCTGCGGGACTGCGCTGCATCCTCCGGAAGCTGCATCTCCTTTCTCCCGCCACGCTGCACGAGGCGGAACGGGACATGCACTGTGATGGTGTCGGGGATCGGCCGCGCGCGCGTCATGCAGCTTCTCCAACTTCTGCGCGCATCTCGTTCGCCAGCCCGGCTAGCTCATCCATCCGCAGCCGGATGTTCAGCCCTTCGGTGCCGATGTCGATCCGCTCCACCAGAAGTGCCACGATCCGCGCTTGCTCGGCGGGGAACAACTCGTCCCACAGCGGATCAAGTCGGGTCAGCGCATCTCGCACCTCAAACTCGCCGATGGCACCGTCTTGTGCGCGTGCCGCCTTCCACGTCCCCGCCACGATTTCAGGTTGGCGGAACACGGCGCGAAGCTGACCGATCACGGCGGCTTCGATCTCGCCGGCGGGCACGCGGCCGATTGGGCACGATCCGGCGCCATGCTTGAGCACAGTCTGGCTGACATAGTAGCGGTAAAGCCGCCCGCCCTTGCGGGTATGGGTGGGCGAGAAGGCCGCGCCGTCTGGGCCGTACAGCACCCCCTTCAGCAGCGCGGGGGTGTCTGCGCGGGTGTTGGCGGCGCGCTTGCGGGGGCTTTCGGTCAGAATGCTATGAAACTTATCCCACACATCACGGTCAACGATGCCTTTGTGTTCACCGGGATAGCTGGTCCCTTTGTGTACCGCCACGCCAATATAGACGCGGTTGTTCAGCATCCGGCAGATGAATTTCTTGTCAATCCGGAACCCACGGCTGGTCGTAACGCCCCGCGCCGCCATTTCGCGCGCGAGTTCAGTGCCGGAGCCGATCTCTATGAAGCGGTCAAAGACCCAACGCACATGGGCGGCGTCAGCCGCATGTTCCACGAGCTTTCTGTTGTCGACGACATAGCCCAGGGGCGGGCAACCACCCATCCAGATGCCTTTCCTGCGCGAGGCGGCGATCTTGTCGCGGATGCGCTCGCCCGTCACTTCGCGTTCGAACTGGGCGAAGCTGAGCAGGATATTCAGGGTCAGCCGTCCCATGGACGTGGTGGTATTGAACGACTGCGTGGCCGAGACGAAAGTCACGCCGTTCCGGTCGAACACCTCGACCAGCTTGGAGAAGTCCATCAGTGAGCGGGACAGGCGGTCGATCTTGTAGACCACCACCACATCGACCAGCCCATCCTCGATATCGGCCAGCAGCCGCTTCAGGCCGGGGCGTTCCAGCGTGCCGCCGGAAACCCCGCCGTCGTCATACTGATCACGGACCAGCACAAAGCCCTCGGAGCGCTGGCTGGCGATGTAGGCCTCGCAGGCCTCGCGTTGGGCATGCAGGCTGTTGAACTCCTGCTCCAGCCCTTCCTCGGAGGATTTGCGGGTGTAAACGGCGCAGCGCAGTTTGCGGACAGGAGAACGGATTGGTTCGCGCGTCATTGGCCCCGCCCTTCGCTTGCGCTGCGGGCCTTCGCCGCTGCGGTGGCTCCACTGGAGCCCCCGCTGGCCTTGCGGCCACCTCGGCTCAGCCCAAAGAACACCCAGCCGTTCCAGCGTGTGCCGGTGATGGCGCGGGCAATGGCCGAAAGCGACAGGTAGGGCCCTCCCTGCCATTCGAAGCCGCCTTGCGTCACAGTGACAATTTGCTCGACGCCCTGCCAGTCGCGGATCAGCCGCGTGCCGGTGATTGGGCGGTCGCGGTTGAAGCGGATGCTGCGCTTCTTCCTGTCGCCGCCATCGAGCTGTTCACCCAGCCGTTCCAGCCGCTTGATCGTTTCCGGCTTCAGCCCGCCATAGACCAGTTCCTGGATGCGGTAGGTCAGGCGGGACTCAAGGTAGCGGCGGTTGAAGGACGGCGGTTCTGTTGCGAACAGGTCGCGCCACTGCTGTTTCAACTCCAGCGTCGGAGTGGTCTTCAAGGCCGCAAGTCGAGCGGGAATGGGATCATGTGTCGTCATGCGGTTCTCCGATGCTTTGGAGTTGCATGTGCGCTCTGGTCGGGCGGGAAGTGTAGCGAACTTTCTCCAGCGTGGTCAGATAGTTGTCCCGTCCGGGCGTATGCTGGCGGATGAGGCCGAGTGCTATGTGCAGCAGCCCCCTTGGCTCTCGATCGCCAACAAGCAACTGGAATTGATGGGCCGCTACATAGGGGAGCTGGGTCTCACCCCAGCGGCACGATCGCGGGTGGCGGCCTTTGCCGAGGTCGCCGCAGAGCCCGATCGGATCACGAAGATCGAGATGGTCATCGTCCACAGGGGCGAGGACGGCCTGATCTATGAGACACCCATGAATGGCGAGGGTCCGGCTGTCTTGCGCGACCCGGCAGCTCGACCGGCAAGTCAGATCTTGCTGGATGGCGATCTGTAAGCGTGATCGTTTAGTTTCAATGGCTTGAGGCTACACTTCCTATCTTTTGCACCGTACACATCTGCGCAACGAACGTTACGCAGATGTGTACAGGGGGCAGGAATGGCGGCATTGCAACGATTGGTGGCTTACGAGCGGGTCTCGACTGCGCGGCAGGGGGCGAGCGGGCTTGGTCTGGAGGCGCAGCGACAAACCATCGAGGCGTTTGCGTCATCCCGCGGCGCAGAGGTGCTGGCGCGATTCACCGAGGTCGAGAGCGGCCGCAAGGCGGACCGGCCCGAACTGGCCAAGGCGCTGCATCTGGCGAAGGTCACAGGCGCGACGCTGGTCATCGCCAAGCTGGACCGGCTGAGCCGAAATGCCGCGTTCCTGCTGGCGCTACGGGACAGCGGCGTGCGGTTCCTAGCGGTCGACATGCCGGAGGCCAACGACCTCACCGTGGGGATCATGGCGCTGGTGGCGCAGGCCGAGCGTGAGGCGATTTCGCGGCGGACGAAGGAGGCGCTGGCGGTGGCCAGGGCGCGCGGTGTGAAGCTTGGCAATCCGAACGGGGCTGCGAGCCTGCGGCGGGCGGGGAAGGGCGGGGTGGCGTTGCGTGCGGCGGTCACCGCGAATGCAGACGCGTTCGCGGCGGATTTGGTGGCCGTGATGGACGATGTCCGGTCGGCCGGCCATGTGAGCCTTCGCGCCATCGCCACAGAGCTGACGCTACGCGGGATCAGGACGCGACGCGGCGGGAGGTGGCAGGTTTCGAATGTGCTGGGGCTGGTGACGAGGCTGGCTGGCAACTGAGGCGTAGCGATTGCATTCGAAGCCAATCAGGCTTGTCGGGGAACCGCGCCGCCGCTCTCGCAGAGTGGCGCGGCCTTCTCGCTGCCTGATACGTGAATGGGGTCGGGGTAACGGAGACAGGTTCGCATTCATCTGACAGCACCCCCGGGAGGAACCATGCTAAGAGGAAATGAAAATCAATCGATCAGACCGGGTCAGGTCTCCACTTGATTGAGCAGCCAATCGATGCAATTTGGCTCGCCGGGCCAAGGCCGGTTTCTGCGATCACTTGCATGGCTTCAAACAGCTCGCGCCTTGCGTTATCGGCGATTTCCATCTTGCTGGCAGCGACTATGCGACCGCTGTATTGAAGCTCCAGTCCGGCGTTGTGTCCGAAGAAATCCGGAGTGCAAACGGCACCGTATGCCCGCGCCACCGCTTGGCTTTCATCGAACAGATAGAGGAAGGGGAAGGCATGGCGTTTGGCGGCCTCACACATCTGATCAAACCCGTCTTCGGGCGATTGCGCCGGATCGTTGGATGAAATCGCAACCACACCGACACCCAAGCTTTTCAATTCGCGGGCGTCCAAAATGAACCGGCCCAGGATGGTCTACACATAGGGACAATGGTTGCAGATGAAAGCCACCAGAAGGCCCCGGGGGCCGACAAGGTCAGACAAGCTCCAGACAAGTCCATCCGTCCCTCGGAGCGAGAAATCAGAGGCTTTCTGGCCCAGCGGTCGATCAGGAGTTACGGTTGCCATGACTAGCCGGAAGCCCGTGCCAGGTTAAGAAACTTCAAAACGGCTCACTCACTGAAAAGCAACGCTCGGTCCAGATCAGGCACAAGGAAAGCGGACTCGCCGCGTTTGTAGCCATGATCCGGCGCTGCCAACACGCGGTAAGCTTTGCCCGCGGCGTCATTCAGAATGATAACGGACTCTTTCCCAAGGTTTTCCACGACAAATACCGTTGCTGAAATCGACTGGCCCTGCGCCGTGCGGCTGATTTGCATGTGCTGAGGGCGTACGGCCAAGGCATGTTTGACGCCATTTCCGGCAATGCGGCTATGAAGATGCGGCGGTATTTTCAACGTTCCGGCTTCGGTCGAAAGCATGGGCTCGCCAGCCTCTTGCGAAACGGTTCCGTCAAAGAAATTCATTGGCGGCGAGCCGATAAATCCCGCGACGAACTTTGTGGCCGGAGCGTTATAAATCTCGTCCGGCGTGCCGACCTGTTCAATCGCGCCTGCGTTCATGACAACGATGATGTCGCCCATGGTCATCGCCTCGACCTGATCATGGGTGACGAAAATCGTCGTCGTCCCCAGCCGCTTTTGCAGCGCCACCAGTTCAGAGCGCAAAGACTGGCGCAAAGCGGCGTCCAACGCGGCCAGCGGCTCGTCCATCAAGAAGGCCGCCGGTTTGCGCACGATTGCCTTAGCCATGGCCACGCGCTGGCGCTGACCGCCCGACATGGCGCCGGGTTTTTTGTTCAACACCGACTTGATTTCAAGAATTTCAATGGCATGCTCAATGCGCGCGGCAGCCTCGACGGCGGGCGTGTCGGTGTTGCGCAGACTCATCTGAATGTTCTGCAGCCCGGTCAGGTGCGGGTATAGCAGCGAAGATTGGAACACCATCGCAATGTCGCGTTCATGCGGGGCAAGGGCCGTCACATCGCGCCCGGCAATGCTGATCGTGCCCGAGGTTGCGTTGTCGAGCCCAGCTACAATGTTCAGCGTCGTTGATTTCCCGCAGCCCGAAGGACCGAGGAACACGCAAAACGCGCCGTCCGGGATGGTCAGGGACATCTCACGGATGGCCTCAAACTCGCCAAAGGACTTTTTCAGATTCTTGATCTCAATGCCGGGCATTGCAGACTCCTTCAGAGGTTGGGCTATTTGACCGGATCGACAAGATTCATTTCAGCAATGTGGCGCTGCAAGAAGAAGGCGACCAATGCGGCTGGGATGACGGAAATCCAAAGCGAGGCCGACAAGAGACCTGGCTGAGGTTGCAAGAACAAGAAGCCTGAAACGGCGGTGGGTAGCGTGGCGGCAGAGGTGCCGTTCACCAACTGGGTGGCGAAAACGAATTCATTCCATGAGAACAGGAACGCCACCACAGCGGCCACGGCGATGCCGCTTTTGGCAAGCGGCACGATGATGTAGACCAAAGTGCCAAACCGGGTGAAGCCGTCCAACCGAGCCAGTTTTTCCACCGCCGGCAGATTGCGGAAATAGCCGATCAGCATCCAGGTGACGAAGGGCACGGTGATGGTCAGGTTGATCAAGACCAAGCCCAGTTTGGTGCCGGTCAGCCCCAGCTGCACGAAAAGGATATAGAACGGGATCAGGGTTGAGACCGGCGGCACAGCGACCGAAAACAGGATGGTCATCAAGAGCGCCGTTTTGCCGCGAAACTCGAACCGGGCGAAAGCGTAAGACAGCGGAATGATGATCAGCAAGGTGATAACCGTCACAAGCAGGGCAACGATTAAGCTGTTTTTCAGCCCGTTGATGATCTGCGGCGCCTGCCCTGCTGGCAGAAACTCGCGGCCATCCGGGTCGGTGTAGCCAAAGCCAAAGATATTGTGGATCGCCGCAAAATGCGGATTGGTTGGCCAGAGAGGTGCAGGGAAGCCCACCGCATCAGAAGGCGAGATGAAGGCGGTCTTCAACATCCAGTAGATTGGCAGAAGCGTCCAGATGACAGCAAGTGCCACTGCAAGGATCAACAAGATTGACGGGCGGCGGGTTGCGGTCATTCTTCGGACTCCAGTCTGCGGCCCCAGAAGAAATACAGGGCAAGGGTGGACCCGACGATCAGCGCCAGAAGATAGAACGACATCGCGGCACTCAGCCCGTAGTTTGACCGGCGGAATGCCAGATCGAAAAGCCGGTAGGTCAGGGTGGCCGAAGCATCACCGGGGCCGCCCGCGCTCATCACATAGATGAAATCCAAAAGCTTCATCGACAGGATCAGGGTGATCGAGGTGAAGACGAAAAGCGTGTATTGCAGCGGCGGCAGCGTGACGCAGGTAAAGCGTTGCCAGGCGCTCAGCTTGTCGATCCGCGCCAGATCATAAAGTCGTACCGGGATGGTCGAGAGGTTGGCGAGGATGAAGAAGGCGACCAATGGCGCCAGGTTCCAGGCGTTACCAAGGGCCAGAAGATCGACGATATGCGCGCTGGAAATCAGCGAATATTCCACCGAATCTTCGGCACTGCGCCCAAGCAATCGGTTGATAACAGCTGACGCGACGCCGCTTTGTCCACGCGACAGATATTGCCACATGACGCCCGCGCCATAGAGCGAGACCGACCAAGGCAGGATGATCAAGGTGCCCAGAAATGCCCGCCCGCGTTTGATGCGGTGCATCAAAAGCGCAAGGCCAAGGCCGATCAGCATTGAAAACAGCACGGAAAGGAAAACAAAGCGGATGGTGATGACAAGGGAACGCCAGAATTCGGCTGAATAAAGGACGTTCACGTAATTGGTGAACCCGATGTATTTGCTTGAAAATCCACCGAAAAAGCCAATCTCTTGGGTTGATAGCCACATGGCGTAGCCCATCGGATAGGCCATGGTTGCCACCAAAAACAGGATCACCGGCAGTGCCAGCATCATCGCAAACTGCTGGTTGGAAAGTTCGCGTCTGGCAGGTTTCATCGGCGTCCCCGTTCTGATTATGCCGCGCAACGGCACGCAACACATGGTTTGCCTGCACCGCGCAATCGGGCGCAGTGCAGGCTGGTTTCAGCTTAGTTGCCGTATTTCGCCACGAAGCCGTCAATTGCCGCAGTCAGATCGGCAAGCACGGTTTCAACCGGCTCGTCGTTCAGCAAGAAGCGGCCCAGACGTTCACGCAGGATCGAGTTGTATTCCTCGGCCCAGACCCGCTTCCATACTTCGGGGTGCGGGGCGTTAGCATAAACTTCCAGAAGGCGGGCATAGTCGTCGTCATTCGCCAGACCAGCGCGGAAGGCGGTCTTGCTTTCGTCCGATTCCATGACCGACTTATAGGCCGAGAACAGCATCGAGTTGTTGGCCCACTTTTGGCCGACCGCAACCTTGCCGTCCTGATCTTTGTAGCCATACCAGCTTTGGAAACGCTTGGTATCTTCGTCCAGCTCCGGCGAGCGCTCGCGCGTGGTGCGAAGATACAGAGCCGAATCCAGAAGACCCCAGGACGAGCCCTGATAGCCCAAGAAGCTGACCTTGCCTGCGATTTTCGAGGTCGCCTCGCTGTTGAACGTGGTCAGGTTGTAGGAAGCTTGGGTCGAATACAGATACCGGCCCGAAGCGAAGGCTTCGACGATAGCCGCTTCGTTGAATGACAGCACTTCTTCGGCAACCATTCCGGCATTGTAGATCGCTTTCCAGTCACGCAGCGCGTCGCCCGCAGGACCGTCCGCCGTCAAAGTCGAGGCGCCGGTTGCAGCGTCGATCTGGCTGCCACCACGGTTCATGACCTCCCAGATGAACGCCCAGGAGATGCCGTAGAATTCGTTGAACCAATGCGGCATATAGAGGTCTTTTTCGCCCTTGGCATGCAGATCCAGGATCTGGGCATAGAATTCGCTCCAGTTCTTGGGCTGGGCCTCGGCAAGGCCAAGTGCGCCCTGACGCTCGGTGTTGACCAGCATCATGCCACGCGCGGCCAGGAAGTAGGACAGGCCCAACAGCTTGTCTTTGTAGGTGAAGGCGTTCATCGCGTTGGGGTACATGTCGGCTTTGATTTCGTCGATATTCGGCACGTCGTCAGCCGGTGCGATCCAGCCTGCTTCAAAGAAGCGCACGGCGGTCGGAGGGTTGCCATAGATGATGTCCAGATCGTCTTTGGCAATCAGCGATTTTTCCATAAGCGAAGGATAGTCGCCGTGGGTCACGGTCTGATAGTCGACATGGCCACCCAGCTCGGCGTTGTAGCGATCGACGTTCTCAGTCACGACTTCCGGCTTGAAGGGCCAGCCACGGAAGTAGATCGTCTCGGTGCTTGTTGGTTGCAGCCCCGAGTCTTGTGCAAAGGCACGGAATGGCAGCAGCGCTGCGGTTGCCGCGCCTGCCATCAAGATTGATCTGCGTGTCAGATTCATGATTAACTCCCAGTTAGGTTTATGATGTTCGCCATTGTGGACCTGCCGGGGTTTCGGCTTCTCAATTCGGACCCCGGCCTCTTCACCCCATGTAGACCCCGCCGGTTACGTTCACGCCCTGTCCGGTCATGAAACGCGCCCCATCCGAGGCCAGAAAAACAACGACTTCCGCGACATCCTCGGGCGTCTCGATGCGTCCGAGGGGCGTCTGGTAGATATAAGATTGGTAGACCTTTTCCGGGGTCGAGCCGATCAGCTCCGCCTCCCAGATGATCTCGCGGTCTTGCATCGGCGTCTTTACAAAGCCGGGACAGACAGCGTTCACCCGGATGCCATCCTTGCCGTGCTCGCGCGCCAAAGCCTGTGTCCAACCCAGCACCGCAAATTTGCTGGCCGAGTAATGCGCCAGCAATGGGGCACCGACTTTGCCGGCAAGCGAAGCCGTGTTGACGATCACCCCGGCGATGCCCCGCGACAGGAAATGCCGCACTGCCACCTGATTGGTGAAAAACACGCCTTTGGTGTTCACGTCAAAATTGAAGTTCCAATCTGCTTCGGTCAGATCCACCGCGCGCTTCATGTTCGAGACGCCCGCATTGGCGTGGACCACATCAACCTGACCAAAGTGGTCAACGGCGGCAGCAAAGGCGTCTTCCACGGTTGAGAGGCTTCGCACGTCGACACTCAGTGCCAGGGTCGGGCTTGAGAACGTCATTGCAACGGTCCGTGCCGCTTCATGGTTGATATCGCACAAGACGACATTGTCGCCACAGGCGGCGAAGGCACGGGCGCTGGCCAGCCCGATTCCTCCCGCAGCCCCTGTGATCAATACCGTCCGCGCCATTCGGGCGATTCCCTAGCCGTTCTTGTTCCTTAAGAATTGTCACATCATCAAACAACATACAGCATAGTTTGTTTGAAATTGTTCTTTTTTGTTACTTTCGGATTGCCTGCATCCCAACTTCGCCGTAGAGTGGACCGATCAGCAGACAGCGAGATTGTCATGAAGCCAGAATCCAAGATGCTAGCGACCCAGCGACACAGATTGATTGTAGAGCGTATTCGTGAGCGCGGATTTGCGACCGTGCCGGAACTGGCGGTCGAGTGTTCTGTCTCCGAAATGACTATGCGCCGCGACCTAGACCAACTTGCTGAGCGGGCATTGATTTCACGCACGCATGGCGGTGCCGCCTTGATAGAGGGCGCTGGTGCCTTGATGGTGGACTTGGTCGAGCCCGCCTTCTGGGCACGAACCGAAGTCAATCGCGCCGAAAAGGCAGCGATTGGCCGTATGGCCGCAAGCTTGATCGACGATGGCCAGACAGTTGCCTTGGATATCGGCTCAACGGCCCTGGAACTTGCCCATGCGGTCGCAGGCCGCGCGATCAATGTCTACACTTGCAGCCTTAAGATCGCGACCTACCTCAATCGCCACACACCCAACGTCTATGTGCCGACCGGCAAGATCGTCGGATCAGAGCCGTCGATTGTCGGCGCGCAAACAGTTCAACAGATTGCCCAGTTGAATTTCGACATCGTCTTCATTGGCGTTTCTGGCTGCTCGGAGGGCGGCTTTTACGATTATTCCCTGGAAGATAGCGAGATCAAGCGCGCCCTGATCACGTGCTCGCAAAAGCGGGTCGTCTTGCTGGATAGTTCCAAATTCAACCGGATGTCGGTCGTGCGTGTCAGCGATCTGGCCGGGGTTGACGCCCTCGTCACTGACGCTGAGCCACCCAAAAATCTCCGCAAAATGTTCGATGCGGCCGGGGTCGATATTCTGATCGCCAAATAACAAACCCAACCGAAAGGAACGACCGTGATTTTTGACTTTCTCGGAGCGAAGAAGAAAGCTGTCATTTCAATGTGCCACATCGGCGCTTTGCCGGGATCGCCGCTTTACAACGCCGATGGCGGTATGAACAAGCTGATCGACGATGCCATCGCAGACATCGAAAAGCTGCAAGCGGGTGATGTTGATGCCATCATGTTCGGCAATGAAAACGACCGCCCCTACCTGTTGCAGGCAACGCCTGAAAGCCTAGCTGCAATGACGGCGGTTGTCATGGCGGCCAAACCCCATCTCAAGGTGCCTTTCGGGGTCAATTACCTTTGGGACCCAACGGCGTCGGTGGCCATCGGTTCGGTTGTCGGCGCGTCGTTCGTGCGCGAGATTTTCACCGGGGTTTTTGCGTCCGACATGGGCGTCTGGGCGCCGAACTGTGCGATCCCGTCCCGTCTGCGTGCCAATCTGGGCCGCAAAGACATGAAGCTGTTGTTCAACATCAACGCCGAGTTTGCCCATTCTCTGGATCAGCGCCCCATCGAGTTGCGTGCCAAGTCAGCGATTTTCTCGTCGCTTGCTGATGCGATTCTGGTGTCCGGCCCGATCACTGGCCAGCCTGCCGACGCCTCGGACCTTCGCAAGGTGGCCGAAACCGTTGGTCATCTGGTGCCGGTATTCGCCAACACAGGCGTCAACATCGACAACGTGCGTGACGTGATGTCTGTAGCGTCAGGCTGCATCATCGGCACCCATTTCAAGATCGATGGCGACACTTGGAAAGCTGTCCAGGGGGACCGCGTCAAGCGGTTCATGGATGTTGTGAATTCCATCCGCTAAGGGGCCGGAAATGGATTGCGTGATTGGCATTGATATCGGAACGACGTCAACAATCGGCATTTTGATCGCTCTCCCTGATCAGGTGCTCGCGCAAACGTCACGCAATGTGTCCTTTTCGGCCCCCCAGCAAGGGTGGGCCGAAGAGGATGCCAATCAGTGGTGGCAAAACACCTGCGAGATCATTCCGGCCTTGATTGCGCAGGCCGGAATTTCGTCTGAAGATATCAAGGGCGTCGGCGTCACGGGCATGCTTCCCGCCCTTGTGCTGCTGGATGGCAACGATGCTCTTTTGCGCCCATCTATCCAGCAAAGCGATGCCCGAGCCGGCGTTGAAGTGGCAGAGTTAGCCGCTGAGATCGACGGTGCGGCTTTTTTGAAAAAGGCCGGCAATGGAATCAACCAACAGTTAATCGCCACAAAACTGCGTTGGCTGGAAAAGCACGAGCCTGCGGTCTTTGCCCGGATAGGCACGGTTTTTGGCTCCTACGATTTCATCAACTGGAAGCTGACCGGCACCAAAGCGGTCGAACAGAACTGGGCGTTGGAGGCGGGATTTGTTGACCTGGACAGTGGCGTGCTGTCGGAGGATCTTATCCGCCTTGGCCATGTTGACCCTGCCGTGGTTCCGCCGAAATCCTTGTCGCATTCTGTAATGGGCCGGATCACCTCCGAGGCCGCCAAGGCGACAGGTCTGCGCGCGGGCACGCCCGTTATCGGGGGTGCTGCCGATCACATCGCGTCGGGATTTGCTGCGGGTATTACCAAACCCGGCGACGTTCTGCTGAAATTCGGCGGCTCGACCGACATTCTGATCGCGACCAAGACGGCGGTCCCCGATGCAAGGATGTTCCTCGATTACCACTTGATCCCCGGTCTGTTCATGCCCAATGGCTGCATGGCCTCGGGTGGCTCGGCACTGAACTGGTTTGTCGACAAGATCGCGACCGGCGAGCAAGCTGCGGCCAAGGCGGCGGGCATTTCGATCCACCAGCACATGGACCGCATCGCCGCAGCTATTCCGCCCGGTGCCGACGGCGTGCAGATCATCCCCTATTTCCTTGGTGAAAAGACGCCCATTCACAATCCGAATGCGCGCGGTATCATTCAAGGCCTAAGCCTCAATCACGACCTACGCCATATGTGGCGCGCCCTGCTTGAAGGCTTTGCCTATGCCTTTCGCCACCATGTCGAGGTTCTTCACGATATGGGGCATCCCACGACACGCTACATAGCCTCTGATGGCGGCTCAAACTCCCGTTTGTGGATGCAGATTTGCGCCGATGTCTTGCAGATGCCAGTTCAACTGCTGGTCGGCCATCCGGGGTCTTGTCTTGGGGCTGCCTGGATGGCAGCGATTGGAGTCGGGCTGACGACGGATTTCGGCGGGGTGGCCCAATTCGTGTCCTACGGTGATCTGGTTGAACCAAATCCAGGCAACGCCAGTCTCTATGACAAGGGCTATGCAAGGTTTCGGCAAAGCTATCTGGCCCAAGATGCTGTTGATGCGGAGCTTTCCCGATGATCAAGGCGGTGATCTGGGACATTGATGGCACCCTCGTGGACAGCGAGCCTACACATCAAAAGGCTTTGCTGACGGTCTGTCGTCACTACAGTGTCGACATTTCGGATCTGCCTGACGCCCATTTTCTGGGTGTGAATCTGTTCGGTGTGTGGCAAGCGCTGCGTTCCAGGTTTCCAACCCATGTGTCGATGGATGGTTGGATCGACGAGTTGAACGCGGCCTATGTGCAAACTTCGGGAGGGCTAGAGGTGATGCCAGAGGCGGCCTCGGTGATCCGGAAGCTTGCCAAATCGGGCCTGCGTCAGGCGGCGGTGTCAAATTCCAACCGTGTGGTTGTTGATACCAATCTTGGGCTGCTTGCGATCGGAGACGTGCTGGAATTCAGCCTTAGTCTTGATGATGTGCCCGAAGGCAAACCCTCGCCGGTCCCCTATCTTATGGCGCTTGACCGAATGGGACTGAATCCTTCGGAGGCCATTGCCGTCGAAGACAGCAACACCGGAGTGCGCAGCGCACTTTCCGCAGGAATGCAGGTGATTGGCTTTGGAGAAAACCTGCACGATGCGCATCACCGCGTGTCTCGGCTGAGCGACATCCTTGATCATGTTTTGGTGGGCTAACCAATGGTTTACAAGATTGACCCTGTGAAAGATCTGCCGCTTGTCGAGGAGTTTCGCAAAACTCCAGTCGGGCGTCATAGCCCAAATCTGATGCGGATCTTGAACCTGCTGCGCTATGATCCCAGTGGCTATCAGACCATTCTGGTGGCGCGCATTCCTTTCAAGGAATGGATTTTGGGGGTCATGCCGCCAAACCGCGCCGATGCCATCGTGCTGGACGCCAAGGGCGAAGTTTTCACCAACCGTGAAGATGCCGAATGGGCGGTGTTTTGTGCCCGTTGGCGTGCGCGAACCGGTCATGCCATCAACACCCCCCGCCATATTTCATTGACCGAGGTCGATCATGCTTAAACTGCTCGGTTATCCCGACACCTACACAGCGGCTCCCGGCGAGACGGTTTCCTTTCAAATCTCCGCCGAGGACAATCAGCCCTATGAAGCCAGCCTTGTCCGGGTGATCTGCGGCGATTGCAACCCCGACGGGCCGGGGCTGCAGTTCGAGAATATCCCAAGTGCCGTGGATGGAACCTATCCGGGCAAAAGGCAAACCACCGACGCGGGATCTTATATGGAGGCCCGTGTGAAGGGGCTGGACCGGACTCGAAGCATCAGTTTTGCCGCGATGATTTGGCCGACGCTGCTGGACCGCGATGATCAGACGATCATTGCGCTTGATGCGGCCAGTTCCGGGTTGCGGCTTTTCATGCGCAAGGGCGGCATTCTGACGCTGGAGACCACTGCCGAAGGCCAAACACAGCAGATTTCCTTGGCCAAAACCCCGCTGTTGGAACGGCAATGGTATTCGGTGCATTTCACCCATGATGCCAAAAGCGGTGCTTCGACCCTGTCTCAGCGCCCGGTCAAACCCTTTGCGCAGGTTCGCGATTGCGGGCAGGCCGAGGGCAATCTTGTGCCGTTGACTGGCCTTGCGCCTGCGGTGATGCTGGCGGGCAGGCCAAAGGCAAATGGCGTGATCGCCAGCCATTTCGATGGCAAAATCGACGGCCCGGCGCTGTTGGACGGCATTCACCCGCATGAGGTTCACAGCGACTTGTTGGCGGGCATGGCGCAGCGGCTGAAGGGTCAGGTTCTTGCCTTTTGGGATTTCTCGAAAGAAATCCAAGGCATTCGTGCTGTCGACATCTCAGGCAACGACAACCACGGCACCCTATGCAATGCGCCCGTCCGCGCCATGAAAGGGTGGAATTGGGACGGCACCCACCATTCCTGGACGGACTACCCCGCGCATTACGGCGCTGTGCATTTCCATCATGACGACCTTTATGACGCCAAATGGGACACCGCCTTCAGCCTGACCATTCCAGCCATGCTGAAATCCGGGGCCTATGCGGTTCGGGTCAAATGCGGCGAAAATTCCCGTGAGGCGACGCGCGATTTCTATATGCCCTTCTTCGTGCGCCCGCCGCGCCGCCCCAAGGGCCAAGCCGGAAAACGCGACCGCATCGCTTTCCTCGCGCCAACCGCCAGCTATATCGCCTATGCCAACCATGGCGAGCATATCACCGCGCGTGAGGCCGAACGCACTATTGGTCGTCTCTTGGAATTCGGCCATGCCGACATGTATATGTATGAGCATCCCGAAATCGGCGGCTCGCTTTACGACTCGCATCTTGATAAATCCGGCGTCTGCTATTCCTCGCGCCTGCGCCCGGTGCTGAACTTCACCTCGCAGTATCACAGCTGGCTGGGCGGGCATGGCTCGGCCCTGTGGCAATACAATGCCGACACCCATCTTCTTGCTTGGCTGGAGAACAAGGGCTTTGACTTCGACGTCATCACTGACGAGGCCTTGCACGAAGAAGGCATCCACTTGCTGGAAGACTACCGGGTTATCCTGACCGGCACCCACCCAGAATATTTTTCGACAGCGATGTGGGATGGGCTGAAATCCTGGATCGATAGCGGCGGTCGGATGATGTATCTGGGCGCCAACGGTTTCTACTGGCACATCGCCTTCAACGCCGAGATGCCCGGCCTGATCGAGGTGCGCCGCGCCGAGGACGGCATCCGCACTTGGGCAGCCGAACCGGGCGAATACTACCACGCCTCAACTGGCGAAGTTTCCGGCCTTTACCGCCGCCGCGGCCACGCCCCCAATGAGATCTGCGGGCTGGGCTTCATTGCGCAAGGCTTTGATGTGTCCTCTTACTACCGCCGAGCGCCTGACGCCGAAAACCCGCGTGCTGCTTTCATTTTTGACGGCGTAAGTGATGAAATCATTGGGGATTTCGGCCTGATCGGCGGCGGTGCGGCTGGGCTGGAGCTGGACTGCATCACGGTGGCGCTTGGCTCGCCGCCCAATATCTTGCGACTTGCCAGTTCCGAGGATCAATCGCAGCAGGTGATGTTGGTGAACGAAGAATTCGGCGTGGTGCCGCCCAATCTTGGCGGCGATCAAAACGAACGTGTCCGCGCCGATCTGGCGTTTTACGAAACTGCGGCCGGGGGGGCGGTGTTCTCAGTCGGCTCAATCTCGTGGTGCGGCTCGTTGCCGGTCAATGGCTTTGACAACAATGTCTCGCGCATCACCGAAAACGTCCTGCGCCGTTTTGCGCTGGAGGCCCGCTTTGACACCTAGCCCGAAGGTGGCCTTTGCCCGCCGAGCCAGGGTAAAAACCACTGGAAGGCGGAGACAGTAAATGTTCAGCGCCTTCGCGCCCCTGTCAGCAGACCACGGCGCGATCAGCTTGAAACCTGATGGGGCCTCGATCCAGGCAAACGCGAAGACCGATCTCTTCTTTCACCCCGGCGGGACAAGCCGACAGGACAACGTCCCGGTTGCCGGTTTTCAAACTTCGGCCCCGATCATCTCAATGGCCACCTGCGTGAGTGTCGATTTTATTGATACCTATGACGCCGGCGCGTTGCTTATCCGCACCGGGCCGGGTCAATGGGCAAAACTGGCCTTTGAACGCTCGTCGCAAGGCAATCCCACCATTGTCAGCGTGATAACCCGCGGCACCTCTGACGATTGCGACGGGCCTGGTATGACCACCGGGCAAGTGTGGCTTCGGCTTTACCTACAAGGCAAGGTCGCGGCATTCCACTACTCCAAAGACGGCCAGCTGTGGCACTTTCACCGCACTTTTTCACTGGAGCGTTCAAGCGACCCGATCACAATCGACATCCTGGCCCAGTCGCCAGTCGGTCAAGGATGCCACGCGGCGTTCAAAGATTTACGCATTGGGTACGATGCGATCCCAGACTTCAGGAATGGTAAGTAGAGGCCTTAGGCGGATCCCTCTGCCCCAACTGATTGCATGTTTACAGGCGAACCTCGCTCGGAGGCACTGTCAGAGGAAAATTTGTTGAGGCAGAAGCAGCGCGGGCCTAGCTATGCCAAAAGACAAATCGCGCACCCGTCCGTTACATCAAGACCAGCCCTGAGGTCATCCGCTTGGCGGTGATGCTCTATGTCCGGTTCCCGCTGTCGCTCCGAAACGTCGAGGACCTGCTCCACAAGCGAGGGATCGATATCAGCCACGAGACCGTGCGGCATTGGTGGAGCAGGTATTGTCAGAGGAAGTTTGCGTGATAGGTTAGCGGCGGCTCGGATGGTCTGTTTTGCGGCGCAGTTTCATGGCGATTGCCTTGAAGATCAATCATTTGTGCACTCGATTCGAGTCGAGGGGCAAACCGATCTGAGATGCTGCGATTGCTCTGACAGTGCCCCTTCATCGTTTGTCTGTACGCGCTCAAACTATTATGCAGGTGGACCGGAATGCACACTGACTGGCCTTCTTCGATCACGCGGCGCGACTTTCTAGGCGGAGTCGCACTTGTTGTCGGTTCTGGTCTGACGCCGCTTGCCCAGTTGCGTGCTGAAGGCGTTGGGATTTATCCTCCGGCGATGACCGGCCTGCGCGGCAGCCATGAAGGCTCTTTCGAAGCTGCCCATGCCCTGCGCGACGGAATGAAGATTGACGCCTCCGCCCTGCCGGTCAAAGAGACTTATGACCTGATTGTCGTGGGAGGCGGGATCAGTGGGCTGGCGGCGGCCCTTTTCTGGCGGCAAAAACACGGCGATCAGGCCCGCATCCTGATCCTGGACAACCATGACGATTTTGGCGGCCACGCCAAGCGCAACGAATTCACTACCCCGGACGGCCAGCTTTTGATCGGCTATGGTGGCAGTGAGGCGCTGGAGGCGCCACAGGCCAATTTCTCGGAGGCGGTTTGGGGTTTGCTGGACCGGCTTGGGGTCGATCTGACCCGCTTTGACACCGCCTTTAATCAGGGTCTGTATGAGGGTCTTGGCCTGACCGCGGGCACCTTTCTGAATGCGGCGGGATTTGGGACGGACCGGATGGTTCAGGTCAACATGGACGAGCCGGAAGCGTTTCTGGCCGCCGCCAACCTGTCGGCAGAGGCCACCAGCCAACTGACCGCCCTGTTGTCGGGCGAGGTTGACCCGCTCGCCGGGCGCTCGGCCGACGAAAAGCGCGAGTATTTGTCCGGGGTCAGCTACCGTGATTATCTGGCCAAGGATTGCGGTCTGGGTGAGGAGGCGCTGCGCCTGTTCGAAGGCATAACCCATGACTATTTCGCCATTGGCTTCGATGCGATCCCAGCCGATTGGGTGATGGACAGCGGCTATCCGGGTTTTGCCGGGCTGGGTCTGGACCAAGAGGGCGGCGAAGAAGAGCCCTATATCTACCACTTCCCGGACGGCAACGCCGGTATTGCCCGGTTGATGGTTCGCGCTCTTGTGCCGGATGCCGTGCCGGGATCGACGATGGAGGATGTGGTTCTGGCGCGCGCCGATTATGCGCGGTTGGACCAGCCCGAAAGCGCCTGCCGGATCCGGCTGAATGCCACGGCGCTGCATGTCGCCAATGTCGAGGCGGGAGTTGAGGTCATCTATCACCAGAACGGCACGCTGCACAAAGTGGCGGGCGGGGCGACGGTTCTGGCCTTCTACAACATGGTCATCCCCCATATTGCGCCCGAATTGCCGCAAGCGCAGAAGGAAGCCTTGGCGCGGAATGTCAAAGCCCCGCTGGTCTATGTCAATGTCGCCTTGCGCGACTGGCAGGCTGTGGCGCGGGCGGGCGTCTCGTCTGCCTCTTGCCCGACCTCATTCTTTCCCATGGTCATGCTGGACTTTCCGGTCGCTCTTGGCGGTTACCTCAATGCCAGCGACCCGGCCCAGCCGATTGTCCTGCGCATGGTCCATGTGCCGACCGCCCCCGGTTTGCCGCAGAATGACCAGTTCCGCGCCGGCCGCGCCGCCCTGATGGAGATGGCCTTCGAGGATTATGAGGCCGAGATCACTCAGCAATTGACGGCGATGTTCGGCCCTTACGGTCTTGACGCCGCGCGAGACATCTTCGCCATCACCGTCAACCGTTGGCCGCACGGCTATGCGGGCTTTCTCAACCCGCTGTTCGATCCACCCGAAGACGAGGCGCTCATGGAAATCGCGCGCCAACCAAGCGGGCGCATTGCCATTGCGAATTCGGATGCAGGCTGGAACGCATTTGCGCATGAGGCCATCGATCAGGCCTTTCGTGCTGTCACCGAGCTTACAACCTGACCAATGGTGTTGTCAGAGGAAGTTTGCTAGCGGTTGGGCAGAGCGTTCCTCTAGCCTTCGGGCATGACTAAGCGTTCCTCGTTCCGCTACTTCAAGAGCAGCACTGAGATCATCCACCTGGCGGTAATGTTGTATGTTCGCTACCCGCTATCGCCGCGGAACGTGGAGAACCTCCTGCACGAGTGGGGCATCGATATCAGCCACCAGACGGTGCGGTTTTGGTGGAACAGGTTCGGCTGGATTTTCGCCAGCACAGTACGGTGTCAGCGTTTGGATGTCAGACTTATATAAATCAATTACTTACGACGCAGAGAAGGTTCGACCCCGGTCGCGTTCCCTCCGCCA
>JANOGW010000049.1:0-65584 GCA_031406155.1 Pseudorhodobacter sp.
ATCTTGAAAGGTGGCTACAGTCATGCCGACCCCTGCTTCGGGAAAATCATTCAAATGAATTGTCATTCTTTCACACTCATCCTTAACAAGCTGGCGACGAAAACCCGCAGCTCTAACCCAATACAACGTCCGATCATGACGCTTACTACCTGAAACTGATTCCCAGTTCCAGTGTGGCGTACCATACTCAGTCTTGCCGCAATTGGCAAACAAAGTTGATCGAGAGTTAATGGGGCGGCGCCAGTCCAAGTCTATGAAAATATGGTGCAAAAATACAAGTGTTACAGTCGAATCATCAATCGTTACCACGTCATTATGCCGTATCCCACAACGGTTGCGCAACTGAGGTATTTCTGACCTTGAACTGAGAATAATCGCGTGCTCAAAGCGGGTGCGCGCATCTTTGGGCACGGCATCGTCGCTGTGAGCCCGCCTTTGCCTTTAAATTGTCGAAAAGTAGTAAGACTTGCTGATGATGCCCGGGATGTGTGCCGGCTCGCCACTTGCACATCTGCCCGGACTAGGGGTAGGGGAGTGGGATTCTACAGAATAGTGTCAAACTATCCTCCTGTGGGAAATGTTCGAGTGTGGGGTTCATGAAGACCAATCTGGAGACACAGGTGAGTTTGCGCCCCGGTGGGATTGACTGGTGATGTCGCGGATCGGAATGGCCTCGGAAACTTTGTATGCGGATTTCTTCGGCCTTGCCGAAAGGCCGTTCACGCTTGTGCCGGATCCCAGCTTTATCTACTGGTCCGAACAGCACAAGCGCGCCTTTGCCGTGCTGGAATTCGGCATCATGTCGCGCGCGCCGATCACTTTGATCACAGGCGAAATCGGGTCGGGTAAGACCACGCTTCTGCAGGAACTTCTGGCCCGCATGGCGGCATCGGTCACCGTGGGCCTGGTATCCAACGCCCAAGGCGGGCGGGGCGAATTGCTGCAATGGGTGCTGCATTCGCTGGCGGTGGAGTGTAACCCGGCGGCAAGCTATGTGCAGATGTTCCAGAAGCTGCAGGATTTCCTGATCAACGAATATGCCGAAGGCCGCCGCGTCATCCTGATTTTCGATGAGGCGCAGAACCTGTCGACCGAAGGTCTGGAAGAGTTGCGCATGCTGACCAACATCAACGCCAACAAGGATGAGCTGATCCAGCTCATTCTGGTCGGCCAGCCCGAATTGCGCGAGATTGTCCTGCGCCCCACCATGCGCCAGCTGGCCCAGCGGGTGGCCGCCAGTTTCCATCTGCAAAGGATGGATTCAGACACCGTCACCAAGTATATAGAGCATCGGCTGCAAAAGGCGGGTGGCAGCGGCGAGGAATTCACCCATGGCGCCTGCGGCGTGGTGCACAAGGCGACGCGCGGGGTGCCGCGTCTGGTGAACCAGCTTTGCGACTTTGCGATGCTTTATGCCTGGAGCGTCGAGGACAAGATCATTACCGCCAGCACGGTCGACAAGGTTCTGGCGGACGGCGTGTTTTTTGGCGGTTATTCGCTGGAAGAGGAGACGACAGTCTGATGGCGAACCTGAGTTATTATTTTTCGATTTTCCTGCGCCGGCTGCCGTATTTTCTGCCCGTTGCCCTGGTCATCGCGGCGGTGTCGGTCATCGTGGCCCTGTCATTGCCGCCGGCGTTTGTCTCGCGCATGCAACTGATCGTGGAATCACCGCAGATCCCGGGTGAACTGGCGGCCCCGACTGCGGCGGCCCCCGCGCAAGAGCAGCTTCAGGTGGTCGAACAGCGGCTTCTGACGCGTGCCAACCTGCTGGATATCGCGAACCGCCTGCAGGTTCTGGACGATCAGGCGACGATGAACCCCGACGAGATTGTGCTGGCGATGCGGGCGCGCACCGTGGTCACCTCCAGTTCCGGACGTGACGAAGCCTCGCTGATGACGATATCGTTCGAGGCGGGGTCGGGGGAGAAGGCAGCGGGCGTTCTGAACGAATATCTGACGCTGATCCAGCAAGAAGACATCGAATCGCGCACCGGGCGTGCCGCCCAGACACTGGAGTTCTTTGATCAGGAAGTGACCCGGCTGAATGCCGAACTGGCCGAGCAGAGCGCCGCCATTCTGGCTTTCAAGACCGCCAATTCCGATGCGCTGCCCGACAGTCTTGATTACCGGCTGGGTCAGCAATCGCAACTGCAGGAACGTCTGGGCCAACTGGACCGCGATATCTTCAACCTGACCAGCCAGCGGTTGCGGCTGGTGGAAGTGTTCAAGACGACGGGGCAGGTGGCCGAGGCCCGTGTCGAGGCGCTGACCCCCGAGCAGCGGCAACTCGAAGAGCTGCGCGTAGAACTGAACGACGCTTTGGCGGTCTATTCCGCCGAAAACCCCCGCGTGAAGATGTTGCAGGCCCGGATTTCCCAGGTTGAGGCCATCGTGCGGGCGCTGCCGGCAGACCAGCCCGATGATGCGGTGCAGACCGGCAATGCGATGCTGGATTTCCAGTTGACCGAGATCGACACCCGTCTGGCGTCTTTGAAAGAACAGAAGACAACAGTCGCGGCCGAGCTGAAAAAGCAGGAGGCCACGATCAAGCGCACGCCGGCAAACGCCATTCGCCTGGATGAATTGACGCTCAACTATCAGAACATCCAGTTGCAGTACAATTCGGCGGTGGACCGGTTGGCCAAGGCCAGTGCGGGCGAGCGGATCGAGTTCATGTCGCAAGGGCAGAAAATCTCGGTAATTGAACCGCCGGCAACCCCCAACCAGCCAACCAAGCCGAACCGCCTGCTGATCGCCGGTGGCGGCAGTGTCTTCGGGATCATGGTGGGGCTTGGCCTTGTGCTGCTGCTTGAAGTGCTTAACCGGTCGATCCGGCGCCCCGAGGATCTGGTGCGCGCCCTTGGCGTGTCGCCGATCGCCACCATCCCTTACGTCCAGACCCGTGGCGAGGTATTTGCCCGGCGCGGGCGCAAGCTGGTCCTGACGCTGCTGATCCTGATAGGGGTGCCGGCCATCGTCTATGCCATCCATACCTATTACCAGCCGCTCGACCTGATCGCAGAGCAGATCATGAACAAGATAGGTGTGCGGTGGTGACCCCTGCCGGACGCAGACAACGACAAGGAAACGCGTGAATGGAACGACTGCAAGCGGCGATCGAGAAGGCACGGACCCGGCGCCAGGATACCCGGACGCAAGGATCGGCACCCCGGCCGGAGGCTCCGGCAACAGGGGTCGAGGCAGCTTGGGCAAGCCTCGCGGCCTTAGAAATCCACAGCAGCAAATTGCGCAAGAACCGTCTCGTTGCCTTCGAGAGCGGCCCGGACGCCGCCCCCTATGACATGCTGCGCACGCGGATGCTGCAGCAGGCCCGGAAAAACAACTGGCGCCGGGTTGCGATTGTCTCGCCCCATGCAGGTTGTGGCAAGACCACGACGGCGGCCAATCTGGTGTTCAGCTTCAGCCGGCAAAAAGATCTGCGCTGCATCATTCTTGATCTTGATCTGCGCCGGATCGGCCTTGGCAAGGCGCTTGATCAGAAACGCACCTACAGCATGGCCGATGTGCTCGAACGGCGCGTCAGCTTTGCCGACCACGGGTTGCGCTATGGCACCAATGTTGCGGTCGGGCTGAACAGCACGACGGCAAGCAGTCCGTCCGAGCTGTTGCAAAGCCAGCAGACCCGCGATGTTCTGGCCGAGATTGAAGCCGCCTATCAGCCAGACCTCATGATCTTCGACATGCCCCCCCTGATGAGCAGTGACGATAACTACGGTTTTCTGAAGAATGTCGATTGCGCGCTGATCCTCGCCGAGGCCGACACCACCACGATAGAACAGGTGGATGCAGCGGAACGCCAGGTTGCCGACCTGACCAATGTCCTAGGCGTTGTTCTGAACAAATGCCGCTATAATGAAGGGGCTTACGGGTATGAATAAACACTGCCGCGCCCCATCCCGACCGCACTGAAGGGGGCTGGCCATGTCCGGCACAGACCTGCCCGAGGCGGCGGTCATCATTCCGCATTATAATGATGTCATCCGGCTGGAGCGCTGCCTGAAAGCCCTGACGGCGGGTGCTCTGCAGGGGGTCGATATTCTTGTTGTCGATAATGGCTCGACACAAAGCCTGACCGGGCTGCAGGCGGCCTTTCCCATGGTGCGCGTCCTGACCGAGCCGGAAAAGGGCGCGGCCGCTGCGCGCAACCGCGGTGTGCGTGAGACGGCGGCCCCGATCCTGATTTTCATCGATTCCGATTGCCTGCCGGCACCCGATTGGCTTGATGTCGCCCGCGCCGTGGCCCCGAAGGCCGATCTGATCGGCGGGCGCGTCGATGTGTTTGACGAAACCCCGCCACCCCGTTCAGGGGCCGAGGCGTTCGAGACGGTCTTTGCCTTCAATTTTCGCAATTATATCGAGGTGCAGGGCTTTACCGGGGCCGGTAATCTGGTCACCCGACGTGATGTGTTTGACGCTGTCGGCGGTTTTGTGAACGGCGTGTCCGAAGATCGCGACTGGAGCATGCGCGCGGTCGCCAAGGGCTACCGGCTGATCTACGAGGACGGCCTTGTCGTCAGCCATCCGTCGCGGTCGGACTGGCCGGCCTTGCGCCATAAGTGGCATCGCATGACCCGCGAATTATGCGCCTCGAATGGCACCAGCCCGCGGGCCAGGCTGCGCTGGGGGCTGCGGGCGCTGGCGATGCCGGTCAGCGCCATTGCCCATCTGCCCAAAGTGCTGTTCAGCAGCAAGTTGAACGGCATGCCCGAGCGGGTGCGCGCCGTGGCAACCCTGATCCGGCTCAGGCTGTTGCGCATGGTATGGATGCTGCGTCAGGCCGCGGGTCTGACGATCTGACAGTGGCCTTCTGGCCGGACAAGCGTCACGGGCGCGGCTTTACGGGCGCGGGCGCAGAAGTCGCCAGCTGGCGGTGATGATCAAAACCGGGCAAAGCACCTCCAACGTCGTGGTCAGACCATGCAGAAAAATATCTGCAGTCCCTTGATCCGGAACGAAAATATGCAGAAGGTGTCCGGCGCGGATCAAAACGAAACCGGCAAGTGCTGCCAGGCCCAAAAGCGGCAGCAGGTTCTGGCGGACGGTGCCGCGCAGGATCCAGAACATTGCCGCGCACGCCAGCGCTGCCACAACGATCAGGCCAAAAACGAAGTCGCGTTGCACGATGCGGCGGTTTTCGTACCAGCCCTGTTGCTGAGCAAGGCAGCGGCCAAGGGCGGTCAGCAGCGATTGCAGATCAAGTTGCTTGTTAACGGCCAAAGCCGCCATCAACAGGGCAATCAGGCCCCAGAACACCTGCGTCTGCCGACGATGCGGGGAGGAGAAAGTCACTCGCCGCAGCACAATCACTGCCGTTGCGAAGGCCAGCGCATAGGCGGCAAAAACCGCCCATCCCGTTATGTTCGGGTCCCCTATGACCAGCTGCCAGCGGTCGGATACACAGGCGGAAAAACGATCATGGGAAAAGGCCATTGGGGGTCTATTCTGGGTCTAATTGTGCCGGATTGCTGCCCTCATCCGGGCGTCTGGATCGGTTCGGTTTTTTGTTTTATCGCGTATAGCCGCAACGGGCTGGTAATATCAAAGCTTTCCATGGCAGGAACGCCACGGGTTTTCAGGATGTGGTCTGATCAAGGGTAAACGGGGACAAGATGGCATTGGATGCAGATCGCAAGGCGCAGCAGACCCCCGCTCTGGCGCGGGTGGAACGGGGTAATATGTGCACTGGTTGTGGCGGCTGTGCGCTGGTAGCCCCTGATGCCGTGCGGATGGAGATGCGTGCCCCCGGCTATCTGCGCCCGGCGCAAATCGGGGTGCTGACACCAGCCGAGGACGCCCGCATCGCCCGCATCTGCCCCGGTCTCGGGCAGACCGTGCAGGCTGAAGGGCGGACCGATGATGTGCTTTGGGGGCCCTATGTCAGCATGCACACCGGATATGCCACCGATGCAGCCTTGCGGCATACCGCGTCCTCTGGTGGCGGGCTGTCGGCGGTGCTGGTGCATCTGCTGCAAAGCGGTCAGGTCGACGCCGTGATCCAGACCGGTGCCGCCCCCGATGTGGCCGTGGCCAATGTGGCGGTGCTGTCAGACACGGCTGACGGTGTGCTGGCGGCCGCCGGATCGCGCTATGCGCCGTCCTCGCCCTTGGCGGGATTGCAGCCGCATCTGGACAGTGATCGGCGCTTTGCCTTTGTCGGCAAGCCTTGTGATGTTGCCGCGCTGCGCGCGCTTGCCCTGGAAGATCCCCGCGTCGATGCACGAATTCCGGTGATGCTGTCGTTCTTTTGCGCGGGCATCCCGTCGCAGACCGGTGCCGAGGCGGTATTGGCAGCATTGGGCACCGATCCGGCCCATACGGCGGCGTTTCGCTATCGCGGCAATGGCTGGCCGGGGCAGGCGACGGCGACCCTGCAAGATGGCAGCACCCGCTCGATGAGCTATAATGACAGTTGGGGCAAGATCCTGTCGCGCCATGTGCAGCACCGCTGCAAGATCTGCGCCGATGGCACCGGCACGGCCGCCGATCTGGTCTGCGCCGATGCCTGGGTCAGTGATGCGCGCGGCTATCCGGTGTTTGAAGAACAAGATGGCATCAGTCTGATCGTGGCCCGCAATGCCAAGGGGGCCGATCTTCTGGCGCAGGCCAAAGCCGCGGGGCATCTGGTGACAGAAGGCTTCGATGTGTCCCGGCTGACCGCGATCCAGCCGGGACAGGTCGGGCGCAGGCGCGCGCTTCTGGCGCGGCTTGCCGGGCTTTGGCTGCTGGGAAGACCGGTTCCACGCTACCGCGGGCTGCATCTGCGCAGCGCGGGGGCGCAAAACTCTCTGGCTCGCAATCTGAAGAACTTTCTTGGCATGGTGCGGCGCGGGCTGACGGGGCGGCTTGGCTGAACCATCCCCACATTTCGAGGGGGCTGTTTTGCCACACCAGAATTACTTTGCCGTGAACCCTGCAAGGCTTTAAACTTAAACATCAATATTTGAGGCTACTTTCGCACCATAACCTAGGAGAAGCCTTTTCTTTGACTGATTGAAGTCCTAGCTACAGTGTTGTCCTTGAACTTCACAATTCACATTGGTTGCCTTTGCGATGCTTAGAATATTGCCTCTGTTTCAAGATGTTACCCGCGCGTTTCAGGGGGCTGTAAAGAATCACGCGCCCGCCGTTGCGGTGGTGCAGGGATCCGTTCAGATCAGTTACGCCGATCTGGACCGGCTGTCGGATGTGCTGGCGGACCGCCTGATCAAGGCAGGTGTGGCCTCTGGCAGTTTGGTCGGGCTGGCGGCAACGCAGGACCCCGGCACCATCATCAGCATTCTGGCCATCCTGAAGGCGGGGGCAGGCTATGTGCCGCTGCCCGGCTATTACCCTGAGGCGCGGCTGCGCGTGATCGCCCAGGATGCCGGGCTTGCGCTGATCCTAGGCTCGGTGCCTGCCTTGGTGGAAATGACCATCCCCCAGACCTCGTTTGACTGGCAGTCCTGCACGGAAACCACCAGCCCCAGCTTGCCGACGCTGGATGGCGAGGCGGTGGCCTATGTGATGTACACCTCCGGCTCTACCGGCGTGCCCAAGGGCGTCGTCGTGCCGCACCGCGCCATTCTGCGGCTGGTGCAGGGCCAGAATTTCATGGCGCTGGGGCCGGATGAGCGGATATTGCAGAACTCAGCCATCGCCTTTGATGCCGCCACGCTGGAGATTTGGGGTGCGCTGCTGAACGGTGGCACCTTGGTCATGCCAGAAGAGACCTCGGGCTCGCTCAGCGCGCTTGGCGAGGTGATCAGGGATCAGCGCATCACCTCGATGTGGCTGACAGCAGGGCTGTTTCATGCCATGGCCGACACCCGGCCCGGCGATTTTGCCCCCCTGCGCCAGTTGCTGACCGGGGGCGATGTGGTGTCGCCTGCCTGCGTTGCAAAGGTGATGGCGGCTTGCCCCGGCCTGACGGTGATCAACGGCTATGGCCCGACCGAGAACACTACCTTCACCTGCTGCCATACCATTACCCGCGCCGAGGCGGAACTGGGCATGTCCTTGCCCATCGGCCGCCCTATCAGCGGCACCGATGTGTTCGTGCTGGATGCAAACCTTGCCCCCGTGCCCGCAGGCGAGCCGGGGGAGTTGTTTGCTGCAGGCGAGGGTCTGGCACTTGGCTATCTGGGCCGGGCTGATCTTACAGCCGAGAAATTTATCGCAGCCCCGTGGGACGCTGATGTGACGCTGTACCGTACTGGCGATCTGGTGCGGCAAGACGCAAAGGGCGTAGTGCACTATCTAGGCCGGATCGATACGCAGGTGAAAATTCGCGGCTTCCGGATTGAGCTTGGTGAAGTTGAGGCGGCACTGGAGGCTACCGGCGGCATCAGCCAGGCCGTGGTTGTGGCGCGCGCTGGTGCCGATCATGCCGACAAAATGCTGGTCGCCTATTGTGTGGCGGGGGACGCACTTGATGAAGGCACCTTGCGGGCCAGCCTTGGCGCACGTCTGCCCGATTATGCCGTGCCATCGCGGTTTGTGACGCTGCCCGCGCTGCCGTTGAACAGCAATGGCAAAGTTGATCGGCGCGCGCTGGAGGCACTGGCTTTGCCAAAAGCTGCCAAACCGGCAAAGCCCGCCACCAGCACGCACAGCCTAGAAGAAATGATTGCAGGCCAGTTGGCGACAGCCCTTGGCATCGATGAAAGTGATCTCGACCGCAGCGCCAATTTCTTTGATCTTGGCGCCTCGTCATTGCATGTGGCCCGGGTGCATGACGGGCTGCAAACAGCGCTGGACCGGCGCTTTCCGATCTCGGATTTCTTTCTGCATTCGACCATCGCTGCCATGGCCACTCACTTGGGCAAACCCGCCAAGGCGGCGGGGCCTGTCATCCTTGCGCCAAAGAAAGATCGCTCTGACACCGGACTGATCGCCATCATCGGGTTGGCGGGCAAGTTTCCCGGCGCGCGCTCGGCTGAGGAATTCTGGGACGGCCTGGTGGCGGGCCGCGAGATGATTTCGCAGTTCACCCCGGAAGAGCTGGATATCGATCTGTCCAAGGGCGACGCGGGGGCTGGGTTTGTCAATGCGCGCGGCGTGATGCCGGATGCTGACATGTTCGATGCCAGGCATTTCAACATCCCGCCCCGCGAGGCGGAACGGATGGACCCGCAGCACCGGATTTTGTTGGAAGTGGCGCAGACGGCGCTCGACAGTGCCGGCCATGATCCCGCACAGTTTGCGGGCAAGATCGGTATCTATGCAGGCTCCAGCCAGAACTCGTATCTGCTGAACAATCTGCTGTCTGCGCCGGGTGCCTCGCGGGCTTACGCGGCCAGCTATCCGCTGGACGATTTCGCGACGCTGTTTGGCAATGACAAGGATTTCATCGCCACCCGCATCGCCTACAAGCTGAACCTGCGCGGGCCTGCGGCGACAGTGCTGTGCGCCTGTTCGACGTCACTGGTGGCGGTGGCGCAAGGCTGCGAAAGCCTGTTGTCTGGCACCTCGGATATGGTGCTGGCGGGCGGTGTGTCTGTCACCTTCCCGTCAAAGCGCAATTACAAATACATGCCCGACGGCATGGCTTCGGCCGATGGTCATTGCCGGACGTTCGATGCTGATGCGACCGGCACGGTGTTTGGCGATGGCGCGGGGCTGGTGGTGCTGCGCCGTCTGGAAGATGCGCTGGCGGATGGCGACACTGTCATCGCGGTGATCCGGGGTTATTCGATCAACAACGACGGCTCGGAAAAGGCGGGTTATGCAGCGCCCTCGATCAAGGCGCAGGCGGCGGTCATTCAGGCGGCGCATCTGGCAGCCGGGGTGAATGCACGTGAGATCGGCTATATCGAGGCGCATGGCACCGCGACGCCGCTGGGTGACCCGATCGAATTTGCGGCATTGCATGCGGCGTTTTCGGCCAGCACCGATGCGCGCGGGTTTTGTGCCCTGGGGTCTGCCAAGACCAATGTCGGGCACTTGGATATTGCCGCCGGCATCACTGGGCTGATCAAGGCGGCACTGACGCTGCAACATGGCGTCATTCCGCCCCTGCTGCATTACAAGGCGCCGAACCCCCGGATGGATTTCGCCAATTCGGCGTTTTACCCGGTGGCAAAGCTGACCGATTGGCCGCGCGGTGGTGTGCCCCGTTTGGCGGGTGTGTCGGCCTTTGGCGTTGGTGGCACCAATATTCACATGGTGCTGCAAGAAGCGCCACAAGTGGCTGTGGTGGAAAGTGCCGCGCCACATGGCCCGCAGGTTTACCCGGTATCAGCATCGTCGCCCGAAGCGTTGAAGGCAGCAGTTGCAGAGCTTGGTGCCTGGGCTGCCGCTAACCCCAAGGCTGACGCTGGCGCTGTGCGTGCGACATTGCGCCGGGGGAGGCATGCTTACAACGAGCGCGCTGTTCTGGTGGCCGATGGTATGGCTGGTCTAGCCCAAGCCGCACAGGGCTTTGCGGGCAAATCCACCACAGCGGGACGGCGCGATGCAGTGGCCTTTCTGTTTCCGGGGCAGGGCGCGCAGCATGTCGGCATGGCAAAGGCGCTGTTCGATGCCGAACCAGTATTCCGCGAGGCATTAAGCCTTTGCACCACGCTGCTGAAGCCCGCACTTGGGCTTGATTTGCTTGATGTTATCCATGCGCCGGACAACCTGCGCGAGCAGATGACAGCGCGGCTGAAAGATACGTCATTGGCGCAGCCCGCGATCTTCTCGATCGGCTATGCTTTGGCAAAGCAATGGGATCATTGGGGTATCCGTCCGGACGTGATGGTCGGCCATTCGATCGGCGAATTTGCCGCCGCAACCATCGCGGGTGTGATTGATTTGCCCGATGCGCTTGGCCTGATCGCCCTGCGTGGTCGGCTGATGGCCGACTTGCCTGATGGGGTGATGGTATCGGTGCGTGCATCCGAACAGGAACTTCAACCCTATCTGGGTGCGGGGCTTGATCTGGCAGCGGTGAATGGCGCAAAAGCCTGTGTTCTGGCCGGGTCGGAAGAGGCGGCAGCGGCGCTGTTGCCAACGCTGGAGGCGGCAGGGTTTGTAACCTCGCGCCTGCACACCAGTCATGCGTTTCATTCGTACATGATGGAACCGGCCGTTGCCCCGTTCCGTGCGGCCGTGGCCAAGATCAAGCTTCGCGCCCCGAAAATCCCGATCCTGTCGACGGTAATTGGTGACTGGCTGACCGAACAGGAAGCCACCGACCCCGACTATTGGGCGGGCCATATGCGCCGCCCCGTGCGGTTCTATGATGCGATGCAGACGCTGTGGGCCGAGGGGCGGCATATCTTCCTTGAAACCGGCCCCGGTCGCACGATGGCAACGCTGGCCGGGCAAAACCCGGATCGCCGCCGCGCACAGCCTGCACTGGCGTCGTTGCCACATGCCCAAGCCGAAAACGCCGATGCGCATCTGTCGATGCTGGAGGCGTTTGGTGGACTTTGGGCCAGTGGCTACCCGGTGGATTGGTCACGGCTTGAAGGCGACGGGCCAGAGCCGCACCGTGCCGCGGGCCTTCCGACCACTCCGTTCCAGCGCAAGCGGTTCTGGGTGGAACCCACGGATGTGGGAACCGCACCTGCCGCCGCCATTGCCCTTGAAGCCGCCCCTGCGGCAGATCAGATCACCGCCCCTGTACCGCAAATTTCCGCCGCCGACGCGCTGCGCGACATGCTGTCCGATCTGTCGGGCGTCGAGCCTGCCGAGATGGATGGCGGCGCCAGCTTTCTGGAACTGGGCTTTGATTCGCTGCTGCTGACGCAAGCCACGCGCGAGTTGTCTGAACGTTTTGGTGTGACGGTTACTCTGCGCCAGTTGATCGACGGCTTCCCCACCATTGATACGCTTGCCGCCCATATCGACGCGCATGGCAATCTGGCGGGCCGTGCCCCCGCCGACCGCACGCCGTTGGCCGAAATGACCCGGATCGAGGGCCGGGAGGAGGAGGCCGAAGCCACGCCATCTTCGGCCCCGATGACCAGGATCAGCCGCGAGACGGAAGAGCTGACACCCGCACAGCGCGGCCATATCGACGCATTGGTGGCGCGCTACACTGCGAAAACCGCGAAATCCAAGGCGTTGACGGCACAGTACCGGGGTGTGCATGCCGATCCGCGCACCGCGTCCGGCTTCAACCGGCTGTGGAAGGAAATCGTCTATCAGATTGTCACCGTCAAATCGAAAGGCTCGCGGCTGATCGATGTCGATGGCAATGAATACATCGATATCCTGAACGGTTTTGGCCCCGGTTTTCTGGGCCATGCACCTGAACAGGTGGTCAGCGCCTTGCATAGCCAACTGGATGCAGGCTTCGAGGTTGGCCCGCAAAGTCTGGCTGCGATGGAAGCTGCTGCCCTGTTCTGCGAAGTGACCGGCAACGACCGCGCCAGTTTCGTGTGCACCGGGTCGGAAGCGGTTTATGCCGCGATGCGGCTGGCCCGCACCTGCACCGGGCGTGACCGGATCGTGATGTTCGCGCGGGATTATCACGGCAATTTCGACGAAGTTCTAGTCCGCGGCATCGACGGCAAGGATGGCCCGCGCTCTCTGCCGATGGCCCCCGGCATTCCGCGCGATTCCGTGAAAAACGTGGTGGTGCTGCCCTATGGTTCACCGCAGGCGCTGGATTACATTCGCCGCAACGCAGATACCATCGCCGCCGTGATCGTGGAACCGGTGCAAAGCCGCCGCCCCGAGTTCCGCCCCGCCGAGTTTATCCGCGAGGTGCGGCGGATCACTGAAAATGCAGGCTCGGTGTTCATCTTTGACGAAGTCGTCACCGGTTTCCGCTTTGGCCCGCGCGGCGCGCAGGGTTATTACGGTGTGGACGCTGACCTCGTGACTTACGGCAAGGTGGTGGGCGGTGGCATGCCGGTGGGCGTGGTGTCGGGCAAGGCCCGCTTCATGGACACTTTTGATGGTGGTCCTTGGCAATATGGTGATGACAGCTTCCCGCAAGCGCCCGTAACCTTCTTTGCCGGTACCTTCGTGCGCCATCCGCTGGCGATGGCCGCCCTGAAGGCGATGCTGACGTTCTTTAAAACCCAGCCGGACTTTTTCTGGAAGACCGTCAATGCCAAGGGCGACCGTCTGGCAGGCACGGTGGACCGCTGGTTTGCCGATAATGACATGCCGTTCCAGATGCCGAACTGCGGCTCGCTGATGTATCTGCGCATCGGCGAGGATCAGAAATATGGCGGCCTGCTAGGGGCTGGCTTGCGGGATCGCGGCGTGTTCATGCTGGAGGGGTTCCCCAGCTACATGACGGCGGCGCATGACGACGAAGACATCGATCATGTAATCGACGCGGTGAAGGATACCGCGCTTGAAATGCGCGCCGCAGGCCTGCTGGTCGGGCGCGGGGCGGTTGCTTACGATGGCCCGCATCTGCACCTGGCCCCGCCGCGCCTGACCCTGCCGGGCGGCGAGGCCGCGATTGCCGCCGCAATGCGCGCACCGCTTGGCACCCTGAGCGTGCCCACCACCGAGGCACAGCGTGAAATCTGGGCCGCGATGATCGTCACCCCCGATCTGGCGCCTGCCTATAATGAAAGCGTCACGCTGAAGCTGCACGGCGTGATCGACAGGGATCTGCTCAGGGCTGCGGCGCAGACCGTGTTCCGGCGGCATGATGCGCTCAGATCGACCTTCTCGGAGGACGGGATGGAGATGCACATCCAGCCCGACACGGCCATTGATGCAAGCCTGATCGATCTGTCGGACCTGACCGCCGAAGATCAGGCCGGCACGCTTGCCAGGCTGCTCGCGCAAGAGGTGGAAACCCCGTTCGACATGGTCTCGGGACCCTTCGTGCGCGCACATCTGGTGGCGTTTGGGCCAACACATCATCACCTGATCATCACCGCCCACCACATCGTCTGTGACGGCTGGTCGATCGACGTGGTGATGCGCGACATCGGCAAGGTCTATGCCGCCGGGCTGGAAGGGCGCACGCCCCTGTTGCCGCCCGCGCAAAGCATCGTGGACTATGCGCGGGTCGAGGCGGAATGGAGCCGCTCTGCGGAGGCAACCGCCGCGCGCGAGTACTGGCTGGGGCAATTCGCAAACCAGCCACCCGTGCTGGATCTGCCAACCGATCATCCGCGCCCTCCGGTGAAAACCGTGCGTGGCGCACGGGCCGACAGGGTGATCCCGGCAGCACTGGCCGACCAGCTGCGCGCGCTTGGGCGAACGCAGGGCTCAACCTTCGTCAATCTGCTGCTGGCGGCCTACAAGATTTATGTTGCACGGCAAGCGCAGGTGTCGGACATCGTTATCGGTCTGCCCGCCTCAGGGCAAGCGGCGCGCGGCATGCCGGGCGTGGTCGGGCACTGCGTCAACCTGCTGCCCATTCGCACGCAAATAGATTGGGACAAGGGCTTTGGCAGCTACCTGACAGTCGTCCGCCGGGCGATGCTGGATGCGCTGGACCACCAGACTTATACCTACGGCGAGCTGATCCGGTCCTTGCGCATCGCGCGCGATCCGTCCCGCGTCATGCTGGTGCCGGTGATCTTCAACATCGACAACGGCATTGATCTGTCCACCATGTCCTTTGGTCCGGTGACGACGGACTTCGTGACCAACCCGCGCGCTTATGAACATTTCGAATTGTATCTGAACGTCACCGATGCACCGGGTGATGTGCACACCGAATGGAGCTATAACGCCGATCTGTTCGATGCGGCCACGATCGAGGCGCATATCGACCGCTTCGTGCGACTGCTGGGCGAATTGATCGAAGACCCAGGCCAGCCGCTTGGGGAAATTTCGCTTTTATCGCGGGACGAGCGGCAAAAGCTGCTGGTCGATTGGCAAGGCAAGCGCGTTGATACCCCGCAAGAGGCAACACTGGCCACACTGTTCGCCGATCGCGTTGCCAAAAACCCCGATGCCATCGCCCTGATCGAGGGCGAGACGGGCCTGCGCTATAGCCAGCTGGATGCGATGGTGGGCGATCTGGCAGCACAGTTGCAGGATCGTGGCGTGGGCCGCGGCGATATCGTCGGTATCTGCATGGAACGGTCGATGCGGATGGTGGCAGCATTGCTGGCCACGATGCGGCTTGGGGCTGCCTATATGCCGCTTGATCCGTCAAACCCGGCAGACCGCCTGCGCCATATCCTGGCCGACAGCAGCACACGGTTTGTGCTGACCACTGAAGATCTGGCCAACCGCCATGGTTTTGCTGACCCGATTATCCCAAGTGCCACCGGCAGCCATCCGGCCCCCGTCACGGCTGCCGTGCCGGCAGAGATTGCCTATATCGCCTATACCTCGGGCTCGACCGGCACACCCAAGGGCGTGATGGGCACGCACCGGGCTACGATCAACCGCTTTGCCTGGATGTGGCGGGAATTTCCCTTCTCGCCGGCTGATGTGATGTGCCAGAAAACTGCCCTGTCCTTCGTGGATTCGGTCTGGGAGATTTTTGGCCCGCTGCTGGCGGGGGTGCCGCAGGTTATCATCCCGAACGACAAGCTGCGCGATCCTGCGGCGTTTCTGGCGCTTTTGGGCAAGCATCGGGTCACGCGGCTTCTGGTGGTGCCATCGCTGCTGAAATCCATCCTTGATGTGGGCATTGATCTGGGGGCTGTGGCCCCGTCGCTGCAGCTGCTTTTCACCTCGGGTGAACGGATACCGGCAACGCTTGCACGGCAGATGCTGGCGGCGGCCCCGCAGGTAACGCTGGTCAATCTTTATGGCTCGTCCGAAGTGGCGGCGGACGTTACTTGCGAAGTGGTGCACAATGTCAGCACCGAAGAAGTGCCGATCGGGCGCGCAATAGATAATGCCCGGCTTTATGTGCTGGATGCGGCCCGCCACCTGATGTCACCCGGCGAGGCGGGAGAGCTGTATGTCGGCGGTGATGTGCTGGCGGCGGGCTATCTGCACCGCCCCGATCTGACGGCCGAGCGGTTCCTGCCCGATCCGTTTGCCGACACCCCCGGGGCGCGGATGTTTGCCACCGGTGACCGGGTGCGCCATCTTGCCGACGGGCGGCTGATCTATCTTGGCCGCGCCGACCATCAGGTCAAGATCCGGGGCGCGCGGGTTGAACTGGGCGAGGTCGAGGCAGCTCTGGCAGCGATGCCAAGCGTTGCCGAAGCCGTCGCCGTCGCCCGCCCCGATGCGGATGGTGATCTGACATTGCTGGCCTTTGTCACCCTGCGGCCGGGCAGCACTGCTGACCCGCTGGCCCTGCGTGCGGCACTGGCGCAAAGCCTTCCCGATTACATGGTGCCCTCGCGCGTTCTGGTGCTTGACCAGATGCCGCTGAACCCGAACGGCAAGACTGATCGCATGGCGCTAAGCCTGCGCCCGGCGGAAGGCCAAGGTGACAGCGCCCGCACCAATTGGCCAGTGACCGCGACCGAGCGGGACTTGCGCGATATCTGGGCGCGGCTGCTGGATCAGCCCGAGATCGGGATGGAGGACGACTTTTTCGAACTGGGTGGCCATTCGCTGCTGGCGGTCAAGCTGTTCACCCAGCTGCGCCGCAGCTTTGGCGTGGATTTGCCGATCTCGACCCTGTTTGCCCATCCCACGATCCGCACGCTGGCACGCAAACTCGGCACCAGCAGCGAAACTCCGCCAAATACCAGCTATTCCGGCACGCCCGAAGACAGCCCCTGGGATACCACGACGGTGATCCACCCCGGGCCCGCGCTTGCAAGACCCCCCCTGTTCATCGTCGGCGGTGTTGGCGGCAACGTGAACAACCTGATCAGGCTCGGCCGCCTGCTGGGGGCTTACCGCCCAGTCATCGGCCTGCAGACGCGCGGCATCCTAGGCCACCGGATGCATGAGACGATCGAGGCCACGGCCGCGGATCATCTGACCAATATCCGCCGCCATCAACCGCAGGGGCCCTATCTGCTGGCCGGTTATTCGGGGGGCGCGTTCACTGCGTTCGAGATGGCGCGACAATTGCGGGCCGCGGGCGAAGAGGTGGGCTTTCTTGGCCTCCTTGATACCTTCGCGCCGAAATTCGTCTTCCAGAAACACGGCTCCAAACTGGACCGGGTTCAGTATATGACCAAGCTGGTCCTGCGGCATGGGCCGGGGCCGCTTTGGACCAATGCCATGGCCTGGCTGCACAACAAGACCACCGCAGGGGCGGTGCTGCAAGCCGGTGTGCCAACCCCGTCCGAGAAATACCGCTATAGCCATCTGGCCCGGCAATGGTGGAAGATATCAACGATTTATGACCCCGCCCCCTATGCCGGCGATGCGTGGCTGTTCCTGACAGAATCTGAAAAAGATGGCTTTTACGCAACCCAGCTGCGCAAGAGCGATCCGAATTACGGCTGGCCAGGGTTCATACGCGGCCAATTGCGGGTCAGCCGGCATACGTCGGATCACCTGAGCATGCTGACCGGAACCGCCGTCCAGGACCTTGCCAACATGATCGAGGCCGAGATCCTGCACGCGAAACAAGGGACGTAACACGATGACGGCGATGGGCCCCAGCCGTTTGCCGATCCGTGCCGCAGACATTGGCGTGGCGCAGTGCCGTCTGGGGGATGACCGCGACATCACCCTGAGTGCTGCCTGGGCGCTGTTGTCGGCGGATGAGATCACACGCGCGCACCGCTTTCATTTTGACCGTGATCGAACTCGTTATGTGCGGGGGCGGGGGTTTTTACGCCAGATGCTGGGCCAGGTCTGCGGACAGAACCCGGCAAGTTTGATTTTTGGCACGGGCGCGCGGGGCAAACCGTTTTTGGCAGGCAGCAATCTGGGCAGCGATCTGGCCTTCAACCTGTCGCACAGCCGCGATCTGGCCGTTCTGGCCATCTCGCAAACCGGGCCTTTGGGGATTGATGTCGAATTTATCGACCGCAGCGCAGATCTGGCCGGGCTGACCCAAAGCTGCATGACCCCCGCCGAGGCCGCGGTTCTGGCAGCCCTGCCCGCAACCGAACGGCCTGCACGGTTCTTTGCGTTCTGGACGGCAAAAGAGGCCCGCATGAAACTGACCGGTGAGGGGATGTCCCTGGCCCCGCAGCAAATTGCGCTGGATTTGCGGGACGGTGTTCCAGTAGGCTATCTGCACCCCGGGACACCGGACGTGCAGGCCGTTTTTCTTGATCTGGGACATCCCCTTGCCCAGTGCTGTCTGGCGTTGGCACGGGGTCCCCAACCCGTTATTATCCCTCTTATTGCCACGACCCCCGTTATTATCATCACCAGTCCCCCTGTTACGGAGTATGCGTATTTTGGCTCATTCGAGAGACACCATCAAACTTCTGGCCGGTAACCTGTTGGAGGTTCTGGCCCCCTGGGTTCGGCGCGATCTGGATGCAGATCGTCATTCTGGCCGCTTCATAAAGCTGAAGCGCTGGATCCTTTATGCCCGCACCACCCGGGCAAAGGCACGCGGCGATGCCTCTGCGTTGCAAAAAAGCCTGTTCCAGTTCTGGCGCGCCGACACCGCAGATCCCTATTTTGAGCGATACCAGGATCGCTATGACAAATGGTTTCTGGGGCCGCATCATGAAATCGTCGATCAATTGGCAAAGCTTACCCGCAGTGGCGCCTACAACCACCTGGTCGAAGTTGGTTGCGGTTCCGGGCGAGTGCTGGCGCATTGCGCCGAGGCCATGCCGCAGATGTCTGATTTCATCGGGGTCGACATCAACCCCGTCATTATCGCCCATGACAGGACCGCTTTCGCGCCGAACCCGCGGCTGCAATTCCTGGCTGCCGATGCGTCGGTCTGGCTGCAGAAAAACGCCAGACCCGGCACCATTTTGCTGACCTATGGCGGGGTGATGGAGTATTTCTCGGCCGAGACCCTGAGCGCGATGTTTTGTGGGCTGGCACAACATCACCCGGCCGCAGTGGCCCTGGTGGAACCGGTCGACCCCGACCACGATCTGGCAAATGATCCGGCATCGCATGTCTTCGGACAGGAAAACTCGTTCTCGCACAATCATGAAAAATTGCTGCAAAATGCCGGCTACAGGACGCTGTTTCGCAAGGATCTGCGCCTTGGTGGGGCGTCATGGGTGATGCTTGTGGCCACGGCCGGACGGCAAAATTCCGGGCATTGATCTGACACGCCGTTCTGATGATAAGAGCAACCTGATACCCGCCCCCAAAGGCCCCCGAAAAGGATTACCCACGCGATGATGTCTGCCTTACGCAACTATGAGGTTTGGTGGTTTTTGGGCCTGATTATCGTGGCCAATGCCGTGTTTGTGTCGGGGATAGATTTTGGTATTCTGCCGGACAGACTTTATTCCTATGGGCGCTTTGCCTTGCTGGCGGGGGTGTTGGGCGGCATCGTATTGCTTGCCCGTGGCTGGGAGGGGATTGCAGATCTGTTGCGCCCGATGCTGCAATGGCAACGCTCGGTGGCATGGTATCTGTTCGCCTTTCTATGGAACCCGGTGATTTGCTTGCTAGTCCTGATGGCACTTCATACCCTGCACCCCAGCTCCATGTCGGAATTCAAGCCTAACTTTGCCATCGCATTACGGCCCGACATCATCAGAACCGTGCTCATCGGATCTTTCATCGGTGAAATCGTCTGGATCAGCTATGCAATCCGGCGTCTGTCGATCAGCTTCACCCCCTATGTTTCAGCCCTGATCGTCGGTGTTGTCTGGACGGCATGGTGGGTGCCGATGGTGTTTTACAATATCGGCATCGTGCCTGACCTGCCGATAGCAGCGCTTTTGTTCAACCAGATCGGCATCGCTGCAATGTGCACCTTTGTTTACATGCACACCAGAAGCGGATTGCTGGTGTTGTGCCTGCAGGTAACGTTCAACTTTACGATCCTGGTGTTGCCCGTCACCCCGGCGGTGGGCGGTTTCACCACCTATTGGACTTTTGCCGTCACCTATTTCATCGCAGCGCTGTTGCTTTTTGTGGTTTTCGGGCCAAAACCGCTGTTCACCGCACCGGTGCGCAGTGGCAGCCCGACACAGGCCTGAGCAGGCTTTTGGGGCCAGGTGCGCTTGCAGGAGTATCTCAATGAGGCACGCTGCTTGTATCAATAGAATGAGCTGCCGTGCCCGCCCAAACTTCGGTGCTGCATATCCACGTTGATGATCACCTCAAAGCCAAGGCGGCGCTGGCCTTGGGAAGGGGTGGGCCTGACCCTGTAGGATGCCGTTCGCATTCTGCTTGCCCATGTAGCCGCCGACGGGGGAATGCCCGCTGGGCTAACCGCCAATCCGGATGCATATGACAGCCGGGCCCGTTCTTCAGGGACGCTCAACTGCAATTGCCGACCTTCTGGCTACTGTCGATTACATCGCGGACGATGATCAGGCCACCGCACAAGCGTTGAGAGCCGATGTGGCTGCCAAGGCATCTTGTCTGGCTGACAGCCGCGGGCTTGCCCGTACAGGGCGGATAGACGGCAGGCGGGAAATGGTGGTGCGGCACAACTACATTGTTTACATTGTTGTTAGCGCCGAGGATGACAGCACTTTAACCATCCTTCAGGTGCTGCACGCAGCGCAACAATGGCCATAAGCGCTAAAGAGCTAGTATTGCTGCCCGGACCCAAGCCATGAACCATTGCCAAGGCCCGTGGACGCAGCGATAGCCCGCCTTAATATTGTCGCCTTGGTGCGTTTCTAAAACCTACTCCTTTTACCTTGGTTCAGTAGGCTCTATTGGTCTTCCTTGGTGCGTCCTCTCAGTCCAGAAGTGTTGCAATGAAGTCCATATTTTGCGGGAACGGATCGCTTCTCATTCAATGTGCAGAGGCGTTTTTGCAGGCTGGCGGGCAGCTGCTTGGCGTGATCACTGCCGATGCGCAGATCGCGGCCTGGGCGGCGGCGCAGGGTATACCGCATCTCGGGCCGCCTGAGGCGCCCGATCTGGATGGCGTCCACTTTGACTGGCTGTTTTCTGTCGCCAACCTGACGGTTCTGCCAGCGGCGCTGATTGCAAAGGCCACGCGGGGGGCGATCAACTTTCATGACGGTCCGTTGCCCGAGCGCGCCGGTCTGAACGTGCCGGTCTGGGCGATACTGGACGGGGCTACGACCCACGCCATCACCTGGCATGACATGCTGGCGGCGGTGGATGCGGGCGCTGCCCTGAAGGTGCGAACGTTTGATATTCGGGATACCGACACCGCCTTCAGTCTGAACGCCAGTTGCTACGAGGCGGGGTTGGACAGTTTCCGCGACCTGCTGGCCGAGATGCAGGCGGGCCAGGTGGTACGCCAGCCCCTGACCGGCCCTCGCGGCTGGTACGGTCGTGCCAAGCGGCCCGAGGCGCTGGCGACATTGAATTTCAGCCACACCATGGCGGGTCTGGACCGGGTGATGCGGGCGCTTGATTTTGGCGGTTATGCCAACCCGCTGGCTATCCCGAAACTATGGACCGGGCAGGCGCTGTTGGCGGTTGCGCGGCTGGACATGGTGCCGGGTATGCCGGGGCCTGCAGGGCAGGTGCTGCGGGTTGACGGCGCTGGCCTGCTGGTCGGCACCGCCGATGGTGCAGTGCGGCTGTCCGGGCTGATGGATATGGCTGGCCGGGCGGTGGATGTGGCGACCCTTGGTCTTGCGCGCGGGCAGACCCTGCCTGAAATCCCGACAACAGATACAACAGCCATCGGCAAGGCCGAACCTGTCTGGGAAGCAGCTCTGCTGGCTGCCACCCCCGCCATACCACCCTATCCGGTGGAGCATGCCGCAGGCCATGGCACCGTGTCCGCCCCGTTCGATGCGCATGGTGCCAGCCAAGACACCGTGCTCGCCGCCTATATGGCGTGGGTGTGCGGGCTGACCGGGCAGGATCATGCAACGATTGCCCTGAAGGGCCCGGAGCCAACCGCGCCCTATCTATCCGCGCTGCGCCCGATCAGCTTGGGCGTGGATGCGGCAGCCATCCCGCGCAGCCTGACGGCCATGTTGGCCACAACCCGTGATGCCGCCCTTGGCCTGGCCCCGATGGCCGCCGATCTGGCCTTGCGCATTGCCCATCCGGAAACCCGCGCCCACGCCCTGCGGGCGTTAAGCGTCGTCCACGCCGGGAATAACGGTGATGATGCCCTGGCCTTGGGCAGTGCCGATCTGGCAATAGCCGCTGACCCCACTCGCCTGATCACCCGGACAGGGGTTTTCGCCCCGGCGACACTGCAAGCCATGGCAGCGGCGTTTGAGGCCTATCTTGCCGCCTTCACCGCCGCCCCTGATACGCCCCTTGCCGACCTGCCACTCGGGACGGGTACAGTATTGCAAGGGCCAGCCCTGCCGATTTCCCCCTCGCGCATCCATGAGGCGATTGCCGCCATGGCGGCCAGAACCCCCGACGCCCCGGCGCTGGAGGCGGGGTCAGTCCGGCTGAGTTATGCCGAGCTGGATGCACGCGTCAATGATCTGGCGGGGGCGCTGGTCGCACGCGGTGCCGGCCCCGGCAAGGTTGTCGGCCTGTGTCTGGAACGATCTGCCGATCTGATCATCGCGATGCTGGCGATCCTGAAAACCGGGGCTGCCTATCTGCCGCTGGACCCCGCCTATCCGGTGGACCGGCTGACCTATATGGTGGAAGACGCTGGTGCGCCTTTGATCGTGGCCAGCCGCAAGGCGGCGGCTGATCTGGGTCTGGACCCCAGCAAAGTGGTATTCCCCGATGCAACCGGAGCATTGCCCGCCAACCTGACCGGCAGCCCTGATGATCTGGCCTATCTGATCTATACCTCCGGCTCCACCGGCAGGCCGAAGGGCGTGATGATCCCGCACCGCGCGGTCAGCAATTTCTTTGTCGGCATGGACGCGGTGGTGCCTTTGGAACCCGGCGCGCGACTGCTGGCGGTGACATCGGTGTCGTTCGACATCTCGGTGCTGGAAATTCTGTGGGTCTTGGCGCGCGGGGCGACGCTGGTCTTGCAGACCGACGGGCCGCAAACAGGCACCATGCCCGATTTCTCGCTGTTCTATTTCTCGTCCGAGGCGTCAGGCAGCGGGCATCATGCCTACCGGCTGCTGCTGGAAGGGGCGAAGTTCGCCGATGCCAATGGCTTTGCCGCGATCTGGACGCCGGAACGGCATTTCCATGCTTTTGGCGGGTTATATCCCAATCCCGCAATCAGTTCGGCAGCACTGGCGGGCATCACCAAGAATGTAAAACTGCGGGCGGGATCGTCCGTCGCACCGTTGCACCACCCGGTGCAAGTGGCCGAAGATTGGGCGCTGGTCGATAACCTGTCGAACGGGCGGGCCGGCATGGCGATTGCGTCGGGCTGGCAGCCCAATGATTTCGTGCTGCGGCCTGAGGCGTTTGCCAAGCGCAAGGATATCATGCTGGAGACAGTCACCACCCTGCGCCGCCTGTGGGCGGGGGAATCCCTGCCGTTCCCCGGCCCGGATGGCAAGCCGGTGATGGTGGAAATTCACCCCAAACCGATGCAAAAGCCCATTCCTTTGTGGCTGACAGCCGCAGGCAACCCCGAAACCTTTGCCGCCGCCGCGCGTCTTGGCTGCGGGGTACTGACGCACCTTCTGGGCCAGACCTTCGAGGAAGTGGAAACCAAGATCGCCGCCTACCGCGCGGCATGGCGGGCCGCGGGCCATGCCGGCCAAGGCCATGTCGTGCTGATGCTGCATACCTTTGTGGGCCAGGATGAGGAACAAGTGCGCAGCGTCGCGCGCGGGCCGATGAAAGGCTATCTGAAAAGTGCCGTCGATCTGGTGCGCCGCGCTGCCTGGACCTTCCCGACGATTGTGAACCGCGCCGATAGTGCCGGGGTAACGCCGCAGGAAATGTTCGAGAAAGAGGCGCTGTCACCGCAAGATCTGGATCAGTTGCTCGATCACGCGTTTGAGCGGTATTACCAGACCTCGGGTCTGTTCGGCACGCCGGACTCGGCGAAAGACATCGTGCGCCGGGTGACGGAAATTGGCGTCGATGAAGTGGCCTGCCTGATCGATTTTGGCATTGATACCGATCTGGTACTGGAAAACCTGCCCAATATCAAAGCCTTGATGGATGGTTTGCAGGCAGAGGGCGGCGTTGCCCGCAAGGTCAGCGTGGCCGATGATGTGGTCATCAAGGCGATTACGCATCTGCAATGCACGCCCTCGATGGCAACGTTTCTGCCCGGCACCGGGGCTTTGGCGCAACTCGATTGCCTGATGGTGGGCGGTGAGGCGTTTCCGCCCGATCTGGCGGCAGAGATGCGCGCAGGCCTGAAGGGGCGGCTGCTGAATATGTATGGGCCGACCGAAACCACGATCTGGTCATCGGTGGCAAACCTTGATGCGGTGGGGGATAAAATCCCGCTGGGCGCACCGATTGCCAATACTGTGCTATCGGTACGATCCCCCGATGGCCGTGCCGTGCCCAACATGGTCGAAGGCGAGTTGTGGATTGGCGGGGCAGGGGTGGCGGATGGCTATTGGCAGCGCCCCGATCTGACTGCCGAGCGCTTTGTAATGGCGGATGGCATGCGGTTCTACCGCACGGGTGATCTGGTGCGCCGCGCGTCGGGTGGCACGCTGGAATTTCTGGGCCGCATCGACAACCAAGTGAAAATCCGCGGCCACCGGATTGAGCTGGGCGAGATTGAAGCCGCCTTGCGTGCCACTGATGGCATCCGTGACGGCGTGGTGCATCCTGTCACCTTTGGCCCCGGCGATGTGCGGCTGATCGGCTATGTCACCGGCAAAGGCACCGACCCTGTGGCCTTGCGCGCCAAACTGGCCGAAACCCTGCCCGAGATCATGGTCCCTGCGCAGATCGTCGTGCTGGACCGCATGCCGCTGACGCCGAATGGCAAGATCGACCGCAAGGCGCTGCCGAAACCGCTGGCCGAGGCCGCCGCGGATGTGGTTGCCGCCGCCGATGATACCGAAGCCACCATTGCCGGCATCTGGGCCGCGGCTTTGGGGGTGAAAACAGTCTCTACCACTGCCAATTTCTTTGATCTGGGCGGCCATTCGCTGCTGGTGGTGCAAGTGCAACGCCAGATGCGCGATGCGCTGTCGCGTGACATCGCGATTACCGATATCTTCCGCTTCCCAACTGTACGCGCACTTGCCGCTCATCTGGGCGATACAGGGGCAGAGGGCCGCCCTGATGCCGCCAGTCGCGGTGTTGCAAGGGCCGCAGCACGACTAGCGCGAATGGGGCGGCGGTGATACGCAATGAAGATACAGCACCAAGGTATTAAGACCTGTCGATGAGTGACGATTTTACAGACACTGGGGCGCCCGACAACCGCATCGCCATCATCGGCCGTGCCGGGCGTTTTCCCGCCGCGCGCAATGTGGCCGAGTATTGGGATATGCTGCAATCGGGGCGGCGGGCGGCGTCGAAATTAAACGAGGCTGACCTATTGGCGGCGGGCGTCAGCCGCAAAATGCTGGCCGACCCGACCTATGTGCGCGAAGCCAATATCCTGCCCGATATGGAATGCTTTGATGCGGGCTTCTTTGGCTTTTCGCCACGCGAAGCCTCGATCCTCGACCCCCAGCACCGGCACTTTCTGGAAACCGCGTGGGAGGCGTTTGAGGACGCAGGCCACATGCCCGAAAACTTTGATGGCCGAATCGGGGTTTATGCAGGATCAGGCATGCAGGCCTATTTGCCGTTCAACCTGCTGTCGAACCCTGCGCTGGTTGAAGAAATCGGCCTGTTCCTGCTGCGCCACACGGGCAATGACAAGGATTTTCTCACCACCCGGCTGTCGTACCTCATGAACCTGACTGGCCCGTCGGTGGCCGTGCAAACCGCCTGTTCCACCTCGCTTGTCGCCGTGCATATGGCCGTCAATTCGCTGCTGAACATGGAATGCGAAATGGCGATTGCGGGGGGCGTCACCATCGAGCTGCCGCACCGCGTCGGCTACCGCTTTGCCGAAGGTGAGATCCTGTCGCCCGATGGTCTGTGCCGGGCGTTTGATGACGAAAGCCAAGGCACCGTGTTCGGGTCTGGCGCCGCCCTTGTGGTGCTGCGTCGTTACGCCGATGCGGTTGCTGACGGCGATGATATCAAGGCGGTGATCCTTGGCACGGCCATCAACAACGACGGCGCGGGCAAGGCAAGCTATCTGGCCCCGTCCGTCGATGGCCAGGCCGAAGCGGCAGCCGAAGCTGTGGCGCTGGCAGGTGTGACGCCGCAATCCATCAGCTATATCGAAGCACATGGCACCGGCACGCCGATCGGCGATCCGATCGAACTGGCCGCCCTGCAGCAGGTCTATGGCAAGGCCCCGAAAGGCAGCATCGGCATCGGGTCGGTGAAAACCAATATCGGGCATCTGGATACTGCCGCTGGCGGTGCCAGCCTGATCAAGGTGATCGAGGCGATGCGGCACAAGCATCTGCCTGCCAGCCTGAATTTCAAGACCCCTAACAGCCGCTTTGATTTTGCCAAAAGCCCGTTCGAAGTGGTGTCCAAAGGTCGTGATTGGCCTGCAGGCCCCACCCCACGCCGTGCTGCGGTTAATTCGCTGGGTGTCGGCGGTACCAATGCGCATGTGATTGTCGAAGAAGCGCCCGCGCGCGCCAAAACTAACAGCACCGACGGCTGGAGGGTCTTCCCGTTCTCGGCCAAGACACCATCTGCACTGGCCCGCACAGGTGACAAATGGGCGCCGTTCCTGGCCTCTGATACGCCCGATCCTGCCGACATCGCCTTCACTCTGCGGACTGGACGCCGGGCGTTTCCCGAACGTATGGCCGTTGCCGCACGTGGCCCCGATGATCTGGCCGCAGCGCTTACCGCCAAAGCCTCGGCCTATCTGCAAAAGGGCAAGGCTGGGGCCACACCCCCCAGCATCGTATTCCTGTTCCCCGGTGGTGGTGCGCAATATCCCGGTGCCGGGGCTGGCATGCTGGCGCAGTCCCCCGCCTTTGCCAAAGCGGTGGCCGATTGCTTTGCGGCGCTACCCAAAGACGCCCCCGCCGATCTGCACGAGGTGATGTTCGCCCGCACGCTGGAAGATGCCGAGGCGCGCGGCAAACTGGGGCAGTCCGGCTATGCCATCCCGGCGCTGTTCATTCTGGAATATGCTTACGCCAAGCATTGGCAAAGCTGGGGCATCACCCCCGATGCGATCCTTGCCCATAGTGTCGGCGAATATGCGGGCGCTGTCACGGCGGGTGCGATGAACCTGTCGGATGCGCTGCGCATCGTCACCCTGCGCGGTCAGGTGATGGATGCCGCGCCAGCGGGTGCGATGACCACTGTGCCGAAATGCGCGCCAGCCGTGCAGGAAATGCTGGGCGAGCACTTGGACATCGCCGCCATCAACATGGCCGAGGCAACCGTTGTGTCCGGCCCCTTGGCCGTGATCGAGGCGCTAGAGGCACGGCTGGCAGATACTGATCACGCCGCACGCCGCATTCATATTGATGTGGCAGCACACTCGCGCCAGTTGGACGGGCAGTTGGACCGGTTCCGCGCCGGATTTGACGGCGTGCGCTTTGGCAAACTGACAGTGCCGATGGTGTCGTCCTTGCGCGGTGACTGGGCGCAGGATGATGACATTACCTCGGCTGACTACTGGGTGCGCCATCTGCGCCATACCGTGCGCTTTACCGATGCCATCGCGGCCACCTTTGCGACCGACAACCGGATCGTGATCGAAGTCGGTCCCGGCCAGACGCTTGGGCCGCTGGTCGATATGGCAAGTCTGACCCATCGCCCGGTGGCGATCCTGCCCTCAGCCCCGCGTCCGCGCGATGGAACGGATGAAATGGGCGTTGTCAGTGCCGCTTTTGGTGGGCTTTGGGCCAACGGCGTGCCCGTGGATTGGGCTCTGCTGCACGGTGCCGAGGGCCAGCGCGTATCGCTGCCTACCTATGCCTTTGAAAAAGAGCGGCACTGGGTGGAACCCGGTCGCGGCGCTGTGTCCGAAGACGCAGCAGAAGCGACCCCTGATCTGACCCGGATCCCGGATATGGCGGATTGGGTCGAAGTGCTGGACTGGGATATCGCAGCACGGTCCGGGGCAAGCCCTGATCTGCGCGGCAATTGGTTGGTTCTGGCAGGCGCGGAGGCGTTGTCATCCGCTGTATTGGCCAGGTTGGAGCGCGCCGGAGCATCAGTGACCGTGCTGCGTGCGGGCGCTGGTTTTTCGGCCACATCTGACGGCTTTACCCTGCGCCCCGATGCCACCGAAGATTTTGAGGCACTGGCAGCAGCCCTGCCTGCCATTCCGGCCCGTGTCCTGTCACTTTGGGCGCTCGATCCGGCCTTGTCAGACACTGTTTTCGATGCGGGCTATCTGCTGGCGCGCATGCTGCAGCAAGTGGATGCAGGCGCTGATACGCATCTGGTATTTGCTGCATCAGGGACTGTTTCAGCAGCGGGCGAAGCCATTAACAACCCCCTTGCCGCAAGCCTGCTAGGGCCAGTGCGTGTTGGCCCGCGTGAAATTCCGGGGCTGACAGCGGCGCTGGTTGATCTGGCAGGTTTTGAGGGCGATGCCCAAGCGGCCGAAGCCCTACTGGCCGAGGCGGCTGGCCCAACCGGCAATGATCATGTGGCGTTGCGCGGTGCCGATCGGTACATCCGGGCCCGTACTGCAGTGGCGGCACCGCTTCCAGACACGCTGCCACCCCGGCTGCGGCAAGGTGGCGTCTATGTGATCACCGGTGGAGTGGGCGGCATCGGGCGGCAAATGGCGCTGTGGTTGGCGCAAGCCGCCAGGGCGCGACTGGCGCTGATCTCGCGCAGCGCCAAACCTGATACCAGCTTTGAAGCCGCGATTATAGACGCCGGGGGTGAGGTGATCTTCCTCGCCGCTGATGTCACCGACTCTGCCGCGATGGAAACGGCGCTGGCTGCTGTGCGCAGCCGCTTTGGCGCCATCCACGGCGTGATCCATGCGGCAGGCCTTTTGCACGATGCACCGCTGTCGGTAAAGCCGCTGGCCGAAGCGCAGGCAGGCATGGCCCCCAAGGTGAAGGGTGCCCGGGTGCTGCACGGATTGCTGGCCGAGGGCACAGTTGATTTCTTCGCCGTCATCTCGTCGTCCTCCGTGATCATCGGCGGGGCGGGGCAGACCGATTATGTCGCCGCCAATGCGGTGCTGGAGGCAGTTGCAGCCTCGCGCCGCGACGGGCTGTCCATCGCCTGGGGGGTGTGGCGCGATACCGGCATGGCGGCCCGGATGTACGGCGCAGGCGACAGTGTTGCCCCCTTGGGCAGTGATAGCCTGCTTGGCATGCGCCATGACGCTGCCGATGGCACCACGCATTTCGAGACGGTGATCGACCCCGATAGTGACTGGCGTGTCGCCGAACATGTGGTTGCAGGCCAACCTGTGCTGCCCGGCACGGCTTACGTGGAAATGGCCTATGCCGCCGCGGTTGCTGTGCTGGGTCAGGCGACATTCGAAATTCACGCCTTGTCGCTGGCCATACCGATGGTCTTTGACACTGGCCTGCCGCGCCGGGTTCTGGTGCATCTGAGCCCGGTGCATAATGGGTTTGAATTGACCATCGAAAGCATATCCGGCCCAGCAGATGAGCCGCTGGAACATGCCCGTGCCCAGATCAAGATATTCCGCTATGAAGATCGCCAACTGCCCGAAGGTATGGCCGATCCGGTTGCACTGGCTCCGGCCCCGCGATCTGGCCATGCCCCGCAAGAGGTGTTGATCGCCTTTGGCCCGCGCTGGAAAAATGTGGGTGCTGTGCGGATTAACGGCGATATTGCCGAAGGCGTGTTCACTCTGGCCCCGGATTTTGCCAGTGATCTGGCTGATCATCCGCTGCATCCGGCCCTGCTTGACATGGCCGCCACAGTGGGGCTGCATTGCCTGGCTGATGGCGGCGCAGGCGACGCGGTTTATGTTCCGATGTCAGTGGACCGGATTCGGGTGTTGCACCCTTTGCCGATGTCACTTGTCGCGCGCGCCCGGCGGGTGGCAGGCGAAGAGGGCAAGTTTACCGCCTTTGATGTGGTGATTTCCACACCTGATGGCATTGATCTGATGGTGCTTGAACATCTGGCGCTGCGGGCCGTGTCGGGCGGGACATTGCAGACCGAACCGACCCCTGTCAGCCTGACCGGTCAGTTACTGGCAACAGGCATTCGCACCACCGAGGCCGCGGATCTGCTGGCCCGGGTCTTCGCCCACCCGGCACGCGCCCTTGTGGTATCGCCAGTGCCGCTTGATCTGGTGCGTCTGGCGATGACAGAAGGCCTCCGTCCGGTGGTTGTGGGGCAAAAACGCCAAGGCGGCAGTGGTGGGGCCATCGCTGATCCGGTCAGTGCACGCGTGGCCGCGATCTGGGGCGAAATTCTGGGTATTGACGCCGTTGGAGCGGACGATGATTTCTTCGCGCTTGGGGGTCATTCGCTGAATGCCGTGCGGATGTTTGGCCGGATCCGCAAGGAATTTGGCCATAACCTGCCGCTGGCAACCCTGTTCGAGGCGCCACGCGTCAGGGATCTGGCAGCTGTTTTGAAAGATCACGGCGTCAGCATTGCTGTACCTGCCGAAGTGGCAGCCCCGCTCGCAGCACTGCCCCCGCTGGTGCCCGCCACCCCAACCAGCCCACAGATCCTGACGGCCCCGCGCCAGATCGAGATGACTGAGGCGCAACGCGAAATTGCAACCGCGATCCTGATAAACCCCGACAGCTCGTTGTCCTACAATCTGTCCTTCAGCCTGCATATCAAGGGCAAGCCAGACCCCAAGGCTCTGCAAGCAGCCCTTGACGGGGTCATTGCTCGGCATGACAGCCTGCGCGCTGGTTTCGATGTGGAACGGTTTATCCTGACCATCCGGCCCACAGCCGAAGTGCCGTTGCAACTGGCCGATCTGATCGGCCTCCCTGCGAGCGAACAGTCCGTCAAACGGCACAACTTGCATGAAACCATCGCTGGACAGGCCTTTGATCTGATCCAGGGGCCGGTAATCCGGGCTGTGCTGGTGCACCTGTCGGAAACCCGCCATGAACTGATGCTGTTCGTGCATCACATAGCTTGCGATGGCTGGTCGATGGGCGTCGTAATGCAGGATCTGGCCGCGCTTTATTCTACCGCAGCGGGCGGATCAGCCGCCCCGCTAGACCCTCCGGGCAGCATCGCAGACCTGCTGGCGGCAGAAACCACCTGGGCAGGATCGCACGACGCTGCGGCGCATCGCGATTACTGGCTTCAGACCTTTGCAGATGGCATCCCAGCCATGGATCTGCCGACCGATCGGCCGCACTCGCAGGTCATGACAACCCATGCCGACCGGGTCACCAGCCTGCTGGATCCCGCCCTTGAACGCAGCCTGCGCGCGCGCGCGGCCGAGGCCGAAACTTCGCTGCGCACCCTGATCTTCGGGGCATTCCAGCTATATCTGTCGCGGCTGACGGGGGCACGCGATGTGGTGGTGGGTCTGCCCGCATCAGGGCAGTTGTCACATGGGCTGGAAGGGGTGGTCGGGCACGGCGTGAACTTCCTGCCGATCCGGGCCAGGATCGACACCGGGGCAAGCCTCGCAGCCTTTCTTGCCCAGACCCGGCACAGCATCCTGGAAGCGATGGACCATCAGAATTACACCTATGGGTCGCTGATGCGCGATATGAACGTGGCGCGAGATCCGTCCCGGGTTGCCATTGTGCCGGTGGTCATCAACATCGACAATCTGGCGGACGTTCTGCACTTCAAAGGCCTGGAAACCGAACTGGTCGCCAATTCAACGGGGCATGAGCATTTCGAGTTGTTCTTCAATCTGCTGGATGCGGCGGGCAGGGTAACATTCGCCTGGAATTACAATACGGATCTTTTCGACCGCGAGACGGTGGAACTGCATGCCGAGAATTTCCTGCGTCTTCTGCGTGCAATTGTGCGGCCGGAAAACGGCTTGAACACGCCACTGGGAACATTCCTGATCGGCGATACCCGGCGCCCCGCCAGCGGGACACATGAAGATCCCGGGGCCAAGGGTCCACAGACCATCACCGAAGTGTTCGGTGCCGTCGCCGCCCGTATGCCGGACCGCATTGCCCTGCGCTTTGGCAGCCAGACAATGGATTATGCCACTTTGAATGCCCGGTCAGACGTGCTGGCGGCACATCTGGCGGCTGAGGGTATCGAGGCGGGTGATCTGGTCGGGATTTCCTCGCAGCGATCTCTTGCACTTCTGGTGGCTGTGCTGGGGGTGCTGAAGGCGGGGGCGGGCTATGTGCCCTTCGATGCGGCCCTGCCCGCCGCGCGGCTGGAGTTCATGGCAAAAGATACCGGGATCAAGATTTTGCTCGGGTCTTGTCCACCGGTGACGGCGGCTGGCGTGAAAACACTGCCCCATGAGGCATTCCCCGCCAAAGCGGCGCCCGCCCCAAACCCACAGATCACCGGGGCGTCGATTGCCTATGTGATGTTCACCTCAGGGACCACTGGCACGCCCAAAGGGGTTGTGCTGCCGCACAGGTCCGTGATCCGGATGCTGTGCGATACAGACTGGCTTCGGCTTGGTCCGGATACGGTGACGCTGCATTCATCGGCCTTCGCCTTTGACACCTCTATCATTGATATCTTCGGGGCCCTTCTGCATGGCGGGACGGTGGTGATCCCCAAGGATGGCGCGCTGTCCATCGCCGATCTGGCGGACGCCGTGGCAAACCACGGGGTGAACACGCTCTGGCTGACATCGGGGCTGTTTCATGCTGTGGCCGACAGCCGGCCATCCGCCTTCGAAAAGGTGGATCAGGTGATTGTGGGGGGGGATATCGTGTCGCCCGGTCATGTGGCCCGGGTCAAAGCCGCTTGCCCGGATGTGGCCGTGATCAACGGTTATGGCCCGACCGAAAGCAATGTGACCAACGCCCATGTGATTGAAGCCGCCGATCTTGCCCTGGGCCAGGCGTTGCCGATCGGGCGCGCCGTGCCGGGCACGCAGATCTATATTCTGGACGAGTATCTGCAACCGGTGCCGACGGGTGTGATGGGCGAGTTGTGCATCGCGGGCCGGGGGCTGGCGCTGGGGTATTGGAACCGGCCTGACCTCACGGCCGAGAAATTCATCACTGTGCCGTGGCAGCCTGGATTGCGGCTGTACCGATCCGGTGATCTGGCGTTGGACCCGGGCAACGGAGTGCTGCGCTTTTTTGGCAGGATGGACACACAGGTGAAAATCCGAGGGTTCCGCGTCGAGTTGTCGGAAGTGGAAGCCGCCATTGAAAGCCATCCGAACGTGCAGCAGGCCGTGGTAATAGCCACTGTGCCAGACGGGCAGACCGACAAGATCCTTGTCGCCTATTTTGTGATGAAAGACCCCAAGGCCAGGACCGTCACCCCTGCAGCCCTGGCCGACCATGTCAGATCGCGCCTGCCCGACTTTGCACGACCCACTTTCTTTGTCGCCGTGGACGCGATACCGCTGAACCCCAATGGCAAGGTAGATCGCCGACGGCTGCCGCCGGTGTCAGCCGGCACCCCCGATCCGCAAGGCGATGCGTCCCTGACCACGATGGAACGGCGCTTGGCCATGATCTGGGGCGATGTTCTGGGACATCGCAAGATTGGTGCGGCCTCAAATTTCTTTGCGCTTGGCGGGCATTCGCTGTTAGCGGTGCGGCTGTTCGACCGGATCCGTAACGAACTTGGGGTGGATCTGCCGATTTCGACCCTTTTCCAGCATCAGACCCTGCGCGATCTGGCCACGATCATCCCCGACCCCGCAGGAGCCGCTGCCGGGCAGGCAGCGCAGCACGGCGCTGACCCGGAAGCTGACTGGGATACCAGCACGGTGATCCATTCTGGCCCCGATACAGGGGGTGGACGGGCGTTGTTCATCGTCGGCGGGGTCGGCGGTAATGTGAACAATCTGGTAGAGCTTGGCCGGCTGCTCGGGCGCCGCCGGCGTGTCATCGGGTTCCAGACACGTGGCGTGCTGGGCCACCGCCCGCGCGGATCAATTGAAGAGATGGCGCAGGAAAACATCCGCTATCTGCGCCAGCATCAGGCACGGGGCCCCTATCTTCTGGCCGGATATTCGGGCGGCGCTTTAACGGCCCTGGAAATGGCTCGACAGCTTGAAGTGGCGGGTGACGAGATCCTGCAGCTTTTCATTCTTGACACTTTTGCGCCGGGTTTTGCTGTTGATTTTGTGCCCAAGGTGCGGACCAGCCTGAAACGACGCTTGCAGCATGAGGTGGCCTCGCTTCAGGATGAAGGGGTTGGCTATCTGTTCGAGCGGATTTGGCACAAGATCAACCACGCCGTGATGCGGGGCCCAATTCTGACGGCGATGCGCCGGATCAGCCTGTCACACTACCGCTATCAGGTGATGGAGAAGGCATGGCGCGCGGCGGCGCGGGGCTACATGGGTGGCCCGCTTCGTGGTCAGATCACCTTGTTCAGATCGCGCCCGGTGCGGCTGATGCAAAAGCTGTCGCTGGAAGCTGATCCCAGTCTGGGTTGGGCTGAGGTGGCCGAAGGGACCGCACCCGAACTGATCCCGATTACCGGCGATCACCTGAGTATGCTGAAGGGTGAGAATGTGCAAAATCTGGCGCATCTTATTGAGCAGCGTGCCGGGGACTGAACCTGGTGGCGCATGGAGGCGGTTCACATCACTCGACCTGGTTGTCGAGGAAATCTTTCATCACCCCAATCAGGCCATGCGCCGCCAGATTGGCATGGCCCCCGCCGGGAAGGGCTGCAAAGGCCTTTGGGGCAGGGGCGACAGCAAAAAGCTGTTGCCCCCAGGCAAGCGGCACATCCATGTCCGCCGTGCCGTGAACAAACAGTTTTGGTGCAGAAATCCGTTCTACCCGGTCAATCACATCATAGCGTTCCGCCCACATCAGGGCACAGAATGGAAGGCCGCGATAGCGCCTTTGATAGTAGACACAGGCACGTGGAAAACTGGCTTCCAGCACCACGGCGGCAAAAGGCCGCTCGACCGCCAGACGACTGCCAACGCCGACCCCCAGACTGAAGCCATGCACAGCCCGACGGCTTTGCGCAATTGTCTGCCCGGCCAGCACGTCCAGTTGATCATAAAGCGCGCGCGCATCGCGGGCGAAGTTTTCCTCGGAGGGACGGCCCGGCATACCGCCACCACCCCGATAGTGCAGCATGACGATGCCGGTGCCATCCGCGATCAGCGGGGCAAGCCGCTGCATTGACGGACCTATGGCAGAAAAATTTCCGTAAAAGCTGAACAGCATCGGCTTTCCCGGGGCTGGCACCGACAACCAGGCCTGCACCGGAGCACCGTCTTCCGAACTAAAGCCCACCACCTTGACCCCAGCCAAGCCAACGGCTTCGGGCGATTGCGCGGTCTGGTCAAAGCGATAGATCCCGTAAGTCTGAAAGGCCCAGATGCCGCCCGACAACAGCGCCAAGGCAAGGGAAAAGGCCGCAAGGCTGATTTGAAAGCTCGTCATAGGGATACCTCTGGTTAGCGAATTTCAAACTCTGTTTTACATAATTACTATTATCAGGCTATTTTTCCTGGCTGGGGCGGTGGAATCCTCTTGCCACCCTACACGGGTTTTCCGAGGGAATGGCAGGCCTGCCCGGTTTCGTTACGATGGGCTACTTTGCAAAACAAACGATGGTTCAACACTGCCGCGCTGCCTGCCGATTCGCAGGCTTGATCAGGGTATGCAGCGCTCTTGTCCGGGGCTCTTGTGTCTTGACCCACCCCGCAACAGCGCGTTTACAAGCCTGCGTGGCAAGATCGGCGGCGGTGCGCCGACACCGCAGCGAAGACACGGCAAAGAGCCGCCTAGCAAAATGCCCCGCAGTGAAACCGCGATGGTTTGCACCATCATGAGGCGTAACACTTGCAATCACCAAGCAACCGTTACGCCGACCAGGCATCAATACACCTTTCGCAGCATGCCAAATTTCACGCCATGCCAAAGCCCGCCAGTCTGACAGTCTGACAGTCTGACAGTCTGGCAGGCAAGCGATCCCAGGCAATCAGGCGCAGTTAACCGGGCATAAAGAAAGATGGGCGAAAACGATGTACCGGGCCTGCGCCGGAACAGACCATCAGATTTTACTTGCCTAGAGAGACACAAAGCGTAAGTCTTCTACCTATAGTTGTATTTCACCCCTTCAGAGGAAATCACCATGATCCTTGTTTTCGCATTGGCTGGTACCGTTACGGCGACCATCGCTGGTGTCACGGCATTGATCATGGGGCAATCCTGGTGGATCGGGCTGCTCAGCTATATCGCTGCGGGGATGCTAACCGTCCTTGTTCTGGCGGTTTTCACGGGCTTTGCCCTGAAGGTCGCCCCGCGCAAGGCAGACGGACAGGCGCTGCGCGTGCGCATGCCGGTGGCGGAACACTAAAGCTCTTTCAGGTCTGGGGCAGACGCGTGGCACACCTGCGAATCTGGCGGTTTGCTCTGGGCGGTCATGCCTGATCGCTCTTTTGCCTGTTTCTATTTCGTGAACAAAGGTCGCTGTCCACCAGACACGGGCCAATGACAGAAACAGCACTCCACCGCGGCCTCGAAAAAAAATCTGATCACTCAGCCCCCTGCCCCACCCTTGCGCGCACATAGCCCAGATAGGCCCGATCGACAGCACGTAGCCGCGGCCTGCCAGAAGCCGCCCAGTAGGCGCGCCAATCGGCCTCCAGCGCGTAGATATCCCAACCCGGGGCCAGGCTGCGGGCCGTGTCATGGGTGGCACTGGCCAGCGGTGGCAGTTGCAGCCCCTGCCCAGCCCCTGTTTCCAGAACGGTCACGCGGTTGACAAAGCGGATGATGTCGCCGGGGTCTTCGGCCATGGTATAGTCGGGCAGGTGATCGGCCGTGATCATCTCGCGCAGCATGGCGCGGAATACCCGGCGCGGACTGGCAGAGCCGGATTTCTTCAACAACGTGTCGACCGAAACGCGCCAGCTGTCCTGCCGGCCGCAATGCTTGCGCGCCAGTTCATAGATGCGCCGCTCCAGCGGTTTGCGCAGCCGGAAATAATCGCGGCTCAGCGTCAGCACCGCCGACGACATCACCGCGCGGTAAAGCCAGTCCGACAGCGTGACCGACACCGATATCATCCGCCCGCTCCGGGTCTTGCGGGCAATTTCCCAGCCCTCGATCAGGCCAAAGCCGCGGGTAACCTCGATCCCGTCCCCACCCTGCCCCTCAATTGCCAGGTTGGTGGTGATCCGGGTGCCAGCCAAGCGTTCAAACGCCTCACGCAGCCGCCGGTACGCATCGCCCGAGGTTTCGCGGTTGGTAGCCACCAGCAGATCATGCGCGCGCAGGGTCAGAGTGCGGCTGACGCTGCGGCCCGTGTTCAGCGCCGCCATCAACTGACTGATGCAGTAGATCAGAATGTCCTTGTCATGGATGGTGGCAAGCCCACGCACCGACGGGGTCACGGTGATATCAACGCCGTTATGGACATAGGCAAGGATGCGCAGATCGGGCTTCGTCGCCAATGAAAACACCGGGTGTTCCATGGTCGCCATATCGTCCTTGGGCAGCGCATCTAGGATATCGCAAACGAAAAAATCGCCCGTCGGGTGCCTATGCGGCACCAACCCCCCTGCCCTGCCTGTGCTCACCACTGTCACTGTCGTTGCCTGCATTCCGCCCCGGTTCCCGCTGGATATCCCCCAAACAGCCCGAGATTCGTTTCGTGGTTTTAGTGACACCACGCTAGAGTTATCCACAGCGTCGGTCCAGCCCGGCTTTCGGGGGTTCAGAGTCAGACGAACGGGGGATCAGAGTCGCATCATCGGGGGTTCAGAGTCATGCAATCTAAAAAAAAGCCCGATTTGTACATAAGACACAGCGGCTTACGGACGGGGCTTTTCTACTTAACTGATTCAATAACTCCGATTATAACTGCAAAAAGATGAGGACATCTTTGCCAAACGCAGAAAACAACCCCAAAATCCCAGAAATTGCTTAGAATAAAAAGGTTTTGTGCGCCCTTTGCTTCCATATGCTGCGTTTTGTGGTATATGTTTAAAAACAGCATACATGGGGTCAACCGATGTCCAAAGACGGTGACGAGCAGCCGCCCTATTTCAACATCAACCCCGAGACGGCTTTGGCTGATCTGGGGCCTGCGACCGGCACCGCGGACTTTGCCGCCCTTGCCGATGCCTGTGCGCGGGGCCGGGCCGATCTTGCCAGTCGCGGGATCAAGGAAGAAGGCCGCAAAACGCTGCGGCTGTTTTCGACGTGGGAGATTACGCGCTACCTGATCCCGGTGGCGCCTGCGCATTTTCGCCGCGTGCTGAAGGCCAATCCCGATTTGCCGCAGGGCCGATCCGAAACCGAAACCGGCGCCAGGTGGTTCATGCTGGATGAAGTGCTGCGCCTGCGCGCGCATTTCGCCGCCGAAGGATCCCGTGCCAAGGAATACCTGCCTTACCGCCCCAAGGGATTGCCGGCAAAAATCGTCGCTGTGGCCAATTTCAAGGGCGGTGTCGGCAAGACCTCGACTGCGGCGCATCTGGCGATGTCGGCAGCACTTGATGGCTACAAGGTGCTGGTGATCGATCTGGACAGCCAAGGCTCGATGACCTCGATCTTTGGCGGCCGGGTGGCGGATGAATGGCAGACTGTATTCCCGCTGATCGCGCGGCATTATGCCGGGCATCTGCGGGCCGAAAATCAGATGCGGCTGGCGCGGGGTGAGGCGCCGTTGCCGCTGGACGAGACGATGACCGAGGCGCTGAGGATCACGGCGCAGGATGTCATCCAGAAAACCCATTGGCCGAACATCGATCTGATCGGGGCGCAGTTGAACCTATACTGGGCCGAGTTCCAGATCCCCGTCTGGCGCATGCAGGCGCGTGGCTGGAAGCTGTGGGATGCGCTGACCGACATGCTGGACGCCGACGGCGTGCTGGATGCCTATGACATCGTGCTTTTGGATACGCCCCCTGCCCTTGGGTACCTCACGATCAACGGGCTGGCGGCGTCGGATATCCTGCTGGTACCGGTGGGGGCCTCGTTTCTGGAGTTTGACTCTACGGGACGGTTCTTTGACATGCTGCATTCGACATTCTCGTCAATCGAAACCGGGGAAAACATGGCCGCACGGGCCTTGGGACGGCCGGAGCTGGCGTTTGAGTGGGATGCGGTGCGCGCGGTCATCACCCGCTATGACGGCGCGCAGCAGGCCGAACTGGCGGGGCTGATGCAGGCCTATCTGGGGCGCAGCCTCAGCCCCTACCGGCAGGATTTCACCGCGCTGATCGGTCAGGCGGGCGAACGGATATCGGGCATCTACGAGGCGGATTACCGCGATTTCAACCGCGATACCTATACCCGGGGTCGCGAAACCTTTGATCAGACCTATGCCGCCTTCAAGCGCCTGCTGCTGGGGGTCTGGCGACGGGATGAATTGAAAGCGCAGGGCAATTTGATTTAGGTGCCCTGCCCTACGGAAAAGGCTCTAACATGGCTGAAACTATGTATGGTTGGCGGTAAGGAGGCAAAGAATGGCAAAACGCAAGCGATTAACACCGCCACAAGAGACCTATCTTGCCCCGGTTACGGCCGAAAATAAGGCTCTGAACGGCCCTTTCGGGTCTGTTGTGCGTAGCCCTGCCCCGATTGCCCAGATGGCCGGCGATGCCGCTGCGGTGGCGGCCCTGCGTGAAGTTACGGAAGAGCTGCACTCGGCCCGCGCTGAAGGGCGGTTGGTGCAGCAAGTACCGCTTACCGCGATCGAGGTGGAACACCTGCTGCGCGACCGCATCCATCACGACGACGAAGACATGGCGGCGCTGAGGGCAAGCCTGCGGGCGCGCGGCCAGCAGACGCCGATCGATCTGGTTGATCTTGGCAGTGGGCGTTACGGCCTGATCTCGGGCTGGCGTCGGTTGATGGCGCTAAGCGATCTGCACGCCGAGACGGGAGAGGCTCGTTTTTCCACGATTCAGGCTCTGTTACGGCGGCCCGACGGGTCTGCGGATGCCTATCTGGCCATGGTCGAGGAAAACGAAATTCGCGTGGGCCTTGGCCATTACGAACGCGCCCGCATTGCGGCAAAAGCAGCAGAAGCGGGTGTTTATCCGGATCTGCACGCAGCATTACGGCATCTTTTTTCGGCGGCAAGCCGGGCGAAACGATCAAAAATCGGCACGTTCGTGTCGATCTACAAAGCCCTTGATGGCGCGCTGCAATTTCCCGGCGCAATTTCTGAACGCCTTGGCCTTGCACTGGCCGCAGCCCTGGAGGCCGATGCGACACTTGGCGCGCGTTTGGTGCGGATGCTGGACGATGCGAATCCGAAATCCCCACCCGAGGAGCAATCGCTGCTGGCCAGAGCGCTGCGGCCTGCGAGGCCAGACAAAGGTTCGCCTCGGAAAACAGGGAAAAACATCGCGCCCGGCATCACGTTGCGTGTTTCGGGGAAGGGTGTGCAGGCGCAATATACTTTGTCGGGTCCCGGCCTTGGCGGGGATTTCGAGGCGAGGTTGGTGGGTTGGCTGAAATTATCCAGCTAGGGCAGCGATTGCTTGCTGTGGTGGCCTTACCATGGAAGAAGGGCCTGAACCGGTCCAATGCGGCCCTTTCTACGGTAGTTCACACGTGACCGAAACGCGCCCAAAAACCTCCATCCTCATCATCAGCTACAACACAAGAGAGATGACACTGGCCTGCTTGCGGTCGGTCATCGCCGAAACGCGGTCGTCGCATGAGGTGATTGTACTTGATAACAACTCTGCGGATGGTTCGGCGGCGGCCATAGCGGTGGAGTTTCCCGATCTGCTGCTGATAGCCGAGAAAGATAATCATGGCTTTGCAATGGGCAACAACCTTGCGGCCAAGCGGGCGCAGGGCGAGTATATCTTGCTGCTAAACCCCGATACCATCGTTCTGGATGGCGCAATCGACCGTCTTGTGGCCTTTGCCGACAGCCTGCCACAGGCCAGAATCTGGGGTGGTCGCACGCTTTTTGGCGATAACAGTCTCAATACCTCGTCTTGCTGGCGCAAAATGAGCCTGTGGAACATCTTCTGCCGAACGGCTGGTCTGACGGGGGTCTTTGCGCGCAGCGCGCTGTTCAATTCCGAAGCCTATGGCGGTTGGGATCGTAACTCGATGCGGCATGTCGATATCGTCTCTGGGTGTTTTTTCCTGATCAAGCGGGCGGATTGGGAGGCGTTGGATGGCTTTGACCCTGTTTTCGTGATGTACGGCGAGGAAGCCGATCTTTGCCTGCGCGCAACGCGCGATTTGCACGCAGCGCCGCATGTCACGCCGGATGCAACGATCATCCACTATGGTGGCGCGTCGGAACGGGTTCGGGCGGACCGGGTCATCCGGGTACTGCGCGCCAAGGCCGAACTGCTGCGCCGGCACATCCCGGCCTGGCAGCGGCCCCTCGCGTGGGGGCTGTTTTTGCTGTTTCCGCTATCGCGGCGCATCGCAGCAAGTGTCGGATTGCGCAAAGGCGGTGGCGAAAGCTCCAATGTCTGGCGCGAGGTCTGGCAGCGGCGCGCAGAATGGGGAAATGGGTTTACCTGAATGATAGGGTGGCGGGAAATTGCCGTATCCCAATCGCCGGGGTACTAAGGCGCCACCCCCTGATGTAGTCACGCCGATGTATTTGGGATGTAGTAGGTTCAGATGTGTTTCGCACGCGAAACGACGTGTACACAGCCTTGTAACACGTCGCGTGAAAGGTCAGGGGCAGGGTTTTCTCGGAAGCTCATACTTTGAAAGAAGACAGAAATTCGGTGGTATGGTTAGCCCGTAGCGGCTTCCGACGCCGCAATGACCGAATAGTGACAGGACCAAGATGCAAGACGCCCTGAACAAGATGAACAACCCCTATCGCAAAGTGCTGCGCGAGTTGAGGCGAACCTTCATTCAGGTCGGGTTGTTCAGCGCTGCGATCAACATCCTGATGCTGACCGGGCCGATCTACATGTTGCAGGTCTATGACCGGGTGCTGTCAAGCGGGTCTGTGGCCACGCTGCAGGGTCTGTTTGTCATCGTGGTGGTGCTTTACGCATTTCTGGGCGTCTACGAATTTTTGCGTGCACGACTGCTGTCGCGGGCCGGCTACCGGATGGATGCGCTGCTGGGCAACAAGGTTTTCGATTTCTGGATGTATCTGGGGGCGACCCAGGACCGTAGCGGCGACAACCCGCTGCGCGATCTGGATGTCGTGCGCGGCTTTCTGGCGAGCCCAGCGATTCTGGGCATCTTTGATGTGCCCTGGATCCCGTTCTTTCTGGTCATCGTGTTTTTCATTCATCCCTGGCTTGGCTATCTGACCCTTGCCGGGGCGCTGGTCGTGGCAGTTGCCGCCCTTCTGAACCAGCTGGTCACCCGCAATGCCATTTCACGGGCTGTCGGCATCGACAGTGGCGAGCGTGGCTTTATCGAGAAGAGCCGGCGCAATGCCGAGGTGGTGCTGGCTCTTGGCATGCAACGCCGGATCGTTGACCGCTGGCGTGGCATGCATGACCAAAGCCTGGCCTATTTTCAGCTAAGCGGTGAGCGGAGCGAGGGGTTTTCCGCCTTTTCCAAGGCGTTCCGGCTGCTGTTGCAATCCATGCTGCTGACGCTGGGGGCCTATCTTGCGATCAAGCAGGAAGTCTCTGCCGGGGCGATTATTGCCACATCCATCATTGCGGGGCGGGCGCTGGCCCCGGTGGATCAGGTGATCGGGCAATGGAAATCCATCGGGCGCACCTTGCAGGCGCATCGCAGTCTGCTGGCAACGCTAGACCGGATGCCCCCCGACCAGCGCCATATCACGCTGCCTGAACCCAAAGGCAACATTCAGGTCACCAACCTGACCAAATACGCGCCCACACAAATGCAAGCCGGGCCGCGGCAGAAAATCCTCAGCCAGTTGAACTTTTCCCTGACCCCGGGCGATGGCCTGGGCGTGATCGGCAATTCGGCTGCGGGCAAATCCAGCCTGGCCAAGGTGCTGGTGGGTGCCTGGCGGCCCGAGGGGGGGGAAATTCGACTGGACGGCGCGACGCTGGATCAATGGCATCCCGAAGATCTGGGGCGTCATATCGGCTACCTGCCGCAGACGCTGGAAATGCTGCCGGGCACGATTGCCGAAAACATCGCGCGCTTCAATCCGCAGGCGCAGGACAAGGTGATAATCGAAGCGGCCCAGATCGCCGGCGTGCATGAGATGATCCTGGCGCTGCCGGGGGGCTATGGCACGCCGATCGGCATGGCGGGGCAGCCCCTGTCGGGGGGTCAGATCCAGCGGATTGGCCTGGCGCGGGCGATCTACGGCATTCCGCGGCTGATCGTGCTGGATGAGCCGAACTCCAACCTTGATGGCGGTGGCGATGATGCGCTGTCGGCGGCTATTCTGACGCTGCGCGCGCGCGGCTGCGTGGTGGTGGTGATGGCGCATCGGCCAAGCGTCATTCATGCGGTGAACAAGGTGATGATCCTGCACAAAGGCACGATCGCGCATTTCGGCAACAAGGAAGAGATCATTCAAATGGCCATGCGCCCGGTTGATACCGAAGATGATCGCCCCGCCGAAGACCCTGTTGCACAGAGGATCGGATAGATCATGACCCGCCGCCCGGAACCTGAGGTCAAATTGAAAACCAGCCTTGCCGCCACGACACGGTTTGGGGTTTTTGCCAGCCTTGCCTTGCTGATCATTGGCTTTGTCTGGATGCAAAGCACGATGATCGCGGGTGCGGTCATCGCCTCGGGGCAGGCGGTGGTCAGCGGCAAGCCAAAGGTGGTGCAAAGCCTTGATGGCGGTGTCGTGGCCGAGATCTTTGTCGAAGACGGCGATGTGGTGCGCGCGGGCGATGTGCTGTTGAAGCTGGATCCGACGCTGTTGAAGATCAACCTCGATATCTATCGCAACCGGCTGGCCGAGGTCACGGCGCGGGAAAGCCGTCTGGAGGCCGAATATACCGGTGAGCCATCGATCACCCGCCTGCCAGTGCCCGTACAATTGGACGGTGTCGTCATTGAGCGGCATTACGTTGGCCAGCAGGCGGTGTTTCAGGCCCGCCGCGAGGTGTTGGAGGGCAAGAAGGAACAGCTGGATGAACGCATCTTGCAGTTCGGCAACCAGACTGACGGGGTGAACGGGCAGATATCGTCGGTGCGCGATCAGCTGGAGTATGTGAAGCGCGAGCTGGACGGCCTGCAGGCGCTGAACAAGGAAGGTCTGGCCCGCGAAAGCCAGGTGCTGGAATTGCAGCGCGCACAGGCCGGCCTGCTGGGGCAGATGTCACAGTTGCAGTCGGAACTGGCGCGCATCAAGAACTCGATCCGCGATACCGAACTGGAGATCCTGCAATCCGAGCGCACCTTCAAGGAAGAGGTGGTGACCGAACTGCGCGATGCGACCGCGACGCGCGAAGAGTTGATCCTTGATATCACCACCGTCGAAAAACAACTGGAACGGGTCGATATTCTGGCCCCCACTGATGGCATCATCCACGAAATGCAGGTCTATACCGTGGGCGGCGTGGTTCCGCCCGAGGCGACCATCGTGCAGATCATCCCGCAAGCCGAAGGCGTGGAGTTCGAGTTGCGCATCGATCCCAAGGCGATTGACCAGATCTTTGTCGGCCAGAAGGCCAAGGTGTCCTTTCCGGCCTTCGACATGCGCACGATCCCGGAAATCTTCGGCACGCTGTCCGAGGTGCCGCCCAGTTCGGTGACCGATCCGACCACCGGGCAATCCTATTACCGGGTGGGCTTGTCGGTGCCGCCTGCGGGGTTGGCGCTGCTGGGCAATGTCGATCTGATCCCCGGAATGCCGATCGAGGCGTTCTTGGAAACCGGCGAACGGTCGGTGCTGAGCTACCTTACAAAGCCCTTGATGGACCAGTTGTCGCGCGCGTTCCGCGAGGGATGATTGCCGCCAAACCCCTGCGTCCGAGCAGGGCAGGGGTGATGCAGCAGGGGCACAATGCGCATCCAATGCCCGCCTGTCGTCTGGGCAAGATTGCCTAAACACCCCGCTTGCCGCAGAATCATCCCTGAGGCGATAACCGTCAAACAAAACCGCAAAAGCGGTGCATGGAACGGGCAGGCAGTAGTATGCAGGCAGTAGTATGATGACCCCAATTTGGCGCAAAATGCGCCCGATCTGCGTTTTTGCGGTTGCATTGGGCGCCCTTGCCGGTTGTGCCAGGGACACGCCCTATACCGCCCCCGCCTTTGCCTTCCAGCACTCGTATCTTGGCCACAAAAGCGGCGTGCCGGTGCTTTTGGAAAACACAGCCTGGTGGAAAGGCTTCAAGGACCCCACACTTGACCGTCTTGTTGACCGCGCGTTGCGCGACAACCTGAGCCTTGCCGCCGCCAAGGAACGCATCGTGGAGGCGCAGGCAACGCTGACCGCCGTTCCAAGCAATGCCACCCTGAGCCCGAGCCTGGGCGTCCGGCGATCGGAAAGCCTGGGCGGTGCGCCACAGACCCGCAGCGAAGCCTCGCTCGGGCTGTCGTGGCTGCTTGATCCGTCCGGCGCGCGGCGCCAGCAGATCAAGGCGGCCCGTGCCCGCATCGAAGTTGCCGACGCCGAGACGGATGCAGCACAGTTGCTGGTCCTGCTCAATCTGGCCAATGCCTATGTCGATCTGCGCTTCAGCCAGCAGGTGCTGCGTATTCGCCATCAAGAGATCAGGGCTCGCAACAGGACGCTGGATCTGACCCAGACGCTGTTTGACCGAAGTGCGGCGACCCGGCTTGATCTGGTCCGCGCCGAGGCCCGCCTGAGCGAGGCCGAGGCCGCATTGCCAACCGCACGCGCCGCCATTCAAAGCCAGAAATATCAGATTGCCGTTTTGCTGGGCACCGCCCCCGGCACCCTGGACATCAGCCTCGAGGATGGCCTGATGCCACATCCGGGTATGTCGGCCAATGTGGGCATCCCTGCGGATATCTTGCGCAATCGCCCCGATATCAGGATTGCCGAGCGGGTCTATTATGCAAGTGTCGCCGAAACCGGCGTGGCGCGGGCGCAGCTGTACCCCCAGTTATCGCTTGGCGGTGCCATCACGCTGGCCTCGATTGCCAGCGGTATACGGGGGGCGGAATACTTCTTCGGCCCGACCCTGACCCTGCCATCCTTGCCCAACGGGCCGCGCAGAGGCGCGCTTGCCGCTCAGGAATCGCGCGTGCGCCAGGCGCATACGGCGTGGCAATCCACCGTTCTGGATGCCATCCGCGAGGTTGAAACGGCCATCACGAACTATTCCGCCAGCGCCGCCGCAGCGCGCGCCGCAGAAAAAACGGTACGACTGTACCGCGAGGCGGCCGATCTGACGCGCGATCTGGTGCTGCGCGACAGTGCCACGCTGAATGATCTGCTGGATGATGAAGAATCAATCACCAGTGCTGAATTGACGCTGGCGCAGAATCAGCGCCAGCAAAGTCTGGGCTTTATCAATCTGAACGTGAGCCTTGGATCGGGGCACGCCTCTGGGCAGATGTCTGGGCAGGATGTCGCCCTTGGTTCCAACTGATTGAGCGGCGTTCCGCGCAGCTTTTCTCACATTGCTACCTGATTGTTGCCATCCCTGAGAGGGGATGCGATTAAATTGGCACAGGCGACAATAATCTTAAACTCCTGATTTGTAACGAAAGATGATGACGGATTGGAAACAATCCGAAGGAAGAGGCATGTCTTTCCAGACAATGAACACGCCTTTGCCTTAATCCAGTCGCGATGCTGCCGCGAAAGACTGGAGATTGTCGGATCAGGGAAAACGACATCAAAAACTGTGTGTTTCTGCACGCAAAAACTCGGAAGGTACTCTGAATGGCAAACTTCATGGTTTCAAATAGCGCGCAGCTGACTGCGGCACTTAATCAAGCCTCCGGGGGGGACAAGATTCTCCTGGCGACGGGGAATTACGGCGACTTTTCATTTTCCGGAAAAAGTTTCGCATCTGATGTGACGATTGTTTCACAGAATGTGGATAAACCGGCGACTTTCAACACGATATCGATGACCAACGTTGGTCATGTGAAAATTGACAGTGTGTTTGTTGACTTCAAGCCCACCGCGCAAACCCTCGATCACCATGCTGGTCTGAGCGTGCGTGACGGCACCAATATCACCATCACCAATTCCGTTTTCGAGGGGGGTGTTTCGCCCAATGATGGTCTGCTGATTGGCCGCGGAATTGCTGTGCTTGGCGGTCAGAATATCGACATCACCAATAACGATGTCTCGCAGTTCCGCCGCGGCATTCTGACCTCTGATATCAACGATTTGAATGTCAGCTACAACCACGTGCACAACAACCGCACCACCACGCTGAGCGGTGGCGATGTCAGCAATGCGGTGATCGAGGGCAATCATCTGGAAAGCTCGAAGCCAAACAACTTTGGCGGGGCCGGCGATCACGGCGACTTCATTCATTACTGGACGATGCCCGATCAGACCGGAGCGAGCACGAATTTCGTGATCCGCAACAACTTCATCGAGCAGGGCACCGGGACCGGGCTGCTGGGGATCTATCTGGATAACAACAGCAATCCACAGGGCTTCACCAAGGTTCTGATCGAGAATAACGTGATCCACAACAGCAACGGCCAAGGCATCCGTCTGGAAGACGTGAATGGTGGAACCGTGCGCAACAACACGCTTTTGCAGTCAAACGGTGACTATCACACAGCACCGCGCATCCGGGTGGAAGATGGCAGCAAGAACATCGTGCTTGAGAACAATATTGTCTCGAACACCACCGTGGGTAAGGGGTTTGACAATGCCGCTGCCAACAACATCGTGGAACGGGGCACCATCGTTGTTCAGCATGACAGCGCGTCAGAGCCCAACTATGTCGGCAAGCTGTTTGCGAATCTGCCGATCAGCAACGGCAATCTTGCGGATCTTCAGAAAATCCCGGGCGCATTGCCTGCCAATGCTGGTGCCAACCTGACACCCGGCATGCTGGATGCGGGCAATGATACCGGCGGCGCCACGGGTGGCGGAGGCAGCGCCGGTGGCGGTGTGGTCGGTGGCGGTGTGGTCGGTGGCGGTACGGGCGGCGGAGGCAGCGCTGGTGGCGGTACGGGCGGTGGAGGCGTTGTGACGCCCCCGGTCCTGGACGACTATGTGCTTGATTTCGTCAAGCTGATCGGAACACAGCAGCTTATTGGCAATGCCAACGTGGTCACGACCACTGACGGCCCTGTACTGCGCTTTGACGGAGCCGGAGATTATGCCAAGCTGGGCCGCCTGACGCAGTTCGAGAAAAGCCAGGAACTTTCCGTCTCGATCGACTACGAAAAGGATGCCGCTGGCGGTGGTGAGGACCGTTTGTTCTGGAATCACAAGAAGCTTGGCGTTTCAGTGGTCGATGATGGTCTGGTGGTTTATGTCGGGACTGCGGATGGAAAGTTTACACCGATCTCAATCAAGAACCTGGGCCTGAATGATGCGGACAAGCACAGCATCTCTGTCATCGTGGATGCGACGGCTGACAGGCTTCAGGTCGTGGTTGATAATAAGCTGGTGCTGGATAATGACGATCTTGATTTCCAGCTTGCTGGTTCTGGTGGCCGCGAATGGGGCTGGTCGCTGGGCACCGCTTGGGGCCGCGACCTTGATGGCGACATCAGTGATTTCAGCATTGAGGCCAATGCAGACTTTGTGGATGGCCCAGTGGCCTTGATGGGCTAACGCCTAACAAGACACGAAAAGCAGTTGGGCAGCCTTCAGGGGCTGCCCAATGTTTTTTGATCTTTGGTTTTATTGACGTCGGTTAAGATCACTTCAGGCGATGAAAGAAGCACCGGAGCCGATCTAATCTTGTGAAGATATGCCTGTCTTTCGAAAAAACAGGTGTTTGCTTCTGTCGGACAAACTTTACCGGAACGGCTTCAGCCAGCGTTTTACCGAAGACGGGATTCGGCGTGTTATTTCCCGCCGTAAAAACCGCAACTTGTCCAGCCCAATGGCGCGGTTGACCGGAACGTTTAGAAGTTCTGGCCAGAGGCTTCCCATATAGTCACGGTAAAACCGGGCTTCGAGCCGGTAGGAGGTCGGAAGCGAAAGTGATATCTCACTCAGCCTCTGGCCGGAAAAGGGATAGAGGGATGGCAGATCAACCGGATGGCCGTAAATCGCCGCACCTGCCCAACAGCCATGGATCTGTTCGATCTTTGCCAGATCAAGAACCATGACGGCGTCCGCGCCAGCGGGAATGCCGTCGAGCCAGGCCTGGCCCGCGGCCCGCACCGCCGGAGAGTCGGGAACCCGGATGCGTTTCAGAAGGCTTGTGATATCAATCCTGGGTGCAGTGGTATCGTCCTGCGTCCAGTTTGTCGCGCGTGGCAGCTCTGATCCGGTGCCGCTGATCGGGTTGTTCACCGGGGCATTGGCGATGGTGGTCGCGACCAGTTCGGCGACAGGATCGTACATCGAATATCCGGTCCGCCGCAGCCAGGCGTTCACCTGCTCCCGACTTGACGGCAGGAAGGTGACATTTCGATGGGCGACCCCCGCAAGTTTGGTCACCCGGCTGCTGACATACATATCAAGGCTGTTCGGTTCACCGAACGTCTCGCAGCGCAGATTTTGGGCATGGTCACGCCCTGCTGCAAGCACCATGCGCGAATCATGTCCGCCGCTGAGGTAAAGCACGGTTTCCCCCTGCGCGAGAATGGCGCGCATGTGGCGCTTCACGATGCGCCCGGCCTCTTCCGCCAGGGCGCGGGCCTCGGCTTGGGTCATCTCCGGCCTGCGGCAGAACTCTGCCGTGGGCCAGATCCGGCGTGCCGAAAAATCTGTCAGGTCAAGTGCGTGGTTGGGCATAAGCCGGTGCGCGCCCTGACGGGAGGTCAGACCGAAGGGCAGAAAGCCGCGCCGCTTGGGAAAATCGAAGATCGCATTCACATCAGTCGCCTGGGCCAGCGGCGAGACGGCATCAAGAAGCGTCACCGAAGAGGCAATGGCCCGGTCCACCGGGCAATAGGAGGCGGGCAGATTGCCGGAACTGTCTTCGCGAAACAGCAGCCGGCCATCAGCGGCCTTCCACAGCATGACGAACCGGCCCGCAAGGCTTGTGAAAAGATCCTCCACCCTGGTCCCTGGCGGCAGATCGATATCGCCGTTCTTGCGATGAAAGGTCTCTCCGCTGATCACCCAACCGATCAGACGCCCATTGTCCGTGCCGTCAGGCCCAAGCAGACGCAGAACCGGCACGGCAGATGCCGTCTGGATATGCACGCTTTCGTAGGCGCAGGACTGCCCGGCGATGACGGGCCCCGGTGCGACATGGCTGATCCGCCACTGCTTCGGGAAATCGCTAAAATCAACCAATTACAGCTCCACAGTTCTTACTTTGGATCGTTTGTCCGTTGTCGGCCCAAATTTTTACCGACTTTTCCGGTCCATGTGATGGGCTGGGGATAACATTTTGTCCATCACAGAAATGCAGCCTGTCGCGGTTTCCTGCCACCCCGGGGGCACACGTGTTATGGGTCATCCGCTGTGTGCCGGGGCGGTGTTGGCGTGCGGGCATAGGTAGTATTCTTGCCCGGCTGATGTCTGGGGGCGGGGGCCTTGCGCGCAAGGACGGGGCGTTGTTCGACATCCCGGCTGTGGGGGGTGAGTGTCCTGTCGGCAAAGTCGCGGCTGTAGCTGATCTTTGGCCGCAACGCAGTCTGTCCGGCTGGGCCGGATTGTGCGCCGGTGTCGGCTTTCGCGGTCAGGAACCACATGCCGGCCCCAAACAGGAAGAACACAAAGGAATAGATCGATGTCCACACATGCACGGTACACAGCGTCAGCGTCAGGCCGGCGAATGTGATGACCCAGGCGCGGCGCAACTGCCACAGGCGGGGGTCGGCATCAAAGTTGCGCCGCCCGACCTTCCACAATGCAGGAAGGTAGCCCAGGATCAGCAGGAAGAACCCGGGAACTCCATAGCGCACGGCATTGACCAGCCAGAAATTATCCATGCTGCCCGAGCGCATGAAGAAAGGCCGCACCCAATCATTCAGACCGATGCCGAAAATCGGGTTCGCGCGCACATTGACCATGCCCCATTCGAAGATGATGCTGCGCCAATAGGCGTTATGCGCCGAGAATGTCGCGTAGGTCATGAACACCTTGATCGGCGTGCGGTTCGACAGAAGGTCGATCGTCACATAGGCCATGACGAACAGGCCAAACAGGATCAGCCAGCGCTGCCGCACGCTGCTCAGTGAAAAGGCCCAGAAGATCAGGAAGAACTGCAACAGGATCGGCAGCAGGGCGCCACTGGAAAGGGATACGAAAACGCAAAAGCAAATGATGCCGCCGGCAATGTAGCGGGTGGCCGTGCTTGCAATGCCTTTCATCCCCACGAACAGAAGCGAGAAAGCCGTTCCGCAGAAAAGCCCGTAATGGATGGGATGCGCGAACAGGGCCTGAACCCGCTCCAGACCCATGCGAGGGTCGATATTGACGATGCCGACGCTGGTGATGCCCGGAATTTTCCGGATCCACTCCAGAACAATGGGGCGCCCGGTCATCGTCTCGAACAAGGCAAGCGGCAGCGTGCAACAGACCATGATGACAAAAACCCGGATCAGGGCCAGAAAATCATCAGCCGACCGGATATAGGCTCTGCCGACCAGATAACCGCCCAGAAATTCCACACTTGTCGATCCGGCATTCTGGATCACACGGTCGGGATTATTGACTGCGATCGCGATCGCTGCCCAACCAATATGGAGAAAAAAGAAAAGATCCGTCCAGATCAGCCGCCCGTATTTTCCGCGCGCCAGATTGATGGACAACGGGATGACCATCAGCAAAAGCAGCACCCGCTGCGCCGACAGCGCAAGAGTTCCCGCATTGAACAGAACTGGCAGGATGACCGTCAGCAGATAAAGCTTGACGGGAAACGCAAGGCGCGCGCCAGCAGCCGGATCCAGGCTTTGCTTTGCCGCGCGACCCATGGGACGGGCTTCGTTATACGCAGTCAGGGTCAAGGTGGTTCCGTACTCCGGTTAGTCATGGGCGTCAGGATGCCTGAGCCGAGGGTCAAATCCAACTGCTCAAGTGGGGGCGGGGGTTTATCTCCCATTTCGCCTTGTTTGGCGAAAGAGGCAAGGATAGGGTTTACGGTCTGTAACAGTGATATAAGTCAAGATTATGTGAGACCTCTGATGTCTGAAAATGTGGCGACCTACAAAAAGGCAAAACGCCGGGGGTTGAATCGCCTGTCGTGGTTGCGCAATGGTCTCGTTTCGCTTTACCGCCTCTATTACACGCGGATGTGGGGGATGGATATCCACCCCACGGCCCAGTTTTCGCTGTCGGCGAAATTTGACCGGACGTTTCCGAAGGGCGTGCATGTGGGGCGGGCCAGCTATGTGGCCTTTGACGCCCGCATTTTGACCCATGACCGCACCCGCGGGCTTTATGTGCACACAAGGATTGGCGAGAACTGCTTTATTGGTGGCTGCAGCCTGATCCTGCCGGGGGTCGAAATTGGCAATAACAGTGTCGTGGGTGCCGGATCTGTAGTGACGAAATCCGTGCCGCCCCGGTCTTTGGTGGCAGGCAATCCGGCGCGGATCTTGCGGTCCGATATCGAGGTTACCGAATACGGGCGTTTCCTTTCGGCGGACGCGACCGAAAGCACATTGGCAGAACAAGGGCTGACGTGAACGGGACGTGGCGCCGGGGGCTTGCCGTTGTCGTAATTGCGGGGCTCGGCAGCCTGTTTCTGATCTCATCCCCGCCGAAAGGCGCCGCAGACCGGCCGCTTTTGCCGCTTTTTATTGCAGCTAACGCCCCGGTAACAGTTATTTTCATTGGTACCAGCCTGACGGCGGGCGATCCCTGGCCTGATCTGGTGATAGAACGGCTGCGGGATTGTGTTGCTCATCCGCTGCGCGCCCGGCAAATTGCCGAAGGCGGCGTCACCTCGGCCTGGGGTCTGTCGCAGACTCAGGCGGTAATTGCCGCCGTCCCCGATCTGGTTGTGCTGGAATTTGCCATCAACGATGCGGATCTGCGGCGCGGCCTGTCTTTAAGCGACAGCCGGGATAATCATCGCACCCTGCTTGCCCGCCTGAAACAGGGTCTGCCAAAGGCGCGGATCATCTTGATGACCACAAATCCGGCCACCGGACTGCGCCGGCTGCTGCGCCCGCGCCTTGCCGCCTATTACGCGCAATACCGCACCCTTGCCGCCGAGATGGATGTCGGGCTGATCGATCTTTACCCGCGCTGGCTGGCCTTGCCGCGTGCGGCGCAGGGGCTGACGGACGGCGTCCATCCCGCACCTGACAGTGCCGCCCTAGTGATTGTTCCCGTCGTTACCGCCTATCTTGGCGGCCTTCTCGGGCAGACCTGCACGCCCTGATGGGGTCAGGTATATCTTGACAGATCCAAGCCGCCGCCGGTCAGGGTCGCAAGACGCGCGTTGCTGTCGGTATAGCGCCCGGCAAAGTGTTGGCGCACATAGTCGGTGACAGGCCGATAATCTTTCAGCCGCCTTGCAATGACAGGTGCTTTAAGCACATAGCCCAAGGCCTGATACAGACCGCCAGGCGTTTCGCCCAAGCTGACAATCGGGTTGGGGCCAAGAATGCTGCGCTGGACATGGTTTGCCCGGCGTAGGAAGGGGGCCGCATGTTCGGGGTAGCTTGCCATGCGGATCTGATGCGCTTCGGGGGCAAGAGTATGGAAATCGGCATTGCCGCTGAACTCTGCCAACTGCCGGGCCGCGGCTGCCATGTCGTCCTTGATGCTTTCCTGGGTCATCACGCAGACATTTTCAGCGCCAAACAGGCTCTGATACCGCGCAATCAGATGGTCATATTCGAAATGGCCCGCATCAAAGGTGAAATATCCGCGCCAAGGCTGCCCGTCGAAGAACTGCTTGCATGACATCGTGCCGCCGCGCGACAGGTATTGCATGTAGATCGAGGGCAGGGTCTGCAACTGCGCGCGGATCGAGATCAGGATGCGCGCATCGGGGGCGATGGCTTTCAGGCGCTCGGCGTAAACCTCGCTTTCGCGGCCCCCGAAAAACGGATTGCCGCACAGAAGTTCGGACGACAGCACCGGCACGCCCGAAGGCGGCACCTTTTCCAGCCCTGCCGCGATGATCCGGCGCATCGGGCCGGGATCAAAGCGCAGGCCGTGCGGTGCGATGATCTGGTCGAAAATCTGATCATGGTTGGCCAGCGGGTGATAGCCATGCCCCGGCACGAACAGCAGGCGCTGCATCCAGGTTGTTGCCGTCTTGTGATAGCCGATATGGATGAACAGCCGGTCTGTCATAGGATAAAGACCTTCACTCGGAATACTTGCTGAGGGTGCGTTTGGCGATGTAGTGCCGAAGATCACGCATGGTGACAAGGCTGAGGCAGAGCAGCACGATCATGCCCGCAAGCACCCAACCCTGATGGGTTTCCCCGGTATTGGCAAGATGCGCATGCAGCCCGGCGGCACCAAGCGTGGCCACGCTGAACAGGATCGGCAGCCGCATCGGTTTCAGCGGCAGCTTCAGGCGGAAATAGACCAGCGCCAGCGACACCGGATAGCCAACCGCCTCGCCCGCAATGGCGATCCAGATGATGGCGTAAAGATCGCCACCCTGGGCTGCCACATACCAGGCCACCCCAAGCGAGACCACCCGGCAAAGATTGGCGATCATGGCGTTGCTGGTCTGGCCCTGGGCAAGGGCCACGACGGAACTGCCGGCCTTGAACACCCGCAGCGCCTGCAAAATCGCAAGCCAGGTCAGATAAGGCACCAGGGCCGCGTATTTCTGCCCCAGCAGGAAAAGAACAACCGGCCCGCCGATCAGCACGACGACAAGCACCACGAGCAGCCCGTTGGCGACACTTGTCTGCAGCGTGGCCATCGACAGATGCAAAAGCCGCTCGGGGTTGGCTTTGCTTGCCGAAAGCTGCGGCAGAAAGAACGACTGCGCCGACTTGGCAGCCACCAGCGTGGGCGTCAGGGTCAGGGTGAACCCCATGGCGAAAATGCCCAGTGCGACCAGACCCAATTCATGCCCCACAACCAGCTTGTCGCCCTGAAAGACCGCGAAAAGCAGGACATTGTTCAGCAAAAGCGGCCAGCCAAACTGCAGCGCCCGCTGCATGATCTGGGGGCTCAGGGACAGCCGGTAGGATCGTTCTGCCAACAGATGCGAGGCGGCAATGCCGAACAGACCCTGCGCCAGCACAGAAAACAGCATGATCCGGTAATCGCCAAACAGGGTGTACAGCGGCCAGATCAGCAAGACCGACAGAAAGGCGGGAACAGACGAGCTGAGGATGGAGGGCAGATATTTCATCTGCCGTTGCAGCCGGTAAATGTCAAAATGCATCAGGCCGTTCATTGCCGGCAGCAATGCCAGCATCTGATAGGCCCAGCTGACCTCGGGGATGCCCAGAAAGCGCGCAATCGGCCCGGCCAGCAGAAAAAGCATTGCGCTGGAAAAAAGCCCGCGCAGCAGGTGAAAGCCCTGCAGTCCCGCCTGCAGGTCGGGATCGTTGCCCTTGCTGTCCTGCACGATCATCTGGTGCAGGCCAAGGGCGGTGATCATCTCGACGATGGCCATGCTGATGGCGAAGGTGGCGGCGATACCGTAATCCTCGACGCTGATCAGGCGGGCCACCACAAGGTTGCGCACCAGCAGCATAGCCGAACCAAAGGCGTTTCCTGACAGGATCAGCAACGCGGACTTGAACATGAACCATCCTTTCGCACCCGATCCCAGGCAGGTGCGCGGCCTGCCCCCCCAACGGCAAACGCACCCTGATCGCGCGCCACTCTTTGTCCGGGAACGCGCACGGGTCAAGGCGGATTGAGCGGTTTACCCCCGTCATAGATGTCTGATCGCGCCTGCGGTGTGGCCCAAAAGTGCCAAAGCCCGCGCTTTGCCGCAGAGGCGGGGCGAAAACAGATATAAGCTTTTGGTAGAAAAGGGATTGTGCTAAAGGCGTCGTGCCGTGCTTCAGACGTTATTCCTCCCGCAACGTGACGAAATTACGAGTGTTCCATGCTTAAGATTGCCTTGATTTTCCATTCCGCCAGAAATGCCAATCTGGGGGTGGGCGCGCTGACGGTGTCCGAGGTTGAAATCATCCGCCGGATTGCCGCTGCGCGCGGGATCAAGGTGCATATCGATGTGATCGACAGCATCGCAGAAGGCCCGATCTGTGTGTCCGGCCCCGATGTGACGGTGCGCGAAACCCGGATCTTGCGGCGGCCGCTTCAGGTGTTCGCGATCATTCGCAAGGCGGATCTGGTCATCGATATCGGCGCGGGCGACAGCTTTGCCGACATCTATGGCAGCGGGCGTCTGGTCCGGCTGTTCATGATGAAATACATGGCCCATCTGGCGGGCCGGCCGCTGGTTCTGGCGCCGCAGACGTTTGGCCCTTTCGTGAAACGCCTGTCGCGGTTTTTTGCCGTCCAATCCATCAAGCGCGCCGCCATTGTCGCCACCCGTGACCGGCTTTCCACCGATTGCGCCCGCGATCTTGGCTACCGGGGCACGGTGATCGAGGCGTCGGATGTGGCGCTGCGGTTGCCCTACACGGTGCCCGCCCCGCGTGCAGCGGGGGCACGGGTCCGGGTTGGTATCAACGTCTCGGGCCTGCTGATGGCCGGGGGCTATGACGGGCGCAACATGTTCGGCCTGCAGATGGACTATCCCGCCCTGATGCGCGAGATCATCCGGCGCTTTCAGGCCCATCCTGACGGCTGCGAGGTGCATCTGGTGGCGCACGTCATTTTGCGCGAAGCATCGCGTGAAGGCTTGGGCGGGGTGGAGGATGATTATTCCGCCAGTCTTGATCTGGCAAAGGAATTTCCCGGCGTGCAGGTTGCCCCCGCTTTTGCCACCCCGTCGGAGGCGAAAAACTATATCGCCGGGCTCGATTTTTTCATGGGGGCCCGCATGCACGCCTGTATCGCGGCGTTTTCGTCAGGTGTGCCCGTGGTACCAATGGCCTATAGCCGCAAGTTTGCCGGGCTTTTCGGCAGCCTTGGCTATGCAAAGACGGTGGATTGCACCACGGAAAGCAGTGACGCGATCATCACGCAGATCTTCAGCGCCTATGAAGACCGTGCCGGACTGGCCGAAGAGGTGCGGGTGGCCCTTGGCCATGGGCTTGAAAAGCTCGGGGCTTATGAAGCCGCCCTTGGCGATCTGATGAGCCGCCTCGCGAAGCGATAACAGGGGCTGGTTCCAGGCACGCAGGCGCCGTCTTGAAATGGTCATGATCCTTTGATTTTCACCGCCTGCGCCACCAGATGAGGAAAAAGATGCACGAAGCCGCAAAACAGGGCAGCGACGCCCGGCGCGTATTGATCGTGGTTGAAAACCTGCCGGTACCGCTGGATCGCCGGGTCTGGCTTGAAGCGACGACGCTGGTGGCAAATGGCTACAGCGTCAGCGTGATCTGCCCCACCGGGCGCGGCTGGGACAAGACCTACGAGGAAATTGACGGCGTTCATATCTACCGCTACCCCGAGCCGCCCGAAGCCCATTCCGGTGCCCTTGCCTATGCGCGCGAATATGGCCAAGCGCTTTGGCACATGTTCCGGCTGGCCAGACTGGTGCGGCGCGAGCATGGCTTTGATGTGATCCATGGTTGCAATCCGCCCGACCTGATCTTTCTTCTGGCCTGGCGCTACCGGCTGTCGGGCGTGCGCTATCTGTTTGATCATCATGATGTCTGCCCGGAACTGTTCGAGGCCAAGTTCGGCAAGAAGGGTCTGCTTTACCGGATCATGCTGATCTGGGAACGTTTGACCTTTGCAACGGCCGATGTTTCGATCGCCACCAACGAAAGCTTTCGCGACATTGCCATCCGGCGCGGCAAGATGGCGCCGGAGGATGTCTTTGTCGTGCGCTCTGCCCCCCGGATCGAGAAATTCGAGATCCGTCCCGGCGAGGTTGCGCTGAAAAAGGGGGCCAAGACCTTGCTGGGTTATGTCGGTGTGATCGGCCAGCAAGAGGGGATGGATCTTCTGGTCGCCGCCGCCGACCATCTGATCCGGGATCTGGGCTATAATGATGTGCATTTCGCCATTGTCGGCTTCGGCCCGCAGGTGCCGCAGGTGCAAAGAGACGTGACATCGCGTGGCCTTGATGCCTGGTTCACCTTCACTGGCGCGCTGTACAGCGATGACCTGCTGGCGGTGCTGAATGCGGCAGATATCGGTGTCTCACCCGATCCGAAAAATACGATGAACGACATCTCGACCATGAACAAAATCATGGAATACATGACGCTGGAAAAGCCTGCGGTGCAGTTTGATCTGAAAGAGGGGCGCGCCTCGGCGGGGGAGGCGTCACTTTATGCAAAGGCGAATGATCCGAAAGATTTTGCTGCAAAAATTGCCTGGCTGATCGACCATCCCGACGAGGGGCGCAAGATGGGGCAGCTTGGCCGCAAACGCGTCCTTGAAAATCTAAGCTGGGATCATTCGGTACCACATCTTCTGGCGGCCTATACGCGGGTCTTTGCCAAGCGCAAACGGTGAAATGCAGGCGCTACATCGGCACGAAACGGGGCAGGGGCGGCAGGCTTTGGCCGATGAACCGCATCAGGCGTGCCTCGGCGTCCGCCTCGGTTTCGCCTTCCCAGATTGGCGTGACATAGCGGATCAGCGCGCCATCGGTGCGCCCGGTGGTCAGCCCGTCATAAACCACGCTTAGCTTGGCGCGAAAATCATTGACCATGCGTTTGCCGCGCTGTTCGAACCAGTAATAGACCAGTTGTTTTGACAGGCCTTTCTGGATCACGGCGCGGTTGACCTCGAACACGCCATAGCCCGTGGCGCTGAAATCCACCATGTGGGGGACGAGGCTGAAGATTTCCCAGCCGCCGACCGGCAGGCAGACCTCGGGCGAATGGATGCCGGTTCCTTCGGTCTGCTTGTCATAAAAAGCCACGAACATGTTGACGATGCCGGGGTCCTGCGGGGTGGCATAGGTGGCGTTCAGATAATCGCTGGCCCCCAGCACCCGTTCGACATCCGTGTCTAACAAGGCCGTAGACCCCGACCAATCGCCGATCTGGCGCGGAAACAGCGCAAAGGGATCGCGCGCAATGGCCACAGTTTCGGCCGGGCGCTGGATCACCCAAACCAGCGAAACGGCCAGGGTCAGGGCCGCCGCCAGTGCCAGCATCGTCGATCCGCGAATGGCAAGAATGCGGCCCAGGATCGGGGCAAAGCCATCGACATCCAGATCGATCGCCTGCGACAGCGGCAGCGGGTCCGGCGTCAGCCGTTGCAAGGCAATGGCCAGCCCGAACAGGATGGAAATGCAGGCCAGAAAAATCACCCAGCCTTCGAAGAAATGCAAGAACCCCTCGGCCTGTTCGATGCCGTAGCGATCGACCAGAACGCCGATCACCCCGATGCGAAACGAATTCATCAGCACGGTCAGCGGTGCCGCCGACAACAAGAGCACCGCCTTGTGCCACAGCGGCCCGCGATACAGGATCGAGAACAGATAGGAAAACGACAGGATCGGAAACAGATAGCGCAGGCCCGAACAGGCCTCTGCCACCTGCAACTTGTAAACACCCAGATCGATCACATTGCCTTCAAGGTAAACCGACACCCCGGCAAGGCTGATGAACCAGACCCCGATTTCCGATGAATAGCCCTGCAACAGGACCGTCAGCTTCCAATACAGGAACTGCGGCAAAGGCAGCATGAACACCAGATGCACAACCGGCAACTGGTGCCGGATGCCGCGATGCCAGCCAAACACCACCAGCACCACGCCCGCCACCCACAGGATCATCGCATAGGTCACGATGTCGGGGATCCGCGCCAGATTGCCCAAGGCGGCCACCATCAAAGCGAGGGCAATCACCACGAGCCCCGGCCAACGCGTGACAGAGCCTGCGTCCGCAATTGGTGCCCGGCGCAATTCGCGCAAGAACAGATACAGCGAGATCAGCGGGATCAGCGGCCCGTGGCTATATTCCGGCGTGGCCCAGGCCCGGCCCAGCGACACGATCCCGATCCAGAAAATCGGCACGGATCCCGCCAAAAGCAGGGCAAACGCCGCCAGCCCCCCGATGTTGAGGGCAGGGCTATCTGCTAATGGTGGATCAACATCCTTGGTCGAAGACATTCGATATTGGTCCTTGGGCGGTCTCATGGGGCGTTACGCGAGCTACCCCGGGTACCACGACATAGCTGTGAATTATGCAAAAACAGACACCAAACAAGGGTATTTTACAGCGCTTGCGTCTTGCGGCCTGATTACAGTGTATTCCGAAAATTGTGAACCGGCTTCCGGAAAAACCGCGCGTCAGCCAGCATTACCTGCGGATCGAAAATTCACGCCCCAAGGTCATGAAGACGGTGTTCGAATTTGCAGTGCCGCTGCCGTCGGTAACTTCGCGTTGATATTCGTAGCCTGCGGAAAGGTCCCAGTCGGGGGTCAGTTCATGACTATAGGTGGCCCGCAGGGAACTGCGGTTGGTATTGACGAAAGTTCCCGTTCCAACCTCTTCGACCTCGACATAATCAAAGTCGAACGACAGGCTCGATACGGCTGTCGTGGGCACGGTGTACCCCAGTGCGGCTTCGGTGGTCAGCACGTTGTTGCCTGACGAGGAACTGACGACACGACGTTCCAGAGAGGCCGTGATTGCCCCCCTTGCCAGGGTCTGCGTGTAGTCGATCGACCCTACGACCCCTGCATTCCCAATTTCACCCTCTGTGACGCCGATGCTGAAGGCCAGCGTGCCGCTTGGCAGATCCATGGCGCGATTGACGCTGAGTGTGGTGCGGCCACCCTCGATGCCAAAGCTGCGATCAAGCGTCACCCCGACGCTGCCGTTGGGAAGGGCGCGGGTCAGCTCAACAGTGCCAAAGGCACCCACATCATCGCCCGTCTCGGTATCCTCGATGTCTTCCACCCCAAGCGTGGCATCCAGAAACAGGATGGGGGAAATTTCATAGGCCGCCCCAAAGCTCAGCGCCCGGGTGGTGCGTTCGGTCTGCACCAGATCTTCGGCAGAGTAATCCTCGTATGACAGCCGTGCGCGGCCTTCCAGCACGGGGGAAAGTCGCAGCCGTGCGGTCAGGGCAATGTCATCGGTCTGGTTGTCGAACAGGCCGGTATCGGTGGTGTCGCGGTAGTCGAGGGCTTCATGCCCCAGTTCAACGCCAAACCCCAGCGGGTCACTCGTGCCAGTCTCGAAGATCAGCCGGGCCGAGCGGGTTTCGCGGATGCCAGCCCCTTCGGTCAGAATGCCGTCATCGACAAATTCGAAAGGATCGATGAAATCAAGGTTGGTTTCGCCATAATCCGCCTCAATGCTGAAGCGGCTGTTGGCGCCTTCGCGGGCATAGCTCAGCGCCACATCGGGATCGTCAAAGCGAAAATCCCCCCCGGCGCCCGGCAACTCGGACGCCCGGAGCACGCCATCCACATCAAAGGCGAAACGATCGACCGCGGTTTCGCTCAGATAGCCAAAGGACAGCACGGTATCGAGGATCGTGCTGGTGCCGGGTGCATCGACCTCAAGACTGTAATTGTCGCTGACGCTGAGCGTGGTTTCCACACCAAAGGTAAGGACAGTGCCGCCAACAACAGCCTCGTCTGCCTCCACATCCTGCGCGAGGGCAGGGGCCACCAGCCCGCCCAGCACACAGATGATGCCCGCAAGAGCCCTGGAATGGCCAATACGTTGTTTCTTCACTGCCCCACCCATTATCGGCCCACCCTTATACGGACGTGTCGCCGTAGCTTACCTGTCGTATGGCCCGCCGTCTATTCGGAGACGCCTGTTTGAAGGCGTCTATTCGAACAGCCTGCGCTGCGGAACCACAATTACGTCACCCGATTGCAGGCGTGTACTGCCAGCAATGCCGGATGTGCCTGTGCCATCATAGTTGAAAAGATAGACCTGTTCTGCCCCACCTTTGACGGTGCGGCGCAACTGAACCCGTTTTTGTGCGGCAAAGCGGGTAAATCCGCCAGCCTGTGCCAGAAACTGCAGAACCGTCGTGCCGGGTGTTACATCCGCCTTGCCCGGCGCATTGACCTCACCCATGGCATAGACGCTGATGGTGGCTGCGGCGCCGGCAGCCCGCGGAGTTACCACGGCCAGCGTGCCGACACCGACAAAGACGGTTGGTGCAGCGGCAAAGTTCGAGGCAAGGGCCGCCGACAGATCCGCGCGCACATCATTGACCGACCGGCCTGCTGCGGGAATGGTGCCGACCAACGGAAAATTGATGGACCCGTCCGGCAACACCAGAACAGACCGGTTCAGCGCCGGATCTTCCAGCACTTCCACCTGCAGGCTGTCGCCGCTTCTGATCTTGTAAGAGCTTTGTGCAAAAGCCCCAGTTGCAAGTGTGGCGGCAATCAGCGCGCCGAGGATGATTCTGATCATGTTAGTTCCCCATATTCTTATTTGTTAACATCACTATATTCCCGTTCAGGCAATCTTGCAAAACCGATAAGTGGCAGGAAAGTCGCCAGTGCAGCCGAATTGCCGCGTTTTTTGGGCAAAACGGGTCAGTTTGCGGCCTCCAGACGCGCCAGCTCTGCGGTGACCACTGCCATGAAGGGCGGCGGATTGGCAGGATCCACCATTTTTTCCACGACTCGGAACTGCGCCAGCGCCTGCGGGCCCCGCCCAAGGGCTGCGTAGGTCGCGGCCAGATGGTATTGCACGGCTGCGTCATCTTGCAGGGCTGCGGCAGCGGGTTCAAGGTATCGCAGCGCCTCGTCATGATTGCCAAGACGGTGCGCGATCCAGCCATAGGTATCCTGGAAGGCGGGCACTTGCGTGCCGCGCAGGCGCCGGGCGATCACCTCGGCGCGGGCCAGACTGGCGGCATCTTCGCGGTGGCTGACCAGCAACGAGGCCAGGTTGTTGGCCACAAGGGGCCTGCTGCTGTCGCGGGCATAAAGCGTCTCGTAGATCGCAATGGCCCCGTCGATATCGCCGCCCTGTTCCAGCACGCCGGCTTTGCGCAGATTGAGCGCAAGACTGTCGGGCAGGGCGGCAATCGCTGCGTCCAGCACGGTATTTGCCCCGGCACTGTCGCCCCGGCGCAGGCCAAGCTCGAACAGTGCCGTCCAGGCCCGTTCGTCCTTGCCATCCTCGGTCACAAGTGCGCGGTAGACGGCTTCGGCCTCGTCGAACCTGTCATCCGTGGCCAGTACTGCGGCGCGCAAAAAGCGCAGATCCGGGTCGTCCGGTGCAGCTTTCAGGGCGGTGTCGACATGGCCAAGGGCGGCGGCGAAGTCGCCCCGGTCGATGTGCGACTGCACGATGGCGGCATCGACGGCGATGCCATTCGCAGAACCGGCATCGCGCTTCATCGCATCAAGAAACGCCAGCAGATCCTCGGTGCGGTTCTGGCCTGCCAGACGCTGTGCGGTCAATTCATCCGCCGATCTGCGGGCATCTTCAGTGTCGAAACTTCGCAGGGTTTCAACCACCCGGTCAACCCGGCTCCAGTCTTGCAGGCGCAGATAAATGCCCGCCAGCGTTGTCAGCAAAACGGTGTTCTGCGGCTGCTGGCGCAGGGCGGCAAGCACGGCATCCTCGGCCGGCAAAAGCCGGTCATTGGCGGCCAGAAACGCCGCATAGCGCAATGCCTCGGGTGGGGCATAGCCAGAGGCATCGGCCGCCAGCGCCAGCATTTCACCCACCAGCTCGCGGTTGCCGTCGCGTTCATGCGCCTGCGCCATCAGCGTCATCAGGTCCGGATCACGCGGGGCGACGCCAAGGCCACTGCGCAGGGTTGCGATGGCATCCCCGGTCTTGTCTTCCCGGATCAGCCAGTCGGCTTTCAGCTTCAGCGCGGCCACCTCGGTCGGGTTCTCGACCAGCACCTCTTCGATGCGCGCCCGTGCCCGCGCGGTATCGCCGGTCTGCAGCAGCATCCGGGCCAGTGTCACCTTCAGATCACGGGTTTGCTGGCCAGCCCCGGCCCCCTTGATAAGCGCCTCCATATCGGCAATGGCGGCGTCCTGCTGACCGGCATCGAAATCAAGCCCGGTCCGGATGCCGCGCAAAAGCACCGTATCCGCCCCTCCCGCCGCAATCATCCGGTCAAGTTCGGCCCGTGCCGCGGGAAGCCCGCGCATGTCGCCCAGAAACCGGATCAGCTGGATCCTGGCATCCGGGCCCTCAGTGGCAGGGTCTATCTGACGGCGCAGATGCGCCTCGGCGCCATCAAGATTGCCCTGATCAACATACCAGCGCACCAGCGCCTGATGCATGTTGGCATCCTCGGGGTAGCGTGCCACCAGATCAATCAGCTGCGCCTCGACGCCGGCACTGTCGCCAAGCTGCTGCAACAAACCCAGCCGCACGGTATAAAGATCGCGCGCCTCCGGGTTGGCGGCAAGCCCGGCATTGGTCTGCGCCAATGCGCCGGCCCAGTCATTGGTGCGCAACAGATCGCGGATCACGATTCTGCGGGCCAGGATCAGGTCGGGCTGGGCGGCCACCAGCGCCTCGGCAGAAGTGCGCGCGGCGGTCTGTCCGACGGTGTCTTCAGCCTCCAGCGCCAGCTGATAGGCAAGCGTGGCGCTGACGGCCTGCACCCGCGGGTCGGTGGGGGCAAGATCTGCCGCCGCCATCCCATGGCGCATCGCCTCTTCGCGATTGCCGGTTTCCAGCGCCATTTCGACCAGCGCAAGACGGCCCTCAAGATCATCGGGGTATTGTTCGATCAGCCGCAGATACTGGCCGTAAGCTTCCTCCAGAAAACCACGGTCGCGCTGCAGCCCGGCATAGGTCTGGCGGGCCTGCCTGTGGCTGCCGTTCAGCCGAAACACGTTGCGAAATTCTATGACGGCGCGGTCGGCATCGCCGGCTTCAATATGCGCGAGGGCGGCCTGGAAATGTTTCTCAGCGCGCGTTTCCGCAGAATCGCACGCCGAAAGAGCCAAGCTGAGGCACAGAACGATTGCCCCTGAAAACCAACGTCTGCGCATGAGCCGACCTTCTTGTTGCCGTCATTTCGCCCTGCCGACAGCCGGGCGCCGACGATCAGTAGCCGGTGCAGCGTATGACAGCACCAAAGGTGCGCACAAGGATAGAGACGTCGGTTTTGAGCGACAGGTTGTTGTTGTAATCCGTATCATAGGTGGCGCGATCGGCAAAAGAGCTGTCATTGCGGTCCGACACCTGCCAGGCACCGGAAATGCCGGGGCGCAGGGCATAATAGGCGGTGCCGGGATATAGTTTTTGCTGATCCACCATCATCGGGCGCGGCCCGATCAGCGACATGTCGCCTTTCAGCACGTTCCACAATTGCGGCAATTCGTCGAGCGAAGATTTGCGCAAGAAATGCCCCGCGGCCGTGATGCGCGGGTCATGCTTCAGCTTTTGCGCGTTGTCCCATTCCAGACGCGCCTCGGGATTGGTGGCAAGATAGGTGTCAAGTGCCGCCTCGGCATTCGGCACCATGGTGCGGATCTTGACCAGGTTGAACACCTTGCCACCCCGGCCGACACGGCGCTGAAAGTAGAACGGCGAAGTCCCCTTCGAGGTGGCCATCAGGGCAATCATCACAATGACGGGCAGGATGAACGGGGCTGCCAAGACGATCAACATGATGTCGATCGCACGCTTGCCATAGGTTTTGTAAAAGCTGTTGCGGGGCCTTGCGACACCATCTTGAAAGGTGGCTACAGTCATGCCGACCCCTGCTTCGGGAAAATCATTCAAATGAATTGTCATTCTTTCACACTCATCCTTAACAAGCTGGCGACGAAAACCCGCAGCTCTAACCCAATACAACGTCCGAT
>JANOGW010000050.1:0-54029 GCA_031406155.1 Pseudorhodobacter sp.
GCCGTGGCCCGCCCCCCAGGGCGCAGCGCTGGTCAAGTCAATCTTTGCCGCCATCGGGGCGCGACTGGCTGCGTCATGAAACGACTGCGCGTCTGGTGCACCATTGCGCGCCATCGTTTGCGGATCAGTGATGTGGCGGTCGCGCAGAACCGGGGGCATATCCTCGATCTCGCGGCCCTCGGACTGCCATTTCGGGAGGCCGCCGTCCAGCACGGCCACATCAACCTTGCCCATCAGGCGGAAGGTCCACCACACACGGGCGGCGGAAAAAATCCCCGTGCCATCGTAGACCACTATCTGATGCCCGTCGCCCACCCCCATCGCGCGCATCCGGCTGATGAACTTTTCCGGCGGCGGGGCCATGTGGGGCAGGGTTGACCGCTGATCCGATATCTCGTCGATATCAAAGAACCGCGCGCCCGGAATATGGGCTGCACCGTACTCGGCCCGCGCATCACGCCCCGAACCGGGCATGTACCAGGATGCATCCAGCACCCGCAGATCAGGGTCGGCCAAATGCGCGGCCAACCAGCCGGTTGAAACCAGCGTCTTCGGGTCATCCATCGGCGAGGGGGTCATTTCATGCTCCGTGCAGCTTATGTTCCGGATTAGTCGGACATCGGCATCGAAGCAAGGGCGATCGGGGCGCGACAAACCACGCCCCGACCCATTGATCAGGTTTTGGACATCATGCCTTTCAGCACGCCGACAATGGCCATCAACACACCGCCGCCAACGCCACCCGAGGCGATGGAAGAGATGATCGAACCCATATCCATGCCCGCTGGTGCACCGGTGCCGTCACCAAGCATGCCCAGCAACGTGGCGCCCAATCCGCCACCAAGGATGCCGACAATCGAGTTGCCAAGCGTGCCAAGGCTAAGGTTCTTCAGCAGCGCACCTGCACCGTTGCCACCAACCGCACCGGCGATCAGACTGATGATAAGCTGTTCCATGTTACTCGTATTCCTTCCCAAACTTTGTTCCGGTTCCCTTCAAGAGGGCCCGTTTTTCCGGAGTTTTTCGCTTGATGAGTTGCGATCCGGTGGACAAAGTGTCGCAGATTTTGGCCTTTTCCGCAACAGAGAGGGTGTTTTCAGTAGGACTTCGTGCTTTGCCGCAACAGTCGGCCCTTTTCGCGGTCCCAGTCCTTCTTGGCCTCGGACGCGCGTTTGTCGGCAAGTTTCTTGCCCTTGGCGATGCCAATCTTCAGCTTCACGATGCCGCGGTCGTTGAAGTACATCTTCATCGGAACGATGGTCATGCCTTCGCGCGCGGTGGCATTCCACAGGCGTGACAGCTCTTTCTTGTTGACGAGCAGCTTGCGACGGCGGCGTTCTTCGTGGCCCCAGGTCTTGGCTTGCAGATAGGGCGCGATGTAGCCATTGATCAGCCACAACTCGCCCCCTTCGACCGATGCATAGGACTCCGCAATATTCGAGCCGCCCTTGCGCAGCGATTTCACTTCCGACCCCAACAGCATGATACCCGCCTCGATATCCGCCTCGATATGGTAGTCGAACCGCGCGCGGCGATTTTCTGCGATAAGTTTGGAATTGGGATCGGATTTCTCAACCATGATCGCTTGCAGATAGGGGAAGGGTGCGGCCAAGTCCAGATGCGGGCCGAAACATCACCACAGCACGATCCGAACATCCATCATGCCGCGCGTCTGATCGGCGGGCGTTCAGCCGGGGCACCATAGGCACGCCGCAAAAAGGCCCCCGCCTGAGCCATGTCAAGTTCAGTGAAAAATGCGCTGGCAGGCCCGCCTGCCGATTGCGCGATGGCCGGGCAATGCAGCAACGTGCCGGAATTGGCAAAGATCGCCTCGTCATCGCCAAAGCGTGGGGTGATCACTTCGACCGGCTTTTCAATGCGCACCCGCCCGACGCCGAACAGACCCTGCAATGCCGCCGCAGGCATCAGCGCCACGATTGCATCGGGCAGGGCGGGGTCGTTCAGCGTGTCGATCAGAACCCGTTGCCCGGGAAGCAATGCAAGATCACTGCAATTGTCCAGCGCGCCGCCGGGCAGGTGCAGAACGACAGCGCCGGGGCTTGGCATGATCCACTGACGATCCAGCCCCAGAACCCGCGCCAGCCCGCCATCATAAGTCTGCACAGCGTCGCCGATGCGCAGATCCTCGACCCGCAACCAGCGATCGGCACCTTCGACCAGTGTTCCTGCAATCAATCCGGAGGTGACGCTGTTTGTGCTGCGTGCGGATGTGTGGACGATCATGATCGGTATCCTTCTTTGGTTAAGACCTGTGGCAGCCGCGTTGGCTTCTGCCCAACAAGCACCCGAAATTCGCCATTTTTTCGTCATGTTTGAGGCCCGCGGATGGCATTGATGCACGCCCGTGGGCAATGCGATCTGCCAAGGCCAATCGTTTGGGGCCTGCGGGATGTTAACGAAGGATTAACTAAAAAACTTCTATAAATCAAATGGTTGAAGGCGTTTCCACAATAGGTGATTCGCCAGAACGCGTGTTGGTCAGCGGATATGGCTGCGGATCAGCCTGCAGATGCCGCAAATCACAATTGTGACGCGCCCGCCGCCCCACACAGCAGACACCCTGGCATTTGCGGGCAACCGTTATTCGATTAGCCCGGCAAAGTGCATAGCGGCGTCTATCCGCGCTTTAGTGCCATCCGTCAGCCCCACCAATGGCAAGCGTACGTCGGCGCTGCACAGCCCAAGCCGCGACAGACCATATTTCGCGCCTGCAAGGCCCGGTTCCAGGAAAATCGCTTCATGCAGCGGCATCAGACGGTCCTGATAGTCCAGTGCTTTGGTGTAATCCCCGGCCAGCGTCGCTGCCTGAAACTCGGCGCACAGCCGGGGGGCCACATTCGCCGTCACCGAAATGCAACCGACCCCGCCATGGGCGTTGAACCCGAGTGCTGTCGCATCTTCGCCCGACAACTGGATGAAATCACGGCCACAACTCATGCGCTGCTGGCTGACCCGTTCGATCTTGCCGGTCGCATCCTTGACACCGATGATGCGCGGCAGTTTCGCCAGTTCACCCATGGTTTCGGGCGACATATCGACGACAGACCGCCCCGGAATGTTGTAGATGATGATCGGCAGATCGCAGCAATCATGCAGGGCTGTGTAATGCGCGATCAGCCCGGCCTGCGTCGGCTTGTTGTAATAGGGCGTCACCACAAGTGCGGCCGTCGCCCCAACCTTGGCGGCATGGCGCATCAGGCGCATGCCTTCGACGGTATTGTTTGACCCCGCCCCCGCAATCACCGGCACCCGGCCACGGGCTGCCTTGACGACCACTTCGATCACCGTTTCATGCTCTTCGTGGCTGAGCGTCGGGCTCTCGCCGGTGGTGCCAACGGGGACCAACCCGGTTGAACCTTCGGCGATATGCCAGTCCACCAAGGATTTCAGCGTCACAAGATCAAGAGCACCGTCCTTGAACGGCGTCACCAAGGCTGGAATGGACCCTGTGATCATAACGCGTCTCCTGTCGTTCCGGGCTGCACTTGCCCGATATGGGCGGCCCCTTCCTAGCGCCGCAGCGACATATTGCCAAGGCCGCTGATCCACATGCTGGCGATGATGTGAGTTGCACCCGCCCCGCGTGTAAGGCATCCCTGTGCCCATGATCCGATTTGCCTTTCCTCGCAGCTTGGCCATTGCCTGCATCGGTGTGGTGATGCTTCTCGCAGGCCCGCCCGCCCATGCCGATGAGGTATCGGCGCTTCGCGGGGCCCTTGCGCGCGCGGCCGTCAACGACTGGCCCGCAGCACAAGCGGATGCCGAAGGCGCGCTTGCGCAAGACATCGTCGAATGGCTTCGCCTGCGGTCGGGCGAGGGCAAGTTGGGCGAATACGAAAGGTTCCTTGCCCGTCGTGCCGATTGGCCCGGTCTGGCCCTGGTGCGCGAAAAGGGTGAAAAGGCGGTCGCGCGGTCCACCGATCCGAACCGGGTGCTGACCTATTTTGCCAATACGCGGCCCGCCGGCCCGACCGGATCATTGGCGCTGGTGAAGGCGCTGCTGGCGCTTGGCCGACCGGCGGAGGCCGAAACCGAAGCCATTCGTGCCTGGACAGAACTGGAATTTGACGCTCCCGACGAAGATGCCCTGCTGGCCCTGATGCCCGAGGCGCTGTCGGTTGCGCACGAGGTCCGGCTTGACCGCTTGTTATGGGCAGGTCGTGTGCCAGAAGCGCGCCGGATGCTGCCCCGGGTCGGCGCGGACTGGCGCAGATTGGCCGAGGCGCGGATGGCGCTGCGGGCACAAACCGCTGGTGCCAGCGCCCTGATCGATGCCGTGCCAAAATCCGTGGCCGGTGATGCGGGTCTGGCGTACGAGCGGTTCGTGTGGCGCTCGAAAATGGATCGCACGGCAGATGCAACCGCCCTGATCCTTGAACGCAGCACAACGGCGGCAGCCTTGGGCGATCCGTCAGCATGGGCTGATCGTCGCGCCAGCCTTGCGCGCGCTTTGATGCGGACGGGGCAGCCGCGCGACGCCTACCGGGTTGCGGCCGGCAGCCAGCTGAACAAGGGGTCGGACTATGCCGATCTTGAATTTCTGGCAGGCTTCATCGCGCTGCGAAAGCTAAACGATGCCGGGGCTGCCCTGACGCATTTCACCAACCTGCGGGGCGCCGTTGAAACCCCGATCTCGGTGGCGCGGGCGCTTTATTGGCAGGCCCGCGCGCTGGAGGCAAAGGGCGATACTGCGGCGGCACAGGACGCCTATGCGCGGGCGGCACAAAACCAGACCGCCTATTACGGGCTGCTGGCCGCTGAACGGCTGGGGCTGACGCTGACCTCAAGTCTGTTGTCTGATGCCCGCCCATCCGACTGGCGCCAGTCAAGTTTTGCCGGATCATCGGTATTTCAGGCCGGGCGCCTGTTGGTGCGGGCACAGGACCAGAGCCTTGGCAAACGCTTCTTGTTGCACCTTGCCGAGGGCCTGTCAGCGGGCGAGTTGGAGCAACTCGCCGATTACGCGCTGGAAGCAGGCGCGCCGCATATTGCCGTGCTGATCGCCAAACAGGCTGCGGAACGCAGCATCATTCTGCCACGCGCTTATTTCCCGCTGACGGACATGGTGCCGGACAACCTGCCGGTCAGCCGCGCCCTTGCCCTATCCATTGCCCGGCGCGAAAGCGAATTTGATGCCGCCGTGATCAGCCCCGCCGGTGCGCGCGGCCTGATGCAGGTGATGCCGGGCACCGCCAAGCAGATCGCCCCGGCTGCGGGCTTGCCCTACAACCCGGGCCGGCTGACCTCTGATCCGGCCTACAACGTTGCCTTGGGGGCAACCTATCTGCGCAAGCTGATCGATGAGTTTGGCCCGGCCATTGCACTGGTGGCTTCAGGCTACAACGCAGGCCCCGGCAGACCCCGGCGCTGGATCACCGAGTTTGGCGATCCAAGGCGGTCGGATGTCGATGTCGTGGATTGGGTTGAAACCATCCCGTTCACGGAAACCCGCACTTACGTGATGCGGGTGGTTGAAAGCCTGGTGATCTACCGCGCCAAGTTGAAAGGTGCGGCAACCCCGGTGCGGGTGACGTCCGAACTGACGGGGAACTGACCAAACGGACCTGCGCTGTTATTGCGGCAGTACGACGCTGGCCTGCCGCCGGTTGTGCAGCAGGGCGAACAATCCTGCCGCCACAACGATCCCGGCCCCGATCAACACCGGCGTGCGCAGCACCTCGTCGTAGACGAGGATGCCGATCAGGCTGACCAGCACGATCTGCAGATAGGCAAAGGGCTGCACCGAACTTGCCTCGGCCACTTCGTAGCAGCGGATCAGTAGCCAGTTTCCCAGCAGCGCAAGCAGCGCATAGACCGACATCCAAAGCCAGTCGCCCCCGGTCATCGGTTCCCAGTTTGGCAGGCCGATGGCGCTGACCAGCACCGCCCCAATGATGCCGGACCAGAACAGTGCCACGAAAGCCGTCTCGTCGCGCGTGGTCAGGCGGGTCAGCAGGCTGTAGACCGCGAACATCGTCGCGGCGGCCAGCGGTAACAGCGACGCCAGCGAAAACACCCCCGATCCCGGCTGCAGGATGATCAGCACGCCCACAAGCCCCGCCCCGATCGCGACCCAGCGTTGCCAGGGTATCCGCTCGCCCAACAACGGCACCGCCAGCCCTGCGACCAGCAACGGGCACACCGCAAAGATCGCATGGCTGTTGATCAACCCGATCAGCGTATAGCCTTGAACGATCACGCAGACCTCTGCGATCAACAGGCTGGCGCGCAACAGGTGCAGCCATGGGTGATGGGTGCGAATGGCGGCCCGAAAGCCCTGCGGCTGACGCATCGCGAGCAGGATGACGAAGCCGGCAAAAAACCAGTAGCGGATCATGATCACCATGAAGGTGTTGTAGGTTTCCGCCAGATGCCGCGAAAATCCGTCCTGCATGGCAAACACGGTGACGGCGGCGATCATCAGCCAGATGCCCTTGGTCGCATCCTTGCTGGTCATCACAGGCGCACCCCGGCGGACATGTGGCGCTTAGTACCAAAACCTGCGCCACGGTCTACGGCAAAGCCCGCATTAGCCAGCGCGCGGCGCACGTGGCCCGCTGCGGTGTAGGTGGCAAATGTGCCGCCGGGTGTGGTGTGATCGCCGACTGCCCGCATCAGATCATCCGTCCACATCTCGGGGTTTTTGGCGGGCGAGAAGCCGTCCAGATACCACGCATCCGCCGCACCGGCCCATTTCCCCAAGGTATCAGCAGCATCCCCGATGATGATCTCAGCCAGCAAATCCGCCAGCAACAGCCGGGTCAACCCCTTGGCCCATTGGTCCAGCAACGGCCCGGCCACAGCCAATACGTCCGGAAATGCCGCCAGTGCGCGGGCCATATTATTCGCCGACATCGGAAATGCTTCGAACGAGGTGTAGCGCAACGGTCCGGCAATCCCCGCCTCGCGCCACGCAATCAGGGTGGCCAACATGTTCAGGCCGGTCCCAAAGCCCAGTTCGGCGACATGAAAGCCGGGGACAAAGCGCGCGGGCAGGTCATTGCCACTCAGAAACACATGCCGGGTTTCCGCCAACCCGCCGCCGAGCGAAAAATACGGATCATCAAACCGGGTCGAGACCGGGACAAGATCGTCGCGCCAACTGAGGATGGCGGTCTGGCGGGGCGCAGTCATTTGCCGTAAACCCTTGGTCGCGGGCAGGGATTACCACGACATTTGGTCGGACAATGGGCAAGGGCGCAGGCAATGGCAAGGCCGGATCTTACCGTGATGGGGGCTGGTATCTTTGGCCTGTCGATCGCCTGGGCTGCAACGCGGCGCGGTGCAAAGGTGCGGGTGATCGAGGTGCTTGCGGTCGGGGCAGGGTCCAGCGGCGGCCCGGTCGGCGCGCTGGCCCCGCATGTGCCGGAGGCGTGGAATGCGAAAAAGGCGTTTCAGCTGGACAGTTTGTTGCTGGCGCAAGACTGGTGGAACACGGTTGCGCAGGCGTCAAACCTGCCAACAGGTTATGGCCGAACCGGACGATTGCAGCCCCTTGCCGATACGGCGGCGGTCGAAATGGCCCGGGGGCGGCGGGCAACTGCGCAAATTCTTTGGCAAGGGCTGGCGGACTGGCAGGTTGTGGCCACGACTGGCGCGCCATGGGAACCGCACAGCCCGTCAAGCTGGATGGTGCATGATACGTTGACCGCGCGGTTGCATCCGATCATGGCCCTGTCCGCACTTGCGGCGGCGATCACGGCGGCGGGGGGTGAGATCGTGATTGGCGATATAGTGCCGGATGGCCCGACCATCTGGGCCACCGGGGCGGCGGGACTGGCAGCACTTTCACAGACCTTCGCGCAGCCGATTGGCAGTGCTGTCAAGGGTCAGGCCCTGTCCCTGCGCCATGACGCCCGCGATCTGCCGCAGATCTTTGTCGATGGCCTGCATATCGTGCCGCATGCAGATGGTACCGTGGCAATCGGGTCCACGTCAGAAACCACATGGACGGACCCTACCGCAACCGATGATCAGCTTGATGCCCTGCATCGAAAGGTGATTGCCGCATGCCCCGTCCTTGCCGATGCCCCGGTCCTTGCGCGCTGGGCCGGCCTGCGCCCCCGTGCCCGGTCGCGTGCGCCGATGCTTGGGGCATGGCCGGCCCGCCCCGGGCATTTCATCGCGAATGGCGGCTTCAAGATCGGGTTTGGCATGGCCCCGAAAGTGGCAGAAGTGATGACTGATCTGGTGCTGGAGGGCCGCGATGCCATTCCGGCCGAATTTCGCATCGACGCCAGCTTGAGGGGTTGAACTTATGTCGGTCTACCGGTCCGCATGCAGGTACTTGGTAAAGATCAACGCCGTCGGCCTGTCATAGCCGTCATGCGCGCTGGTCGCTGTCTGAACAAAGCCCAAAGCCCGAAAGATGGCGTGATTTTCGACCAGCTCGATCCGGGTAGACAGTTCCAGCGCAGGCAAACTGAACGCCTGCGCGCGCGCCTCGGCCACCGCGATCAGACGGCGGGCATACCCCATGCGATGAACCGCCGGGTCCACCGCCAGCTTGCTTAGATACAGTGCATCTGGCCGTGGCGTCAGAAATACGCAGGCCACGGCGGGTGCGCCGATTACCCAGATCTCGCCCGTCCGGGACTGTGCCGCAATATCCCTGGTGGTCAGATGGTGCAGCGAAGACGGCGGGTCGATACGCCCTTCCATCCCCGCAAAAGCGCGCGTGATCAGCACGTGCAACCTGTCCCAATCATACGGGGCTTGCGCGCGTTGCGGTATCATGAAGCACCGTCTCCCTGTTGTCTGTTCCCTCGTGGGGTTGATAGCTGAAGCGATATGTTGGGGAAAACTCACTTAATCTTGCTACATAGGGTATCCCAATGGTTGACTCGCCGCGCCCTTTCCCGGACGCTAAGCGACTGTCGGAATCACATGGGTACTAGGTTGCGCTTTTCCCGCCTGCGCCTCAATGGCTTCAAAAGTTTTGTCGATCCGACGGATCTGGTGATCCATCAGGGCCTGACCGGTGTTGTCGGGCCAAATGGCTGTGGCAAATCCAACTTGCTGGAAGCTTTGCGCTGGGTGATGGGCGAAAACCGCCCCACCGCGATGCGCGGCGGCGAGATGGAAGATGTGATCTTCGCCGGTGCCGCCACGCGTCCTGCGCGCAATTTTGCCGAAGTGGCGCTGGTGATCGACAACGCCGAACGTTTGGCCCCGTCCGGCTTCAATGACGCGGATCAGATCGAAATCGTGCGCCGCATCACCCGCGACGCAGGGTCCGCATACAAGGCCAACACGCGCGAGGTGCGCGCCCGCGACATCCAGATGTTGTTTGCCGATGCCTCTACCGGGTCGCATTCACCGGCTTTGGTGCGGCAGGGGCAGATAGCCGAACTGATCAATGCCAAACCCAAAAACCGCCGCCGCATTCTGGAAGAAGCGGCTGGAATTTCCGGCCTCTATCAACGCCGGCACGAGGCTGAATTGCGGCTGACCGCAACGGAAACCAATCTGTCCCGGTTAGACGATGTGCTGGAGACGCTGGCGGTACAACTCGCCACGTTGACGCGGCAGGCCCGCCAAGCCGCCCGCTACCGTGAAATAGGCGAGGAACTTCGCCGCGCCGAGGGCATGCTGCTGTACCGCCGCTGGCGCGAGGCCGATGCGGCACGGCTGGACTGTGATGCCAGCTTGCGCGAACGGATTGTCGCTGCCAGTAAGGCCGAACAGGTGGCGCGATTGGCCACGGGACTGCGCGCCACTGCCGACGACGCTCTGCCGGCAAGGCGCGAGGAAGAAGCGATTGCCGCCGCAATCCTGCAACGCCTGTCCGTGCAACGCGACACACTTGCTGATCAGGAAGCCCGCGCGCAAACCTTGATTGCAACCCTGCGGGCGCGGTCGGATCAGCTTGGGCACGACATGGACCGCGAGGCGGGTCTGAACCGCGACGCGGCTGACACCATCGCGCGGCTGGAATGGGAACTGGACCAACTGGCCGGGGCGCAAGACGGGTACGATGACAGGCTTGCAGACGCGGTCGAGGCGGCACGCATCGCAGCAGCCGCCCTGACAGACCATGAAACGGTGCAGTCGCAAGCCACCGAAGACGCGGCACGCCTGTCTGCGCGCCATCAGTCGACACAGCGGTTGTTGCAAGATACCCGCACCGCGCTGGCCCGCGCCGAGGCTGACGCCGCGGATGCAAAGGCGGCGGTTGACGCTGCCACATCGGCCCTCGCCACCGCCGCCGAAATGTTCGAAGGCGCGCAAGAGGCGTCCGAGGCGGCCGTTGCGCTCGCCGAAGCGGCAGATGAGGCGCTGGCCAGCGCCGAAGACGCGCGCGCCGATGTGCAAGCGCGCGAGGCAGATGCACGCGCCGCCCGGTCCAGCGCCGAGGGCGAAGCAAATGCCTTGCGCGCCGAAGTGGCCGCCTTGGCTCGTCTGGTCGAACGCGAAGCCCTTGCCGGATCGCAGATCATGGACCGGTTACAGGTTACACCGGGATATGAGGCGGCTCTGGGTGCTGCACTGGCCGACGATCTGCGCGCGCCCGAAGTGTCCCGTGATCGCGGGTCGGGGTGGGCGTTGTTGGACGATTACCCCATCGCCCAACCCCTGCCGCCCGGTACAAAGCCCCTGTCGGATTGGGTAAAAGCGCCCGCCGTTCTGGCGCGCAGGCTTGGCCAGACAGGACTTGTACCCCGCACCGATGGCCAGCGCCTGCAGGCCGATCTGCTACCCGGGCAACGTCTGGTCAGCGTCGAGGGGGATCTTTGGCGTTGGGACGGCCTGCGCGCCGCCGCCGAAGATGCGCCCTCTGCGGCAGCCCTTCGGTTGCGCCAGTTGAACCGCCTGGTGCAGATAAAGCGTGATCTCGAAGAAGTGTCGGCCCGCGCTGAAGGAGCCCGTCAGGCGCATGACGCGCTGCATCAGCGGCTTGCCGAACTGGCCCGGGCCGATCAACTGGCGCGCGATGCCCGGCGCGCCGCCGATGCGCGCGTGACCGAAGCCAGCCGGACCGCAGCCCGCGCCGAGGCGGAACGATCGATCGCGCGTGGCAAACTCGACGCGGCCAACCTTGCCGTCACCCGCTTTGATGACGAAGCGATGGCCGCGCGCGTGCGTCTGCGCGAGGTCGAAGGCACAACGATTGAGTTACCCGATCTGGAGGCCGCCCGCGCCGCAGCCGAGGCCGCGAAGTTTGTGGTCGAGGCCGCGCGGATCACGATGCTGTCGCGCCGTGCCGCCCAGGATGATCTTCGCCGCGAAGCCGAAGCGCGCACAAGGCGCAGGCAGGATGCCACCAAGGAATTGTCAGGCTGGCGGCACCGGCAAGAGACGGCGGAAAGGCGATCAACCGAACTTGCGGATCGCAAGGCACGGACGCAAAGCGAACTGGCCGAGGCCGAGGCCGCCCCGGAAGATCTCGCCAGCCTGCGCGAAGACTTGAATGACGCCATAGCCGCCGCCGAGATGCGCCGTGCCGCCGCCGCTGATGCCTTGGCTCTGGCAGAAACTGCCGCGCGCGATGCCCATCTGGCCGAACGCGACGCCGAGCGCGCCGCAGGCGAGGCGCGCGAAGCCCGCGCCCGTGCCGAAGCCCGTGCAGAAGCGGCGCAGGAAACCGTCGCCTTTGCGGAGAGCCGCATCGCAGAGGACGCAGCGGCGAGCCCGGCGGAACTTCTGGAAAGTCTGGGTGCCGACCCCGACACTATGCCCGATGCCGACACTCTGGACGCGGATGTGAACCGCCTGAAACGTCAGCGTGAGGCTTTGGGGGCCGTCAACCTGCGCGCCGAAGACGATATCAAATCGGTGCAGGACGAACACGACACCCTTTTGCAAGAGAAGACCGATTTGGCAGAAGCGGTCAAGAAACTGCGCTCCGGTATCTCCGCGCTGAACCGGGAAGGGCGCGAGCGTCTGTTGACGGCGTTCGAGCAGGTGAACGCCAATTTTGCGACCCTGTTCACCCATCTGTTTGGCGGCGGCGAAGCCCGCCTTGTGCTGGTCGAAAGCGATGATCCGCTGGAGGCCGGGCTGGAACTGATGTGCCAGCCGCCCGGCAAGAAACTTGCCACCCTGTCGCTGCTGTCAGGGGGCGAGCAGACCCTGACCGCTCTTGCCCTGATCTTTGGCGTGTTTCTGGCCAACCCGGCCCCGATCTGCGTGCTGGATGAGGTGGACGCACCGCTTGACGATGCCAACGTGACGCGGTTCTGCGATCTGCTGGATGAAATGACCCGCCGGACCGACACCCGCTTTCTGGTGATCACCCACCACGCGGTGACCATGGCGCGGATGGATCGGCTGTTCGGTGTGACGATGGCGGAACAGGGCGTCAGCCAACTCGTCTCGGTGGATCTGAAGAAAGCCGAGGCGCTGGTGGCGTGATTGCTATGCTGCCAGCCGGTCAAATCGCACTGATCAGCGCCAGAACCATCATCAGCCCCACGAACCCGGCCCAGCTGCGCCACAGCACGGCGACACTGGCATCGATATCATCGGGCCCTGCATCGCGCCGGCCCTCGGGGTAGACGTAGGGAAAATCCGTCGTAACACCGCCGTAGCTGCGTGGGCCGGACAGCGACAGGTTCAGCGTCACCGCCATTGCTGCCTCTGGCCAGCCCGCATTGGGCGACCGGTGCAGGACCGCATCGCGCAGGATCGGCCCTGCCGCATCCCACCGGCCATGCACTGCGGCAATCAGCAGTGCTGTTAGCCGCGCGGGCACCCAGTTCAGCAGATCATCGAACCGCGCCGCCGCCCAGCCGAACTGTTCATGCCGCGCGGTGCGGTGCCCGATCATGCTATCGGCGGTGTTGGTGATCTTGTACAACATCAGCCCCGGCAGGCCCCCGATCAGGAACCAGAACGCAGGCGCAATCACCCCATCGGAAAAGTTCTCGGCAGCACTTTCGATGGCAGCCCGCGCGACAGAGGCATCGCTCATTCCGGCGGTATCCCGCCCGACGATCATCGCAACCGACCGGCGCGCATCCCCCAGCGAAAGCCGCAGTGCATCTGCCACCGCCTGCACATGCTGGATCAGGCTTTTATGGGCCAACAGGATCGCCGCGACGATCACCTCCAGAATACCAAAATCGGGCAAAAGTTGTATCAGCCAACCCAGCAGCAGCGCCAAGACACCAAGCCCCGCCATGGCAGCAACGCCCTTCAACTTGCGCTGCGATCCAGCGTTCAGACGCGCATCGGCAAAATCGACTGCGCGCCCCATCAAGACCGCCGGATGTGCCAGCCGCGACCAAAGCCATTTTGGCTCGCCCAAGACCGCATCAAGCAGAAGGGCGGCCACCAGCAGAACCGCGCTCACTGCATTGCCTCAGGGTACTGGTGATCATCGCAAAAAGGACGCACACCACCCGGTGGCCGCCCCGCAGCACCTGTGGGATTGCTAGGGTTGGTCCTGTCAGACATATTGCATTCCTTTACTCTGCGCGAATCGAGTGTCTGATTCGGGCGGGCAGTGCAATTCTTTTGCGCCAAAAATATTTATTCTTGTGTCCGGTCGACGGGCCACTTTTCGTGGGATCGTCATCAATGCGGCATCCCGCCCCGCGGATTTGGCAACGTCTTCGGCCTTGTTCGATTGCCAGTCCACACTGTTGGCAAGTGGCGCAAGGTCGTGTTTCGTAGCCATGCTATTGCGGCGAACAAACGTGCCATAGACAGCGCAATTTCCACGCTGCGACGCCGGGGCGGTGGCGAGCACCGCAAGGCACGGCACGTGGGTGCCAAAGCCCGAAACGCAGCGGTCGGAGGTGCTGCCAGTCCGCTTTCTTGCGGTGGCTACGCCGGAAACGCCGCCGGGATGCAATGCCCGCCGTCTAACACTGCATGTTACCGGTGTGTCGCAAAATCGTTGCCGCCATCGGGGAAACTTCGCGCACTGTTCGAGTTTTCTGAACAGACCGGCTACTGTCTGAAGGATTACGGATGAGAACTTGGCCAATTGACTGCGACCAACGCGCCACGTGTTTTTGGGATCAGTCGGATTTGCCTTTGCTATCCGCCCAACGACAGTACACCTTTGCAGCGCCGCGGTTGCATTGTGGGCCCGCTGCGGCCTGCTGCAACCATTGCTCCGGCCGCGGTGTCCGGCATGACGTTGCGGTTGTTGCACCCCTGCATGCCTGTGCAAGACATGGAACATGCCCGTCAGCGACCGACCGGCCGGGATCAACCCATGCCAGACGCGGTTTCCCGAGATTTTCCGGCGTTGCAACCGTCGCCGCCAAGACGGCCGAAACCACTTGGTGACCTGGTCCGTCCTGCCCATCTTCCCGGCACCGTACGTGACTTTTCCGGCACAGCATTTTCACGCCCATCAAGCGTTCTTACGTTGCCTTGATTTTAACCATTTGTGCGTCAGAATTAGATGTCAGGGAGTCTGCGATGCTGGAATTTTTCTCAAAGGAACTGCGTGAAGGGTTCGAGGCGGCGCGCAAGCGGCAAGACGCGCGCAAATCGCGCCTGCGCGTACAGATCGGCACCGAGGTTTACCCGATATTGCGGCTGTGGGAAGAAGGCCTCGCAATGGACGCCGAACAAGTTCCGCATCTGCGCGGGCTGGTCGACGTTTACGATGGCGCGCGCCATCTGTCGCAATGCCTGATCGTGGCGTCCACGATTGAAAATGGCCAGTTGATCTGCACGTTCAAGCGCTCGACTCCGGTTACGGAAAAGGCTCCGCTGGATTTCTGGCGCGATGAAAACGCACCGGTCGGATATCTGCCAAGCCATTAGGTCAGGGGCGGATCTCGACGCTGACGCCGATGGTGACGGCTGCGAAAATCTCGCGGATATCGGCGTTGGAAACGGCGATGCAACCGGCGGTCCAATCGCCGCGCAACCTGCCGTCATCCGGCAGCCCGTTCGGCTGGCCGTGAATGAAGATATCTCCCCCCGGATCATAGTTCCCCGCCACAGCACGTGCGAGGTCCGGCTTTTGCGGATAGTCCAACCCCAGTGACAGATGAAACCTGCTTTCTGCGTTCAGCCGATCTATCCGAAACCGGCCCTCCGGCGTTTTTCCATCGCCCTGCCGCAGCTTTGGCCCTGTGGGCGCAAATCCCAGCGCAACCCTGTAATCGCGCAAAGGTTCGCCTTGCCGGTAAACCACCATGCGCCGCGCAGCCTTTTCGATGACGATCCGGTCAATCGGCCCGACCAGCGGCGGCCAAACCGGCTCTGGCACCGGGTCCGGGCGCGGCAGCAACAGCGCCGCCCCCACCCCCAGCAGCGCCAGAAACATCAGCTTTCGGCGCAGCCAGCGGATCATTGCAAATCGGCAAACGCCGCTTGCAGACGCGCCACGGCATCAACCACGTTCGCCCTCGTCATCGCGATGTTGAACCGCAGATACATCTCGCCGCCAGCCCCGAAACTTGGGCCATGATTGGTCGCAATACCCGCGGTTTTCTCGACCCGTGCAACGAATTCCGGCGCGGGCATGCCGGTGCCGGAAAAATCGACCCATGCCAGATAGGTCGCATCCAGCGGCATCGACCGCAATCCGGGGATGGCATTGACACCGGCATCGAAAATCTGCCGGTTTGTATCCAGATAACCGATCAGATCGTCCAGCCACGCGGCCCCTTCGGTCGAATAGGCAGCCGTCACCATATGCATGCCGAATGAATTTGGCGAGATGCCCAACGCGCCCATCCGTGCTGCAAAACGCACCCGCAGCACCGGGTCCTCGATGATCACATTGCCAGTATGGCAACCGGCAATGTTAAAGGTCTTGGTGGCCGCCGTCATCATCACCAATCGATCCGCAATGGTGGGTGCGGCCTTGGCCATGATGTGATGCTTGTTGCCCGGGAAAACCAGATCGTGATGGATCTCGTCCGATACCAGGATCAGGTCATGGCGCTGGCAGAACTCTGCAATGCCCTGCAATTCGGCAAGCGTCCAGACGCAGCCGCCCGGATTGTGCGGCGAACACAGGATCAGCATCCGTTCGGTGCCGGTCATCTGCGCATCCCAGCGCGCGAAATCCATCCCGTAGCGCCCGTTGTTCTGCGCCAGTGGGCATTCCACCACCGCCCGGCCTGCCGCCTTTATGACACGGGCAAACGCGTGATACACCGGGGTCAGCAGGATCACACCATCGCCAGGTGCTGTGAACGCATCGACACAAAGCCCGGTCCCGTTGACCAGACCATGCGTAGTAAAGATCCATTCTGGCGCCACGTCCCAGCCATGCCGCGTCGACATCCACCATTGGATCGCCGCAAGATACTTCGAATCGTCGCCGAAATAGCCGTAAAGCCCGTGATCCGCCATCGCCTCAACCGCGTGCTGCACGGCTTGCGGTGGCCGATAGTCCATGTCGGCCACCCACATCGGCAAGCCGGTTTGCGGTGATATGCCATACAGCTTTTCCATCATGTCCCATTTTGAACAATGGGTGCCTGTCCGGGTGATCAGTTCGTCAAAGCTCATGGCGGGTATATTCATTTCTCATAAGGTCCATTGTTCCGGTCATCGTTCGGATCGCAGAATGACGTTCTTGTATCAGGACATCAAGGCACACATTATTCTGAAAACGCCCAAAGAAATGGAGATATGTTCCTGACAAACGCAAACGCGTCACGCAATCCGGACATTCTGTCTTTCTCTTGCATCATTGTCCCCTGCGCCGTAAATCGGAAAACATGATCCGACCTATTCTTATACACCCTGATCCGCGACTGAAACGGATTTCCGATCCGGTGACCGACATATCGGCAGACCTCGGGAAACTGGCAGAAGACATGCTGTCCACCATGTATGACGCGCCCGGCGTAGGCCTTGCGGCACCGCAGGTGGGCGTCAACCGGCGCATGTTCGTGATGGATTGCGTCAAGGATCCCGATCTGGCGCCGCGCCCGCTGGTCCTGATCAACCCGCAGATTACCTGGGCGTCGGAAGATCTGACGACCTATGAAGAGGGCTGCCTTTCGATCCCCGATCAATATGCCGATGTCGAACGCCCCGCCGCCGTTGCAGTAAAGTGGATGGGGCTGGACGGCGTGATCTGTGAAGAACATTTCACCGGGCTGTGGGCCACCTGTGCGCAACACGAGATCGACCACCTTGATGGCAAGCTGTTCATCGACTATCTGCGCCCGCTGAAACGCCAGATGATCACCCGCAAGATGGAAAAGCTGAAACGCGAAATGGCCCGGGGCTGATGGCCATCCGGCCCTTTCTGCGCTGGCCGCATGCCTGTCTGTCGACGCCAGCGGCACCGGTCGCGGTCATCACCCCCGACATCCGCCGCATCTGGGCGGATATGGTCGACAGCATGGATGCGATGCCCGGCTATGGGCTGGCGGCCCCGCAGATCGGCGTGTCATTGCGGCTGGCCGTGGTCGATTGTTCCGATGCGCGCGGACAGGCGATCCTGATGGCCAATCCGGTGGTCTTGCATGCCAGCGGGCAGTTGCGCGAACATGACGAAGCTTCGCCCAACCTGCCGGGTGTTTCTGCCACCATCCTGCGGCCCCGCGCCGTCACCGTGCGCTATCTGAACACCGACGGTGCACAGGAAGACCGCGATCTGGTGAACCTGTGGGCGACCTCTGTGCAACATCAGATTGATCACCTGAACGGCCACATGTATTTTGACCGCCTTTCCCCGCTGAAGCGCAAGATGCTGCTGGCCAAGGCCGAAAAACTGCGGAGACGGGCGTGAGGATCGTCTTCATGGGCACGCCCGATTTCGCGGTGCCGATCCTTGAGGCGCTGGTCGCGCATCATGATGTGGTTCGCGTCTATTCGCAGCCACCTCGCCCGGCGGGACGCGGCAAGCAAGATCGCCCCAGTCCGGTGCAGACCCGAGCCGAGGCGCTGGGCATTGCCTGCCGCCATCCGACCAGCCTGCGCACCCCCGAAGCGCTCGCCGATTTCACCGCCCTGAACGCCGATATCGCCGTTGTGGTGGCTTACGGGTTGATCCTGCCACAGGTCTTTCTGGATGCCCCCGCCAAGGGCTGCCTGAACATTCACGCGTCCCTGCTGCCACGGTGGCGCGGCGCAGCCCCCATTCACCGCGCCATCATGGCCGGCGATACCGAAACCGGCGTCTGCATCATGCAGATGGAAGCCGGTCTTGACACCGGCCCTGTGCTGTTGCGCCGCGCGGTGCCGATCCTGCCCGATGATACAACGTCCGATCTGCAGGGCCGGCTGGCAGCCGTTGGCGCCGACCTGATCCTCGATGCACTGGAGACCCTTCCACCGGCGCAGGCACAATCCGATCTGGGCGTTACCTATGCCGCCAAGATCGACAAGGCCGAGGCCCGCATCAACTGGTCCCGCCCGGCCATCGAGGTGGACCGCCTGATCCGCGGCCTTTCGCCGTTTCCGGGTGCTTGGTGCCTGGCGTCCGACGAACGGGTGAAACTGCTTCGCTCAACGTTGTCGGCAGGGCAGGGTGCCCCCGGTGCTATACTGGACAAGGGGCCGGACCGGTTGATCATCGCCTGCGGTACAGGTGCGATTGCCGTCACACTGGCACAACGCGAAGGCAGAAAGCCAATGCTGACCCCGGAGTTCACCCGCGGTTTCGCAGCGCCGGATATGTTGACCTGACGGGCATTCACAACCCCGCTTCGCATCCCCATATTGGCTACGCAGAAGGAGGGTACCATGCCATATCTCTTGGTCGTCATCGTCATCGGGGCCGCTGCGGGGTTTCTCGCCACGCGCATGATGAAGATGCAGACGGATGTGCCGACCACGATCGTGATCGGCATTGTGGGTTCTGTCATTGGTTGGGCAATGATCCGGTTCCTGATCACGGTGTCCGGTTGGGCGGCTATGTTTGTTGGCGGGGTGATCGGCGCGATGGCGCTGATCTGGGCGTGGCGAAGGTATATTTCTAAGTGAGCGCCTTGATCGCGTCTTTGATCTTGAAACCCTTGCCGCCCGTGCCCTTCCACAACAGTTGCCCCTGCCATGCCGCGAACAGCAGGGCGGCCGCCTCGCGCCCCTTTGCCCCGCCTCCGAGTTGCAGACCGAGTGTCACCTCGACAGACCGCCGCCAGGCTTTGGCGCGCTGCCGTATTTCCGCATCGCGCAAATCGACACAAAGCACCGCAGGATCAACCGATGCGGTCTGCCCGTCTGCCAATGATTTCAAAAGGTTCTGGGCTCCCTTGGATGACAGTTCAGAGGCCGCAACTGCCGCAGCGGTCGCCGCTTCCAGCGCATCCCAAGCGGCCAGATGTGCCGCCCGCACCATGCCCGCGCGGGATCCGAACCGTTGCACCAATGTCGGGCCGGCCAAGCCCGTCGCACGCGCGACAGACGCAAAGGCGACCGCCTTTTCACCACCCGCCGCCAGCAGCTGGTAGATTGCGGCAAAAACCTCGGCGTCGGATACTGTTTTTGTACGGCCCATCACGTAATTATAACCGAACGTTCGATTATAATCAACAGCCCGCGACTATCTGATGGGTTTGAACGGTGCCATGCCTGCCCGCGCCAGTTCGTCCGCGCGCTCGTTCTCCACATGCCCTGCATGCCCCTTTATCCACTTCCAGATCACCGAATGCCGCCCCCGCGCCGCATCCAGACGCTGCCACAGGTCTACATTTTTCACCGGCGGCCCCCCGGCGGTCCGCCAACCCTTGCGCTTCCAGCCGTCCATCCATTCGGTGATGCCGTTTTTTACATAGGCAGAATCGGTCACGATGGTGATCTCGGATGGCTTTGACAGCGCCTCCAGTGCCGAAATGGCGGCCATCAGTTCCATCCGGTTGTTGGTGGTCAACGCCTCGCCCCCTTGCAACGTGCGCTCTTTCACCACGGCAACACCGTCGCGCGCCAGCATCAGCACACCCCAGCCACCGGGGCCCGGATTGCCCGAACAGGCACCGTCGGTATAGGCAAACAAATCCGGCATGTGGTGGTCCTTCACAGCAGTGCTGCGACGCAAAGACAGCCAACAACCCCTGCGGTCAAGACCAAGCGCAACTTCATCCACCAAACCGGGGCCAAGCCCTTCCGCCAGAAGTAGTAATCCAATGCGATGAGAACCAGAAATCCCACAGCAAGATGAAAAGCTGCTGAGACCGGGCCGTTGCCCACGAATAGGAAAGCCCACAGCGCCGGGACAACGGACAAGGCGTACCCGACTGTGCCGTCCTGCCCCGTAGCGCGTGTGGCAAAGCCCCAAAGTACACCCGACATGAACGACAAGATGATCGTGCCGTACGCAAGGCCTGTGTAGGGCCCGACGAAACGTAGGCCGAACAAACGTAACCCGAAATCTGCCAGCGCCGGTGACAATTGGGTGGCGAGGCTCCAGAAAAATGGCAAAAGACCCATCACACCAAGAACCAGCGCTGATCGCGGTATAGTGGTCATTGCAAGCCCATCATCCGAATGGGCCTACGCCGGTTCCCGCAAGACGCGCGGAACCTTGAATTCCACCGCTTCCCGCGCGGTTTCCACCAGTTCCACCGTCACGTCAAAGCGGGCGCGAAACGCATCGATCACCTCGGTCACCAGCACCTCTGGCGCAGATGCCCCGGCGGTGATGCCAACCGAACCAATGCCATCCAGTGCGCGCCAGTCGATATCAACGGCGCGCTGCACCAGTTGTGCGTAACGGCAGCCCGCCGCGCGCCCAACCTCGACCAGCCGCTGCGAGTTTGACGAATTCGGCGCGCCGATCACCAGCAGCGCATCGATCCTGCCGGCAATCGCCTTGACCGAGGCCTGCCGGTTGGTGGTGGCATAGCAGATATCTTCCTTGTGCGGCCCGACAATGGCGGGAAATCGCGCCTGCAATGCCGCCACGATGCCTGCCGTATCATCCACCGACAGGGTGGTCTGCGTGATGTAGGCAAGCCGGTCCTCATCGCGCACGGCAAGCCCGGCGACATCGGCCTCGGTTTCCACCAGCAACACCTCGCCGGGCGGCAATTGACCCATTGTGCCGACGGTTTCGGGATGGCCGCGATGACCGATCATGACCATCTGCAGGCCATTCTCGAAGTGCCGTTCCGCTTCGATATGCACCTTGCTGACCAAGGGGCAGGTCGCATCGACAAACACCATGTTGCGCCGTGCTGCCTCGGCAGGTACCGCTTTTGGTACGCCGTGTGCAGAGAAGATCACCGGCCGGTCGGTCGGCACGTCGTCCAGATCTTCCACGAACACGGCGCCCAATGCGCGCAGGCCGTCGACTACATATTTGTTGTGAACGATCTCATGGCGCACGAATACTGGTGCACCCCATTTGACGATTGCCATCTCCACGATCTTGATCGCACGGTCCACGCCTGCGCAAAACCCGCGCGGCGCGGCAAGGTACAGGGTCAGCGGCGGCTTTGCGGTCATTGTGGCCTCTTCGGTCTGTGCCAGAAATAGAGCCTGGCCCGCCAAGGTCTACCCCGGAAGTCGCTGCCGGCAAGACAACAGAATACACGGGACCCAACCAGACGGCCCGGCAGCCTGTTCGCATCGGACATGCCTTACTTCGCCTCTACTGAAATCTCTTCCCGCTCTGGCCTTGGCTCGCGCGGAGGGCGACCGATGACATCCCGCAGTTCATCAAGTTCGATGAAGTTGTCGGCTTGGCGGCGCAGCTCGTCGGCGATCATCGGAGGTTGGCTGCGGATGGTCGAAACCACGGAAACGCGCACGCCCTGTCGTTGCAGGCTTTCGATCAGCGGCCTGAAATCGCCGTCGCCCGAAAAGATCACAATATGGTCAACACGCGGTGCAAGTTCCATTGCATCGACCGCAAGTTCGATATCCATGTTGCCCTTGACCTTACGTCGCCCTTGGCTGTCGGTGTATTCCTTGGCCGGTTTGGTCACCATCGTGAAGCCGTTGTAGTTCAGCCAGTCAACCAGCGGACGAATTGGCGAATACTCGTCGTTCTCCAGCAGAGCGGTGTAATAGAATGCGCGCAAAAGTTTGCCCCTGCGCATGAACTCAGACCGCAACAGCTTGTAGTCTATGTCAAATCCCAAAGCCTTTGCAGCGGCGTATAGGTTTGATCCGTCAATGAACAGCGCGAGCCGTTCGTCCTTGTAAAACATAACTTAGCCCCTTCGAAATACTGCTCGCCAATCGATTTTCCGTGAGTGGACTACAAAGATGTAGTGAAATACGAAGGAGAACAAATGGGAATATCAGTTAATTTTTCCCTATGACAAGCGTCTGTATACGAAAGTGTAACACGAATAATGCAGCAACTGCAGATAGCCTTGATTGCGTTCGGCGCGAATCTGCCGTTTGAGGGCATGTCGCCGGCTGAAACACTTCGCGCGGCGATTGCCGGTTTCCCTAACGTCGGTCTTGCCTTGCCAACGGTTAGCCGCTTCTTTGCGACACCGTGTTTTCCCGTCGGCGCAGGCCCCGACTATGTCAATGCGGCTGCTCTGCTTCTGGTTGATCGACGCATATCGCCTGATGACCTTCTGGCGCGTCTTCATCAAATCGAAGCCGGGTTCGGCCGCCAGCGCAGCCAGCGTTGGGGCATGCGCACGCTGGACATTGATCTTCTGGCCCTGGGCGACACGGTGCTGCCGGACGCGGCGACACAAACCCGCTGGCGCGATCTTGATCCCGCGCTGCAAGCAAGCCAAACACCGCAGGGCGTGATTTTGCCGCATCCGCGACTGCAGGACCGCGCGTTCGTGCTGATGCCACTGGCCGACGTTGCCGCTGACTGGCGACATCCGATCTTGAAGCTAACGGTTGCGCAAATGCTGGCTGCCCTGCCGGCGGACGACCTTGCCGATATCCGCCCGCTCCCGCCCTCGTGACCAGTGCAGATTCAAGCCTTGTCAAGCCATTTGCCAACGCTTACATAGGCCCCTCCATATCCATAGCCAGAATTGGAATACCCGATGGCCCGCGTGACGGTTGAAGATTGCGTTGACAAGGTTCCGAACCGGTTCGAACTGGTGATGCTTGCGGCCCACCGCGCGCGCGAAATTCAGGCAGGCTCTGCCGTCACGGTCGATCGCGACAATGACAAGAACCCGGTCGTGTCCCTGCGCGAAATTGCCGATGAAACCCAACGGGCGGATCACCTGCGCGAACGCATGATCGAAAGCTATCAGACCCAGATCGAGGTTGATGAACCCGAAGACGATCAGATGGCGCTGCTGATGGGCGGCGAAGTTGACCGCCCGATGACCGATGACATGTCGGAAGAAAAGCTGCTGCGCGCCCTGATGGAAGCCCAGGGCGATAACTGACGCAGCAAAAACCGAAGCGGCGATAACCACGGCGGGGATTGCCCGGCAGGATGCGACGAGGATGATCGATGTTGAAGACCTGATCGCCCTCGTTCGCAATTACAACCCGCGCACAAATGTCGATCTGATACGGCGGGCCTACGACTATGGCCTGAAGATGCACGAGGGCCAGTTGCGCCACTCGGGCGAGCCATACTTCACTCACCCGATCGCCGTGGCCGCCATCCTTACCGAACAGCGGCTTGATGATGCCACGATCGTCACGGCACTGCTGCATGACACCATCGAAGACACAAAATCCACCTACACCGAAGTGGCGCGCCTGTTTGGCGAAGAAGTTGCAAAGCTGGTCGATGGTGTCACCAAACTGACCAATCTTGAATTGTCGTCCACCCAGTCAAAGCAGGCTGAGAATTTCCGCAAGCTGTTCATTGCGATGTCCGAAGACCTACGGGTTATCCTGGTCAAGCTTGCCGACCGGCTGCACAACATGCGCACGATCAAATCGATGCGCGCCGAAAAGCAGGCCCAGAAGGCTCGTGAGACGATGGAAATCTTTGCCCCCCTTGCCGGCCGCATGGGGATGCAGTGGATGCGCGAAGAACTGGAGGACCTGGCCTTCCGGGTGCTGAACCCCGATGCACGCAATTCCATCATCCGCCGTTTCATCACCCTGCAGCGCGAAACCGGCGATGTGGTCCACAAGATCACCGCCGATATTCTGGCAGAACTGGAAAAGGCCAAGATCGACGCCGATGTGTTCGGCCGCGCGAAAAAGCCGTATTCGGTCTGGCGCAAGATGCAGGAAAAGGATCTGGCGTTTTCGCGTCTATCCGACATTTACGGCTTTCGCATCATCGCGGCGACCGAGGCCGACTGTTACCGCATCCTTGGCGTGATCCATCAACGCTGGCGTGCGGTGCCGGGCCGGTTCAAGGATTACATCAGCCAGCCCAAGAACAACGGCTACCGATCCATCCACACTACCGTGTCAGGCCGTGATGGCAAACGGGTCGAGGTGCAGATCAGGACACGGCAGATGCACGAGGTGGCCGAAGCGGGCGTCGCCGCGCATTGGTCCTACCGCGAAGGTGTGCGCGCGCAAAACCCGTTTGCGGTTGACCCGGCGAAGTGGCTGGCAACCCTGAACGAACGCTTTGAAGAGGGTGATCACGAAGAGTTTCTGGAACATGTAAAACTGGAAATGTATTCCGATCAGGTGTTCTGCTTCACGCCAAAGGGCGATGTGATCCAGTTGCCGCGTGGGGCCACGCCGCTGGATTATGCCTATTCGATCCATACCCGCATCGGCAATTCCTGCGTTTCGGCCAAGGTCGACGGCATCCGGGTACCGCTGTGGACACGTCTGAAGAACGGCCAGTCGGTCGAGATCATCACCGCCGAGGGCCAGTTGCCGCAGGCCTCGTGGATCGACATCGTCACCACCGGCCGTGCCAAGGCTGCGATCCGCAAATCCCTGCGGGAAGAGGATCGCGGGCGGTTCGTCAAGCTGGGTCAGGAACTTGCCCGCGCCGCCTTCGACCATGTCGGAAAGAAGGCGACCGACAAGGCCCTGCGCACCGCCGCAAAGATGCTGGGCCTTGCCGATGAGATGGATCTGCTGGCTCGTTTGGGCAGTGCTGAACTGACGGCCCGCCGGGTGGTGGAAACGCTGTATCCCGAACTCGTTCTTGCCAAGGCCGATGAGGTTGACGGCCAACGCCCGGTTGTTGGTCTGCCCGCGGATCAGGACTTCCGCCGTGCCACGTGTTGCCAGCCTGTGCCAGGCGAACGCATTGTCGGCATCACTTACCGCGGGCAAGGCGTGGTCATTCACGCCATCGATTGCCCTGCGCTGGAAGAGTTTGAAGAACAGCCCGCGCGCTGGATTGATCTGCATTGGCATTCGGGCCGTCATGCTCCTGTGCATACCGTTTGTTTAGAGATTACGATATCTAACGATGCGGGCGTTCTTGGGCGCATCTGTACCTTGATAGGAGAACAAAAGGCCAATATCTCGGACCTGCGATTCACCGACAGGAAACCGGACTTCTACCGCCTTCTGGTGGATGTCGATCTGCGCGATGTTGAGCACTTGCATATGGTGATGACGGCGTTGGAGGCGGAAACAGACGTGGCGCAAATCGCGCGCCATCGTGATCTGAGCAAGCGTCCCTAGGGCGCGGATAAAGGGAGTGGCCGCAAAGTGGTGTTCAAGCGGCGCAATAAACGGTCAATCCTTGGTTGGCTGCGAGAGATGGTCTATCCGCGTGGCGGGTTTCGTCGTGCAACCCGCTATGTGGTTCACCGCATGGCGCGCCTGCCCGACCGTCCGCACCGCATCGCGCGCGGTGTTTTCGCGGGCAGCATGATCGGATTTCTGCCACTTCCAGGGTTGCAGTTCCTTGGCGCATGGGGGGCTGCACGGCTGATCCGGGGCAATGTGCTGGCCGCATTGCTTGCCACGTTCAATTCCAATCCGATCACGACGCCGTTCTTTGCGGTGGGCGCAATCACCTTGGGGCACTGGATGCTGGGCGTCGATACGCCGCTGTCGTCCGAAGCCATCGGTGCCGCCTTCGCCAATGCCGGGACCGACATCTGGCAGAATATCAAGGCCATTTTCACCGATGATGCCGCACAATGGTCCGGCCTTGCCGAGTTCTGGAAGCAGATCTACTGGCCTTATTTCATTGGCGCCATCGGACCGGGGCTCGTGCTAAGCCTGATTTTCTACTACATCACGATTCCGCTCGTTGAGGCGTACCAGAAGGCCCGCGCCGCCAAATCCAAGGAACGCAGCGAAAAACGGGGGCGGCTGAAAGCCGCATTGGTGGAGGCGGCCAAACGGTTGAAACTGACAACTGACCGCGAAACCGGCGATGACGACGGCCCGCGCGTGCCGTAGGCTGGGCACAATAATGGAAAGAGGTGGGCAATGACGCATGCAGCGTATCTGGGGCGGCTGAGGCTGGGTGTAAACATCGACCATGTGGCAACCGTGCGCAACGCACGCGGCGGGGCCACGCCCGACCCGCTGCGCGCGGCTCTGCTGGCCGAAGCAGCGGGTGCCGATGGCATTACTGCTCATCTGCGCGAAGACCGACGCCATATTCGCGACACCGACATAGAGGCGCTGATGGCGGGTCTGACCGTGCCCCTGAATTTCGAAATGGCGGCAACGGCGGAGATGCAGGCCATTGCGCTGCGTCACAAACCGCATGCCGTCTGTCTGGTGCCCGAAAAGCGCGAAGAGCGGACCACCGAAGGTGGGCTGGATGTCGCGGGCGACGACAACCGCCTTGCCGACTACATCGCACCGCTGCGCGAACTGGGGTGCAGGGTGTCGATGTTCATCGGCCACCATCCGCGCCAGATCGAGGCATCCGCGCGCGTCGGTGCCAGCGTGGTGGAGTTTCACGCGGGTCACTACTGCGACCTGCACGCCGAGGGCCGGATCGCCGAAGCCGAAGCCGAGCTTGTCGCCCTGCGTCGCGCGTCCGCCTATGCGCATTCGCTGCGGCTGGAGGTGCATGTCGGTCATGGTCTGGCATACGACAACGTGGCCCCCATTGCGGCCTTCCCGGAGGTTCAGGAACTGAATATCGGCCATTTCCTGATCGGCGAGGCGATCTTTCGCGGTCTCGGCCCGGCCATCGAGGAAATGCGCCGTCTGATGGACGCAGCCCGGGACATCCGCGCGTGACACAAGATTTTTCACAAAAATCTTGCCAAAAGTTTTCCGAAAACTCTTGCGCCTGGCCCGGCAGGCGGCCCCCATGATCCTTGGCATCGGCACCGATCTTTGCAATATCGAGCGGATCGAGGCGACGCTGGCCCGCTTTGGCGACCGCTTTCGCGACCGCGTGTTCACGCCGCGAGAACAGGCCAAGGCCGAGGGTCGCCGCGATGTGGCCGGAACCTATGCCAAGCGGTGGGCCGCGAAAGAGGCGTGTTCCAAGGCACTTGGCACTGGCCTGCGCATGGGCATTTCGTGGAAAGACATGGCGGTCAGCAATCTGCGCTCTGGCCAGCCGGTGATGCAGGTGACAGGCTGGGCCGAAGAGCGGCTGCGCGCCATGACACCTGCCGGCCATACGGCGGTCATCCACGTGACGCTGACCGATGATCACCCTTGGGCGCAGGCCTTTGTGGTGATCGAGGCGCGCCCGGTGCCGACGGCAACTTGACACCCACGCCCCCCGCGCGCATGTAGCGCGCCGAACTGAATGAAAGCGGACCCGATGGCAAGCAGACCCAAAACTGATGGCGGCATCGTCGAGACCATCAAGACCATCGTCTATGCCCTGCTGATCGCGGGGGTGTTTCGCACCCTGTTTTTTCAACCTTTCTGGATCCCTTCGGAATCGATGAAGGATACGCTTCTGATTGGCGACTTTCTGTTCGTCAACAAGATGGCTTACGGCTATTCGCGCTATTCATGCCCTTTTTCCATCTGCCCACTCTCGGGGCGCATCCTTGCATCCGAGCCTGAACGCGGTGATGTCGTGGTGTTTCGTCACCCGGTCAATGGCACCGACTTTGTCAAGCGGCTGATCGGCCTGCCCGGGGATAGCATCCAGATGAAGAACGGTGTTTTGTTCCTGAACGGGGCAGAAGCGATCCAGACGCCCGATGGTGTCTTTGAAGAGGTGTTCGAACGTCAAGGTCCAATGGGCAACACGCCGCGCTGCGAAAACGGCCCGGTTGGCGCTGGCGGCATCTGCCAAAGAACGCGGTCGATCGAAACCCTGCCGGGTGACAAAAGCCACAATGTGCTGAACATCGATACCAACGGCTATGGCGACAATACCGATGTCTTCACCGTGCCGCCGGGACACTACTTTTTCATGGGCGACAACCGCGACAACAGTCAGGACAGCCGCTTCAATCAGGCCGCGGGCGGCGTCGGTTTCGTGCCCGCCGAATATCTGATCGGGCGCGCTGATCGTATCATGTTCTCCTCCGCCGGGCGGTCGCTGCTGTATTTCTGGACATGGCGGTCAGACCGCTATTTCAAGGCGGTCGAGTGAAGCTGTCTGCCGATCTTCTGGCCCTTGCGGGCCGTCTCGGGCACAGGTTTCACACGCCCGAATTGCTGTTGCGTGCCGTCACCCATGCCTCGATCGCGTCGCAGACCCGCCCCGACAACCAGCGGTTGGAGTTTCTTGGCGACCGTGTGCTGGGTCTGGTGATGGCCGAGGCCCTGTTGTCAGCCGATCCCGGAGCGACCGAGGGTCAGCTTGCCCCCCGCTTCAACGCCCTTGTGCGCAAGGAAACCTGCGCCGATGTGGCACGTGATCTGGGGTTGGGCGAGGTTCTGAAGCTGGGGCGGTCGGAAATGGTGTCTGGCGGGCGGCGCAAGGAAACCTTGCTGGGCGATGCGCTGGAAGCCGTGATCGCGGCGGTCTATCTTGATGGCGGCTTTGATGCGGCACGTTCCGTCATTTTGCGGCTGTGGGACGGGCGCATCGGGGCCGTGGAGACCGACGCGCGCGATGCCAAGACCGCGCTGCAGGAATGGGCACAAGCGCGCGGCCAGACCCCCCCCACTTATACCGAGCAGTCCCGCACAGGGCCCGATCACCAACCAATCTTTACCGTTGAGGTGCGCCTTGACGACGGGCATACCGAACTTGCCAGCGCTGGCAGCAAACGCCAGGCCGAACAGGCCGCGGCACGGGAGTTGTTGGCCCGCCTTGACGCCCCGACAGGAGGCAAATCATGACCGAAACCGAAACGATGCCCACCCGCCCGGACACCCGCGCCGGCTTTGTCGCCCTGATCGGCGAGCCGAATGCCGGCAAATCGACGCTGCTGAACAAGATGGTGGGGGCCAAGGTCAGCATCGTCACCCACAAGGTGCAGACCACCCGGTCGCGCATTCGCGGCATCGCGATGGAAGGCGACGCACAGATCGTGTTTGTCGACACGCCAGGGCTGTTCCGCCCCCGCCGCCGCCTTGACCGCGCCATGGTCAAGGCCGCCTGGGGCGGGGCCGCCGATGCCGACATTATCGTGCTGCTGATCGAGGCGCACCGGGGCCTGACATCCGGCGTGCAAGCCATCATCGACCGGATGCGTGACCAGATCCCGCAGGGCCAGCCGGTGGCGCTGGCGATCAACAAGATCGACCGGGTGCAGGCGGAAGTGCTGCTCGCGCTGGCGCAAAAGATGAATGAGGCGTTTCCCTTCGTCGAAACCTTCATGATCTCAGCCGAGAAAGGCTATGGCGTCGACAAATTGCGCGCGTGGCTTGGCGGGTTGTTGCCTGCGGGTCCCTGGTTCTACCCCGAAGACCAGATCGCCGATCTGCCGATGCGCAATATCGCCGCCGAGATCACCCGCGAAAAGCTGACCCTGCGCCTGCACGAAGAACTGCCCTACCAACTGACCGTCGAGACGGAAAAATGGGAAGACAAGCCCGACGGATCGACCCGCATCGACCAGATCATTTATGTCGCGCGTGATGGCCACAAAGGCATCGTTCTGGGCAACAAGGGGGAGACGATCAAGGCCATCGGTCAGGCGGCACGACTGGAGATGGTGGCGTTTTTGGACCATCCGGTGCATCTGTTCTTGCAGGTGAAGGTGCGGCCAAACTGGCTGGAAGAGCCGGAGCGCTATACGGAGATGGGACTTGATTTCAAGGACGGCAATTAAGGCGCGGTTTTCGGAGATCGGCGCATCTAGTTGTGCTGCTGCCTCCGGCGGGAGTATTTTTTCGAAAGAAAAGCCGCAGGGGAAGCCAGGATGATCCCGCGCCTGACCGCTGACTTCTGGGTGCGGGCGTATCTTGCGCGGCTGGAACAGGCGGGGATCCCGGCCTTTGTCACCGCGAAGGGCGATGCGACGGCGGGCGCGGTGCTGGTCAAGGTGGCCAGTCTCGACGGGCGGGCGACGGCCTATCAGCGATCATTTGATCTGACCTCGGACACCCGCATCTGGGTTGTTCTTGCACAGGGCGAAGAGCCTGCGGTTGATGCCGCAATCGCGCGCCAGAGGGCTTTTGACCGCGATCTTTGGGTGATCGAGCTGGAAGACCGGCAGGGGCGCAGCCTGCTGGACGAGCCCGGCCTCAGCGAATAACCCGCGCCAGCCCGATCAGCAGCAGGCCCACAGTGAGGGAAGCGCCAGCCAGCGCCCCGATGTTCCAGATCACCTGCCCGATGCCCTGGGTTGTTACATCCAGAAACAGGTACGGATAGGATCCGGTGGCAAGGCCGCGCACCAGAATGTAGTCGGCATACAGGATTGGCCAGATCAACCAGCGCAGGCTGTCAAACGCGGTCAGCCCGGCTTTGGGGGCGAAGGCCAGCCACCAGAGAAGTGTCAGCACCGGCACGATGGTATGCAGACCCTGATCTGCCCACCAGGCAAGCCCCACGGGCGGCACGATGCCCGGCGATACCGTATGATAAAGCAGCCCTGTCAGGATCATCACTACCGTGATCGCCGCTGCCCGTCGAACGCGAACCCGGCCCCTGAGAGCCGCGCGCAACAAGATGACCACGGCTGCAATATTTGCCAGAACGCCGAAATCGATCAGCATCCGCCACGCCACCCATAACGGGTCCGCACCCGCCAACAGATCGGCACTTATCACCCATCGCGCCGCCAGCGAAATCATCGCAACAAGCGCAACAATCGCCGACATCAGCCGCATCTTCAGGTCGCCGGTGTTTGCCATGCCTTACGATGCGCCAACAGCGCTTCGTTCGGCAAGCCCCTTGCATCGCCAAACGTTGGGTGGATACTTTGCCGCATGGAATGGCGTGACGAAGGCGTGTTGTTGTCCGTGCGTCCGCACGGCGAAGGCTCGGCAATCATAGAGGTGTTTACCGCCCTGCATGGGCGACATGCAGGCGTCGTGCGCGGGGGGGCGTCGCGCCGCCTGTCGCCCGTTTTGCAGCCCGGCGCGCAGATTGCCGTGACATGGCGCGCAAGGCTGGATGACCATATGGGCGTTTTCGTGACCGAACCGCTGCGCAGCCGCACCGGCGTACTGGGTGATCGGCTGGCGCTGGCGGGCTTGACCGCGATCTGCGCGCTGTTGCAGGTGGCGTTGGCCGAACGCGAGGCGCATCAGAGCCTTTGGCTATCGAGCACCCGGTTGCTGGATGCGTTGCTGACTACCGATGATTGGCCGCAACACTATTTGCGCTGGGAAATGCAGGTGCTGGAAGACCTCGGGTTCGGCCTTGATCTTGCATCCTGCGCGGTGACCGGCAGCCGCGAGGATCTGGCCTTTGTCAGCCCCAGAACTGGGCGCGCGGTCAGCCGGGTTGCGGCGGGCGACTGGGCCGCCCGGTTATTGCCATTGCCTGCGGTCCTTCTGGGGCAGGGCCCCGCTGACCGCGCCGAGATTGCGCAAGGACTGGCGGTGACCGGGCACTTCTTGCGGCGCGAGCTATCTTCGATGCTGAACGGCCGGCCGTTGCCCGAGGCGCGGGCGCGGCTGATCGATCTTTTGACGCGCGCCAAGTAGTTGGCCGCAAATGTGACAGGGATGTTACAAGCGACGGCGGCTTGTCGCGGCAGTGCCAGACGCGGGGCTGTAAATGCGCTGCTATTGGCCGTAGAGAACGCGCATGGCCACCAGATACATCCCCCTATTCCTGAGGCATTCTGCCACCCCTAGGCTGGAAAACTTCGCGCTGCTTGCGGGGCTGGAGGCAGCCGTGCGCGGCATGCTGATCTCTGTCATGCCGCTTGCCGTCTATGACGCGCTTGGTGACGCGGGGTCGGTATCGCGGGTCTATTTCATCGCTGGCATCGTGTCGCTGATCTGGGGTCTGATGGTGCCTTGGGCGACCCGGCATCTGCCGCGCCGCTGGATGTACACGGCGGGGGGCTGGCTTTATCTGGTGGCGATGATCCTCGCGATCATGGGGGGCCCCGTTGCCATGCCGCTGGCACTGATGTGCAGCGCCATGGCCACGGCCACGACGTTTGTCTGCTTCAACGCCTATGTGCTGGATTACGTCCAGCGCGCGGAATTGGGTCGCAGCCAAAGCATGATCATGGTCTATGCCGGTGCGCCTTGGGCCATAGGTCCGGTACTGGGTGTCTGGTTGCGCAGCATCTGGGCGCCGCTGCCGTTTGTTGTGGCGGCAGGGCTGGCGCTGGCCCTGATCGCAACATTCTGGGTACTCCGCCTTGGCAATGGCAAACAGATCACCCGTGCCAAGGGCCCGGCACTGAACCCGCTGGCCTATCTGGGGCGGTTCTTCGCACAGCCGAGGCTGATCGCAGGTTGGCTGTTCGCCGTGATCCGGTCCTGCGGTTGGTGGGTCTATGTCGTCTATCTGCCGATCTTCTGCATCGAGGCGGGCTTGGGCGACAAGGTCGGTGGCGTTGCCTTGTCAATCTCGAACGCGCTGTTGTTCACCTCGCCCCTGATGCTGCGTCAGGTGCGGCGCTATACCGTGCGCCTATCGTTGCGGGTGGCATTCGCACATTGCGCGATCCTGTTTGTCGCGGCGACCCTGCTGTCGCCGTGGCCATGGCTGGTCGTGGTCTGCCTGATGGTTGCGGCGATTGGCCTTGTGCTGCTGGACGTGATCGGCGGCTTACCCTTCATGATGGCGGTCAAACCATCCGAGCGCACCGAAATGGCCGCCGTCTATTCCAGCTTTCGCGATGTCTCCAGCGTGTTTACCCCCGGTGTTGCTTATCTGTTGTTGTTGGTGGCACCTTTGGCCGGAATATTCGCGGCAAGCGGGATCGGCATGGCAATCGGTTGGACAATCGCCGGACAATTGCACAACCGGCTGGGCGCGAACCGGCCGTCGCATGGTGGCGAGGCGGCAGAGTAGTCAGACCATTTTCTGCTCGACCAGCACTTTCGCCGCCGCGCGCAAGGCGTCTTGCGGCGCAATGAACTGCATGCCCATGTCTGAAACCGCCCGTGCGTTCGACACGCGTTCCATCTTGCCGACACCCTGCAGCACCGATCTGATTTCGGCATCGAACAAGGCCAGCAGACGCAGCACGAACAACGGAGCAATGCGTGTGGGAATGCGGCGGTCCGGGTAAGCCGCCTTCAGCACGCGCCCCATGTCATACATCCACATCGACCCTGCAACGGCAAGGTACCGCTTGCCGGCAGTCATCGGGCGCTGCAATGCACGCAGATGCATTTCAGCCACGTCACGCACATCGACGACCGGAAAGCCCACTGCCGGCAACATCGGGTCCTTGCCGCGCAGAAACCTGCGCACCACCCCGATCGATGACCCGAAATTGCCATCCATCGGCGGCCCGACGATGAAACCGGGGTTGATGACCGTCAGCGCAATTTCGGAAGCCTCGTCTTTCACAAACGCCCATGCCGCGCGTTCAGCCAGCGTCTTGGACCGAGCATAGGGCGTGGCATCCGGGGCGTCCGGATCGAACCAGTTGTTTTCGTCCTTCACCCCTGCGTCATGTCCGCCCAGCACCGCCACGGTCGACGAGGTCAGGACCACCCGTGTCACCCCGGCGAATTTGGCCGCCCGCAGCGCCCGCAAGGTGCCATCCACCGCCGGTCGGATCAGATCATCGGGGTTCTTGGGCTGCGAGATCGGAAAAGGCGAAGCAGTATGCATCAGCGCGGTGACACCCGCCATCGCGTGCTCCCACCCCGCGTCTTGGCCAAGATCAAGCGCCACGAATGTCAGGCGGTCCAACGCGGATTTATCCGTCAGATGCGGCCGAATGGCATCCCTCACCTCGGCCGCCCGGTCCGGCCGTCGCACCGACCCACGCACGCCGTAGCCCGCATTGAGCAACTTTACCGCGCAATGTTTGGCCAGAAAGCCCGAAATGCCCGTCAGCAGAACCGTATCCATCGCCGTCAGCCCCTTATCTTTTCACCGTCAAGATGCAAGCTAGGGGCGATCATAGAAAATAATAGGGCATATCACCCCACTGGCCGCTATTTTCCGGAAACGCTCAGTCCAGCAACCGGCGCGCGATCACCTGCGCCTGAATTTCCGCCGCCCCCTCAAAGATGTTCAGGATGCGCGCATCGCACAGGATGCGGGAAATCTGGTATTCCAGCGCGAAACCGTTGCCGCCATGGATCTGCAACGCATTGTCGGCGCAGGACCACGCCGCCCGCGCGCCCAACAGCTTGGCCATCCCCGCCTCAAGATCGCAGCGTTTGCCGTGATCCTTTTGCCAGGCACTGAAATACGTCAACTGCCGCGCGATCATGATCTCGACCGCCATCATCGCGAGCTTCCCCGCGACGCGCGGGAACGCTATCAAAGCCTTGCCAAACTGCTTGCGGTCACTGGCATAGGCCATGCCCACCTCCAGCGCATTCTGCGCCACCCCAACCGCACGCGCCGCAGTCTGGATGCGGGCAGATTCAAACGTCTGCATCAGTTGCTTGAAGCCCTGTCCTTCGACCCCGCCCAGCAGGTTTTCGCCCTTTACAGCAAAGCCATCGAACGCCAGTTCGTATTCCTTCATGCCGCGGTAGCCCAGCACCTCGATCTCCCCCCCGGTCATGCCCGGCGTCGGGAAGGGCTCCGCATCCGTGCCCGGCGTCTTTTCCGCCAGAAACATGCTGAGGCCCCGGTAGTCGGTGCTAGCCGGATCGGTGCGCGCAAGCAGCGTCATCACATGCGTGCGTGCGGCATGGGTGATCCAGGTCTTGTTGCCGGTCACCTGCCAATCATCGCCCGCCTTTACCGCTCGTGTGCGCAACGACCCTAGGTCGGACCCGGTGTTCGGTTCGGTGAACACCGCTGTCGGCAATATCTCGGCACTTGCCAGACCCGGCAGCCACTGCGCCTTTTGCGCGTCCGTACCGCCGCACAGGATCAACTCAGCGGCAATCTCGGACCGCGTCGCCAGCGACCCGACCCCGATGTAACCGCGCGACAGTTCTTCGGACACCACCACCATTGACGCCTTCGACAGGCCCAGCCCGCCAAATTCTTCCGGGATGGTCAGTCCGAACACGCCCATTTCCGCCAGAGCCGTGATGATGTCCATCGGGATCAGTTCATCGCGCAGATGCCAGCCATGCGCATGTGGCACAACCTGTTCGTCGGCAAACCGGCGGAACTGATCGCGGATCATTTCCAATTCGTCGTCCAGCCCGGTGGCCCCGAACGTCGCGCGGCCATGGTTGTCCTGCATCAGGGCCACCAGCGCCATGCGCGCCTCTGGTGTATTGCCATCCGCCATCAAACCGCGCGCCGCTTCGCCTGCCATGGCGGTAATTCCCAGATCGCCCAGCCGCGCCACTTCGCCCTGGCTCATCGCGATGCCGCCGTGAATTTGCGCCAGATACTCGCCAAAGCCGATCTGCAGGATCAATTGCTCCATCTGCCCAAACTGCCCGGCTTGATCCAATCGCACCGCCCATTCCCGCAACTGCCGCAGGCTTTCGGTGTAGGTCGCCAGCCACGCCAGCGAATGCGCAGCGAACTGGTGGGTATCCATTGCGGCCGCTGAGACCTTGCCCGCCACCGTGACCCGCGCTCGCAACGCCTCGCGCGCCGCGCCGAACAGCGTTTCGACCTCGGGCAAAGCGGCTTTCGCCAGCTCCAGAAGGCCCACAAGAACCGGCGAGGACTCTAAGTGCTGTCCATCATGGGCCATACGACTCTCCAATGCTGCAACTGCGAAACAGATAAGGCCATTGAAACCCAAGCGCAACAAAAATACACGCAGGCCCCTAGGCGCGACCGAAAATGTCGCAGCCGTTCCGCCAATTTCGCATTTGCGCAAATATCCACGGGGGGTGCGGAGGGGCAGACAGCCCCCCCGCTGGTCCAGGATCACCCAATCGCCGCCGCCTTAACATCATCATCGATGAACGGCACATATTTGCCAAAGTTGTCGGCGAACATGCCGACCAACTTTGCCGCCTGCGCGTCATAGGCGGCCGCATCGGACCATGTCATCCGCGGGTTCAACAACGTCGCATCCACTCCCGGTACCGAAACCGGCACATCAAATCCAAAGTTCGGATCCCGCCGGAAGGTGCCCGCCGCCAGCGTGCCGTCCAGCGCCGCCGTCAGCAGTGCGCGCGTCGCCTTGATCGGCATCCGCCGGCCAATGCCATATGCGCCCCCAGTCCAGCCGGTATTCACCAGCCAGCAGACAGCGCCGTGCTTGGCGATCTTGGCCTGCAGCAACTTGCCGTACACTTCTGGCCTGCGCGGCATGAACGGCGCGCCAAAACAGGTTGAGAACGTCGGCTGCGGCTCTGAAACGCCCTGTTCGGTGCCCGCCACTTTCGAGGTGAAGCCCGACAGGAAATGATACATCGCCTGCGCAGGCGTCAGCCGCGCGATTGGTGGCAGCACGCCAAATGCATCGCAGGTCAACATCACGATGTTTTTCGGATGCCCGCCCAACCCCGTGGCCGACGCATTGGAGATGTACTCCAGCGGATAGGCGCACCGGGTGTTCGCAGTCAGGCTGTCATCCTCGAAGTCTAGTTTCAGCGTTTCGGGATCGAACACCATGTTTTCGACCACCGTGCCGAATGTATGCGTGGTGCGGTAAATCTCGGGTTCGGCCTCGGCGCTCAGATTGATGGTCTTGGCGTAACAGCCGCCCTCAAAGTTGAAGGTGCCGCGGTCCGACCAGCCATGTTCATCATCGCCGATCAGGGTGCGCGACGGGTCTGCCGACAGCGTGGTTTTGCCAGTGCCCGAAAGGCCAAAGAAAACGGTGGTATCCACCGGATTTCCGATCGCATGGTTGGCCGAACAATGCATCGGCATGATGCCACGGTCTGGCAGCAGGTAGTTCAGCAGGGTGAACACCGATTTCTTGTTCTCGCCAGCATAGGCGGTATTGCCGATCAGGATCAGCTTTTTGTCAAAGTTGAAGGCAATCACCGTTTCGCTGCGGCAGCCATGCCGGGCGGGGTTTGCCTTGAATGACGGGCAGTTGATGATTGTCCAGTCGGGGATAAAGCCGTCAAGTTCTGCCCGCTCGGGCCTGCGCAGCAGATGCCGGATGAACAGCCCATGCCACGCCAGTTCCGTCACCACCCGCACATCTAGGCGGTGCGCCGGGTCTGCGCCTGCGTAAAGGTCCTGCACAAAGGCCGTGCCACCCTGCAGATGCGCCAGCATGTCGGCATGCAGCAGATCAAACCCGTCGGGCGTCATCGCGGCATTCGCATCCCACCAGATGGTTTCTTCCACCGACGGCGTACGCACGATGTGCTTGTCCTTGGGCGAGCGCCCGGTATGGCTGCCGGTGGATACCAGAAAAGCGCCGCCGCGCCCCAGCGTCCCTTCTCCGCGCGCCAGTGCCGCCTCGATCAGCGCAGGCTCGGAAAGGTTGTAATAAATGTACCCCAGCCCGCTGATCCCCTGATCGTCCAATGTATGTTTTGGGTTCACGCGTCCAATGGTCATGCTGCAAGCTCCTCATGCCGCCAAAGGCGGCGATTGTTGCGCTACAAATCGGCACCCGGGCCAATGGCTGCCAAGGATGATCTGATCATCACCCCTATCATGGCTATAACATGACGATTTCCCGCTGCCCTAGCGCGGATGTGTGGCGTTAGCGCAACCATGTTCAGGTTAGCGCAACCATTCGGCGAGCCGCAGGCCATCCGTGTCGAAACTGCGGCAAATTAGTCAAATATTCGACAGTATTGGCTGCTTTGAGTGACGATAGGTGGGGTGATTCGCAGTAATGAGTTGATTCTGGTGTTCGAAACCATGATCATCCCGTGAAAAAGTAGCGATAAAAACGAGCATAAAAGGATACAGCGCATGTCACGGATCGCCCTTGTGGACGACGACCGGAATATTCTGACGTCAGTTGCTATGACGCTGGAGGCCGAAGGCTTCGAAGTCGAAACCTATAACGATGGCCAGTCCGCCCTCGATGCATTCAACCGCCGCCTGCCCGATATGGCCGTGCTGGATATCAAGATGCCCCGGATGGACGGGATGGATCTGTTGCAGCGCCTACGCCAGAAAACCTCGATGCCGGTGATCTTCCTGACATCGAAAGACGATGAGATCGACGAGGTTCTGGGCTTGCGTATGGGGGCTGATGATTACGTCAAGAAGCCGTTTTCACAGCGCCTGCTTGTCGAACGCATCCGCACGCTTTTGCGCCGTCAGGAAGCAATTGCCAGCGGTGAAGTGGCCGTGACCGAAGAAACCAAGATCATGGAACGCGGTGCGCTGTCGATGGATCCGCTGCGCCATTCGGTGACATGGAAAGGCATGGAAGTGTCGCTGACCGTTACCGAGTTCCTGCTGCTGCAGGCACTTGCCCAACGCCCCGGATTCGTGAAAAGCCGCGATCAGCTGATGGATGTGGCCTATGACGACCAAGTTTATGTCGATGACCGCACCATCGACAGCCACATCAAGCGCCTTCGCAAGAAAATGCGCATGGTGGATGACAATTTCACCGCAATCGAAACTCTTTATGGTATCGGCTATCGCTACAATGAAGAATGATCAAAACCAACGACAGCAAATCGACTGTCTGGGGTTTTGTTTTTAGCTGGTGATGTATGACTGCGGCTCCGCGTATCGGCATGGATGACGTTCGGCGAAAGAAAACCGGCGACGTGCTGCTCGGTGAAGACTGGATATCGCCCGAAGCGGTTTCGGATCCCGGTCTGCGGTCCGCACGGGGCCGCAGAGGCTTCTTTTCGCTCAACCGCTCGCCGCTTGCCCGCAAGATCATCATCTTCAACCTGATGGCTTTGGTCATTCTGGTGGCCGGTGTGCTGTTCCTCAACCCGTTCCGCGACAGTCTGGTTTTACAGCGCGAAGATGGGATCGTATCCGAGGCGCGCCTTGTTGCGGATGTGTTCGAGGCACGAATGCCTGCCAGCGGCCCCGTCAATCTGGCGGCCGGCAATGGATCCGCCCTGCGCCGGACATTGGATGCAATTGATATCAGCCAAGGTGTCGAGGTTTTTGTCTTTGATGCGACAGGCAACGTGCTTGCCACGGCAACCGGCGATGCAAAATCCGTGACCGCGTCCAGCCGAACGGCCAAATCGACCGTCATCACCGACTTTCTGAACTCGGTTTGGGAAACTGTATCGGGTGTTCTGTCGTCCAACACAAACCCTGGCGAAACGATTGATGTCGAAGCCATGGCGCGCGGGCTTTTCGATCAAGCGCGCGCTGGCGATACCGCGATCAACACCGGGCGCGGTTCCGACGGTGGGGCGGTGTTTTCAGTAGCCACCCCGATCGTGCGCGGCGGCGAGGTTCTGGGTGTCATTGCCCTGACATCTGCCGAGGGCGAAATTGACGGCCTCGTGCGCTATGAACGCGAACAGGTCTTGCAGATGTTTGTGATCGCCCTGCTGGTGTCGATCGGGCTAAGCCTTGTTCTGGCCTCGACCATCGCCAACCCACTGTCCGATCTGGCCGCCGCCGCCGAACTGGGGCGGGACCGCGACGCACGCAAGATGGCGCCCGGCCGCGTGCGCATTCCTGATCTTGCCGCACGCCCCGATGAAATCGGCCGATTGTCCGTCGCGATGCGCGGCATGGTGGCAGCCCTTTATGACCGCATTGATGCAAACGAACAATTTGCCGCCGACGTTGCGCATGAAATCAAGAACCCGCTTGCGTCGCTGCGATCTGCCGTTGGCACCATGCGGGTCGCAAAGCGCGAAGATCAGCGCGACAAGCTGCTTGATGTCATCGAACATGACGTCCGCCGCCTTGACCGTCTGGTCAGTGATATCTCCAACGCTTCCCGCCTCGACAGTGAGTTGGTCAAGGAAGAGGAAGAAGAATTCAGCCTGATGAAAACGCTGTCGAACCTCAGCGAATATCTGGGCAAACAGGCGGGCGAGAAAGGCGTCGATTTCATCATCGACCTGCCGAATGACGCCATCAACATCCGCGGGCTGGAGGCACGCCTTGCGCAGGTGTTCGTCAACCTGATCACCAATGCGGTGTCGTTCTGCGAAAGCGGCGATGCGGTGCGGGTCTGGGCCCGGCGGCGCGAGAACCGCGTTCTGGTAGTGGTTGAAGATACCGGCCCCGGCATCCCCGAAGAAGCACTGACCAAAGTCTTCAAGCGCTTCTATTCCGAACGGCCAGAGGGGCAGTTCGGCAATCACTCCGGCCTTGGACTTGCGATTTCAAAACAGATTATCGAAGCACATGGCGGCGTCATCTGGGCCGAAAACATCCGCCCCACCGATGCCGACATCACGTCTGAGCCCCTTGGCGCGCGCTTTGTCGTCGGCCTGCCGATCTGATGGTGCCCACAGTGGTGATCGAGGACACCGTTCACGCCACCTGTGTGGCACTGTCGCGACGCGGAGTTTTGATCCTCGGCCCCTCGGCTTCAGGCAAATCCACGCTGGGGCTTGCGCTGATGGCGCTTGGCGCAAAACTGGTGTCGGATGACCGCACCCAGCTTGCGGGCAAGGCGGGCCTCCTGATTGCCCGATGCCCGCCAGCTATTCGCGGGCTGATCGAGGCGCGCGGCCTTGGCCTGATCCGCGCTGAAACTCTTGCCTCGGCTCCCATCGCGCTTGTCGTCGATCTGGGACAGACCGAAACGGAACGCTTGCCGCCCCGTCGGCGCATTTCTTTGTGCGGGGTCGAATGCGATCTTGCGCTGGGCCAGCAAAGCCCACATTTCCCATCCTTCCTGATGGCCTATATGATAGGCGGACGGCAGGCATGATGATGGTTTGGCAATGACCACGGCACAGCAGATCCCCGAACACCATCTGGTACTTGTCACCGGCCCCTCTGGTGCAGGCCGGTCCACCGCCATTCACGCGATGGAGGATCTGGGCTTCGAAGTGATCGATAACCTGCCGCTCAGCCTTGTTCCGCGCCTGCTGGACGGTCCGCCGCTGGGTCGGCGTATCGCGCTCGGCCTTGATGTGCGCAACCGCGATTTCAACTCCACTACGCTGATCGAACTGATCGACACCCTGACCCGCGATCCCGCTGTGGCGCTGGAGGTGCTGTATCTTGACTGCGCCCCCGGCGAATTGATCCGCCGCTATTCCGAAACCCGCCGCAGGCACCCGCTGGCCCCGTCTGAAACCCCCGATCTTGGCATTGCACGCGAAATTGATCTGCTGGTACCGATCCGTGCCCGCGCCGACCACCTGATCGAGACGACGGATATGTCGCCGCATGATCTGAAGGCCGAAATTGCCCAGTGGTTCGATCAGGGCAAGACCGCCGCCCTTGCCGTTTCTGTGCAGTCTTTCTCGTACAAACGTGGCGTGCCGCGCGGCGTTGACATGATCTTTGACTGCCGGTTTCTGCGAAATCCTCATTGGGACCCGGCTTTGCGCACCTTCGATGGCCGCGATGACGCCGTGCTGGCGCATATCGCGCAAGACCCCCGTTTTGCGCTTTTTTATGAAAAGCTGCTGGACCTGATCACGCTTTTGCTACCTGCGCACCGAGATGAGGGAAAAGCGCATCTGACCATCGGGTTTGGCTGCACCGGCGGGCAACACAGATCAGTCGCCGTAGCGGAATTACTGGCAAAGGACCTTGCGAAAGCCGGCTGGCCGGTGTCAAAACGGCACCGGGAACTGGAACGCAAGGCGGCCTCCCTGCCACCGGACGCATCGAAGGTAATCTAGTCTTGATCGGTATCGTGATCGTTGCACATGGCGGCCTGGCGAGGGAATATCTGGCTGCCGTGGAGCATGTCGTCGGCAAGCAGCAGGGCATGCTTGCCATTGCCATCGAAGATGATTGCAACCGTGCCAGCAAGCAGGCCGAGATTTGTGCGGCCGCCGATGCCGTTGATCAGGGCCACGGCGTCGTTTTGGTGACGGATATGTTTGGCGGATCGCCGTCCAACTTGTCGCTTCGGGCTTGTGCCGGTCCGGGCCGGCGCATCCTTTACGGCGCAAACCTACCGTTGCTGATCAAACTTGCAAAGTCACGCGACCTGGCGGTCGACGAGGCAGTGGCCGCATCACTTGATGCCGGGCGAAAATACATCAACAGCCTTGATCTTGGCGGCGGAGCCTGACCCATGACCAACCGGACGCTGCGGATCATCAATGAAAAGGGCCTGCACGCCCGCGCCTCGGCCAAATTCGTCGAGGTGGTTGAAGCGCATGAGGCGCAGGCGGAAGTATGCAAGGATGGGCTATCCGTCGCCGGAGATTCGATCATGGGTCTTTTGATGTTGGCAGCCTCTCGCGGAACCTCTATTGAGGTGCAGACAAGCGGCCCGCAAGCCGATGCGCTTGCAGACGCGCTGGATGCCTTGGTAGCCAACCGCTTTGGTGAAGACTATTAGGGCGTTATACAAAGAAAGTGGCCCCGGTTCTCGCCTGAATCATGCCACTGCTTGGGTTTATGGGCGCAATTGATCAGGAAGGCGGATACTTCGTGACCGACATGCCAAACCTAAAGCGTGCCGCCAATCTTCAGGCAGGCATCCCGTCAGCAAAGCGCAAATATGACATGCGCAGGCTGTCTTACGCCGGGACGTTTTCCAATCCGGTCAAGGCTGGTGTCATTCGCACGATCGAATGGCTGACGGCAAAGATACAATTGCTGACCCTTGTCCGGTCGTTCGAAAGATCGGGTGCTCCCTATGGCTCGCCGTTTTGGCCCAAGGCCATCCGCCACATGGGCATCCGCATCGACACCCCCCCTGATGAGATCGCCCGCATCCCCGCCACCGGCCCGCTAGTGGTGGTGGCCAACCATCCCCACGGCCTTGTCGATGGCATGATCATGGCCGAAATGATCAACCGGGTGCGTTCTGATTTCCGCATTCTGACCCGGTCGCTGCTGACCGGCATCCCCGAGGTCGCCGAATTCATGATCCCGGTCCCGTTTCCGCACGAAGAAAACTCGCGCGAGCTGGGGCTACAGATGCGTAATCTGACCATGGAGCATCTGAAGAACGGCGGCGTGATCATCCTGTTTCCCGCAGGCAAGGTTGCAACCATGCCCGGCTGGTTCGGCCCGGTGATCGAGGCGGAATGGAATGTCTTCACCCACAAGATGATCCAGAAATCGGGTGCTACTATCCTGCCGATTCACTTCACGGGGCGCAATTCGCGAATGTATCAGATTGCAAACAAGCTGTCGGCGACAGTGCGCCAAGGTCTGTTGCTGTACGAAATCAAACGCGCCCTGTTCAAACCCCAGCGCCCCCATATTGGCAAGCCCATCTCAGCCGACGTGTTGAAAGACTGGGAAGGCAACCCGCGCGGATTTCTGGCCTGGCTGCGGGAGCATACGTTAAACCTTGGCAAGTAAGGTGCGTGCCAGCACCTATGGCGCCTACCGTGTCGGCACCGGTACGTCGCCGCGATAGTCGTAGAACCCGCGCTGCGTCTTGCGCCCCAGCCACCCCGCTTCGACGTATTTCGTTAACAGCGGGCAGGGGCGATATTTGGTATCGGCCAACCCTTCATGCAGCACGTTCATTATGGCAAGGCAAGTATCAAGGCCAATGAAATCCGCCAGTTCCAGCGGGCCCATCGGATGATTGGCCCCCAATTTCATCGATTCGTCGATGGATTTGACCGATCCCACCCCTTCATACAGCGTATAGACCGCCTCGTTGATCATCGGCATCAGGATGCGGTTTACGATGAATGCGGGAAAATCCTCGGAACTCGACGCCGTTTTGCCCAGCCGATCTACCACGGCCAGACAACTGTCGAACGTGTCCTTGTCCGTCGCAATTCCGCGGATCAATTCCACCAGCTGCATCACCGGCACCGGGTTCATGAAGTGAAACCCCATGAACTTTTCCGGCCGGTCCGTGCGGCTTGCCAGTCGGGTGATCGAGATGGACGAGGTGTTCGACGTCAGGATCGTGCCGGGTTTCAGATGCGGCCCCAGATCCTCAAAAATCGCCTGCTTGATGGTTTCCCGTTCCGTCGCCGCCTCGATGATAAGATCGCATTGCCCCAGATCAGCCAGCCGCAGCGTCGTCTTGATATGTGCCAGCGCCTTTGCTTTTGCGTCGGCTGAAACCTTGCCGCGCGACACCTGCCGTTCGATGTTGCGATCGATCAGCGCTACCGCATTTGCAAGGCGGTCCTCCGAAATATCTGTCATCAGAATATCAAATCCGGCCAGCGCAAACACATGCGCGATGCCGCTGCCCATCTGCCCGGCCCCCACGATGCCCACGTGCTGAATGTCCATCGCGCTCTCCTGTCGATCGGTCCGCGCTGAACCATATGCGCCGTGCGGGGCGGGGCGCAAGGGTACCAAGGTGGCTAAAGTTTGCCACGAATTGGCGGTTTAGTCTTTTGGCAATGAAATCCCGTCACCCTGAGTCGTGGGTGTTGACAGATCTGGGTGGGTCTCATGGCTTTTGCTTTTCCGGGCGCTGCGGCGCTCGATTATTCGGTATGTCGGTATGGCAGTTCCAAACTGCAGTTTCGCGGCCCGCGCTGCGATCTGTCGGGCGACTATGTTGCTTTTATAGGCGGCACGGAGACCTTTGGCAGATTCGTGCCCGATCCGTTTCCTGCGCTGGTGCAACCTAAGTTGGGCAAACCGATAGCCAATCTCGGCTGCGTCAACGCCGGAATAGACGTGTTTCTGAACGAACCCGGGGTTGCCGATGTAGCTGCGGGCGCGCAGGTCACGGTGGTGCAGATCCTTGGTGTGCAGAACCTGTCAAACCGGTTCTATACCGTTCATCCGCGCCGCAATGACCGTTTTGTGTATGCCGCACCGGGTTTGAGGGCGCTATACCGCGACATCGATTTCACGGAATTTCACTTCACCAGGCATCTGTTGGGCGCGCTGGCCCGCAAATCGCCGGACCGGTTCGAGATTGTCTTTGACGAACTGCGCACGGCCTGGATATCGCGTATGAAGCTGCTGCTCGGCCGGCTATCGTCCAAAACGCTGTTGCTGTGGGTGGCAAATCATGCACCCCTTTCGCGTGCTGAGGCGGGCACAGATCCGCAGCGTGACCCGCTTTTGATCGATACCGAAATGCTGGCGGCCATTCGCCCCTACGCTACCGAATACCTGCAGGTCATAGGGTCGCCCATGGCACAACTGAACGGCCTGCGGGGCATGGCCTTTACCGAATTCGACCGCCCCGCTGCGGCCGAAGTTCTGGGCCCGGCCATCCACCACGAGGTGGCGCAGGCCTTGACCACAGTACTGCGCACGATGATGTGATCCGGCAAGTGCTACCCGGACAGGGGGTCAGGCTATCGGACCGAATGCGCAACAAACAAAAAAGGGCGCACCAATCGGCGCGACCTTTGAACTTTCTGCACGATGAGCGCGCGTGCGCGCCGCGCCTACAACTTCTCGATCAACTCCGGCACGGCGGTGAACAGATCGGCCACGAGGCCATAATCGGCCACTTGGAAGATCGGCGCATCTTCGTCCTTGTTAATCGCAACGATCACTTTGCTGTCCTTCATGCCGGCCAGATGCTGGATGGCCCCCGAAATGCCAACCGCAACGTAAAGATCAGGCGCAACAACCTTGCCAGTCTGCCCGACTTGCCAGTCATTGGGCGCATAGCCGCTGTCAACTGCCGCGCGCGATGCACCGACGGCCGCACCCAGCTTGTCCGCCAGCTTTTCAATCAGCGCAAAATCTGCCTGTGACCCCACGCCACGCCCACCCGATACGACCACCCCTGCCGAGGTCAATTCTGGCCGGTCTGACGACGCGACCTTGTCCTCGACCCATGCCGACAGGCTGCCATCGGATTGTGCCGACACCTTCTCGACAACAGCCGCGCCGCCGGTTCCAACGCCGGTGAACGTCGCGGTCCGAACTGTCAGCACCTTCTTGGCGTCATTCGTTTTCACCGTCTGAATGGCGTTGCCCGCGTAAATCGGGCGCTCGAACGTCGAGGCGTCAACAACCCCGATCGCATCCGAAATCACCATCACGTCCAGCAGGGCCGCGACGCGTGGCATCACGCTTTTCGCGTAGGCGGTCGATGCCGCAACGATGTGCTCGTACCCCCCCGCCAGCGATACCAACAGCGCCGCCGTCGGTTCCGACATTCCGTGGCAATAGACGTGATCATCGGCAAACAGCACCTTTGTCACACCGCTAAGCCCCGCCGCTTCGGCAGCTGCCGCATCACCGCCGGCGCCTGCAATCACGACGGTCACGTCGCCCAGTGCCTTGACGGCCATCAGTGTCTTCGCCGTTGAATCGGTGGCCAAATGCCCGTTGATCACCTCGGCAAGCAAAAGAACGGCCATCAGATAACCCCCGCTTCGTCTTTGAGTTTCGCAATCAATTCCGCGACCGAGGCCACCTTGACCCCCGATTTGCGGCCCGCCGGTTCCACGGTTTTCAGGATGCTCAGCCGGGGCGCTACTTCAACGCCGTAATCGGCTGGCGTCTTCATCGCCATCGGCTTGGCTTTCGCCTTCATGATGTTGGGCAGGCTGGCGTAGCGCGGCTCGTTCAGGCGCAAATCAACCGTCACGATCGTCGGCATCTTCACGCGGATCGTCTGCAACCCACCATCCACTTCACGCGTGACGATGGCATGATCGCCCTCTACCGCCAGTTCGGATACGAAGGTCGCCTGAGACCAGCCGAGCAGCGCAGACAACATCTGCCCCGTCGCATTCATATCATTATCAATGGCTTGCTTGCCGCACAATACGATACCGGGGGACTCTTCGCGCACCACGGCTGCCAGCAGTTTCGCCACTGCCAAAGGCTCGATATCCACATGCACATCCGCCACCGCCTCGATCAGGATCGCGCGGTCTGCCCCCATTGCCAGCGCCGTGCGCAGCGTTTCCTGGTTTTGTTTCACCCCGATCGACACCACTATCACCTCGGTCGCAGTACCAGCCTCACGCAGACGGATCGCCTGTTCGACGGCAATCTCGTCAAACGGGTTCATCGACATCTTCACATTGGCCAGATCAACGCCCGTGCCGTCCGCCTTGACGCGAACCTTCACATTATAATCGATCACCCGCTTCACCGGCACCAGAACCTTCATCGGCGCTCTCTCCTTCTCCGATAGCCCGCAATTGGGCCAAAAAAAGCCATTGCACCCGGTGTTAGCCCGTTCAATGCCCGAAATACAGATCAAAACCGACAGAACCGCGTGGCAGGACGTCGCGTTCCGTTATGTACGCGTCAACCCCGGCACCCAAAGCACATCATCGCGACCGTCATTATTGGCAATTCGCCCCGCCACGAAAAACCAGTCTGACAGCCGGTTCAGGTATTTCACCGCCTCGTGGTTGATCTCTTCCATCGTAGCCAGTTCCACCGTCAGCCGTTCTGCCCGCCTGCTGACGGTGCGACACAGATGCAACTGTGCCGACAGCGCCGTGCCGCCGGGCAGGATGAAACTGCGCAAGGGCGTCAACCGGGCATTCATCACGTCAATCTCGGCCTCCAGCCGCAAGACCTGCCCCTCCAAAATGCGCAGTGGCACATAGCCCGCCTCATGGTCCTGCGCCATGTCGGGGCGGCACAGATCCGCGCCCAGATCGAACAGGTCATTCTGGATGCGCTGCAAGGCCACGTCCATATCGCCATTTGAATGCTGGCGAGCCAATCCGACGGTGGCGTTGGTCTCATCGACCGTTCCATAGGCGGATACCCGCACCGAATGCTTGGCCACGCGCGCCCCATTGCCAAGGGCGGTTTCCCCCGCATCCCCGGTTTTCGTGTAGATCTTCGACAGAACGACCATCAATTTCCCCCGCGTGACCTGAGCCAGGCAAACCCGACTATCAACAACACCGCAAACCCCTGCGCGTAAATCCGGTAGCGCATCAGCCGGTTGGCGTTGCGCTTGTTGAACTCGCCGCCCCGCCCGAAGCTGCCGATGCCGATCATCAAGATGACCAGAACTGCGAACACTGCAAGCGACGCGACTACAAATAGCGGGTCTTTCCACATTTTCTGCCCCCTCATCCTTTTCTAACAACTAGCGGTACGGCAGCCAAAGTCGAATGCATCGGATCCCGCGGTGCAAAATTTTTAGCTAAAAATTTTCCGCCTCACCCACGGCGGATCAGCCAGTCCAACGCGGGCGTCGGCAGCACCCGGCGTGCTGCGTTCATCAGATAGGTCGCCTTGGTCACGAAATACCGCGGATGTGGGCGCGGGCTTTCCAGCGCATGGATCAGCTTTGCCGTCACCGCCGACGCCGGCAGTTCAAACCGGTCCGGCCCGCGCTTCCCGTACAGGCGCGCGCGCAGCCCCTCATATTCCGCCGCCCGCGCCGAGCCTTTCCAATTGATCCAACGCTCGAAATGCGGGATCGAATTCTTGCGAATGCTGGAGGTGATCGGCCCCGGCTCGATCAGGATCACCTTGATCCCCGTGCCCTCCATCTCAAGGCGCAGTACATCCGTCAGTCCTTCCATCGCGAACTTGGTCGCCACATAAGCGCCGCGCCACTTCATCGGCACCAGCCCCAGAACGGAAGAGCAGTTGATGATCCGCCCCGCCCCTTGGGCCCGCATCATCGGGATGACACGCAAGGTAAGGTCGTGATAGCCAAAAAGATTGACCTCAAAATTCGCCCGCAGCGCCGCCGTCGGCAGATCCTCCACCGCGCCGGGACAGGCGAATGCGCCGTTGTTGTAAAGCGCGTCAAGGCTGCCCCCAGTGCGCGATTTCACCTCGGCCACCGCCGCGGCAATGCTGGCTTCATCGGCATAATCCAGCACAAAGCTTTCCAGCCCCAGCCCACGCAACCGCTCGCAGTCAGCCTCTTGTCGGCAGGTCGCAAACACCCGCCAGCCGCGCGCCGCCAACCCGTTTGCCGCATCAAAGCCGATGCCTGATGAACAGCCCGTCATCAGAATGCTGCGCGCTGTCATACCCGTGCCCCGCCCTTTATCTGTCGCCCGTGTCTAGGCGATTGCACGGCCGGGGCAAACCCTCTTTGCGGGCTGTTCAGTTGAGGGACGGCGCAACTGGCGTCAGAAACCGAACGGCGACGTAGCCTTCGATACCGTCGCCTTCGATGCGGATGCGCGCCCAGTCCTCGCCTTCGCGCGAAACCAGCAGCGTTGCCTCGCCGCGCGACAGTTTGCCGATCACGGCATCATCGGTCGATGGGCCTGCCCGTACGTTCACGGAATTGCCATCCACATACCAGATTTGGCTTTCGTCGCGAGCGGCTGTTTCCCGTGCAGCCGGTTCAGCGACCATCGGATCGGCATAGGTCGACAAGGTGAAAACGGTGTTTTCAGGCTCTGGTGAAGCCAGCGGAGCCGATACCTGTTCGAAAATAGCCTCAGGTGCCAATAGCGCAGGCTTGTTCGCAGGTGCAACCGCCGGGCTCGGCTCGATCGCAGGCGTAGCCACAATAACGGGGGCCGCAACTATGGCGGGGGCCAGACCGGGGGAGACATCAGACGCAGCACCGGATCCAAGGGCAACCGTTTCCACGGCGGGCACTTCAGCGGATATGACACGCGTCTTTGCATGCGCCGCGGCCTGCGCCAACCCCGGACGCAACTGCCCGAAATCACGCCCACCCAGCAGCATTGCAAGAAATAGCCCCGAACACAGAAGAAAAGTCAGCCGCAGCATAGCACCACCTAAATCGTTAATCCCCGATGCAACCTTAACACGATTCGCCGCCAGCGCAGGGGGGAAAGACTCAGATTTTTCATCCTGTTGCATTGCAGTCCGCCACCCGACTGCAATTGCATCTGGACCGCATTAGCTGTGTATTCTACACAACATCCATGACCAAGAATGCGGACACCCCCAAGATAGAGCCTATATTGATAAATGAACCATTGGCCCGCGCCATTGGTGAACGCTATTTGACCTATGCTTTGTCCACCATCATGCACCGCGCTTTGCCCGATGCGCGTGATGGTCTTAAGCCGGTTCACCGACGAATTCTTTACGCAATGCGCGAGCTGCGCCTTACCGCTACCAGTGCCTTCCGCAAGTCCGCCAAAATCTCTGGCGACGTCATGGGTAACTACCACCCGCACGGCGATGTCGCGATTTACGATGCGATGGCGCGCCTAGCGCAAGATTTCAACGTGCGTTATCCGCTGGTCGATGGCCAAGGCAACTTCGGCAACATCGACGGCGATAATCCGGCCGCCTCTCGCTATACCGAAGCCCGCCTGACCGCGATCTCCGAAATCCTGATGGAAGGTCTGGCCGAAAACGCCGTCGACTTCCGCCCCAACTATGACGGCACCCTGACCGAACCCGTGGTCATGCCCGCCGCCTTCCCGAACCTGCTGGCAAACGGCTCGTCAGGTATCGCCGTCGGCATGGCCACCAACATACCCCCGCATAACCTCGAAGAACTGATCGACGGCTGCTTGGCTCTGATCCGCGACCCGAACCTTAGCAACGAAGCTCTCGTCGCCCTGATCCCCGGCCCTGACTTTCCGACCGGCGGCGTCATGGTCGAACCGCGCGAGAACATCCTTGAGGCGTATCGCACAGGTCGCGGCTCCTTCCGCGTCCGCGCCAAATGGCATATCGAAGACCTCGGGCGCGGGCTGTGGCAGATCATCATTACCGAAATTCCCTATCAGGTGCAGAAATCCCGCCTGATCGAGAAACTGGCCGAGGTGATCCAGACTAAGAAGGTGCCACTTCTCGCCGACGTGCGCGACGAATCCGCCGATGACGTCCGCATCGTGCTGGAACCCCGCGCCCGCACTGTCGACCCCGACATGCTGATGAACATGCTCTACCGCAATTCCGATCTGGAAACGCGGTTTTCGCTGAACATGAACGTGCTGATTGATGGCCGCGTGCCCCGCGTCTGCTCGTTGGCCGAAGTTCTGCGCGCTTTCCTTGATCACCGCCGCGACGTTCTGAAACGCCGCTCGCAGCACCGCCTCGAAAAGATCGACCACCGCCTCGAAATTCTCGAAGGCTTCATCATCACCTTCCTGAACCTCGACCGGGTGATCGACATCATCCGCTATGATGATGACCCCAAACGCGCCCTGATGGCCGAAGATTGGGGCAGCACCCATGTGCGCGCCATGTCGGAAAAAGACTATGTGCCGCCAGCGCCGGGCGACGGCGAGCTGACCGATATCCAAGCCGAAGCCATCCTCAATATGCGCCTGCGGTCGTTGCGACGGCTGGAGGAAATGGAACTGCTGCGCGAACGTGACGCCCTGATGAAGGAACGCGCTGATCTGGTCGACCTGCTGGAAAGTGACCGCCTGCAGTGGAAGACCATCGGCAAAGAACTTGAAGCCATCTCCAAACAATTCGGCAAAGCCACGCCGCTGGGTGCCCGCCGCACTCAATTCGCCGAGGCTGGCGTCACCGAAGACGTGCCGTTCGAGGCGATGATAGACCGCGAACCAATCACCGTGATCTGCTCCAAAATGGGCTGGATACGGGCGCTGAAAGGCCATGCCGCCTTGGACGCCGAGGTTAAATTCAAAGACGGCGACGAAGCCCGTTTCGCCTTCCACGCCGAAACCACCGATAAAATCCTGCTCATCGGATCGAACGGTCGCTTCTACACCTTCATCGGCGCCAACCTGCCCGGCGGTCGCGGCATGGGCGAACCCTTGCGCCTGATGGTCGATCTGCCCAATGATGCCGAAATCGTTGACTTGATGATCTTCCGCCCCGGAATGCGCCTGCTCATCGCCTCCAGTGCTGGCGACGGCTTTATCGTGCCGTCAGACGAGGTGCTGGCCCAAACCCGCGCCGGCAAACAGGTGATGACTTTAGGTGCCGGCATAAAAACCGCGCTTTGCCGCAAGATCGCGGGTGATCATGTCGCGGTCGTCGGTGACAACCGCAAACTGCTCGTCTTCCCGCTATCCGACCTGCCCGAAATGGCCCGCGGCAAAGGCGTGCGCCTGCAAAAATACAAAGACGGCGGGTTGTCGGATGCCACCACTTTCACCCTGTCCCAAGGCCTGACATGGAAAGACCCCGCAGGCCGCACCCGCACGGAAAGCGACCTCGCCGAATGGCAAGCCGCGCGGGCTACTGCGGGAAGGATGGCCCCGAGGGGCTTCCCAAGGGACAATCGGTTTACGTGAGGGGGGATAAGGTTGCTGGCGGTCAAGACGCCAAAGGCCTGACCACTGCGCCGTTTGGTAAAAGACTGGCAGATTCATGCTGTGCCCTTGGTGTCTGACAAAGACATATATTTGTGCAATTTGTCGCAAACTTCGAAAAGCGTCACGGTCAATCGATTGAGTTCACTATGCTCTTTCGTCGCTTCCGGAGCGTACCGTGCTATCAAGTATTCGCGCTTACCGGTCATGGTAGCCAGATGCTCCGCAGTTTTCTTTCTCAGCTTAAGTTGAGACGCAAATTCGGGGTCTGCCAAGTTATGCATCCGCGCCCGAATGTTGCTTAGTGCCACGCCCTCATGCCGCAAAAAGGCATTTAAATATAGTTCGATGGCGTGAATGCTACACAACCGAGCGGGTGCATAGGAGAGGGGATCTTCCTTCTGGCATTTCAGAAATAACGTTGTTGCAGCTTTAAGGTAGGCATCCGCCAGATCGCGGATTTGCCATTTGTCTGCCGTGGTGCCGGGATAGGAAATTTCGGACTTCTCTGCCATGGATGTCGCGGGCCTCAAAAGTAATTTTGTTCTAGTTTTAACGGCTATCTAGTTTGTTTTAGGACGCCACGCCAGCATTTGCATAGGAAGGGGCCCCCCTCCGTCAAACCCGCTCTGCCACCAACCACACCCCGCCCTATGGCCTATGCGTCAAGATCATCACTGGCTTCGGTTCCTTCCCCTCCACCGGCGCAAACCCGAACCGCGCCTGCAGTGTCGCCAGAATGATCACCGCCTCCTGCAGCGCAAAAGTCGCGCTGACGCAGATCCGTGGCCCCTCGCCAGCGGCACGCGCAACGGGTGGGGCTGTTGGATCTTGCGCTGCTCGGTCATGGTAGGCCTCGTGTTTTCTACTGGCTGATACAGGGCGCGACCCGCCGCATCACCGCCCCGACTTGCGCGGCAACGGCTTAGCAGATAACCCTTGCCATGTAACCCGTGACCCTTTCGCAGGAAATCCCACATGATCAATCGTTCCTTGCTGGCAGCTTTGTTGAGCATCCCGTTTATGGCGGCCTGCCAGAAAAACGACCTGGCCGAGACTCCGGAGCCCTTGGGTAACTTCGAATTGGGTCTGAATATCGTTGTCGCAGACAACATGAAAAAGGTCCCGATCTCTCGCCCCGCCACTGTCGAGGAATGGGAGACCGCGATCATCAAAGCGGTCGATGATCGCTTCGACCGCTATTCCGGCACCAAGCTTTACAACATCGGCATTGCGGTTGATGGCTTCGCTCTGGCGCCTCCCGGCATTCCCATCGTCGCCTCGCCAAAGTCGGTGCTGGTGATCACCGCTAACATCTGGGACGACGCATCGGGTGTCAAACTCAACCCCGAAGGCAAGCAGTTCACCATTTTCGAATCTCTGTCCGGCGAGACGATCATCGGGTCCGGCCTGACCCGGTCGCGTGCAAAGCAAATCGAGATATTGTCCTATAATGCCGCCAAGAAGGTGCAGGACTGGATACTGGAAAACCCGGAATGGGTCGGTTTGCCGCCGAAATTCAAACCCACTGCCGATGCTGCCCCATCGGTTGTCAGCGCCGCCAAGCCCACGGTTGCGCCGGCCCCCGTACCGCCACCATCCGTTCAACCACCGGCGCCTCCGCCCGTCAACTGACGCTTGATTTATTTGCAATCAGTGGCTAAGTGCCGCCCCTGATTGCAAAAGCCCCTCTCCGGGGTCCGAAAACCAGGAGGCCATGATGGCGAAGGCAAAGTTTGAACGGAATAAACCGCACGTAAACGTCGGCACCATTGGCCACGTTGACCATGGCAAGACAACGCTGACCGCAGCGATCACCAAGTATTTTGGTGAATTCAAGC
>JANOGW010000007.1:0-11341 GCA_031406155.1 Pseudorhodobacter sp.
CGCTGAAGACCGGTATCGGTCAGCACCTGTGCCATGGCCGTCGCGGCAGCGGCGTCATCGCCCGGTGGCGTCAATAACCCGGTCTGGCCATGCAGAACAACCTCCGGCACGCCCGCGATATCCTGTGCGACCACGGGCAACCCCGCAGCCTGCGCTTCCAGATACGCCAGCCCGTAGGCTTCGCCGCAGCCGGGCCAGACATAAAGCGCACCAGTCGCCAGAAGGGCAGCCACCCCACGATGATCCAGTTTGCCAAGCCAGCTTATGCGCCCTTCTGGAAGGCCCGAAAACAGCGCGTGAACATCCGACTGCATCGGGCCATCCCCGGCGAACGACAGATGCCAGTCCAGATCAGCTGGCAACAGGGCAACGGTCGCGGCAAGCCGGACATAACTCGCGAACTTGTCGCCCGGTCGCATCATTGCGACGCATACCATGTGCCCGGGCTGGGGTATCGGGGCCGCATCAAAGCCGTCGGTGACGATGAAGGGGGACAGGCGCGCCAGATGCGCCTGCGGCGCGGCCTTTGCCAAACCGCGCCGGTCGCGTTCCGTCATGCAGATGTTCAGCGCCGCTGACCTGATGGCGGCCAGCGCATGCACCTGCATTTCGGCCCAGATCCCGATGTTGCGCCGATCGGAATACGAGGCTTCGCAGGTGACATAGGCAATGCCGAATTCAGCCGCCAGCACCGGCCCGATCAGGTCGGGGGATTTGTAGTAGGGATGATAGCAGAACCAGATATCCGGGCGGCCCTGATCCGCCCATTGCGCCCTGATCCGATCACGTTCTTGCCCCGCCGCCGTCTGCAAATGCGCCCAGCCCACAGCATCGCCTGCATCACCCAGATAGGCGCGCAGGTCTGATATCACCGTGACTTGGTGGCCTGCCGTCTCGAGGCACAGGATCAACAGACGCGCCATCAGCCGGTCACCCGACGGAACCGGATGCGAGGGCGATTTCAAGGGCGCGTAAAATACAATGTTCAGCGGGTGGTCCATTAGTTGTTGTTCCGGCTTATCGCTCTGTTCAAGGTCAAGGGTGTTCGTATGCCCCCGCAAATCGTTGAACCATATAGCGCCTGAAAGGCCAAGCAGGCTGTGCACGGCCTGTCGCGGATGCTATCTGCGGATCGCGGATATTGGTGTGCTGTGCTGGGGATCATTGCAATGTCGTCTCATGTGGTTGCGATCATCGCGGATGTGCACTTTCACGATTCCAAGGGTGATTTTGGCGGCGTCGGCGTGACGCTGGATGGTGCGCGGCAGGTGTTGCGCAGTTGGGCCGATACGCAGTCCGGGTCGCGCGCGGTCAATGAAACGGCGATGGCGCTGGGTATGGCGCTTGACCGGATTGCAGAGGCGGGCATCCGGCATGTCATTCTGGCCGGCGACTACAGCGATGACGGGCAAGCGGAAAATATCCGCAGGCTGGCGGACCTGCTGCACCGGTATGAGGCATCGCGTGGACTGCGGTTCTATGTGATCCCCGGAAATCACGATGTTTATGGTCTGCACGGCAAGCACGTCTCGACCCGGTTCATGATCAGCCCCGACGCATCGGCCTTGGTCACAAGTGACCCGGCTGTGGCGGCAGATGAACTCGGAACAGCGGTGGTGACTCCTGCCATGCGCTGCGCGGGCCTGCCGGAGGCGGTGTTGCCCTTGGCGCGGTTTGGTCTGTTTCGTCAACCCGAACATCTGCACTGGGAAAGCCCGTTCGGGCTGTCGGACGCCGCCAGCGCACGCCTTTACGATGCCACGGCGGCTGATGGGTCTGTCACGCACCGCCTGATGGACACGTCCTATCTGGCGGAACCGGAGCCGGGCCTGTGGATCCTGATGCTTGATGCCAATGTCTTCGAGCCGCGACCGGGGCGGGCAGATGCGTTGCGCAAACGGGCCTTTATCGACGCGTCCGATGCCGGGTGGACGGCCGTCTTGCGGGCAAAGCCGTTCCTGCTGCCCTGGATCAGGGACGTGGTGGCGCGGGCGAAGGCGGCGCAAAAGACCCTTGTGACGGTGTCGCATTACCCGGTGCTCGATCCGTTTCGTGATGATGCGGGGTCCGAGGTTGCGCTGTTTGGCCAGACCACCATTGCCCGGCGCACGCCGTCCCGCAGCGTCGGCGAGGCGTTGGCGGATACCGGGCTGCGATGGCATGCGGGCGGGCACATGCATGTGAACGCGACCACGCAGATACGGACCATGGCTGGCCGATTCAGTGATGTGGCGCTGCCGTCGCTTGCTGCCTTCCCGCCGGCCTTTGCCATTGTCCGGGCGACACCGGATGGGGCGCAGAGTCAGAGAATATCGCTGGACGGCATGCAACCCGATCCGGCCTTGCATGACTTCTATAAGGCGCAGGGCCGCCTGACGCCGCCCATGACCTATGATGCATTTCTTGCGGCACAGTATCGCTCCCACATTCTTACCCGAAGGCTACCGCGTGAATGGCCGCACGATCTTTTGCCGCTTATCAGGGGCGTTAGTTGCTCAGACTTTTTGATCCTTCTGGGCCATTCCAACCCTGTCGGCTTTGCCAGCGATTATGGCCTGACGCTTGCAGCACTTGATGCTTATGGCGCGTCGCAGATGATCGCCGACGCCTATCTGATCAGGACCGCAGCACAGTTGGCAGTAAGGTTCTTTGACCCCGTGCATGTCAGGATTTGCACCGCACTTGCCCGCGAATTTGCCGATGCAACCATCGATCCGCAAACATCGCATGCGGCGTTCCTGAGGCGGTTCCTTTCGGTCTTGGATGTTTCACTGACGCGCATGTCTGAAGCCGAAGATGTGATGCTTTGACAGCGCCGATCCGCCATTCACCGTTCGGAACCACCGCCGATCAGACCGGTCTTGGCAGATCGATGGCCCGCTTTCCGGCATAGATGTCGATCGGCTGGCTCAGACCGCGAATTTCGACCAACTGCCTGGTTATCGCATCATCGGGCATCAACCCTGACACGGTCATGGTATGGGCCGAAACTGCCGCCTGAACGCCAAGCTCTTTGGTTTTGCTTTCCAGTCTGCTGGCGATATTGACGGCCTCGCCCAAGGCCGTCAGCCGGGCACCGGACGCGGCACGATGGGCCGACCCTATGCGGCCAAGGATGACCGGGCCGGTATGCAGACCGATCCCCATCGACAAAGGGCCTTTCAGGTCGTCATGCAGACTTTGGTTCAGACTGTCGAGCACCCCGCCCATAACCCGTGCGGCGGCAATAGCGCGGCTTGCACCATCCGCCGCAGGTGCGTCCATCCCGAAGATCGCCATGATGCCATCACCCATGAACTTGTCGACGAAGCCGCCCTGATCCTCGATCGCTTCGGCCATCGAGCCCAGAAACTGGTTCAGGATGAACACTACGTCGAAGGACAGCCGCCCTTCGGACATTTTGGTAAACCCCCGCATGTCACAGAACAGAATGGTGACCTCCTGTTCCACGCCCCACAGGTATTTGTCGATCAGGGTGGTTTGCGTCGGGTCGAGATCGGCAGGCAGAAGGGTAGAGATCGTCAGATCCGTGGTGGGTCGCGTCTGGCACGCCAGCCGCACATTTACCGGTGATCCGATGCGTCTGAGGACCAGTGCTTCAAGGTCGGACGGGGCGGGCAGATTTTCGGCACCCTGCAGCACGCGAACCCTGCAGGTGGAACAGCGTGCCCGCCCGCCACAGACCGACGCATGCGGCACGCGGTTCAGACGGCTGATTTCCAGCAGGCTTAATCCGCGCGGAGCCGAGACGGTGGGCCCGTTCGCGTAGCTGACCGCAATTTTCGGGCTCATCCGGTCGCGCAGCAACAGCAGGGCCCACACCGCAATCGCCGCGAACAAGATGGCATAGTAGGAATTTGCCGCGATGCGCAATGCCATCTGAACAGACGAATATTGGTCGGATGTCAGCGGGCTTTGGTAGGTGGCGCGCAATAAGCTCGCGCGCCCGGCCGTGACAAAACCCGCATAGCTAAGCGCGGGGATCAGAACGGCCAGCCCATACCAAAGCCAAAGCGTGTCGCGATACCAAGCCTTCATCGAAAGCCAGTGGTGCAGCCCGATACAGCCATGCACCCAGACCAGTACCATCAGGACTGCCTGGCCAAGCGCCTCGTTCGGCCACATCGCCCAGAGGGCATAATCGTAAGTGTCCTCGATCCCGAAGGCCTCATGAACGCCGCGCGTTCCCAGAACATGGCGGACCAGAAGAATGGGGATCAACAGCCCGAAGACCAGCTGAACGATGTTGCGCAAACCCAGTCGCCAGGTTCGAGCCATGAGGAATTTTGCGACGCCAAGCGAAAAATGCACCAGTGCCGCCGCGATCAGGATCACCGTTCCGGGGGTGCTGCGGGTAATTGACGTGCGCAGATCCTGGCCCGCCTGCATCATGTCCAGCGATACCAGTCCGAAGGCATGATTGATAAAATGCGTCGTGGCAAATCCGAACAGGATCAGCCCTGACCAAAGCCGCAACTCAGCCGCTCTAACGGGCCACGCCTTTATGCCTGCTGGTTCGTCCGTTCTGGTTCGCACGGAACTGCCTTTGCTGCGATCTCTGGTTTGCCGGGGGTCGTTTTTCCCTGTTGGCCTAAGCCAGGACCATAATATCAACTGACTGCGAAAGACCGGCAATTGCAACGGCGGGCCGTGATTGGTGCGCGACGCCTTCGTACCCTTGCGCGCTGGCAAGGCTAAACGTTGCGGCATCCGTCAGAATGCGGGTGCCTTGCACTTTGTTTGCGTTCTCCAGCTTGGAGGCGAGGTTGACCGCGTTGCCGATTACCGTGAATTCGAAACGCCCCTGCGCCCCCACCACCCCGACCGTCACCTCGCCTGATGCCACGGCAGCCCCGGTCTGAAACGCCCCTGGCCAGCCCAAGGCGTTGAACCTGTCCTGCATGGCGTCCAGTGCCGCAATGACTGCCAGCGTGGCACGCAGTGCATCCGCGGCATGGGTGGCGCTTGGATGTACGGCCCCGAATGTTGCCAGAATCCCGTCGCCCATGAATTTATCGACCCGGCCGTTATGCTGTTCGATCTGCTGAAGAACTGTGTCCTGATAACAGGCCAGAATTTCCATGACCTTTTCGGGCGGCAGGCCGCGCACAGTTTTCGTGAAGGCCCGCACATCGACAAACATGATCGCCGCCGCCCTGATCTCGGGCCGTCCGTCACCCGGCAGGGCATCCGACTGGGTGATCAGGTTTGCCACTTCGGGGGCGAAGAACTGGCTTAGATCATCGACGGCGGTCTGGCTTTTGATGGCGTCAAACAGCACACTGCGGGCGCGAAACTGCGCGAATGTCAAAATAAGCGTGACTGCAATCAGGGTCATGCTCTTGTCGATCTCTGCCCCGATCAGAATGGAATTGGAGGTAAGGTATTCGACGTAATTCCGGGTGATGCGCATTTCGCCCATGTCGGTCAGCAGCGCATAAGCGACCATGCCCATCCAGCCGACCGCTGCGATCAAGCCCGATGTCAGGACATAGCGTGGATCGAATCGCAGCGCCCTGAGGCTGATGAAAATGAAGAAGTAGATCATCGTCGGCGCCTTCAGGTAAAAGGCGGCGGGCTGCCCGTACTGGGTGTGGAACGAAAAAATCAGCCCGCACAGCAGCGCCACATCGACCGCCATCGAGACGACCAGAAACCAGGACGGAATCGTGATGCGGTACGACAGGATCAATCGAAAGACCGTGAACAAGAAGTAAATCAGTAACGCCATCGGCACGAAGTTTTCGCCCGATCCGCCTTCGGCACGCGGGGCCAGGCTGTAGAGCAGCGCGAAAAACGTGACGATGCCCAGTTGGACCCAGCCGATTGTTCGTTCTGCAGTTGCTTCGCGGCGGTCAATCTCCAGTCTGACCCGATCCGGCAGATCGTGGTTTGGTGGCCAGCCTGTGCCCATGTAAACAAAGAAATACCGGATCGTGCTGAAGTTTGAAGCCACGTCGTTTCCCTTTTGATCCATCTTTTTTGCAACGACTTGCCGGCCTCTGTGAAGCCTTTATTGGTTGGGTCGACTGGCATCGGAAAGATCGTTCGATCAAACCAACTCCTAAGCGGTATTCATCCGTTAAACATCAATAACCTGCAAGTCGCGCCCGCAAAACGCCCCTGCAAACTGGCGCTTTGCCTGTCGTTCGATATTGGTCAACTCGGCATCGGTGCGCCGCTTTGCGTGATGGATGAAGCCAACCTTCTTTGCACCCGACGCTTGCGCAAGACGCACGCCTTGCTGCCAGGTGGAATGCCCGAAACCCCGGAACCCGTCAAAATCTTCATCCGTAAAGGTCGAGTCGTACAGAAAAAGATCGGCGTTCTCGATCAGCCCAAGCACCGCCGGGTCAAGCGTTCCAGGCTCGTGCTCCGTGTCGGTGATCAGTGCCACCGCCCGCCCGGCCCATTCGATCCGGTAGCCAACCGAGTTGCCGGTATGGTTCAGCATGGCGGTACGGATGGTGATGCCCGCGTGTGGGGACAGGACATCACCGGGCAGAAATTCGCCCGTCGTCAAGCATGAGGCGCAAATTTCCGGCCCGATCGGAAAGAACGGGCTGCGCATGTACTGGTTGATCATGTCCATCGTGGACATCGTGCCTGCCAGATGACCGGTCCAGATCCGGAGTGTCGACTTTGCGCAGTACATTGGCAAAAAGAACGGCAGACCAGCGATATGATCGTAATGGCAATGCGTAAAGAAAAGGGTCAGGTCCGTCTTGCCTTCTGCTTTCAGGGCGGTCCCAGCGGGCATCAATCCACTGCCTGCGTCAAACAAAAGGACATGATCGCCGCAGCGCATTTCAATGCACATGGTGTTTCCACCGAATTTCCGGAAATCGGGGCCGGAAACCGGCAGACTGCCACGCACACCCCATAGCTTGATCTGGAAGCGGTCGCTGGTCATCAGAGACGCAATTCTATTGGGCGCAGCATCATTCTGGCGCCTTGATCCACGGGGAAGATCGGTGATTTCGAAATGACTGTTTGGCAAGTCACTGGCACTTTTCCTTTTTCGCTGCCAAGCGCTGATCAGAAGATAGATCCAAGGTCCGACCTAGGCGAGGGCAAAAATCTTCACTGGGCGTCTGACGGTGCGGCAGCTGGAACATGATCAGGTTTGAAGGAAACATCATCCTGCTTTAGTTTCTGAGTGGTCGCATGATCGTTGAGGAAAACCGGGTGCCACTTTTCCTCATCATGCTCTGGACGAAACTGCACGAAAAATCGGGCAGCAACATGGCGCGGGCAACCTTGGCATTATGTGCACAGCCGCTGGCCATCTGATCTGACGCGGGTCTTACGACGAAACCGGCATTCGCTTTTGTAGGGCCGGCTCTAATGCACGCTCCGGGCGGCCAGACTGCGGGCTTCGGTCAGTTCGCTTGTGGTCTGGGTCAGACGGTCTGCCAGAACGCGGACCATCTCGATGGTCATTTCCGGAAAGTCAGTCAACAGCTTGAAGAAGTTATCCTTGCTGATGCGCAACGCCTCGACCTGAGTGACCGCCTTGACGGTCGCAGTTCGGGCGACATCGCAAAGAATTGCAATCTCGCCGACGATGGCGTTCTTTTCCAATTCCGCCACCCTGATCGGACCAGATGGTCCATCCACCAATACATCGGCCCGGCCTGACAGGATCACGAAGGCCGCATCGCCAGGATCACCCTGCATGAACAGCGTTTCATCGGCTCGGTAAACCACCCGTTCAGACGTGAAGGCCAGCAATTTCAGTTTGGCAGGCGACACCCCCGCAAAAAGCGGGACCTGTTTCAACATCATCACCTCGTCATTCAGCAACATGTAAGACCCTTCCCGTTTTGCCCGGCCTTGCCGCAGGACTTGCCATGATTATGAGATATTATGCAGTTATCATCTGCTTGAAGATACCGTTCTTTTCTAACAGTTCGGCATGCGAGCCGTCTTCAACCAAATTGCCGCGGTCAAAAACAGCGACACGGTCGAACGACTTGGCCATCTCATTGTTCGACACGACCCAGACGATGCCCGGCGTCTGGCCATCGCGGCGAAGCAGGGCCAGCACATTTTTCAGAATCTGTTGCTGGCTGCGGGCGTCAAGCGACGACAGCGGCCGGTTGAAAAGGTAATAGTCCGACTCCCTGATCAGGGCACGCACAAGGCTTAGCTTCTGGCGCTGCGTCGTGGTCAGCCGTTTGCCCCCGGCGCCTACATGGAAATCAAGCGCCACCGACAACACCGTCTCGTAAATGCCCAAAGGCTGCAGCAAGCCCGCGACAGTGGCGTAAATCCGGTCTGCGCCATCGCGATACTTCTGGCTGATCCGGCCAAACAGCATGTTATCAAGCAAAGTGCCCGAAACCATGTACCGATCGGGGTCGTAGAATTCGATCGCTTCCTTCATGTCTGCCGGCAAGTTCTCGAAGAAATATTCCCTGAAATCAACGAGTTCAATCATCGTCTCAGGCGCCAGAAGGCCGAACCGGTGGCGGGGTTCAACATAGTCAAAGCTAAGCCGGATGATGCGCGCGGCTTCATCCTCGGTTAGCGCGGTCTTGCCGCCCTTCAGTTTTGTCAACAGCAGCTGATAGTCTGGAATGTCGTCTGACGTCATGAAGGTCAGCTGTTGAAAGAACGGATGATTCGGTGGCAGGTCGCTGAACAATTCGATGGTGTTGCGGGCGATTTCCGTTCCCATGGAAAAGAGCGTCTCACGCAAACCGCGCTTTTCCAGGACACTTCGGAAATAGGGGTTCTTGCTGATGGCCCCTGCCATCAGTTCTGCCGCGCGCGGGTTGCCGAACAACAGGTTCTCGATCACGGTTGCCTCGGCATTGTAAGTGCCGTGCTCGAACGGGACGATCAGGTCATTCAGATCCTGCTTGATCAGTTCTTCGCGAAGCACCCGGCGCATGGCAACGGTTTTGGCTGCCAGGTCGCCATGCGCTTCCAGATCGACGTTAGAGCGTAATGCAAGATCAAGCATGTCGCGTGTCAGCAGCACAGCGTCCAGTGCAGCAAACACAGATGCCATCAAGGTTTCGTGCCCGGATGGGCCGTACCCGTCAAGGTCAATCCATTCGGCGGTCAGATCAAAGTCGGGGTTGCCGGCGCGGGTGGCCTCGTCCTGTTCCCATTTGCGGACTTCAAGCGCCTCGCCGGAATAGCTTCGTTCCGCCATGGGTGCATGTTTCAGCCCGTAGAACAGGTTGTCGCGCAGGGTGCCAAAGAAGAAATATGTGTCACTGCTTGTGTAGGTGATGGAACGCCCGGTCAGGGATTCCGGCAAGCGATGCAGATCGTCGTCGCCGGCATTGATCTTGCCGGTGGTGGGCCAGACGACGCGCGCCAACACCTCCGCCAGAATGTCGGCCCCGGAACCGGTCGTACCGACGACGGCCACCGCTTCACCAGGGCGGACTGAGAAATTGATCCGTTCCAGCCCAACCGCGCCGCTGTCATCGACCACGCCAAGATTTACTGTCGCCAGCGGCGATGACAGCCGGCCAGTTGCCCGTTCCGTCGATACGGCCTGCAGCGATTTGTCCATCATCCCGTTCACATCGAACTGCGAGATGACCTGATGATATTTCACCTGCACATCCTGCCGGTTCTGATCCCAGTCGATCAGCTCCTTCAGCGGGCCCGGCAGATCCTTGTAGGCTCCGATCACCGCGACCAGTTGTCCGATATCCAGTTGCCCCTTCAGCGCCAGATAGCCGCCGATGCTGTAGAACAGGAACGGGGTCACCGATGCGAGGAAGTTGTTGATGAATTTCACCATGAACTTCCACTGGTAGATGTCGAAGCGGATCTTGAAGATGCGCCCCAGGCGTGCGGAAATATCCGCCCGTTCAAAGTTTGACGTGTCGTAGGCATGGATCGTGTTGATGCCATCTACGATCTCGCTGATCCGGCCTGCCAGTTCGCGCGCGGTCAATTGCCGCTCGCGGCCCAGCACCAGCAGCTTGCGCCGCATTCTGGGAATGATGAACGCCTGCACCGACACAAGTGCGGCCGTGATCAGGCCAAGCGGGATGCTTTGCACGAAGATGAAAACCAGTGCCGTCAGCGCCTGCCCGCCCAGCAGGGCCGGGGCCACGAACGCATCGCCGGTGAAGCCACCAAGGGGTTCGACCTCGTCCTTCACCATGCTGGAGATTTCGGCGCCCTTCAGGCGTTTGAATGTCGCCGGCGGAAATCGCAGGATGTGATCGACCAGCGTAAAGCGCATCCGGCGCAGCAGCCGCTCGCCCAGCTTTCCCTTGTAGGTATTGATGTAATACTTGAACAGTCCGTTCACGATCACCAGTGCCAGGAACACGCCGCTCAGGGCGAAGAGTGTTCCCACCCGGTCCAGCGGAATGCCGGGGAACAGGACCGTTTCGCCCAGTCCCGGCAAATCGAAGACAAGCCGCATGAAGACCTGCGTTGCGGCGGGGTCGGCAAATCCTTCGCCTTGAATGGGGCCGTTGACGATCTGCTTTGGCAGATTGAACGACAGGAAATACGGGATCATCGACACCGCTACGACAGCAAGAATCCAGAACTGCTGCGGTTTCGTATGGGTCCAGATGTACCGGGTGATATTTGCGTCCAGCATGGCGTCAGACTACCACGGTCCGAGGCATGGTCCCAAAGCCATAGCGAAAAATCCGCGCTGTCATGTCGTCCAGCCAATCGTGCAATAAAAAAGGCGGGTGTGCCATATACGGCCTAGTCAAGCCCAATCACCGTTGCGGTGCAAGCCGTTTTGTTGTTGTGCCCGGGCACAGCTAAGCTACGAGTTTTGCCTTCATCTGGCTTGCGGCTTGCGCATAGCCACCGGACGCTCCGTCGATGAAATGCATATGGTCGCCCGACATCAGGGATGGCACGATGCAGGTGACCAGCGCCGAGGATTGCCGGTGCAGACCGAACTGGCAGACGCCGCGTGCTGTCGCATCCTCCAGCAGCGCCTCGATCCGGGCAAGGCGTACGGGGTCGATGTCGATAGTCATTTTCAAGCCGTCATCGAATTTGCGAAAGTCCGTGTTGCGTGCCAGTTCGCGCCCGTAGTTCCGCGCGTTGAAGCCGCCTAGCGTAAGGTTGGTGCGGTGCAGGATGACCGTCAGAACCACCGCAATGATCACCTTCAGTTTCGCCTGAAACCGTTTGCCGGGCGGCGCGGCGGCGCGGGCTTCGCTGTCCATGCCGCCAAAGTATAATGTTGGTGCCGGCCCCTGCGGCGGCAGGGGGTTTGCCGTCGCGCCGTCTTCGTTTGCTATGGCGACGACATCAGCCACCAGCTTTCGAAACGCATCGCCGTGGTTCCGTGGGCCTGCCACAGCGATGATCGAAACGATCTGCCCGTTGC
>JANOGW010000063.1:0-18163 GCA_031406155.1 Pseudorhodobacter sp.
ATGCGCCACGATCCGCACACATTGATCGAGGGATCCCTGATCGCCGCCTTCGCGATGGGTGCGCATGATTGCTACATCTACATTCGCGGTGAATACATCCGCGAACGCGAGGCCCTGCAAGCGGCGATCGACGAGGCTTACGATGCCGGTCTTGTCGGCAAAAATGCCTGCGGATCGGGCTATGATTTCAACATCTACCTGCACCATGGGGCCGGGGCCTATATCTGCGGCGAAGAAACCGCCCTGCTGGAAAGCCTGGAAGGCAAAAAAGGCATGCCCCGGATGAAGCCGCCGTTCCCGGCAGGTGCCGGCCTTTACGGCTGCCCGACAACCGTGAACAACGTGGAATCCATCGCCGTTGTCCCCACCATCTTGCGTCGCGGTGCCGACTGGTTCGCAAGTTTCGGTCGCCCCAACAACGCAGGCACCAAGCTGTTTGGTATCTCGGGGCACGTGAACAACCCCTGCGTCGTTGAAGAGGCGATGTCGATCAGCCTGCGCGATCTGCTGGACCGCCATTGCGGCGGCGTGCGTGGTGGCTGGAAGAACATCAAGGCGGTGATCCCGGGCGGGTCATCGGTGCCGATGCTGAATGCCGCCCAATGCGACGATGCCATCATGGATTTCGATTGGCTGCGCGACCAGAAATCTGGCCTCGGCACGGCGGCAGTCATCGTGATGGATCAATCGACGGACGTCATCAAAGCCATCTGGCGGTTGTCGAAATTCTACAAACACGAAAGCTGCGGCCAATGCACGCCGTGCCGCGAAGGTACCGGCTGGATGATGCGCGTGATGGACCGTCTGGCCCGCGGCGAGGCTGAGGTCGAAGAGATTGACATGCTGCTGTCGGTCACCAAGCAGGTCGAAGGTCACACCATTTGTGCCCTCGGCGACGCCGCCGCCTGGCCGATCCAGGGTCTTGTGCGCCACTTCCGGGATGAGATCGAGGATCGCATTAAAGCCAAGAAAACCGGGCGCATGGGCGCCATGGCGGCGGAATGATGGCTTGGGTGCCACGCATCCTTGTGCGGAAATTGGCCGGGCTATGCCATGGCCGCGCCCCGATATTGCATAGCAGCACCCGCAAGCCCCATATGCTTGCTTGGGCGATCCTGCCCAAGGCGCAATTCCCTGCGTTGCTTTAGAAATGCGAGGCATCAAGCCATGACACATCGTATCACATCATCGTTGAAATCGGCCCTTTTTGCAGGTGGGCTGGCATTTGCGGCAACCGCCGCCGCTGCACAGGCCGCCGTGCCACTGGCGCAAGAACCCCATATCAACGAACAACTGATGGCAGCCGCCGTTGGTGACGTCATCCGCAAAACCTGCCCCGGCATTTCGGCCCGTATGGTGACGGTGTATTTCAAGGCGAAAGAACTGGAAGACTACGCCCGCAAGGCCGGCTATCGCGAGGACGAGGTGAAAGCCTTTCTGAAAGACAAAGCTGAAAAAGCCCGCATCAAGGCGTTGGCCGCCGACTACATGGCGGCCAACGGCGTGGTAGAGGGCGACGTTGCCAGCTACTGCGCGCTCGGCAAGGCAGAGATCAGAAAAGACAGCGTCATCGGATCGCTCCTGAGGGCAAACTGACATGCAAGCAGCCGGACATCACCTTGCAGAACTGAACATCGGCCGACTGCTTGCGCCGACCGACGACCCGCGCGTTGCCGATTTCATGGGCGCGCTGGACCGGGTGAATGGTTTGGGCAAACGCATGCCGGGGTTCGTCTGGATGATGGAAGGGTCGGGTGAACCGGGAACCGGCAATACCGCAGCCAAGATCGATGGCGATCCGCAGTTTGTCTCGAACCTGACTGTCTGGGAAAACGTGCAGACGCTGGAAAATTTTGTGTGGAACACCGTCCACCGCGCCTTCTATGAACGCCGCGCCGAATGGTTCGAGGTTTTGGGCAAAATGCACTTCGTCATGTGGTGGGTGCCAAACGGCCATAAACCCAGCCTCGACGAAGCCTTGGCCCGGCTCGCTCACAAACAGGCAAATGGCGACAGCGATCACGCTTTCGGCTGGTCCTATCTGAAACAAGCGCAGGCGTGGAAGACCCACGGCTGTGCGCAAGTGGCGGCGGAGTAGGTGAATGATTGAAGTATCCGCCAATACGCTAGCAGATCGCAAAATATGGGGCCGCTGTCTTCGGGGATATCAGAACAATGGCATCCAGGGGTTCGGTACGGGTTCAATAGGACTTGAAGACGACGTTGGCACAGACGGCCACACATGGGGCTTCATTGGCGCGGTCCCTTTTGATTTGTGTGTTTTAAGCCTCCATTTTCCGTCACCTTTGGGTGAATTTCATGAGCTGGTTGTGAAGGCGCAAGCAAGCAGTCAAAATCAGCTCACGTTGAAGGGGTATAAATTTCTCAATGATCTGAATGGCGTAGTTACATGGATTGCGTTGGTAACTTTCTGGTTCGAAGATAACACTACAATAGCACTAGGGTATTTGGCTTCGGACTCTATCTTTGGTCTTTTTGACCACCTAGACACCACGTTAGCAGCGGACGCACGGCTTTACATGACAGCCGAAGACGCTTTAGTCGGCCAAGAGGCAAAGAATAAATGACCAATCTCAAGAAAATCAGCATCGACGGCATCGAGGTTGAAGTCGATGGTGCGATGACCATCATCCAAGCCGCCGAAGTGGCCGGCGTGGAAATTCCGCGCTTTTGCTACCACGAACGCCTGACCATCGCCGGCAACTGCCGCATGTGTCTGGTCGAGGTTGTCGGAGGCCCGCCGAAACCTGCTGCCTCCTGTGCGATGCAGGTCAAGGATTTGCGCCCCGGCCCTGAAGGCCAGGCGCCGATGGTGAAAACCAATTCGCCGATGGTTAAAAAGGCCCGTGAGGGTGTGATGGAGTTTTTGCTGATCAACCACCCGCTCGATTGCCCGATCTGCGATCAGGGTGGCGAGTGTGATCTGCAAGACCAAGCCATGGCCTACGGCGTTGATTTCAGCCGTTACCGCGAACCAAAACGCGCCTCCGAAGATCTCGATCTTGGCCCGCTGGTCGAAACCAAGATGACCCGCTGCATTTCCTGCACCCGTTGTGTGCGCTTCACGTCTGAAGTGGCAGGCATCACCCAAATGGGTCAAACCGGGCGCGGCGAGGATGCCGAGATTACCAGCTATCTGAACCAGACGCTGGACAGCAATCTGCAAGGCAACATCATCGATCTGTGCCCGGTGGGGGCGCTGACCTCGAAGCCCTACGCCTTCACCGCAAGGCCATGGGAACTGACCAAGACCGAAACCATCGACGTGATGGATGCGCTTGGGTCCAACATCCGCGTCGACACCAAGGGCCGCGAAGTCATGCGCATCCTGCCGCGCAACCATGACGGCGTGAACGAGGAATGGATTTCGGACAAAACCCGCTTCGTCTGGGATGGCCTGCGCCGCCAACGGCTCGACAGCCCCTATATCCGCGAGAATGGTAAACTGCGCAAAGCATCGTGGCCCGAGGCGCTGGCCGCCGCCGCCACCGCGATGAAGGGTAAGAAAGTCGCAGGTCTGATCGGTGATCTGGCCCCGGTCGAGGCGATTTTCGCGCTGAAAGCCCTTGTCGAAGGTCTGGGCGGCCATGTCGAATGCCGCACCGATGGCGCACGTCTGCCCATTGGCAACCGGTCAGCTTATGTCGGCACCGCGACCATCGAAGACATTGACAGTGCCGTAATGATCCAGTTGATTGGCACCAATCCACGCGTTGAAGCCCCAGTTCTGAATGCCCGCATCCGCAAGGCATGGACACATGGCGCGACAATCGGACTGATCGGCCAAGCCGTTGATCTGACCTATGATTACGTGCATGTGGGTACGGACCGCGCAGCCTTGGTTGCTTTGTCCGGCCAGACGATCTCGGATGAAACCAAAGCCAAACCGACGCTGGTCATCGTAGGGCAGGGCGCCATAAACGAAGCTGACGGCGAGGCGGTGCTGGCTCATGTCCTGCAACTGGCGACCAACAGCAATTCCAAACTGCTGATCCTGCACACGGCGGCGTCTCGCGTTGGCGCTATGGACGTGGGGGCCGTCACCGAAGGCGGCCTGGCTGCCGCCACAGAAGGCGCGGGGGTGATCTATAACCTCGGCGCGGATGAGGTGGACATCGCGAAAGGCCCGTTCGTGATCTATCAGGGCAGCCACGGCGACCGGGGGGCAAACCGCGCCGACATCATTTTGCCCGCCGCCGCCTACACGGAAGAAAATGGCCTGTTCGTCAACACCGAAGGCCGCCCGCAACTGGCCTATCGCGCCGGTTTTGCGCCGGGCGAGGCAAAGGAAAACTGGGCTATCCTGCGCGCATTGTCTGCCGAACTTGGCGCGACCTTGCCCTACGACAGCCTGACCGCGCTGAGAACCGCTATCGTCGCGGCCCACCCGCACTTGGGTAAGATCGACGAGGTGCCGGTCAACACAGGGCAACCGCTGCCCACCCGCGCACCCGGCAAAGCCGACTTCCGGCCCGCCATCAAGGATTTCTATCTGACCAATCCGATCGCGCGGGCCAGTGCCGTGATGGCCGAATTGTCGGCAGGTGCCGCAGCACGCGCTGCCACGCCTCTTGCAGCCGAATAGCAGGATGCGGCGCAGCCTGCCCTTTGCCATGCAGGTCTCCGCGCTGGCAATGCTGGTGGGCTGTGCGCCGACTGAACCGGTGGCGCAAGCTGATTTCAACCCGTCTTATGACGCGGTTGAGACCCTGCTGCTGGACGGCGATCTGGTGAGTTTTCGTGTGTCGATGCGGGGCGCGCGAGGAAGCGACGATGTGGACGCCTTTGCGCGCTGTGCTGCGGCGCAGTATACACTAATCCGGGGCTTTGGATTTGCGCGTCATGTCCGCACGAATATCGCGGAAACGGGTGGTAATTGGCGTGCAGATGCGGTTTACACCATTTCACCGACGCTGCCGCGCGGCATCAAGACCATCGATGCCGAAGTGACGGTCAGTGAGTGCAATGAACGGGGCATTCCGACGGTCTGACCAACCGTCGCAGGCGTGCGACAGGCTGAAGATGTGAGGTGCAATGGCTGATTTTCTGCAAACGGGGTTGGGCACGGGCCTGCTGATCGCAGCGCAAAGCCTGCTGGTCATTGCGTTCGTGATGATCAGCCTGCTGTTTCTGGTCTATGGCGACCGCAAGATCTGGGCCGCCGTACAGATGCGGCGCGGCCCTAACATGGTCGGCGCGTTCGGCCTGCTGCAGTCGGTGGCCGACGCGCTGAAATACGTGGTCAAGGAAATCGTGGTGCCCGCTGGTGCCGACCGCGCCGTGTTTTTTCTAGCCCCGATGCTGTCGTTCGTGCTGGCGGTGCTGGCCTGGGCCGTCATCCCGTTTAACGCGGGCTGGGTGCTGTCGGATATCAACGTCGCAATCCTGTTCGTTTTCGCCGTGTCATCGTTGGAGGTTTACGGCGTCATCATGGGCGGCTGGGCGTCAAACTCCAAGTACCCGTTCCTCGGATCATTGCGGTCCGCCGCTCAGATGATCAGCTATGAGGTTTCCCTTGGCCTGATCATCATCGGCATCATCATTTCCACCGGTTCCATGAACTTCTCGGCCATTGTCGCCGCGCAAGACGGCGACTATGGCCTGTTCAACTGGTACTGGATCCCGCATTTCCCGATGGTGTTCTTGTTCTTCATCAGCGCCCTTGCCGAAACCAACCGTCCGCCGTTCGATCTGCCCGAAGCGGAATCCGAACTCGTCGCCGGCTTCATGGTGGAATATTCCTCCACGCCATATTTGCTGTTCATGGCCGGCGAATACATCGCCATCTTCCTGATGTGCGCCCTGATGTCGCTGCTGTTCTTCGGCGGCTGGCTGTCCCCCATCCCCGGCCTGCCTGATGGTGCGCTTTGGATGGTCGGCAAAATGGCGTTTTTCTTCTTCATGTTCGCGATGGTGAAGGCCATCGTGCCGCGCTACCGCTACGATCAGTTGATGCGCATCGGCTGGAAAGTCTTCCTGCCCCTGTCCCTAGGCTGGGTCGTTCTGGTAGCATTCCTAGCAAAATTCGAAGTCTTCGGCGGCCTCTGGGCCCGCTGGGCGATGGGGGGCTGATCAAATGGGCATTGATGCAACCTGTTTCGCACAATTGCTTGATCTTTCGACGACCTTCCAGCCGAAGGGCAAGTCTCTTATGCTTGGCCGTCAGAACTTTTTTTACACTCAGCAGGAGCGGCGAGGCTGGCTTAGAAAGTGGAAAAGAAGAGTGGACCTTTTCCAGCAAGCCGTGGACCAACGCGGCTTAAACCTTGTGGCGGCGGATCTCGTTCAAGAGGATGGGTTTGCCGAAAAAGCACTGGAGGCGCTTGGGTTTGGCCGTGTTGAATCGATCGATGTTTCTGATTTTGAGAAGGCGACCTTGATTTGGGATTTGAATAAGCCGGTGCCCGACGAATGGCACGGGCGGTTCGACTTTATCTTTGATGGTGGTACGATCGAGCATATTTTCAACGCGCCCGTTGCATTAGAAAACGTGTACTCAATGTTGAGCGTTGGAGGACGTTTCGTCGCGGCAACCACGCTGGATGGCTGGCCTGGACATGGAATCTATCAATTTGGTCCCGAACTCGTTTGGTCCTATTGGAACCGCGCAAAACATTGCAAAGTTCATGCCTGTCGGGCGCTAGCAAGGAATGGCAATAGTAAACTAGAAATTGCGGACCCCGCACTTACCGGCGCGCGAAGCGAGTGGACAGACAGACGCGATGAATTTCCTTCCGGCGCAGTTTACCTTTGGTATGATATCGAGAAGACGTCTAACTCCTCTCAGAATGCGGTTGTCCAACAATCGGACTACGTCACTAGATGGGCGTCAGGTGAAATACCCGCTCATACTGCGACGAGAAACTCATGATATGCTGAAAGTTTTCTACAACGTCACTTGTGCAGAACCAGCCAAAGTCAAAGCTGTTGTTCATGCTCTGTGCCGCAGGACGGCGTTGTCTGCCGTTGGATGGCCTGGCAATGCGATGCCACAGCGGAAAAAGGCGCAACAATCCGAAGCCACTACTGTTGTAGATGTGTCTTTTGATCGTCGTGTCAATTGTCAAGTGCTTGCGATAGTGCAGTTATGAAAGGCGAGAATTGACCATGGGACCGGCACGCACAACCGACTATACCCGCGCGGTGAAGTACTTCTTCCTGTTCGACTTCATCAAGGGCTTCGGCCTTGGCCTGAAGTATTTCTTCGCCCCCAAAGCCACGCTGAACTACCCGCATGAAAAGGGCCCGCTTTCCCCCCGCTTCCGTGGCGAACACGCGCTTCGACGCTACCCCAACGGTGAAGAACGCTGCATCGCCTGCAAACTGTGCGAGGCGATCTGCCCGGCCCAAGCCATCACCATCGACGCCGAGCCGCGCGATGACGGCAGCAGGCGGACCACCCGCTACGACATCGACATGACCAAATGCATCTACTGCGGTTTCTGCCAGGAGGCCTGCCCGGTTGATGCCATTGTCGAAGGTCCGAATTTCGAGTTTGCGACTGAGACCCGCGAAGAGTTGTTCTACAACAAGGACAAACTGCTGGAAAACGGTGCCCGCTGGGAAGCCGAGATCGCCCGCAACCTTGAGATGGATGCGCCGTACAGATGACGCAAGACTTCGCCAAGATGTTTGCCGCCATGATGGCGCAGGCGCAGGAGATGGCGAAAGCCTTCACACCGGCGCTGGAAGGCGTCGATGTGAAGGCATTCGAGAAGCTGTTCCCGGCCATGCCAAAGGAATTGCTCGAAGCGTGGTTCGGCAAAACCTTCAACCCCGAAGGCCTTGATGCCCGCACCCGGTTTCTGGTGACGGTTGCTGCACAAACCGTGCTGGGCCCGGTCGGCGAGCCGCAACTTCGCCCCACCATCCGCAACGCGCTTGCCGCCGGTGCCACCAAACGCGAAGTGGCCGAGGTGATCTGGCAGATGTCGATGTTCGGCGGCCTGCCCGCCATGCAAAAGGCGCTGGAAATCGCGCAATCGGTATTCACTGAGACCACAGGAGACACGGCATGACCATCGCCGATCTGGCCTTTTACGCCTTTGCCATCGTCACCGTCACTGCGGGCTTGCTGGTTACCGTCTCCCGCAACCCGGTACATTCGGTGCTGTGGCTGATCCTCGCCTTCCTGTCCTCCGCGGGCTTGTTCGTGCTGCTGGGGGCCGAGTTTGTCGCCATGCTGCTGATCATCGTCTACGTCGGTGCCGTCGCCGTGCTGTTCCTGTTCGTCGTCATGATGCTGGACATCGACTTTGCCGAGTTGAAGGGCGAGATGTCAAAATACATGCCCCTCGGTCTGCTGATCGGCGTGATCATCCTGATGCAACTGTCGCTGGGTCTTGGTGCGTGGATACAAGCCGACGGTGCCATGGGTCTGCGCCAAGCCGTCACCCCCGATATGGCACAGGTTGAAAACACCCGCGCGCTTGGCCTGCTGATCTACGACAAATACCTGCTGCTGTTCCAGCTTGCCGGCCTGATCCTGCTGGTCGCGATGATCGGCGCCATCGTGCTGACTCTGCGCCATCGCAAGGACATCAAACGCCAGAACATCCTGCACCAAATGTGGCGCGACCCCGCGAAAGCGATGGAACTGCGCGACGTGAAGCCGGGGCAGGGGCTGTGATGCGCTCGGCGCTGACGATACTTTCGTTTGCTGTCTTGGCACTGGCGTCGACGACGCACTATGCGGAAGCGTGCATGGGCGTCTTCTACGATACCGAGGACACCCCGATATCAAATGGCCCCAACTGCAGTTTCAGTAGTGGTGGTTCTGATGATTGGCGTGGAGACGAAGTGGTCGATCTCGGGCACATGTTGATCGCGCAACCGATAAGTCAAAAAGGTTCGTGTGCCGCGCTAGTCCTGCAATATGTGGTGGTCGACTGCCGTTCGCAGGAAGCCGCTATTCTATACTATTCAAGAGCCTCACTCCGGTCCCTTCAGCCGTTCGGATCGGACGAAACGATATGGAATGCCGAAGTGACTCTTCTTCCGAACGGCCACCCGGGCGAGCTTCCTTCTGGCAAGAGCCTCCAGAGCATCATCTCGAAAGGGCGTGCGATGGGGTACCAGGCCTTTCATTACGCGGGGATTTGGCCGCGCGGGATACGATACGGCGACCAATATCCACAGGTCGAGGTATCGGAGTGGTTCGATCCTCAATGTGGCTGCAAAATCTTCTACCCGGATAGCGCAGGCGCGCAGAACTAAACTACAGCCCGTAAGGGCGTCTAAGAACGAAAATCGGGCTCAGACCCGGAGGGACTGAAAATGGTTGGACTTGAACATTACCTGACGGTAGCCGCAGCGCTGTTTGTCATCGGGATCTTTGGCATCTTCCTCAACCGGAAGAACGTAATCGTCATCCTGATGTCGATCGAGTTGATGCTGCTTGCCGTCAACATCAACCTCGTCGCCTTTTCCAGCTATCTGGGCGATCTGGTGGGCCAAGTATTCACCATCTTCGTGCTGACCGTCGCCGCAGCCGAGGCGGCGATTGGCTTGGCGATCCTCGTGTCGTTCTTCCGCACGCGCGGCACGATCGATGTCGAAGATGTCAACGTGATGAAGGGCTGAGATCATGGAAACCATCATCCTGTTTGCACCCCTTGTGGGTGCCCTGATCTGCGGCTTCGGCTGGCGCTTTACCGGCGAGTTTGCGGGCCAGGTGATCAGCACCGGCCTGCTGTTTCTGGCCGCGCTGCTCAGCTGGGTGGTGTTTCTGACCCATGACGGCGTCACCGAATATATTCCTCTGCTGCGCTGGATCGAATCCGGGTCGCTGTCTACCGAATGGGGCATCCGGGTGGATCGGCTGACCGCGATCATGCTGGTGGTTATCAACACAGTGTCGGCGCTGGTGCACCTTTATTCCTTTGGCTACATGGCGCATGACGACAACTGGCGCGACGGTGAACACTACAAGGCGCGCTTCTTCGCCTATCTGTCGTTTTTCACCTTCACTATGCTGATGCTGGTCACGTCGGATAACCTTGTGCAGATGTTCTTTGGCTGGGAAGGCGTCGGCCTTGCATCCTATCTGCTGATCGGGTTCTACTACAAGAAGCCAAGCGCCAACGCTGCCGCGATCAAGGCTTTTGTCGTCAACCGGGTCGGCGATTTCGGTTTTGCCCTTGGCATTTTCGCGCTGTTCTTCCTGACCGACTCCATTCGCTTCGACGATATCTTTGCTGCCGCCCCGGTGCTGGCCGAAACCCAACTTTCATTCCTGTGGAGCAACTGGAACGCGGCCAATCTGGTCGGCGTTCTGCTGTTCATCGGCGCGATGGGCAAATCGGCACAACTGTTCTTGCACACCTGGCTGCCCGACGCGATGGAAGGCCCGACGCCGGTTTCCGCCCTGATCCATGCCGCAACCATGGTCACCGCAGGCGTGTTTCTGGTCTGTCGCATGTCGCCGCTGCTGGAATACGCGCCTGAGGCGAAACAACTGATCGTTATTATCGGCGCCTCAACCGCGTTCTTCGCCGCCACCGTTGGTCTGGTGCAGAACGACATCAAGCGCGTCATCGCCTATTCGACCTGCTCGCAGTTGGGCTACATGTTCGTCGCGGCAGGTGTCGGTGTCTATTCGGTGGCGATGTTCCATCTGTTCACCCACGCGTTCTTCAAGGCGATGCTGTTCCTTGGTGCGGGGTCGGTCATCCATGCGATGCACCACGAGCAGGACATGCGCAATTACGGCGGCCTGTACAAAAAGATCCCCTACACCTTTGCCGCCATGCTGATCGGCACCCTTGCCATCACCGGCGTCGGTGTGCCGCTGACGCATTACGGCTTTGCTGGGTTCCTGTCGAAAGATGCGGTGATCGAAAGCGCCTTTGTCGGCAGCCAATACGCGTTCTGGCTGCTGGTAATTGCCGCCTTCATGACCAGTTTCTATTCGTGGCGGCTGATGTTCATGACGTTCTTTGGCAAACCGCGCGGTGATCACCACACGCATGATCACGCGCATGAAAGCCCCAAAACCATGCTGATCCCGCTGGGCGTGCTTGCATTGGGGGCCGTATTCTCGGGCATGATCTGGTACAATTCCTTCTTTGGCGACGAAGAAAAAGTCCGCTCCTGGTTCGGGATGGAGGCGGCAAGCCCAGCCGTGGCCGGCGCTGAACATGGTGTCACCGAAGATGAAGCCTCCCCGGTAGAGGACCACGCCGCAACCGACGCGGCCCCTGCCGAAGATCACGGTGCTGCGACCGACGCGGCCCCCGCAGCATTGGCTGCCAGCGAAACCGCGCCCGCCGCCGCTGCGGGCGCGGCACCGAAGGGAGCCATTTTCATGGGGCCGGACAATCATGTGATCCATGACGCGCACAACGTGCCCACCTTGGTGAAACTGTCGCCGTTCATCGCGATGATCCTTGGCTTCGCGCTGGCGCTGCAGTTTTACATTCTTCGCCCGGACCTGCCGGGCAAACTGGCCACACAGCAACGCCCGCTCTATCTGTTCTTGCTGAACAAATGGTACTTCGACGAGATCTACGATTTTCTGATTGTGCGCCCGTCGAAATGGCTGGGCTCGTTCTTGTGGAAGCGCGGCGACGGCGATGTGATTGATGGCGCGCTGAACGGTGTGGCGGTCGGGCTTATTCCGATGCTGACCCGTCTGGCGGGCCGCGCGCAATCGGGCTACCTGTTCCACTATGCCTTCGCGATGGTGCTTGGCATCGGCGTGCTGATCACGTGGATGACGCTCGGGGGCGGCAACTGATGAACGATAACCTTCTCTCGATCATCATCTTCATTCCGGCGGTGGCGGCGGTCATCCTGGCGCTGTTCCTGCGCGGCGAAGATGCGGCCGCACAGCGCAACGCCAAATGGCTGGCCCTGCTGGCGACCAGCGTCACGTTCCTTGTGTCGCTGTTTGTGCTGCTGGGCTTTGATCCGGCCAATACCGGCTTTCAGTTTGTCGAGCAACGCCCGTGGATATTGGGTCTGCAGTACAAGATGGGTGTCGATGGCATATCGGTGCTGTTCGTCATGCTGACCACGTTCTTGATGCCGATCACCATCGCCGCCTGCTGGGGCGTGGAAACCCGCGTCAAGGATTACATGATCGCGTTTCTGATGCTCGAGACACTGATGCTGGGCGTGTTCTGCGCGCTGGACCTTGTGCTGTTCTACCTGTTTTTCGAGGCAGGCCTGATACCGATGTTCCTGATCATCGGCATCTGGGGCGGCAAGGACCGCGTTTATGCGGCGTTCAAGTTCTTCCTTTACACGTTCCTCGGGTCGGTCCTGATGCTGGTCGCGATGATCGCGATGTATTATGACGCCGGCACCACCGATATCGCCAAACTGCTGGTGCATGACTTTGCGTCCGAAACCATTGGCATCGCCGGTTTCCAGATTGTCGGCGGCTTGCAAACTCTGCTGTTTCTTGCGTTCTTTGCCAGTTTTGCGGTGAAAATGCCGATGTGGCCGGTGCACACATGGTTGCCCGACGCGCATGTGCAGGCCCCGACGGCGGGGTCGGTGGTGCTGGCAGCGATCCTGTTGAAAATGGGCGGCTACGGCTTTTTGCGCTTCAGCCTGCCGATGTTCCCGGTCGGCGCTGATCTGCTGACGCCGCTGGTCTTGTGGATGTCGGCCATCGCCATTGTCTATACCAGCCTCGTGGCATTGGCCCAGCAAGACATGAAAAAGCTGATCGCCTATTCGTCGGTCGCCCACATGGGCTATGTGACGATGGGCATTTTCGCCGCCAACCAGCAGGGTGTCGATGGTGCGATTTTCCAGATGATCAGCCATGGCTTCATCTCTGGCGCATTGTTTCTGTGTGTGGGTGTGATCTATGACCGGATGCACACCCGCGATATTGATGCCTACGGCGGCCTTGTCGTGCGCATGCCGACGTATGCTTTGGTGTTCATGTTCTTCACCATGGCGAACGTGGGCCTGCCGGGCACGTCGGGCTTTGTGGGTGAATTTCTGACGCTGATGGGCATATTCCAGGTCAACACTTGGGTTGCGGTTGTCGCCACGTCTGGCGTCATCCTGTCGGCGGCCTATGCGTTGTGGCTGTACCGGCGCGTGGTGTTCGGCGATCTGATCAAAGGGGCGCTGAAATCGATCGGCGATCTGTCGGGGCGCGAGCGGGCAATCTTTGCGCCACTGATTGCGATGACGCTGCTGCTCGGGATCTACCCCAGTCTGGTGACAGACATCATCGGCCCGTCGGTCGGGGCGTTGGTTGCCGATTATCACGCCGCCCTCCCGGTCCGGGATGCGGCACAAGTGGCTATGGAATAGGAACGGCACGATGACCCAAACCGATTTTGCCGCTATCTTGCCGGAAATTGTGCTGTCCGCTTTTGCGATGATCGCCCTGCTGTTCGCGGTCTATACCGGCAAGGACAAGACCGCCCCGATGCTGGTCTGGGTGACCGCAGCGCTGTTCGCCGCCCTTGCCGGGGTCATCGGGTTTGGCGGGACCGGCGCGCAGGCGGCCTTTGGCGGCATGTTCATCGACGATGCCTTCGCCCGGTTTGCCAAGGTCACCATCCTGCTGTCGGCTGCTGCCGTGCTGGTGATCAGCCAGGACTATCTGCTGCGCCGCGATCTGTTGCGCTTTGAATATCCGATCCTGATCACGCTTGCGGTTGTCGGCATGATGATCATGGTGTCCGCCGGTGATCTGATGACGCTTTACATGGGGTTGGAGCTGCAAAGCTTGGCGTTGTACGTCATCGCGGCTTTCCGTCGCGACAGCCCCAGATCGACCGAGGCGGGCCTCAAGTATTTCGTCCTCGGCGCGCTGTCGTCGGGCTTGTTGTTGTATGGCGCATCGCTGACCTACGGTTTTGCCGGAACCACGCTGTTCAGCGGCATCCTGTCGACCATCGCCGCTGGCGAGATGCCCCTTGGCCTGCTGTTCGGCCTTGTCTTCATGATCGCGGGTCTTGCGTTCAAAGTGTCCGCCGCCCCGTTCCACATGTGGACGCCGGATGTTTACGAAGGCTCGCCCACGCCAGTGACCGCATTCTTCGCCACCGCGCCAAAGGTTGCCGCCATGGCGCTGCTGGCGCGGCTGGTACAGGACGCGTTCGGCACCATCCCCGGTGACTGGGGGCAGGTTCTGGCCGCCCTTGCCGTGTTTTCGATGTTCCTCGGTGCCATCGCCGCCATCGGGCAGCGCGATATCAAACGGCTGATGGCCTATTCCTCGATCGCCCATATGGGATATGCGCTGGTCGGTCTGGCCGCTGGCACGGCGGGCGGCATCAAGGCCATGCTGATCTACATGGCGATCTACGTCACGATGAACATCGGCACCTTTGCCTTCATCCTGTCGATGGAAAAGGATGGCCGCCCGATCACCACGATTGACAGCCTGAACATGTATTCCCGCCGCGATCCACTGAAGGCGCTGGCCATGCTGGTCTTGCTGTTCAGCTTGGCCGGTGTACCCCCGATGGTCGGCTTTTTCGCCAAATTCTACGTCCTGCAAGCGGCAGTTGATGCAGGCATGGTCTGGTTGGCGCTGGCCGGAGCTGTCGCCTCGGTGATCGGCGCGTTTTACTATCTGCGTATCGTGTTCTACATGTATTTCGGCAAAGAGGGCGATGCGATCGACACAGCCATGGTACCCGCGCAATGGCTGATGCTGATGGGAGTGGCGGCCATCATGCTGCTTGGCATCATCAACCTGTTCGGGATCGAACCGCTGGCTGCCTTTGCCGCCGACAGTCTTGTCGGCCCCTGATCCCTGGCCTGACGGGGTCGCGCGCACCGTGCTGGCATCGGTTGACAGCACCAATGCCGAAGCCGCCCGGCTTGCCCCCGCACTGGCAGGGCCTGCCTGGATACTGGCGGGCACTCAAACCGCAGGCCGGGGCAGGCGGGCGCGGGTCTGGGTCAGCCCGGCTGGCAACTTTCATGCGACCTACGTCATGCACCCAACCGAAGACATCGGCACTGTGGCCCTGCGATCCTTCGCAGCCGCACTCGCCCTGCGCGAGGCTTGCGTCGCAGTCACCGGCCTGCCGTCGGCCTTCGCGCTGAAATGGCCGAATGATGTGCTGCTGAACGGTGGCAAACTGGCGGGCATCCTGCTGGAGGCCGCAGGTGCAGGCAAATCGGCGCGCCACCTTGCCATCGGCATGGGCGTCAACCTGATCGCCGCCCCTGATCCATCGCAGCTTGACCCCGATGCTACCCCCCCGGTCAGCCTGCTGGCAGAAACTGGCCACCGCGTTACACCCGAAGCCTTCCTCGCGCACCTCGCCCCCGCCTATGCCCGGTGGGAGGCGGTCTTTGTCACGCAAGGCTTCGATCCCTTGCGCGCCGAATGGCTAGCCCATGCCGCAAGGCTTGGCGATACCATCCGTGCGCGCACCGGCAGTGCGACCCACGAAGGCCGGTTCGAGACGATAGACGACAAAGGCGCGCTGGTGCTTCATACCGCAGCAGGCCGAATGGCCATCCCCGCCGCCGACGTGTTCTTTTAGGAAAGGCCGATCCCATGCTTCTGGCAATAGATTGCGGCAATACCAACACTGTGTTTTCCGTCTGGGATGCCCGTAAATTTCTGGCCACCTGGCGCATCGCCACCGATCACAAACGCACGGCGGATGAGTATTTCGTCTGGCTGTCCACGCTGATGAGCCTGACCAAAACCGAAGCCCAGATTACCGAGGTCATTATTTCCTCCACCGTGCCGCGCGTGGTGTTCAACCTGCGTGTGCTGTGCAGCCGCTATTTCGATTGCCGCCCGCTGGTCGTCGGCAAGCCCGAATGCCGCCTGCCGACGCCCCCCCGCGTCGATCAGGGGGTGACGGTTGGCCCCGACCGGCTGGTCAACACGGTCGCCGGTTTTGCGCACTATGGTGGTGATCTGGTCATCGTCGATTTTGGCACCGCCACCACCTTTGACGTCGTTGATACCGACGGCGCCTATATCGGGGGGGTCATCGCGCCCGGTGTCAATCTGTCGCTCGAGGCGCTGCATATGGCCGCCGCTGCGCTGCCGCATGTGGATGTTTCCCGCCCGACGAAGGTGATTGGCACGAATACGGTGGCCTGCATGCAGTCAGGTGTGTATTGGGGCTATATCGGCCTTGCGGAAGGCATCGTGCGCCAGATCAGGATGGAGCGTGACCGCCCGATGAAGGTTATCGCGACCGGCGGGCTGGCCCCGCTGTTCGCGCAAGGATTTGATTTATTTGATGCGGTTGAGGACGATCTGACCATGCATGGTCTTGTTCTCATTAACGACTATAACAAAGAACAGGACGCGGCATGAGCGGTAAGAACCGGCTGATCTACCTTCCCCTCGGCGGGGCTGGCGAAATTGGCATGAATACATATGTTTACGGCTATGGGCCGGAAGACAAGGAACGCCTGATCGTGGTCGATCTGGGGGTCACGTTTCCCGATATGGGGTCTACCCCCGGCGTCGATCTGATCATGCCCGATATCAAGTGGCTGGAAGCCCGTCTTGACCGGATCGAGGCGATATTTATTACCCACGCCCACGAAGACCACATCGGCGCACTCGGCCATCTGTGGCCTCGGCTGAAGAAAAAAGTCTACGCCCGGAAGTTCACGGCCACCATCGGGCGGCTGAAGCTTGAAGAATACGGCCTGCCCGCAGATGTCATCACCACGGTCGGCGCGCGCCCCGAAGTGATCGAGGCCGGCCCCTTCAAGGTGCAGTTCCTGCCGATCAGCCATTCGATCCCCGAATGTTCGATGCTGATCATCGACACCCCCGCAGGCCGTGTGGTGCATTCGGGCGATTTCAAACTGGATGCCACCCCCGTGGTCGGCGAAGGCTTTGACGAGGCTGCAATGCGCGCCCTTGCTGCCGAAGCGCCGATCCGCGCCTTGATGTGTGACAGCACGAATGTGTTTTCCACCCACGCGGGCCGATCGGAAGCCACCCTGAAAGACCCTATTTCCGAACTGATCCGGCGGCAAAAAGGCATGGTTGTGGCGACAACGTTCGCCTCCAACGTCGCCCGCTTGAAAACCCTCGCCGAAGCCGCCAAGGCCGCTGGCCGTTCGGTCTGCCTGCTGGGCCGCGCGATGAAGCGCATGGTCACGGCGTCCGAACAATCGGGTGTGCTTAAGAACTTCCCCGGCACCATTTCGCCGGAAGAGGCGCTTGATGTGCCGCGCAGCAATCTGATGCTGATCGTGACCGGCAGCCAGGGCGAACGCCGTGCGGCATCGGCGCAGCTTAGCCGTGGCAAATATCTGGGACACGAGATGAAAGAGGGCGATTTGTTCCTGTTCTCGTCAAAAACAATCCCTGGCAACGAACGCGAAGTGCTGCGCATCTACAACGCGTTCTCGGAAATGGGCGTCGATGTGCAGGATGATGCCAACGGCCTTTACCATGTGTCGGGCCACGCCAACCGCCCCGATCTGGAAACCGTCCACAGCATCCTGAAACCCGCGATGCTGATCCCGATGCACGGCGAACACCGGCATTTGCGCGAACATGCCAAGATCGGTGCTGCCAAGGGCATTGCCACCGAAGTGGTCAGCAACGGCATGATGATAGACATCACCGGCACCGTGCCGGAAGTGGCCGAGTACATCGAAACCGGGCGCACCTATCTGGACGGATCGGTGCTGATCAACGCGACGGACGGCGTTGTGCGCGACCGTATCCGCATGGCGATTGGTGGCCATGCCCTTGTCACCGTCATTCTGGATGAGGCGGACGAAGCTCTGGGCGAGCCATGGGTCGAACTGATGGGCCTGCCCGAGTTTGGCAAGCGCGGCAAATCGGTGGCCGAGGTGATGGAGGCGGAACTTGGCGCGTTCCTGGCCAAGGCTGGGGCCAAGGTTCTGCGTGATGACGACAAGCTGGACGAGGCGATCCGCCGCGTCACCCGCCAGGTCGCGATGGAAGAGATCGGCAAGAAACCCGAGGTCACCATAGTTGTCAGCCGCCTGACGGACGGTTAAGTCGTTCGATAGGCGATCTGACCGCCGCCGCCCGACTTCCCATTGCCCCGACTTCCCGCCGCAGCCCCGGACGTGGTACGGGGGCGCGTTGGGTTGTATTTAGGCCCCCGGTCACCGCCCGGGCTGCGGGGTTAACGCACCCCCCCAATCGATGCAAAAAGAAAAAACCCCAAACCAAGAACCGGGTTTCGGGGAA
>JANOGW010000084.1:0-16275 GCA_031406155.1 Pseudorhodobacter sp.
CTTTGGTAAACCGTGATGATGAAGATTCCATCCACTCCCAAGGATTGCCAAGACATACCACGATTTCTCGCACATCTAATAAGCCGATCGCATATTTCCGTAACGTAATGTTGAATTCCCATCAACAATTCGTAATGACAAGTGGACGGAGTCCGCCAACGGTCACAAGTTCCTTGAATACTGATGTTGAGACTTATCCTCGAAATATATCTATGGAGAATCTATCTCCACGCGATAATGATCAAGATGGCGAAGACTGCGGTAGCTTGGTCGATCTTGGACAGCATGCCGATCGAAAGGCCCGACACGCTGGCAAGATCGGCCACGGTCATGCCCTGCTGACGCCGAAAGGCCCGCACTTCGCGGCCGATTGCGACCTCAAGGTTGCGCTCGCTCAACTCGCGGACGCGATGGGGATCCTGATCGAAGGCAGGTTTGCCTTTGGGCATTGCAGCGGGGGTTTCGAAATCCGTGTTTTCGGTCATCTCTTCACCCTTCAGGAAACATGCAGGCGATTTTCTTCACTACCAAGAATTTTTAGCGCATTCTTGGGGAAGGTCCAGTGCTGCATCAGCGTTGGCGGGGGTTTCACACCCCCACACCCCCGTGGGATACTTGGACCAAAATGAAACGCAATTTCAGTCAAGGTGTGTTGGTGGGTCAGTATGCGCTTCTTGCGGCAGTGATCAGGGCGTGATGCAGGGATTTCGCGGATGATCTGGGGCCCAGCAGGGTAAGGCTATCAGTTTTGAAAATGACGTAGCAGCCGAGATGGTCGATCACCGTTCGGGTGGCCTGGCCTACGTGCATCACACGGGTATCAAGGTTGCACAGGCGTTCCATCAGCGGGTGCAGATCGGGGCCGGTCATATCGAAACGGACCCAGGCATCGGTTTGTTCGGTGATCGAGGCGGCATCTTTGAAGGCGGGTTTCAGGTAAGCCGCGATGTCTTCGTGGGTGGCGAAGGGCGCCTCGATCAGCCATTGGTCAGGGGCGAGCCAGAGGGCGTTTTCCGAGGCATGGCCGGGAGCGGGCAGGGTCAGCTTCAGGGAGTTGGCAGCTTTGGCAACGTCGGCCTTGCGGCCTTTGCGGGTGGCGAGGGAGGCTAGGGCGACAGAGGTGTTTTCGGTGATGGTGACCGGGCCGATGGTGTCGGTTTGCGGGCTGGCGTTGCCCAGGGGGGTCAGCGGTTTCAGGCGGTGATCAGGCACGGAGGCGTTCCCCTTCCGGGTCTATGAAGTGTGGCGAGACGATTTCAATCTCAGTCTCTGTGCCCGCCAGCAAGTTGACGGCGCGCAGGCGTTCGCCAAGGCGGGTGTGGCCGTTTTTGAGGTAACCCAGGGCGATGGAATGGCCGAGGTGGGGGGAATAGACGACCGAGGTCAGCCAGCCAGCATCGTTCTTGGCGACAGCGTCTTTGCCTGTGGCGATGAAATGGCTGCCAGCGGTTAAGGGATCTTTCGGGTCAACCGGGCGGACGCCGACAAGGCGGTAGCCGTCTTCGGTGACCATTCTTTCGCGGGCCGACAATGGCACGCCGATGGCGTCTTTCTTGCGGGAGACCATTTTGCCAAGGCCCATGTTCAGGGCGGTGGATTGGCCGTTCAGCTCATTGCCCGCGACATGGCCTTTTTCGACACGCATGACGCCGAGGGCTTCGGTGCCATAGACCACGGCGTCAAATTCGGCCCCAGCCGCCACAAGCTCGCGGATCATGGCGTCGCCGTAGCGGGTGGGGGCGGCGATTTCGTAGGCAAGTTCGCCTGAGAAAGAAATGCGGAACAGGCGCGCGCGCAGGCCTCCGCAGACAGTGATTTCACCGCAGGCCATATAGGGGAAGGCGTCGTTCGAGATATCTTGATCAACGATCTTTTGCAGTAGTTTCCGTGCATTGGGGCCTGCGACAGAATACTGCGCCCATGCCTCGGTGGTGGAAATCAGCTGAACATCCAGATCGGGCCAGAGGCATTGGCGGCAGTATTCCAGATGGCGGAATACGGTAACGGCGTTGGCGGTGGTGGTGGTCATGACGTATTCGCTTGGCCCCATGCGGGCCGTCGTGCCATCGTCAAACACTATGCCGTCTTCACGCAGCATCAGGCCGTAGCGGACTTTGCCGACTGCCAGCGTCGAGAAGGTGTTGGCATAAACCCGGTCAAGGAAAGCGCCGGCGTCGGTGCCTTGGATATCGATCTTACCAAGGGTGGTGACATCGCAGATGCCAACCGAATTGCGGGTTTGCAGAACCTCGCGGTCTACCGATTGCCGCCATGTCGTCTCGCCGGGCTTAGGCAACCATTGGGTCCGCAGCCACATGCCAACCTCGACGAAGACAGCACCCTGTTCGGTGGCCCATTTGTGCGATGGGGTCAGGCGGGTGGGGCGGAAATCCGGCCCCGTTGATCGGCCTGCGAGGGCGGCGATGGAGACAGGGGTGTAGGGCGGGCGGTAAATGGTGGTGCCGGTTTCGGGGATCGATTGGCCGGTCAGTTCGGCCATCACGGCGAGGCCGAGGACGTTTGAGGTTTTGCCTTGGTCGGTCGCCATGCCGAGGGTGGTGTAGCGTTTTAGGTGCTCGACTGCGCGGAAGCCTTCTTGGTGCGATAGCTTGATGTCTTTGACGGTGACATCGTTTTGCGGGTCGATCCAGGCGCGGCCTTTGCCGGCGTGGACATACCAGAAGGCGGTGATGGCGATTGGGGCGTCTTCGGCTTTTGGCAGGTCTTGGGCAGGGGCGGTAAAGCCAAGTGCTGCGATCGCTTCGGCGGCAGCGGCAGCCCCCGTCGTGAGGGCGGCGTGGGTGGAGAAATGACCGTTGGCAGCGCCAGCGAAAGTGAGACCAGCGGGGCCGTTGGGGCCGGGGGTGAAGGCGGCTATACTGTCGTTCCATACCGGTCGGCCCCGGTGGTGGCTGGAGATGTTGAGGTTGGGGTTCCAGCCGCCAGAGACGCCAAGGGCGGTGACTTCGATGGCTTCCACGCCTTTTGGGCTGCGGACAATGATGGCCGACAGACCGAGGCGGCCTTTGGTATCGATGACTTGCGCGCTTTGCAGGTGGCGGATGCCGGGCAGCATGGGCAAGCCTTCGCGCGGGTCGATGACAGCGACAACATCCACGCCTTTGGCAACAAGATCGGTGGCGGTGCGCAGGCCGTCATCATTGTTGGTGAAGATTGCGACGCGTTGGCCGGGGGTGACGGCCCAGCGGTTGGCAAAGGTGCGGATGGCACCTGCCAGCATGATGCCGGGGCGGTCGTTGTTTTCAAATGCAATGGGGCGCTCGATTGCGCCAGCGGTCAGGATCGCGCGTTTGGAATAGATGCGCCACAGAATCTGGCGCGGTTTTCCGGGCAGTGGTTCGGGCAGGTGGTCGGAAACACGTTCGACGGCCGAGTAGATGCCGTGGTCTAGCGCACCGAGGATCGTGGTCCGAGGCAGCAAGCGGAAATTGGGCATATGGGCCAGTTCAGACACAGTTTTGGCAGCCCAATCAGCACCGGATTGGTTGCCAAGCGTGCAGGTTTCGGCGTTCAGGCGGCCACCCATGCGGAAGTCTTCATCTGCCAAGATAACGCGCGCGCCGGAGCGGGCGGCGGTCAGGGCGGCGGCGAGGCCGGAGGGGCCAGCGCCGATGATCAGCAGATCACAGTGCAGGAAGCCTTTGTCGTAAGCATCGGGGTCATCCTGCCTCGATAGCGCGCCAAGTCCAGCGGCGTGGCGGATGATTGGTTCATAGACCTTTTCCCAAAAGGTGGCGGGCCACATGAAGGTTTTGTAGTAGAACCCGGCGGCGAAGAAGGGCGAGAGGCGGTCGTTGATCGCCATCGCATCAAAGCGGAGCGAGGGCCAGCGGTTTTGGCTTTTGGCGGTCAGTCCGTCGAATAGTTCTGCCGTTGTGGCGCGGGTGTTAGGCTCCAGTCGCGCGCCGGTGCGCAGTTCAACCAAGGCATTGGGTTCTTCCGAACCTGCCGCGATTGGCCCGCGCGGACGGTGGTACTTGAAGCTGCGGCCCATCAGGCGGATGTTGTTGGCGAGCAAGGCCGAGGCAAGCGTATCGCCGGGATGGCCTTGATAGGTTTTGCCGTCAAAAGTGAAGTTCAGAGTGGTATCGCGGTTGATCAGGCCACCGGTGATGCGGTTGCTTTGGTTCATTTGGAACGCCCCTGTCTGTGGGCGACTTCGCGGGCGAGTTCGACTTGGGTGATCTCATGGGTGACGGTGTTGCGGGTTACGACGAGCCAGGACCGGTCGCCTTGTTCGTGATACCAAAGTTCGCGGTGCAGGCCTGCGGGGTTATCGCGCTGATAAAGGTAGTCGTGGAATTGCACTTCGGCATCCGGGACCAGGCCATCGGGGCGATTGATCAGGTTGGCATCGCCCAGATAGACGAATTCCTGCGCATCGCGGGGGCCGAGGAGGGGGTGGTTAATGATCATCTGGTCTTTCCTTTTCGCATTCTCGGACCGGACTACCGGTTTCCACTTTTCTGAGAATACTTGGCGCTAGTGCAGGTTCGGTTGGGCACCTTGGCCCTTTTCGTCGATCATCAGGCCTTTGCGAAAGCGGTCGAACCGGTAGGCGGTGGCGGTGGGGTGGGGCGTGTCGGTGGCCAGCAGATGGGCGAAAACCCAGCCGCTGGCGGGGGTGGCTTTGAAGCCGCCGTAGCACCAACCGCCGTTGAAATAGAGGCCGTCGGTTTCGGTGCGGTCGATGATGGGCGAGCCATCCATCGACATGTCCATGATGCCGCCCCACATCCGCAGCAGTCGGGCGCGGCCGATCATTGGCATCAGGGCCATGCCGCCTTCGCAGACATCCTCGACCACCGCCATGTTGCCGCGTTGGGCGTAGCTGTTGTAGCCGTCGATATCGCCGCCAAACACAAGGCCGCCTTTGTCGGATTGGCTGACGTAGAAATGGCCTGCACCGAAGGTCATCACGCCGTCGATCAGCGGTTTCAGGCCTTCGGAGACGAAGGCTTGCAGGACGTGGCTTTCGATTGGCAGACGCATCCCGGCTTGGGCCATGACGCGGCTTGAGGAACCTGCAACGGCGACGCCGATTTTGCCCGCCGCGATGTAGCCGCGTGAGGTCTCGACGCCTAGGACGCGGCCGTTTTCGATGCGAAAGCCAGTCACTTCGCAGTTCTGGATGATATCGACGCCGCGGCTGTCGGCACCGCGGGCATAGCCCCAGGCGACGGCATCATGGCGCACGGTGCCGCCGCGTTTTTGCGCAAGACCGCCTTTGATGGGAAAACGGGCGTTGTTGAAATTGAGGAACGGATACATTGCGCGCACCTGCGCCGTGTTCAGGATCTGCGCATCCGCCCCGTGCATGATCATCGCATTGCCGCGCCGGACATAGGCATCGCGCTGGGCGTCGGTGTGGAACAGGTTCAGGATACCGCGCTGCGAAACCATGGCGTTATAGTTGAAATCCTGCTCCAGCCCTTCCCACAGTTTGAGGGAAAATTCGTAGAACGGCTGGTTGCCATCCAGCAGGTAGTTGGACCGGATGATGGTGGTGTTGCGGCCCACACTGCCGCCGCCGATCCAGCCTTTTTCCAGTACAGCAATGCGGGCTTGTTTGAATTCTTTCGCGAGATAGTAGGCGGCTGCCAGACCGTGACCGCCGCCGCCAACGATGATATAGTCGTAGGCCGCTTGCGGTTCGGGGTTGCGCCATGCCGGCCGCCAGCCCTTGTGGCCGGTCAGCGCCTCAAACATCACCTTGAAACCTGAATAACGCATCGTGGGTCCTTGGTATCTGATACCGCAATCCCGCTTCCGCCGTTCGGGACGTCAAATTTGAACGGATGCTGCGGGTTACCTGTGTTAGCTTGCGAGGGTGGGGCGGCTCGGTTATTCTTGACATTAAACATTGTTTACACAGACGCTACAAGCCGCAGAAGTGAGGTAAGATGCTGGACAGCCCCTATCCGCGCGTTATTCCCGGCCCGCCCCGGCCCAGTCAGATCTTAGCACCCGCATCGCTGGCACTGCATTCGGGGCGCGAGCGTTTTGAGGTTGACGGTGGCGGCGCGGTTCTGATCCGGCTGGAGGCTGGTGATCGGATCACGCTGACCAATTCCGAGGGCGGGCAGCGATGCGAACTGGTGGCGGCAGATGCCAAGGGCCGGATCGATGCCGGGATTCTTGGGGCAGCAGCCAATTGTGATGCATCGGGGTTGAAGGCGCTGCTGGCGAATGGATTGGCGGGGCTGCGGTTGGGGGTCGCGCGGCGCGGCATTGATCTTTCACAGGCGGGCGGGGTCTGCCTGTTCGGGGCGGATGCGGCTGCGGGGGCAACCGAGACGTTTACCGTCACGCGCGATGGGGTGGTAATTGTTGCGGCACCGGGGTTGGCGATGCATCCGGGCGAGCAGGCGACACTTTCTCCGATTGTGGTGACCATCCAGCGGGCCGTGTTGCGGCGTGTGGGGCAGTTTGAACTGCCCGATCCCTTGGCCGATCCGGTGCTGGACTTGCGGGTGAAATCCTCAACCGCCGGGGCATACTTCGTGAAAGCGGGGGATTACATCCAGATCATCGATGTCGATGGCCGCCAGATGACGGATTTTCAGTGTTTTTCCGCCCGCAAGTTGGATCAAGGCATTGAGCATCCGCTGGATGTGACCACGACCCGTACGTTGATGGGGCACGCCTACCCGATGCCGGGGCTGCATTCGAAATACTACGATCAGGATTGGCTGCCGCTGGTGGAAGTGGTGCAGGATACTGTCGGCCGGCACGACGCCTTTGCCATGGCCTGCGCGCCAAAATATTACGACGATATCGGCTATCCGGGGCATGTGAATTGTTCTGATAATTTCAATCACGCGCTGAAGCCGCACGGCGTCGCGGCGCGCCCCGGTTGGATGGCGATCAACTTTTTCTACAACACCGGGATTGATGCGCACGGTGCGCTGATATCTGACGAGGCATGGTCGCGACCCGGTGATTATGTGCTGATGCGGGCGCTGACGGATCTGATCTGCGTCTCATCCGCTTGCCCGGATGATACATCTGCGGGCAATGGCTGGTATCTTAGCGATATTCACGTGCGTACCTATGCCGGGGCCGAGGCATTCTCGCGCGCCATTGCCTATCGCCCCACAAAGGATTCGGAGCCGAAGATGACCAAGGAAACCGCGTTTCATTCCTCCATTGCGGCAAAGACGCGGAATTTGGTGGAATACAAGGGCTATTGGCTGCCGCAAAGCTATGCCGCGACGGGGCCTGTCGAGGAATATTGGGCCTGCCGTCAGGCGGCGGTGGTGCTGGACCTGTCGCCCTTGCGCAAGTTCGAAGTGACCGGGCCGGATGCCGAAGCGTTGATGCAATACACCCTGACGCGGGACGTCAAAAAGCTGGTTGATGGGCAGGTGGTCTATTCGGCGATGTGCTATCCGCATGGCGGCATGATCGACGATGGCACTTTGTTCCGGTTGGGGCGGGATCGGTTCCGCTGGATTGGTGGCGATGATTATTCCGGGATTTGGCTACGCGAACAGGCAGAAAAGCTGGGCCTGAAAGTGATGGTGCGCGGATCGACGGATCAGCTGCACAATCTGGCCGTGCAAGGGCCGAACAGCCGCGAGATCATGCGACGGATGATCTGGACCATGCCCACACAGCCCACTGTGGATGAGCTGGGCTGGTTTCGCTTCGCCATCGCGCGGATTGGTGGGCCGGATGGGGCGCCTGTTGTGTTGTCGCGGACCGGCTATACCGGCGAATTGGGGTTTGAGATTTTCTGCCATCCGAAAGACGGTGCTGCCGTGTGGGATGCAGTCTGGCTGCATGGCGCCGATCTGGGGCTGAAGCCGATGGGGTTGGCCGCCCTTGACATGGTGCGCATCGAGGCCGGGCTGATCTTTGCGGGCTATGAGTTTTCCGACCAGACCGACCCGTTCGAGGCAGGCATCGGCTTTACCGTGCCGCTGAAATCAAAAACCGATGACTTCATCGGGCGCGAGGCGCTGATCCGGCGGAAGGAGCATCCGATGCACAAGCTGGTGGGCCTGGATATCGATGCCTCGGTCGATGTGGGGCATGGCGATAGCGTTCACATCGGCCGGGCACAGGTTGGGGTGGTGACATCGGGGATGCGCTCGCCTCTGCTGGACAAAACCATCGCCATGGCGCGCGTCGATGTGGCGCATGCCGAAGTGGGCACGGAGGTAGAAGTCGGCAAGCTGGACGGCCAGCAAAAACGGCTGCCGGGGCGGATTGTCGGGTTGTCGCACTACGACCCGAAGAAGACGCGTCCACAGTCTTGATCATGCAAAGCATGTTTGATCAGATCGGAGGCGAGCCTGCTGTGCGGGTCTTGGTCGAGCGGTTCTATGATCTGGTCGAAACGCTGCCAGAGGGAGTGCAGATCCTGCATCTGCATTTGCTTGGGCACGGAATGGCGCATGTGCGGGCCGAACAATTTGATTTCATGAGCGGCTTTCTGGGTGGGCGCAGGCTTTATGCCGAAAATCACGGCCATATGAACTTGCGTGAAATCCACGCGCATGTGCCCATCAGAGCTGTGGATGCAGAGAACTGGTTGCTCTGTATGGCGCGGGCCTTGGCAGACACCAAAGTAGCAGACGGACCGCAGGCACAGATCATGGCAACACTAGGCCGTGCAGCGCGGATGCTGGTCAACGCGATCTGATCCGTTCATTCGGAGTGGTGCGGCAACGGGTGACCCAAAGTCCTTGCGGCTCGGCCAGACTTGCAAATGCCCTGTTGTCCGCATAATCAAAACATGACTTGCAATATTCCGTGTGCCAGAGCAATTCATCCATGAAATGAGACCGCAATGTCGATGCCAAACCCGCTGCGCCATGACTGGACCCGTGCCGAGGCTGAGGCGATCTATGCCAGCCCGTTGATGGATCTGCTGTTTCAGGCGCAGAGCGTGCACCGCGCGCATTTTGATCCGAACCGCGTGCAGCGCAGCAAATTGCTGTCGATCAAGACCGGCGGCTGTGCCGAGGATTGCTCGTACTGCTCGCAGTCCGCAACCAACGGCGCGCAGATGTCAGCATCGAAACTGATGGAGGTTGAACGCGTTCTGGCCGAGGCACGGAAGGCAAAGGCAGGTGGGGCCACGCGCTATTGCATGGGGGCCGCGTGGCGGTCGCCCAAGGACCGCGACATGGCGGCGCTGTCGGCGATGATCAGTGGCGTCAAGGCGATGGGCATGGAAACCTGCATGACGCTGGGCATGCTGGACGACACTCAGGTTGTGCGCCTGCGCGATGCCGGTCTGGACTATTACAACCACAACATCGACACGTCGGAGCGATACTACAGCGAAGTGATCACTACCCGCACTTTTGCCGACCGGATCGAGACGCTTGCCCGTGTGCGCGAGGCCGGGATAAAGGTCTGCGCGGGCGGTATCGTCGGCATGGGCGAGACGCGGATGGACCGGATCGACATGCTGCTGACGCTGGCCAACCTGCCCGCCCATCCCGAAAGCGTGCCGGTGAACATGCTGATCCCGATGCCCGATACACCGCTGGCAGAAACTCCACCGCTGGACCCGATCGAATTTGTGCGCACTATTGCACTGGCCCGCATTCTGATGCCGCAAAGCCATGTGCGCCTGTCGGCGGGCCGCACCGCGATGAGCGACGAGATGCAGGCGATGTGCGTGTTTGCCGGGGCGAACTCGATCTTCGTTGGTGATACGCTGCTGACGGCCGACAATCCGGGCGAAGATCAGGATGCGGCATTGTTCGAGCGGCTTGGGCTTGTTGCGATGGATCTGCCTGTGCCAGCGCCGCCGCATGGTGTCGCGGCGCAATGACGGCCTTCCCCCGGCACGCGCAGGCGCTTGGCGCGCTTGACGACCGGGGCAGGCTGCGCAGTCTGGCCCCACGTGTCGGGCATGACTTTTCATCGAACGATTATCTGGGGTTGGCGGGGTCTGACGTCTTGCGCGATGCAGCACGCGCGGCCCTTGACCGCGGTGTTGCCGTCGGGGCTGGCGGATCACGTCTGCTTCGCGGCAACGACGCTGAACATGAGGCGCTGGAGGTCGCGGCGGCGCAGTTTTTCGGAGCCGAAAGCGCGCTTTTCATGGGCGGCGGTTTTGCCGCCAATCAGGCGATTTTCGCCAGCCTGCCGATGCCCGGCGACCTGGTCTTGCATGACGCACTGATCCACGCCTCTGCACATGACGGCATGCGGCTTGGCCGCGCCGATTGCCGATCCTTTGCCCATAATGATGTTGCACATGCCGAGGCGCAGATTGCCGGTTGGCGCGGCGAAGGCGGCATGGGCAGGGTTTGGGTTGCCATTGAAAGCCTGTATTCCATGGGCGGCGATTTCGCGCCCGTCGCTGATTTTGTCACCCTTGCCGCGATCCATGACGCGGTGCTTGTGGTTGACGAGGCGCATGCAACCGGGCTTTACGGCACCACCGGGCGGGGGCTGACCGAAGGGATGGAACACGCCGATACCCTGCTAACCCTGCACACGTGCGGCAAGGCATTGGGCGTGTCGGGTGCGCTGATCTGCGGCGCGACGGATCTGATCGACACCCTGATCAACAAGGCGCGCGGGTTCATCTATGCCACGGCGCCCTCGCCTTTGAACGCGGCACTCGTGCAGGCGGCACTGCGGGAGGTTGCGGCAAGTCCACAGCGCCGCCTTGACGCGTTGGCACGGATCACACACGCACATGGTCAGGCGGCGTTGCATGGCTTTACCGGGTTCTCGTCGCAGATCATGCCGATCCCGCTGGGCAGTGATCAGCGGGTGATGACCGTGGCTACATATTTGCAAGAGCGCGGCTATGATATTCGCGGTATTCGCCCGCCCACGGTTCCACGCGGGACTGCGCGGCTGCGTATCTCGATCACGCTGAACACCGCGCCCGATATCATCACTGCGCTGTTTGCAGACCTCGCAAAGGTTGCCGCATGACAAATTCCGTGATCATAACCGGCACCGATACCGATATCGGCAAAACTGTGTTTGCTGCCGGTCTGACCCAAGCTTTGCAGGCGCGGTACTGGAAGCCCGTGCAATCGGGGCTGGAGGGCGAGACAGACAGCCAGATCGTCGCCCGCCTGTCAGGCATGCGGCCCCTGCCTGAGGTCTTCCGCTTGCAGATACCCGCCTCGCCACATCTGGCGGCCGAGGCGGAAGGCATGGAGATTGACCCGCAGCGCCTTGCCCTGCCGCAGATCGATGGCCCGTTGGTGGTTGAAGCGGCAGGCGGGCTTATGGTGCCGCTGAACCGACGGGTTCTGTTTCTTGAGGTAATCGCAGCTTGGCAGGCCCCGGTGATCCTGTGCGCGCGCACCGCCCTTGGCACGATCAACCACAGTCTTTTGTCGCTGGCCGCCTTGCGACACGCCGGTTGCCCGGTGCTTGGGATTGCCTTTATAGGCGACACGAACCCCGCAGTTGAACGCAGCATTTGCGATTTTGGCAAGGTGGCGCATCTGGGGTGCCTGCCGATGTTGCAAACGCTGACCCTAGACACGCTGGCACAGGCCTTTGCTGCCCATGTTGACCTTGCAACCATTCGCAAAGGCCTGATCCCGTGAACCGCGAGGATTTTGACCGCAAACATCTGTGGCACCCTTATTCCAACATCACCAAACCCTGCCCGACGCATATCGTGGCCAGCGCCGAAGGTGTGTGGCTGACGCTGGAGGATGGCACGACGATGATCGACGCCATGTCATCATGGTGGTCGGTGATCCACGGACACCGCAATCCGGCCCTGATGCAGGCCGCTCATGCGCAGCTTGACCGCTTGCCGCATGTGATGTTCGGCGGGCTGACCCATGGCCCCGCGATTGATCTTGGCCAGCGGCTGGTGGCGATGCTGCCTGCGGGGCTGGACCGGATTTTCTATTGCGACTCTGGCTCGGTTGCGGTGGAAGTGGCGATGAAAATGGCCGTGCAATACCAAAACGCGGTTGGCCAACCGGATCGTACCGGCTTTGCCACGATCCGGTCCGGCTATCATGGTGACACCTGGAAAGCGATGAGCGTGTGCGACCCCGACACCGGCATGCACCATCTGTTCCGGGGTGCGGTGTCGGTCCAGCATTTCGCCGACCGCCCGCCGTTGCGGTTTGGCGATGCGTGGGACGACGATCCCGCCCGCAACGGTCTTGGTGCCATGCGCGCCCTACTGGTGGAAAACCGGTCCTGTATCGCGGCGCTTATTCTGGAACCCGTGGTGCAGGGGGCGGGGGGGATGTATTTCTACCATCCTGACTACCTTAATCAGGCGCGCGTGCTGTGCGACGAATTCGGCCTGTTGCTGATCTTCGACGAAATCGCCACCGGCTTTGGCCGTACCGGGCAGATGTTTGCCACCGATTTTTGCAGCGTGACGCCGGATATCATCTGTCTCGGCAAGGCATTGACCGGCGGCACGATGTCGTTTGCTGCGACGGTTGCGACCCATAAAGTGGCCGATGCGATTGGCGAGGCCAGCCCCGGCGCGTTCATGCACGGGCCCACTTTCATGGCCAACCCGCTGGCCTGTGCGGTCGCCGGGGCCAGCCTTGATCTGCTGGCGCAAGGCGATTGGAAGCCTCAGGTCGCCGCTATTGCCGCCCAGTTCGAGGCCGACCTCGCCCCGGCCCGCGCGCTGCCCGGTGTGGCTGACGTGCGGGTGTTGGGGGCGATTGGCGTGATCGAGATGGATCATGTCGTCAGCGCCGATGTTGCGCACGGCTTTTCGCGTAACACCGGCGTTTACCTGCGCCCGTTTGGCCGCAACATTTATGCCATGCCGCCCTTTGTCACATCGGCGGACGAGATGTCGCAAATCACGTCGGCCATGATCCGGCTGGCGAGCGTGATGTGATCGCAGGATGCGGGTGGACTGGTTGCGCCAGACGAATGACAGCGCCGACGTAATCGTCGTCTTCGGCGGCTGGGCCATCGGGCCTGCCTGCCTGTCGCATCTGACAGGGGCGCAAGATGTGATTTTTGTCAGCGATTACAGCGGTTTGACTACAGGCCTGCCGGACTTGGGCGGCTACACCAGCCGAACACTGCTGGCATGGTCGTTTGGCGTGGCGGCCTTCGCGCATTGGCAGGCGGTGCATGAGGCCCGGTTTGACCGGCATGTCGCGATCAACGGTTCCCACACACCGGTGCATGCCCGCACCGGCATCCCGCCCCGGGTGTTTCGGCACACGGCTGATCATCTGTCGGTGCCAAGTTTTCAGGACTTTCTGACCCACAGCTTCAACGCGCCCCAGCCGGTGCAGATCGTCGATGTGGCCCAGTGCCGTGCCGAGTTACAGGCGGTTGAACAACGTGGCGCGGCCCCGCCGTGCCGGTGGGATCGGGTCTGGATCAGTACCCGCGATCGTATTTTTCCGTCGCAGAACCTGGAACGGGCCTGGCGCGGCGAGGCCGACCGCATCTGCCGGATCGACGCAGCACATGTGCCGTTCGCCGCCTGGTCCGCGTGGGAGGAGATATGGCAATGACGCCGCCAGCCGTCGTGCCACCGGACCGCATCTATCACAGCTTTCGACGGGCTTTGGCAAGCTATCACAATGCTGCCGTGGCGCAGGCCCGGATTGCGACGCTTCTGATCGATGCCCTGCAGACGGCTGGCGCGCCGGCCGACTTTGGTAGCGTGCTGGAATTTGGCTGCGGGACCGGGCTCTTGACCGCCGAAATGCTGGGCCGCCTTGGGATCGGCGATCTGCTGTTGAACGATCTGGTCGCGGCATCAGCGGATGCAGTGGACCGTGTCACCCAAGGGCACAAGGCACGGGTTACTTTTCAGGCGGGGGCGATTGAAACGCTGCCCTTGCCTCCGGGGCTTGACCTGATCGCATCAGCCTCGACCGTGCAATGGGTGGCCGATCCGGCTGCGCTGATCGGGCGACTGGCCGCGCATCATGCCCCCGGCGGGTGGCTGGCGATCAGCGGCTTCGGGCGCGATCATTTCCCGGAATTGCGGGCGTTTGGCCAGCAGGCACAGGCACCATCCTGTCTTGATCCGCGGGATTGGGCGGCGCTGATGCCCGCCTGTTTGCAGATCCGCACAGTTCGCCAGCACAGTATCGCCTTGCCGTTCGTCGATGCGATCAGCCTGCTGCGGCACTTGCGTCTGACCGGCGTCAACGCAGGCCCGCATCGCCATTGGACCCGGGCAAACCTTGCCGATTTCGACCGACGGGTGCGGGACTTGTCGCCCGATCCTGCGCATCTGACGCTGACGTATCGTCCGGTGATCGTGATCGCGCAGAAAGCCGCCGGATGAACCGCGTCATTTGAAGACGGCGCTGCGGGGTCATGCTAGGATCTTTTTTTGTGACGCGAATGAGGGAAAGCATGGCGCCGGATCGCAGATCACCTGACCAGAACCGCATGCGGGCCGGGATCGTCGCAGCGCGGGCATTGGTGGCGCAGGGCGATTTTGATGGTGCCGAAGCACTGCTGGACCAGTTGGTTGCCGATCCCGCCATTCACACGCTGGGCCCTCAGACGGCGCTTGGCTTGCCGCGCCGCCTGCATGCCGCGTTGCTGCATCTGGCCAAAAAGCGGAAGGACCCGCTGCGCCGCGCCGGATACCAGTTTCACCTTGTGCCGAACCCTGCCATTCTTGCGCCGTTGTTCCACTACTCCACGTCCCAGCGACGGGCGATCAACGCGGCGAACGGGCAGTCGGTGCCGCGCGTCATCCATCAGATATGGATCGGCAGCCTGCCGGTTCCCGCCGGTGCCATGGCCTGGCAGCGGCATGCAAAGGCGCAGGGCTATGGTTACCGGTTGTGGCGGGAGGCTGATCTGGAAGCCCTGAATTTGCCTGCCGACCCGGTCTTTGCCGCGATGCTGGCGCAGGGAGATTATCCGGGGGCTGTGGATGTTGCCCGCTATGCGATCCTTGCGTCACAGGGGGGCATCTATCTGGATTGTGATTGGTATCCCGCCCGCGATGATATCGGCTTTCACGATATGATGCCGCTCACCGGCCTGACCGCCATGGCTGAGGATACGCCAAGGATGACGGGTCAGGGTGGTTTGCTGCTGGCCAATTCGTTTATCGCGACCCCGCCGGACCATCCCCTCCTGCACCGGCTTGCCGCATCGCTGGCAGCTGCGATCGCGGCCATTCCGGATGCGCCGGCATGGTGGTCCACCGGGCCGTTGGTCTTTACCCTTGCCGCGCGCGGTGGCGCGGTCAGTGTCGCGCCACATGGCCTGGTGATCGGCAATCTGCCACGGGGCGTGCCACAGGCCGATCTGGATGCGCTGCGCGACCGGGCCGTGGCTGACGATGGTGGTCTGCTGATTGCCTGGAAATCATGGTGACGCCAGCAGCGTCGGCAAAGCCCGCCACGCGCACCCCGGATGATCGGCGGTGAGCGCGAACAGGCGGTCCAGAAAGCGCCATGCCTGCGCGTCATGCACCAGATGATGGCTGAGGATGCCGATCGGCACCTCAAGGTGTGCTGCGGCCAGAATCTCGGAAAACAGATCGTCATCTGCCCGACCGCGGCGTGATCCGCGCCAGTCGATCAGATCGACATGGGTGTTCACGACCGGCACAGGGGCGGGAACTGCGGGGCCAAAAACAGACAGCGCGCGAAACCCCAACGATGGCAGGCCCGCGACGACCGGCGGGGTGATGCGGTTCCATGGCGGCACCAGAACCGGCACGAACTGCGCGGGAAACAGACCCTGGAGCCGCGCAAAGCCCTGCCGCAGGTCATCCAGCACTGTGGCGGCAGGTCGATGCGCGCCCAGCTCCTGGCTTTTTTCACCGACGCCCGCATAGTTGGCATGACACCAGCCATGCGCCGCGACCGAGACATCCTTGGCCGACGCCAGCCGTTCGGCCAGCGGCAGGTCGCTGAACTTTGGAATTGCGGCAAGTGTCAGCGGAATGCGACGAACCTCCGCCGCATGCAAAAGGTGATCCAGCGCCACGTTGGGGGCCACTGCATCATCATCGCGGAGCCACAACTGAAGCGGCGTGTGGTGATGGGCGCGGCGGTCAAGGTCACGCAGGAAGGCCGCCGTCATCGCCGACCCCCGACCACATCGGTCAACATCTGGCTTAGCCGCGTTGATGTCCCGGCCATCCCGTGATGCGTGCGCGCCCGCAGCCGTGCCGCCTGCCCCAACTTTCGCTGAAGACCGGTATCGGTCAGCACCTGTGCCATGGCCGTCGCGGCAGCGGCGTCATCGCCCGGTGGCGTCAATAACCCGGTCTGGCCATGCAGAACAACCTCCGGCACGCCCGCGATATCCTGTGCGACCACGGGCAAC